>JAPZTS010000040.1 GCA_027533185.1 Leptospira sp. | reverse complement strand
TGCCGGATGTTATGCGATCGAATTTTGGTTGGCTAGTTTAGGTGCAACTGCCTCCTCTCGTGGATTCAATATCACAAAAGTAACTGCTCTGGCTGCGGCTTCTGGTGGTTCTGAACTTGCATCCGCTCTGAACGGAATTTCATTTGGGTTTGGTGGAAATGCAATGGACAGATCCCTGATCGTTGCAACTGCTAGAGGAGCGTATAACCATAACAATACGGCGGGTGTTCAAATCCACCACGTTCCTGGTTACAAAGGTGCATTTGGTGCATCAGCGATTCTTCCAGGGGAAGACGACTATGCTGTTGCCTACCACTCTGCTTGCGGATACAACCGTGCAGGCGGACTCAGCCTATGCCAATCCTCTGTAACAAGCGGAGGCACAACATTCATCCAATATACTGGGCACGTAAGAGCACCATCCTTGACAGCAGCTGGTTTGTATCTAAACCACAGCGAAATCAAAAACCAAGGAACTCGCTAGTCATTAGCCTTTAAGATTTTGGATAAAAAAGCCAGGTCGAAAGTCCTGGCTTTTTATTTGGCAAATCAAAATCATTCACCCGTGTTGGATTGCTCCCTTTCTAGAGTCTCCTATCAACCAATAATAGAGAACAGGAACAGCAAAACGACTGAGGAACGTAGCCGCTATCTCACCAAACATAAGCGAGATGGCTAGACCTTGGAATATAGGATCAAAGAGCATGACGAAACTTCCTACAACGACCGCAGATGCAGTTAGCAACATAGGTCGGAACCTCACAACACCTGCGTGGATAACTGCTTCTTTCAGATTTATTCCTTTTTTGATTTCACCTTCTGTAAAATCTACAAGTATGATCGAATTTCGAACAATAATCCCTGCGCCTGCAATAAATCCAATCATAGAAGTAGCCGTAAAATAAGCGTCCATGGCAAAATGACCTGGCAAAATTCCAATTAGAGAAATTGGTATAGGCGCCATAATTACAAGTGGGACAGTATAACTCTTAAACCAACCTAGCACTAAAATATAAATGAGAAGGATAACCACTGCGAAGGCACCACCTAAGTCGCGAAAAACTTCATAGGTAATAAACCATTCACCGTCCCATTTGATCACAGGTTTTGTTGTATTCCACGGCACATCTGCTGTTTGTGTATCATATCCGATTTTTGGCGCAAGTTTCATCATACCATAAACAGGTGCTTCTTCAGCTCCAGAAAGTTCACTCATGACATAACTTACCGGCTTGAGATTCTTTCTGTATAAAGATCTATCTTCTTCTATTCTGGGATTTCCTAATACTCTTTCTGCCGAAATAACACCCGACTCCATAGACATGATATTCTGATTCTGGAATGGATTTTTGGATCCTCTGAAAGATTCTATGACAGATAGATTTACTGTTACCTCTTCAGGACTTCCAACTGTCGCCAAACTTACTATAGGTGACTCAGAGAATAGATAGACGCCAGTATGCGCTAACCCCTGGGTTTTAATCCCAAAGATTCCTGATTTTTCAAAATCTATAGGATATACAATTTTTGGCCTACCCAATCTGGAGGAGGAATCTAAATCCACGACACTTGGTTCTTCGGAAAAGATTTGATAGATTTCCTTGGAGACCTTTTCCCTTATTTCGGAATCTGGGCCATAGACTTCTGCAACCATAGTCGCCAGTACAGGAGGACCCGGTGGAATCTCTAAAACTTTAGAGACCACATTGTACTTTTTCGAAAAGTCATGTATGATTGGCCGTAAACTTTCTATAATCTCGTGACTTGACTCTTTTCTTTGAGTTTTGTTTTTTAGGATGATTTGTAAGTCATTCATGTATTCATAATTTCTAAGAAAGGAGTGTTTAACCATTCCAGAAAATGAAAAGGGGGCTGCTTCCCCAGCGTATATTTGGATTTTTTCAATTTGAGGATGTAAAAGTAAAGTCTCTACCAATTCTTCTGACCGTTTTTGACTTTTAAGAAGAGATGTAGTCGTTGGGTAGTCGAGAAGTACTTGGAATTCCTCTTTGTTGTCAAATGGTAACATCTTTACCTTTACCCACTTAAATCCTACAAAACCCATTGATACAAAAAGCAGTACAATAGTCACTCCACCGAACAAGAAAGCATTTTTTTTGTAGGACAATAACCAATCCATAAATTGTATATAGATTCTATCTAATTTTGAAATTTTTGAGGAAAGATTTTCACTCTCATGTTGATTTCCACTTTTTATATGTGTATCCTTTAATATTCGAATAGACGCCCATGGTGTAATTATAAAAGCAACCAAAAGCGAAAGAATCATAGCTAGAGATGCACCAACTGGGATTGGCTTCATATATGGTCCCATCAACCCTCTTACGAAAGCCATTGGCAAGATTGCAGCAATCACAGTAAAAGTCGCAAGGATGGTTGGATTTCCAACTTCAGATACTGCAATGATAGTAGCTCGAATGATTCCTAATTTTGGATTCTCTTCTATATGTCTCTCAATATTTTCCACAACTACTATTGCATCATCCACCAGAATTCCGATGGAAAAGATCAAAGCAAAAAGGGTAACTCGATTTAGAGTGTATCCTAGAAAATAATAGATCGCCAGCGTCAATGCCAAGGTAACAGGAATTGCAATGGCAACCACGATCGCAGATCGGAATCCCATCCAAAGTGCAATTAAAACAGTTACAGATATAGTTGCGATTAACAAGTGTTCTATAAGTTCATAAGACTTATCTTCAGCAGTACTCCCATAATTACGAATAACCGTTAGTTTGATATCCTCTGGAAGTTTTTTCTGAAAAGTGGACACTCTTTCCAAAAGGTCATTTGCTAAATTAACAACATTTGTACCTTTTCGCTTTGCAAAAACTATTGTTATCGCATCCCTTTTTTCAGAACCTAATGCTTTATCGTATAAGACAGAAGACTTAGTCCTCTCTTCTGGAGCGTCTTCGACAATTGCTAGATCCTGGATTCGGACTACTCTACCTCCCCGTTGTGCAACTGGCAAACGGCTCACATCTTTAACACTCTTTAAAACACCACCTACCTCAACATCCAGCAACTCTGTTTTAGACCAATTTTTGCCAGCCAGAACGAAAGCATCGTTTTGTTTTAAACTTTCGGCAACTTCTAAGAGTGTAACTCCATAATTTATCAATGAACTTGGATTCACCTTTACTCGGATCGTTTTCTTGAGTCCTCCTAACATCTGTACTTTAGATAAATCCGGTGTTGAAGAAAGTTCTCTAGCAAGTGGAGCAACAAGTGTTCGAAGTTCGTAATCGTTTTTTTCTGTTGAGCTAAAACTCAACGCTAAAAAAGGAACATCATCAATTGAAAAGGACTTAACAGAAGGATCGCCTGTATTGATAGGAAGCTCCGATCGAACCTCCATTAGTTTATGGTGAATCTTTAAAAGAGAAGGTTCTATTGGCTCTCCAACTTTAAATCGAACCGTGATATAGGAACCGTGCCATTTACTTGTGGAATAAACATACTCTACTCCTTCTAATCCCCAAACCGATCTCTCAACCACTTCTGTAATTTTTCTTTCCGTTTCTTCAGGAGAAAACCCTGGGGCAGGAATGGATATATCGATCATAGGAACTGAGATCTGCGGTTCTTCCTCTTTGGGAGTAAGATAAACAGAAAAAAGCCCAAGTAACAAACTTATGACTGCTATAACAGGCGTAAGCCTCGAATGCAAAAAAGTCTCAGCAAGTCGTCCTGCAAATCCTTTTCGAATTTCTTCTAAACTATTCATTGGAATTGTCCTTTTTTGTGTAGAGTGAGATTTCTGTTCTGGTTTGAAGATAAGCGATCTCTGATTCCATTAAATATTTGGAAACTTCTAGAGTTCTATTCAATACTTCCGCAAATTGGATGGCACTTGCTGCTCCAGATTGGAATAATTTCTGAATATTGGATACTTGCTCTTCTTGGAACCTGTAAGTTTCCCTAAGTAAATCCAAGTTTTCTCTTTGCGATCTCTCTTTAATTTTTAATGTAGTCAGATGAAGCTCTTCCGCTTTGGCTTTTTCTTGAATCAATTTAAAACTCGCCTCAGCATTTAACTTTGCCTCTTCAACACTTCCTATTTCTTTAGGTGAATATAGATTCATTTGAACATAAACACCTGCTTGGTATGCATTTGCAAAGTTTCGACTTCCTTGGTATGCATAAGCTTCGGAATATACTCCAATCTTTGGCAGAAATTTTGACATTTCAACATCCGATTTCAGCTTGTCTACTTCCGCATATTTAAGCTGTGCGTTTATAACCTGAGATCGCTCATACTCTGAGTTTAAGGGGAAATATTGTTCTAAGAATGGATCTAACTCTATCTCTTTGAAATTCAAATCAGTGTTCGTAAGATTAGATAGAATTTGCAGTGTATTTAGATAATCTGTAATCTGAAGATCAACTGTATTATTATATACTTTTATTTGATTTTTTAATGACTTTAAAGCAAGAAAACCCGAGTATCCTACTGGGTTACCTTTATTACGTAAAGAATAATTTGACTGAAATCGTGCTTCAATTTTATGGATGGTTTCCAACCGATTTTTAAATTCACGTAAGGATTGGACAGAACGGTAGTAAAAGCCAGCTTGAGCGAATTCCCGGTCGCGTATAAACAGCCACTCATGTTTCAATCCAGCTGATCTTTTTTCCATCATGCTAGCCATTGCAGTAGAGGAACCACCTTCATACAAGGGAAGATCGACCCCCAAAGTTCCACGTGAGTATATATTGCTACCAGGATAGTTTAAATTATCTTTCGCAATTAAGTTTATAGAGTCAGAATTGAGTCCCGTATGCGGTTGGTTATTCTGATCTAAAAAATTTCCAGGTCGTACTCGAGTAGAAGCCGTTGAAAAATCGGAGTCCGTCGCACTCCTTTGACCCAACTTTCCCAAAAAGTTTAAGGCTGGATCATTCGTCTGAAATGACCGCAAATCTGTATAAACTCTAGGCAAAAAATGTCTATCCGAACGATCCCGAGCGATCTCACCTGCCTTCCACAATAGGTATTTTGCCTTTCGTTCAGAAGAATTCTCCTCAATTTGTTTCCAAAGTTCCGTAAAATCTAAACCTTCACCAAACAAAGTAAAGGGAATCAGAATAAATAGAAAAAGCCAACGATTCATTGACTTAACCTTGCTCTCTTGGTTTGATTCCGCATTTCACTAGGAAAATTGCCATGGGGCAAAACCCAATACTTGCAAAAACGACTAGGTTGAGACCTACGAGTAAGTTTAGAACGAACCCCCAGGGAGACAAAAAGTAACCAATACCAAGTCCCAATAGAGTAAAAAGTCCCGCAATCAGGAACACTACTCTCTCTAAATACCATGTTTTTGTTGAAGCAAGATACATACCATACCCCCTATAGTATTATATATTATTACCACATATACCCATGGGGGTATATGTGTCATTTTTTAAAAGGGGATTTGATTAAAAAAAAATTAAATTAGAGAGAAAAGGCGGCGGAAATTGCTTTTTTGACATCGGATTCAATCAAACTTGCGGACTTTTTTTCTTGGAAGCAATGATTCATATATTCGTGTATGTATGCCTCACCGAATTTTTTCATCGCTTGGTGTGCTGCCTTTAGAAGAAGGATTGCCTTTTCGCAGTCTTTCTCTTCGTTTGTGATGGTATTTTTGATGGCTTCCAATTGACCTTGTATCCGGTTGATGCGGTGGATCAATTTGGTTTGTTCTTCTGATAGACTCATACCCAATACCCCTCCGGGTATTGGGTTTTGTCAATCCAAAACTATTTCATTGTGCCAGTTTTTAAAAATTGGATATGCCAGCTAAGAGCTTTCTCCAAATCATGCGGAGTATGTTTACCTTTAGATTTTACCAGAGCTGATTCGTAATACTCACGCAATCTATCCCGGTACATTGGATGAGCACATTTGTTGATAATCAATTCTGCTCGCTTTTTCGGAGGACAGCCTCTCAAGTCAGCGAGCCCTTGTTCTGTGACAAAAACCATGGTTGAGTGTTCATTGTGATCCGTATGAGAAACCATGGGAACAACTGCGGAAATGTCTCCGTTCTTTGCAATGGATGGTGTCATAAATATACTCAAATGGGAATTCCTGGTAAAATCACCAGACCCACCGATTCCGTTCATCATAGAAGTTCCCATGATATGTGTACTATTCACATTTCCATAGATATCTACTTCAATTGCGGTATTCATTGCAATCAAACCCATTCTTCGTACAACTTCAGGATGATTGGAAATCTCCTGGGGACGGATGATAAACTTGGATTTCCATTCGTTTATATTTGTATGGAATCGCTCTAAACCTTTTTCTGAAAAGGTCAGGGCCGAGGTAGATGCTATTACTAACTTATCAGCGTCGATCAAATCAAAGACAGAATCCTGAACTACTTCCGTATACATTTCTATAGCATGGAATTTTGGATCCTTTGCCATGCTGGAGAGAACAGCATTTGCAATATTACCTACTCCATTTTGAAAGGGAAGATATTCTTTCGGAATTCTACCCATTTGGATTTCGTGTTGTATGAATTCCAATACATGTTTGGCGATAGACTGACAGTCATCATCCGGAATTTTAAATATTGTCGCTGCATCCTTTTTACTCGAACGTACAATCCCCTTAATTTTTTCAGGAGAAATTTGAATGTATGGCAAACCAATCCTATCGCTGGGAGTCAGAATTGGAATTGGCATAGCTCTTTCCTTATGAGCTGGAAGATAGATATCATGATATCCTTTAAGTTCAATAGGGTGAACATCTGTTAGCTCTATATACACTTCCTCGGCCGCATTTAGATAAGTAGCACTCATCCCAGACGACGTACTCAAATAGATTTTACCATCGACGGTCACATCAACTGCTTCAACAATTGCTACATTAATTTTTGGCAATATTCCATGTTCAATATATTTAACCACATGAGATAAATGCATATCGATGAAATCTATAGAGCCACCATTAATCCTGGTTCTCAAATCTGCGTTAGACTGATAAGGGATCCTAAGTTTCAGGGCTCCCGTTCTCGCAAGCACGCCATCTAACTCATCTCCCGTTGATGCACCTGCATATAGGTTGATGGAAAATTCGTTCCCTACTTTTGATTCTCTTTCTATACGTTTAGCAAAGGCTTCCGGAATTAGTTTAGGATAGCCAGCAGGAGTAAAGCCTGAGCAGCCGAAAGTTACATTTTTTGGCAATCGTTTCGCCACTTCGTCGCTAGTCATAAGTTTACTTTCTATTAAGCTGTTTGTTACGCCCATATTACATAATTCCTTTCTTACAGGATAAAGAGATTGCAGAAAAAGAAAAAGTCCAAATTCTAATCAGTATGGACTTTCTCTTAGTTTTTTACTATCTTCTATTTGGATTGATTCTATTTTTACCATTTTTTATATTCTACTATAGATTTAAGGAAGACGTATCTCCATTTGGAAAAGACGAATCGGAGATGTTAAAACCTTTACTTCAAAAAAAGAGAAACCTACTCGATTCATTGAAAGATGTACGCTCCGATTTTGATTCGGGCAAACTTTCAGAGGAAGAATTCCAAAGCCAATCCATTCCATATATTGAAGAGTTAGATGAAATTGAATCCGCAATTACCGAATCCAAAATAAATCCAAAGCAAAAAAATAGTAAGTTAACAGTAGCAACAGGGAATCAAACCGAATCGGGAAAGTTCGCCCCATGGAAATGCCATTCTTGCGGATTTTCTATTCCGATTCCAAACGCAAAGTTTTGTCCTAATTGTGGTGCAAGTATGCTTGCTTAAGACAAACATTATATTCTTCTTAGTGAGAACTGGAAAACTGAAGTTCGTAGAGCCGCTTATATTTTGAACCTGGTGTCGAAAGTAAGTCTTGGTGTGTACCATTTTCGACAACTTCTCCATTCTCCAAGTAATAAATCATATCTGCTATTTTGACAGTGGAAAGTCGATGAGCAATGATTATAACCGTTTTGTTTTCATACAAACGAACAAAAGCTTGTTGGATCAATCTCTCCGATTCCGTATCCAGAGCGGATGTCGCTTCGTCTAGAATTAGTACTTCGGGATTTGCAAGCAACGTACGCGCAATTGATATCCTTTGGCGTTGACCACCGGAAAGCATTACCCCTCTCTCACCGACTATGGTATCGTATCCATCTTCAAAGGATTCAATAAATTCAGATGCAAACGCGTCTTCGGCTGCCCTTCGGATCTCATCTTCTGAAGCGTCAGGTTTTGCGTACGCAATGTTCTCTCTTATAGACCCGTTGAATAAAAAAATATTTTGAGATACTACACCAATTCTTTTTCGCAAATTATCAAGAGCTAGATCTTTTGCATTTATACCATCCCAATAGATTCCACCTTCCGAAGGATCGATGAGTCGAGGCAGTAAATCTACTAAAGTGGATTTACCAGCTCCGGAAGAACCAACTATAGCGATGGTTCCACCCTTCACAAGTTTGAGATTTATATTCTTTATTGCTAAAGTCTCCGTGCCTGGATATAGATAAGATACATTCCGATATTCTATCTGATTCTGAAGTTTTCCCAAAGATACAGGATTAGTAGGCTCATTTATATCAACTTCTCTTTCCAAAATCTCAAATACTCTATCTGCAGCAACTTTTGAACCTTGCACAAGATTCACCAAGATACTCATTTGTTTTAAGGGTCTCATCAGAAAAATAAGCGTCAAAAAAAATGCGATAAACATCCCTTTGGAGAAACTGGGGTCTTCTAAAAGGTAGGCACCGATACCCAAAAAGACCATCGTCACGACTGAGCCAGATAACTCTGTCAAGGCGGGTCCAATCTGGTGGTAAAAATGAGTTTTAAAAGTTTTTTCAGATAGATCTGTATTCACTTTTAGAAATCTTTCCGATTCCTTGTTTTCCATGGAAAAAGCTCGAATGACCCGAATCCCTGATATTACTTCTTGGAGGTCGCCATTTAAGGCAGATAATTGTTCTTGTTGGTTTTTTGTAGTCCTTCGTATTCGATCCGCAAACGAACTAACTGGGCCAACAATCAAGGGAATAACGATAAAAAGCAAAAAAAACAACTTCCAACTCAAAACCAGGAGAATAATCAAATGGGTAATGATATAAAAGAAATCGTTTATTGCATCTTTTAAATCATTGGAAATAACTTTACCAACAATATCGACATCGTTAATGACGCGGCTCATCAAGACCCCAGTTTTTTCTTTGAAAAAATCATTTAAGGGTAGGACATGCAATTTTTGGTATAAGGCAAGTCTAAGGTCCCTAACTGCGAGTAGTCCTGCCGAATTAACATAATATACGGTACCTGCAAGACACAAAAGTTTTAAAAAATAGATAGGGAGAATTATCAAACAGAACAGATAAACCAAATCATCTGGTTTCTTATTGGAAAGTTCCTCATTTACAGAAACCTTCAATTTTGCAAACTTCCATTCCCAATATATAAGTCCCGTTAGTTGATCTGGAGACTTAAAATCTCTCAGCAGACCTTCATCCTTTTTTGTAAGAGAAATTTGAAATTTATAATTTTCCCCTGTTCCTAGGGAATCAAAAATTGGAATTAAGGACGTTAGTGAAGCTCCGTTAAAAATGGAAACAAATATAGACAAAAATATTCCCAAACTTAGTCTGTATTTGTAACGAACCAGATATGGCCAGAGCTTTCGATAAATCTTCACGTTTCATTACCTTGTCTTTCTTTTTGATTTTTCTGTCCCTCACTTTTTGCAAGCCAAACCAACCTCCGGCGGACATCCGAATCGCTTTGCCTTCCGATCCGAATAGTCTGGACCCTTTATTCCTAACAGATTTAACCAGTCAGAAACTTGCAAAATTTGTTCACAAGTCTATCTACTATAGGAAAGAAAGCGATATTGTATCCGATTGGGTAAAAACGGAGGAGATCAAAAATCTTAAGGGAAAAACTTATTTAATCCTTTCTTTGAAAGAACAATCACCTAACCTAGAAGATATTAAATTCAGTCTACAAAGGCTAATTTCAGAAACTTATCCACGGAAACATGATTTCAGATTTTTAAAAAAGGTCGAGATCACACCAAACAAAACTATACAAATAGAAATAGAGCCTAAAATTTCTCTAAAAAGTCTCAAAGAAAGTTTATCACTTCCCTTTGTTAGTGTTATTTCGAAAGAAAAATTTCTAATGAATGGAAGCATTGAAGGCTACGGATCCTATCAATGTATTGAATGGAAAAAAAATGAATTCTTAAAATTAAAAAAAAGAGAGTCGAATAAGAACTTACCACAGACGATTGAGTTTTTAATTTTACCTCAATCGACAACATCGCTCTTCCTTTATCGCAAATCTAAGTTAGATGGCTTTAAACTCTCGGATTTTTTACTTTCAATTCCAGAAGCGACAGAAGATTTAACCCTCACAAAAAAAGGGAGATCTGTTCAATACGTTGCTATAAATGGATCCAATCCTTGTTTGGACAAAAATTTTCGAATCGCTCTGAATCTTAGCATTCCCAGAGATCTTTTGATTGAAAAAATCTTAGAAGGCAAGGCAGATCTAACTTACGGTCCTGTACCAGTACCTTACTTTTTGGAAAAATTCCCGAATCAAAGATTCACTACAGTCCCGTTTGATTTAGTTAAAGCGAAGGAGTATTTAAAACAATCAAAATGCTACCCAAAAATTTTGAATAAAGAACTTGAGTTTCGAATGAAGAGTGATGATGAAAATCAAACAAAAGGAAGAGCAATCGTTCAATCACTCATTGATCTTGGTTTAAAGATAAAACTTAAGCCGTTAGAGAAGGCTCCGTTGTATAAAGAGAATGGAATGGGCCTTGGAGATTTAACATTACTTACATGGTATTCAGATTATGATTCTATTTGGAATTTTTTAGACCCTTTATTCCATCCTGATAAACTAGGAAATGGAGGGAATAGAACTTTTTATAAAAATGAAAAATTACGCATTCTTTTTGATAACAAAGAAAGCCTTAGCCAAGACCAAACAATCGATGTCATTAGACAAATTGAAGCGGATATGCCATGGCTATTTTTGTGGTCTATCCAAGAAAACTATCTCGTTTCTAGGGAGTTTCTTCGATATAGCGATCTTTCCGACTATTTATAATCGGTGGCTCAAGTTCTACACTATCAATTGTTATTGGATCAGCAATTTTCTTACCAGACTCATCATATGTTGTAATTTCAGTGTCTGTAGGATTACCAACATCATCTGAAAGATTTTGAATGGGACTTGGAGATTCTTGTTTTAGGAATCCTGCCCGTTTTTCAGGCAAACTACCAATAAAATAATACTGTCCAAAGAGAGGAGTCTTACAAGTATAATTGGGCGAGGTTTCGAGAATTGTTCCATCGTCGGCACAAGTATCAACTTTCACAAACTCTCCAACAAAATTTGGAATGAGTTGGCTACCTAGTCCCATTTTTGATTTTACTGCTTGGATGTAACGAATCCAGATTCCCCCTGAAACACCTGAACCCGAACCTGGAAAAGGCGCACCTTCATCATGGCCAACCCAAACAACAGTTACATTTCGAGGAGTAAGTCCTGCAAACCAAACATCCCTTACACCTTTTAGCGATTTCCATCTTGAATTTTTGATATTCGGAGACTGAACTGTCCCCGTCTTTCCAGCATAAAGGTTATTTTCACCATCTTTTTTCTTAAGGTTCATTGTACCTTCTTCTGTTAATACAGACTCTAACGTATTGACAGCCATTGCGCATGCTACGGGATCCAAAATTTGTTCAGAAGCATCATTGGGAGAAGTAGAGTAAAATTCATTACCATCGGAATCTGTTATCTTTAGAATTTTTCGAGGAGATACTCTTCTTCCACCGTTCAGAAGCGTTGCATAAATCACCGATAATTCGACAGGGCTTAATTCGCCAGAACCCAACGCCAAAGATAGGTTAGGCTGAAATCTTTCCTCTGCTTCTGATTCCGAAATAGACAAAATCGAACTAATTTTCTTTATAAAGTATGATACTCCAACTTCATTCAAGAGTTTGACGGAGACTGTGTTGACCGATTGAGCTAAAGCCTGTCTGACTGTTATTTCACCCTTATATCCCTTATACCAGTTTTTTGGGGAATAGCCAGAAATGTTTAACTTTTCATCTTTAATCTTGGAAGCTGGATTTACAACTCGCTTCTCATAGGCAAGTGCATATACTAAGGCTTTTATAGTGGAACCAGGTTGCCTTCGTGCATCTTCAGCACGATTGAATCGAAACGAATTGGATATCTTGTAACCTCCAACCAATGCTTCAATGTCACCTGTCTCCGGATCCATCGAAACTATGGCTCCATTCATTAGAGGTAGGATAGCTCGAGTCAATTCTGCAAGCTCTCCTTTACCTTTAGACTGATATTCAGTTTCCTGTTTGACTAAATCAGATCGAACCGAGTCAACTCCTATCCTCAGAGATTCTTCAGCTAATCTCTGTTTATCTATATCTAGTGTTGTATGAACGAATAATCCTCTTTCTTCTAAATCTTCATTGGAAAAATTATCTAAAATAAATCTTCGAATCTCTGAATTGAAATCGGGAGCCAAATTAACTCGAAAGTCTTTGTCAGATCCATACTTACCAATTTCACTAGTATTTCTGATATTTCCTTCTTCGTCTTTATGCTCTTTAACTTTGTAGATCGTTCGAAATCGTTTTAAGTTAAGATCCAAAGATTCAGAAAATTTTTTAGGTATTTCTCTTTGGTTCGGGTGCAATTCAGGATATCTCGCCATATCCATAAGAACACGTTTTTGCCGAACCAATGATATATGTAGATTCCTTACGGGATTGTAAACGCTTGGAGCTGGAATAATACCTACGATCATAGCAGCCTCTTCAGGTGTCAGTTCAGAGGCTGGTTTGCGAAAATAGTATCTAGATGCCTCTTCAACACCAGTATTTCCTTCTCCGAGAAAGATTTGATTTAAGTACATCGCCAAAATCTCTTCCTTGGAAAAATGGCTTTCTATATAAAATGTACAATACAATTCCGTTAGTTTATTAAAAAGATTTCTTTTCCCTAAATTTAAAGTTAGTTTAGCAAGCTGCTGGGAAATCGTCGATCCACCTTGTGACAATCTGAATTTAATCAAATTGGTAAATACAGCCCTCCCTATTGCAGAATAATTCAGTCCAGAATGAGAAAAAAACTCTCGATCTTCCGAGGACAGGACGGCCCAAACAATCATATTATGTTTATTTAAATTATCCGTGCGAATCGGTCGAAAATTCCTTCGATAAAATTCACCAATTAGTTTTCCATTTTTATCTAATATTTTAATAGACTTAGGCTGGAACGTATCATAAAAATTTGAGACTTCCGACCGATATTTTTCTAAAGATTTTTGTACGCGAGCTTCTTCGCCAGACCATACCAAGTAAGCACCAGCAAGAAAGAATAAAGATAAAAATATTGATAGAAATAATCCGATTACAAAAACTCGTTTTTTATTTTTCCAGAGCAGACTGACTAGATCTTTCAAATATAGGTAAATGACTCTAAAAAACAACACAAACGAAGACTCTTGTTTCATAAATTAAATTACTTCTTCTTCTTTTTTACTATTCTATTCTTTTTTTGTTTAAAAACAAGATTTGCTACTTCCTCAAATCGAGTGACTGGGAAAAACTGAACGCCTTTTTTAACATAATCTGGTATTTCTTGGAAGGCCTTTTCATTATCTTTTGGAAAAATAATCTTTTTAACTCCCACTCGTTTGGCTGCTACAATTTTTTCCCGAAGTCCTCCTATCGCCAAAACTTCACCAGTTAACGTAAGTTCACCTGTCATTCCAAATCCAGGAAGTATTGTTTCTCCCTTGGCCAATGATAGAATGGCTGTTGCCATTGTAATTCCTGCACTAGGTCCATCTTTGGGGGTTGCTCCATCGGGGACATGTAGATGTATTGATTTGTTATCAAAAACTTTGGAATCGTCGAGATAATTTTTTACAAAGGAAATCGCTATATTTGCAGACTCTTCCATCATCTTTCCCATTTGCCCCGTTAACATGAGTCCGCCCTTGCCTGGGACAAAGACTGCTTCGATCAGCAGAGTAGAACCCCCAGCACTCGTCCATGCCAATCCTAAAGCAGTACCAGGGACCTTTGGAATCGTCATTCGATCATCAACAAATGGAGGCGCACCTAAAAAATCGATAAGATCCTTTTCTCGAATTTCTTTGGAATATTTTTCTTTTAACACGTGTTTTAGGGCAATTTTACGAACCAGTTTATCAAATGTTTTCTCAAGCCCTCTTAAACCTGACTCCCGAGAATAAGAATTGATCAAATACGATATCGTTTCTTTCTTCATCGAAAATAGGTCTGGATTTAAACCATTTTTATTAAATATTTTTTTCCAGAGATACTTCTCGAAAATTTGAACCTTTTCCTCCGTAATATATCCTGATAATTGTATGACTTCCATACGATCTAAAAGTACGCGTGGGATAGGCTCATACGTGTTCGCAGTGGCAATAAAAAAAACATCACTAAGATCAAAGGGTAGATCTAAATAATGATCTCTAAAATTTGAGTTTTGTTCCGGGTCCAAAACTTCGAGTAGAGCTGCCTGAGGATCTCCTTGAAATCCTGGCGACATTTTATCAATTTCATCTAAGAGAATCACAGCATCCCTTTCCTTTGTGATCTTCATAGCAGCTATCAATTTTCCGGGCATAGCTCCAATATAAGTTCGTCTGTGCCCTTTGATTTCTGCTTCATCTCGCACTCCACCAACAGAAAACCTATAAAATTTTCTTCCTAAAGCCTCTGCCACAGATTTTGCGATAGATGTTTTACCTACTCCCGGAGGTCCCACCAAACACAGGATAGATCCTCTACTTTTTGGATTTAACTTATGAACAGCAAGAAATTCTAAAATTCTTTCTTTTACATCTTCTAATTTATGATGATCACGATTTAGAATCTTTTTTGCATGTAGAAGGTTTATGTCCTTAACAGCTGGCTTCTCCCAAGGTAAGGCATCTATAAGGTCAAGATAATTCCGAATTACATTGTAATCACTTGTAACAGGATCGGAAGTTTTTATCTTTTCAATTTCTCGTGATACTTCCGCAATAATTTCATCGGAAACAGGAATAGATTTTAGTCGTTCTAATAACTTATCGTATTTTATTTCGGTTTTATCTTCACCAATGCCTAGCTCATCTTGAATCGCTTTCAATTGCTCTCTAAGAAAGAACTGTCTCTGCTGGTTATCTATTTTATCGTTGATTTGTTCTTGGATTTTCTTTTGGAGTACGACAAGCTCAATTTCTTTTCTCAAAAAAAGTAAAACTTTTTCTAACCGATCATTTACTTGAACAGCTTCGATTACAGTTTGATAATCCTCTTTCTCCAAATTCAAAATTGAACAAACAAAATCAGCCATCTTACCTGGTTCATTTACATTCATCATGGTAAGTTTCATATCTTCAGTAAATAGAGGGTTGTTTTGCGCTAGTTCCTTTGTTAAAATCAAAAGAGTCCGCATCAGTGCTTTGATATTATTTTTTGAAGTACCAATTTCCTCCAAAGGATAAATCACGTTTGCAGTTAAAAATGGCTCTTTCGAAGAAATGGAGTCTATTGAGAATCGTTGGATCGTATTGACCAAAATGTTCATTCCTCCATCGGGCAAATTGATCTTTTTCAGAATCCTTGCGATCACTCCTACTTGGTATATATTATTTTCAGAAGGTTCGTCAGAATCATCTTTCTTGAGTAAAATCAATCCGATAAATCCCGCCCCTTTCGCAGTCTCTTCGATCGAAGGAATAAATCTACCCGCAGGTACTATCAAAGGAGTTATGATTCCTGGGAAAACTGGACGAACTTTAATCGGCAATAAAAAGATTTGTTTTGGAAGAGTATCCTCGAGCCTCGCCAATTTTGTTGGATTTTCCCAGTATTCGTTTGTTTCCAAATTTTATTCCTTATTTTAAATATTATGATTTATCGAAATGATATCTTTATCTTGGCTCAATTTTATCTGGGCCCAAAGCTAACATTTTATCTCTAAACATAGCAGCTTTTTCAAAATCTAAATCCGACGCATAACGGAGCATCTCTCTCTTTAGAGCATCCCTTAATTTGTCCTTAGTTTTATATTTCTTTAGAGTGAATTCTTTTTCCATCTCAACCAAAGCGGCTTCCTTACTATTTTCTTCAGCCATTTCTCTTGGGAGCATATCATGAATCTCTTTCATGATTGTTTGAGGCGTAATACCCATCTTTTGATTGTGAGCTTCTTGGAGCATACGCCGTCTTTCAGTCTCTCCAATTGCTTTTTTCATGGAGTCCGTCATTCGATCCGCGTATAAAATCGCCATACCATTTACATTCCTAGCTGCGCGACCAATTGTTTGAATGAGAGATTTGTAGTTCCTTAAAAAACCCTCTTTATCCGCATCTAAAATTGCGACCATCGAAACTTCGGGAATATCCAACCCTTCTCTAAGTAAATTGATTCCCACCAAACAATCATACACCCCCTTCCTCAAATCGCGAATGATTTCAACTCGCTCAATGGTATCTATCTCTGAGTGTAGGTATGCAATCTTCAAACCTACTTCTTTATAATAGTCAGTCAGATCTTCTGACATTTTCTTCGTTAGGGTTGTGATTAACACTCGTTCTTTATTCTGTATCCGCTTTCGAATTTCAACTAATAGATCTTCTATCTGATTTGCTGTCGGCCGTACTTCGACAATAGGATCAAGTAATCCTGTTGGCCGAATGATCTGTTCCACTATAGCTTCGGATTTTTCTAATTCCTTTGTATCTGGAGTTGCAGAAACATAAAGAGTCATCGGAGTCAAAGATTCAAATTCCTCAAAATTAAGAGGTCTATTGTCTAAAGCACTTGGCAAACGGAATCCAAAGTCAACAAGTGTCATTTTCCTCGATCTATCTCCTGCGTACATTCCGCCAATTTGAGGGAGTGTAACATGCGACTCATCTATCATGAGTAAAAAGTCTAAATTTGGAAAATAATCCAAAAGACAAGCGGGACGTTCTCCTTCACTTCTACCTGTTAGGTGCCGGCTATAATTTTCAATACCACTACAATATCCTAATTCAAGCAACATCTCCATATCATAGTTGGTTCTAGATTCGATCCTTTCTGCTTCGAGATGTTTTCCCATTTCCAAAAACTTGGCTTTTTGTTCATACATTTCAGCCTTTATTTTTTCTATCGCGTCTTTGATTTTTGGTCCTGTCGTAATAAAGTGTTTTGCCGGATAAACTACGACTCGCTCCAATTTAACCTTTTGTTTGCCAGTTACTGGATCGATTTTTGAGAGACTATCAATCTCATCGCCAAACATTTCAATTCGAATACCTTCCTCTTGATAAGATGGCATAATTTCAATACTATCACCGCGAACTCGAAAGTTACCTCGACTAAAGTCTATATCGTTTCTTGCGTATTGAATGTGTAAAAATTTTCGAATGAGAACATCGCGATCAATTTTATCTCCCACTTTTAACATCACCACACTATTCATATAGTCTTCTGGTGAGCCTAAACCATAGATACAAGAGACTGAACTTACAATAATTACGTCATCTCTTTCCAAAAGACTGGAAGTTGCACGTAATCGGAGTTTATCAATCTCCTCATTCATAGACATATCTTTTTCAATATAAGTATCTGATGTCGGAACGTAAGCTTCCGGCTGGTAGTAATCGTAATAAGAAACAAAATATTCTACAGCATTTTCAGGAAAAAACTCTTTAAATTCTCTAAACAATTGAGCAGCTAGAGTTTTGTTATGCGACAATATTAAGGTAGGTTTTTTTACTCGTTGAATTACTTCTCCCATCGTAAAAGTTTTTCCTGAGCCTGTAACCCCAACTAGTGTAACTTTTTGTTTACCGGAATGAAAAGCATCGGCAATTTGATCGATAGCATTTATCTGATCTCCTGCCGCTTTAAAAGGAGATACCATTTTGAAATTTGCCATAGGAGCCTATGCTAACTTTCGAGTTGCTTTGAGAATTGCTAGCTTGCGATTGTCGCTGATTTCTAAATCGACTGTATCAAATAATTTTTGCATCACCATCATACCCCGCATTAAAGTAGCAGTAGATGAAAACTTCCCACGTTGGATATCATCCTCAAGATTAAAGTCTTTTACGGTGTTTACCATATCCAAAATTAAGACTTTGTTTTTATCAATTTGGTATTCAATTTCAACGTTGCCACCATCACCATATTTGGCGGCGTTCTCTACAGCTTCCACAGTCGCAATACAAAGATCCATTCTAAGCTCAGGATCAATTCCATTTCTAAATAGAAAGTAATCGAGCCGAGTGCGTACATACTGCATCGGATTGAAGTGAAGAGCACCAAGAATTGTAAATCTATCTTGATTGCCCATTTTTTTGATCAATGTCGATTTTTCCGTAAGGAGATATTCTCTAGGATCAAGAGGATTTGTTTGGATAAGACCCAGGGAAACAAATTCGTTAAGTACAGTTTGCAGTTGCTCTTGGGTTGTGTTCGGATCTTCCTTGAATTTCCTTTGTATCTCCATCTTGACCCAAGAGAAAAAATCAGCAACATTCCCAGTGAGACCCACTGCAAACAGGGATTTCACTTCTTTCTCGAGCTCAGGTCTAGAGAGAGGGAACGGCATGATATTCCCATTTCAATGAGAACGGAAGAGTTGTAAATTGTTTTATAGATTAAGGGGAAGTCCTTGTTTTTTCTTGGCGCAGTGCTTCAAAAAGAACGATGGCAACGGCATTGGAAAGATTGATCGATCGGCTCGCTTTGGCCATGGGAATCGATAAAATTCTCTCTGGTGGAACAGATTCATGGATTTCCTTCGGGAGACCACTCGTCTCCCGTCCGAAAACAAAAACATCCCCTGTCTGGAATTTTTCTTCGTAGTAGACGGTCCTTCCAAATTTGGAAACCAAAAAAACTCTTTGTTCACTTGCCATTTTTTCCTGTAAAAAATTGTTCCAACCCTCATGGCGAAAAAGGATCAAATCATCCCAGTAATCAAGACCCGCCCTTCTGACAGCCTTCTCAGACAAATCAAATGCCGGTTGGCCAATGATATGCAGAGGCACTCCCGCATTCACACATAGGCGTGCTATATTACCAGTATTAGGCGGGATTTCTGGCTCAAATAAAGCGACTTCCAATTTTTACTTTTTTTTCTCGAGAGATTTTTTTAAAGCAAGTCCAAAGCTCGAAACAACTGGTGTTTCTGAATCAGATTTTAAATACTCTTGGTATTCCATACGATCTTTTGTCTCCGTAGCTTTTGAAATCGATAGCGCAATTTGTCTTTTTTCTGGATTGATTTCCAAAACAAAAACTTCGATTTTTTGACCAGGAGAGTACACTGTGTTCAAAGGAGTTCTTTGTGGGACACCCGATTCTTTATTTGGAACTAAACCGTGGAAATGATCATTCAACTTTACGAATAGACCAAAAGGTTTAATTGATTCAACAATTCCTGTAAGAATATCTGATTCTTTGAACGGAATTTTTTCGGACCAAGGGTCGGATAAAAAATCTTTTGCACTGAGTGAGAATTTTCCTTCTTCCCAATTGAGAGAAAGAATTTTTGCACGAAGACTTTCTCCTACTTTAAACTCTTTTTCTAAATCAACATTCTTTTTATAAGTAGCTTCACTCGCAGGCACCAAAGCATCAAATCCGTCCATATCTACAATGAGTCCAAATTTATGAATACTTTTGATCTGACAGGTAACGAACATACCTTCTTTCAATTCATCACGAAGAAGTTGTTTCTTAGTTTCTTTTTCCCGATCCGCAATTTTTTTCTGAGATAAAACGACTTTGTTTTGTTTGGAGTGAATCTCGGATACGATGAACTTAAAACGTTTACCTGTTATATCTTTTGATCTTAGATTCGAATCCAATTGTGAGAACGGGACAAAGCCCAAGACCCCTCCCAGTTTGACCTCAAAACCTCCATTGGTTTCAACACCAATCTGTCCAATGATTGGAATTTCAAACTGGTTTGCGAGCTCCAAGGTATCTGGAGTTATAGTATCGCCTACGAGACTTGCTGTAAAATAAAAATCACCCGCATCCTCTTTTAAAAAATAGACTGTTATCACCTCTCCGGGTTTAGGTGGTATTTCATCTTTCCATTCATCACTCGAAATATTTCCAAGAACTTGGGAGCCGAGTGTTCTCACAAAAACATAGTCATTTTTTACTGACGTAACTTTTGCTTGGTGTCTGGAACCAGGTTCTATCGATTTTCTTTTTTTAAAACTTTCTTCTAACAATCGATCGAATTCGGAGCTTGAACCTTTCATCGTGCACTACCTACTTGGGGATGGTTTAGGGGTATAAACCAATTTTCCTCCTACCACCATTGATTCAATTGGAAATATTCCAGAAATACGAAAGAGTGGATTCTCTGTTAGGATCGAAAAATGGGCGGGACCACCAACTTCAATTTTCCCTTTATGGTCTGCTCCTATCAGCCCACAGGTCGTGTCTGTCAAACTTCGGATCATTTCTCGGCGGTATTCAGGAATCGTTTCTGGATCTGGATTTGGTTGGATCAGGGTGATATTTTTTTGGAACGGTCTAATAAATGTCCGAAAAAACCAATGTTCGGAACTTCCACCACTACCCTCTGGAATCTTCTTTGGCTTCATTGCCTCTTCCCAAAGCAATATCTCTACAACAGCCGCCGTCCCTGGAAGAAGACCGAGGTGGCCTGCTCCACTCGCAAAGACCAGTTGTACCTGATCTTTCCTGTCCTGGAAGACAGTAAAGGCCTCTTGGAAACCAATTCCCTTTCGATCTAAAGGATCTTCGGGAGAAAGAGCTAAAAATGGTTCCTTCCCTCTTTCTGAAAAACTGGAATGGAGAGGAATCAGCACCTCGACCAATTGTTTTTTTTTATCTGGAGACTCCAAAAGTTCGGAAAGATAAAGTGTCGAAATCATCGGTGCCCAATAGAATCCACGTTTTTGGATTTTATTCAGTTTAGCGGTTTCTGGCATTGGATGAAAGAGTACATTGTGTCCGGTATCTAGAGAATCTTCCCAACTTGTTGGATCTCCAAACGTATATACGATAGGGGTTTTGTTTTGAAATAAAATGTCTTTTCGAATCGCAAAGAGTTGGTTTTGGTTGAAACCTCTATCATCCTTTTCCTTTAAAAAAATTGGAAGTATGCCAATTCGTTTTGGATCCATCTGAACTGGCATTTTATTTTGATAAAGATTATCATTTTCCAATGAGAAGTCCGAGTAGAGGAGTGGTCTCTGAGCTTGGATAAGGATCGGCGACTGCCATTTTTGTTTTGTTATCTCTCGCTCAAGTGGGCTGAGATCAGGATCCCCGATGGATAGAATATGGCTAAAACCAGCACTCACGTAGGAACGAAGGTGGAAGGAAAGATCCTCTGGCTGTGTATTTCCACCGAGACCATTTTTGGACATATGGACCGTGGCATCACAAAACCCTGGGAGTAAGAATTTTACGGGTCCATTTTTCTCTGACGGCCTTATGGATTTGATTCGGGAACGCTCAACTTCGATTTCAGACACGGGGCCAAAGTTTCTCTTCTCCGAATCCCAGATCCGAACCTGTTTTATTTTCAAACTCTGAGACAAAAGAATCGGTGGTACAAATGCCGATATTAAGAAAATGAGGACGATAGATGTAAGGTTTTTCATACTTGCAGTCTTAGTACCTTGACAGTAAGGACTAGAATGGAAAAGATTTCGGGTATGGGAAAGGAAACAAGCGAGATTTCTGACCACATCAAATTACATGTCGAAAACGGGAAAATTCTCTCGCTGAAGACCCATCGCGTTTCCAAACAAGTCGAGATTCATATCAAACAAGCCGTTGAATTGATATTAGACAGGTTAACCCACCCCACTCTTGTCCCCACTCTCTACACAATCATCAAAGAACTAGCAATCAACGCCTGTAAGGCAAACCAAAAGCGGGTTTTTTTTGAAGAGCGTGGGTATCGATTTGAAATTCCTGACGAATATGCAAAAGGAGTTCGTGAATACCGAGAACTTTTTTCTGAGGAAATGTCCAACGAGTTTGGAGCCAAGGCCCGAAAGAAGGGATACTATTGCCTGATCAATTTCAATTACAACGAAAATGGAATTACAATGGAAGTGATCAACAACACCCCCATTGCTAAGGAAGAGGAAAAAGCGATTCGCGAACGTCTCGAAAAAGGTATGATGTATGATGACATCGCCCAGTTCTATATGGACAATGCGGATACGACAGAAGGTGCCGGTCTTGGTCTTGCACTCATCTTGATAATGTTAAAGGGTGAACAAATAGACCCAAATTTTTTCCGAATCATCATTGGTGAAGAAGCGACAACTGCTCGTTTAGAAATCCCATTAAACGATAAATTTACATCAGTTCGCGACTCAGGCAACTCTTAACTTTATGCTCCTTCCTATTTCTTGCGCCATAATTACCTTAAATGAAGAAGACAATATTGCAAGGACATTGCAAGCTTTGGATTTTATCGACGATATAGTAATCGTTGATTCCAAATCGAAAGACAAAACCGTAGCAATCGCAAAAGAACTCGGCGCCAAAGTTTTTTCCAAGGACTTTGAGACATACGCAGATCAAAAAAATTTCGCACTCAAACAAACAAAAAATGATTGGGTCCTAGCGATTGATGCAGATGAGGTAGTCTCCCAAGGACTCAAGACTGAAATCTTCAAACTCTTTTCGAATGGGGAGCCCGCATCTGTTGGATATATGATCCCAAGGCTTACCTACTATCTTGGTAAGTGGATTCGTTTTAGCGGATTTTATCCAAACTACCAGCTTCGATTGTTTAAAAAATCAAAAGGCCAATTTGGAGGAGGACTAGTTCACGAAAGAGTGTTGTTAGATGGTGATCCTGGATATTTAAAATCTCCACTCTATCACTTTTCCTACAAAAATATCTCCGACCACTTACAATTCATTGATCGATATTCAACTCTCTTTGCAGAAGAGGAATATCGCAAAGGCAAACGAAGTAGTTTGTTTTTGGCATTTTTAAAGGGATCATTTAAAGGCTTTTATATGTATTGGATACGATTGGGATTCCTTGATGGAAAGGCGGGTTTTGTTTTAGCAGTTCTGGGTTTTTATTACAATTTTTTAAAGTATCTTAAACTCTATGAAAAAGGCAAGTCAGTCTCTCCTCTCCTTGTTGTGGTTGATCCTGTTCATAATATAGAGGGCAATATAACCTCCCATAAAAACAGCGACCAAGTTCACATTGGAAAGCTGAGTGGAACCGATCTTAGGTGACATAAGCCACATGATGATATCTCTAATATAATTTTGTAAAGTAGCTACTACAATCAAAGCCCCAATGCCTGCCACAAAGGTAGAACCCCAAAACTTCCCAAGTAAATCCTTTCTTTTATAATAATAAAAATAATAGGCACAGGCGGCCGATGCTAAAAAAAAGAATAAAATATCGACTAGGATAGTCCAGGGTTCCGAGGGTGCAGCGAGTGGGAGAAAAATCATTCCGAATACCTTACCTACTCAATTTTCGGACTATACCTCTTTCGTCCATTAGATAAAAAAAAAGAGGCTCCTTTGTATTCTAAACAAACAAAGATTTTTGGCATTATTGGCTATCCCTTAGGCCACACGCTTTCCCCATGGATACACAATACCTTGTTTGGTCTTTCCCGGTACGATGGTGTTTACCTCGTTTTTGAAAGGCCAAACTGGTCAGAAGTAGGTATCTCCCCTCTTTTGGAATTAGGTGTCAGAGGCATTTCTGTTACCATTCCATACAAAGAATGGGCATTTACACTTGGGACTAAACAATGTAAAGCCAGCCAGACGATGAAGGCCTCCAATACCTTAATTTTTGAAGAAGGTATCCATGCTGTAAATACAGACGGAATAGGTGCAGTACGATCTGTACTCAACTTTGATTCTGGTTTACTAAGCCCGGATACAAATGATTCTATTTTGGTTTTAGGGAGCGGAGGAAGTGCCAAAGGCATTTTATTTGAGATTGCGGAAACCTTAAGAACAAAAGCAAAAGGAAAACTAATCAAAAAAGAAGTTCATATCTTAGCACGGAACCAAAAAGCAGTCCAAGATATTTTTGTTAGTTTAGGGAATCCCGCTTGGCTCAGATCCGTTAATTTGGATGAAGTAATGGACCATAAAAAAAAGTATTCACTTGTCATTCATACCACACCACTTGGAATGAAAGGAATCCAAGGTGATCCCATGCTCCCAAAATCTTTTTTCGAAAGGTCTCAAACCCTTTTCGATATAGTATACAACCCATTAGAAACTGAACTGGTGAAATTTGCTAAGTCTAAAAAAACAAAAATTATTCCCGGCTATCATATGTTACTCCACCAAGGAATTAGACAATTTGAACTTTTTACCGGAATAGAACCAAAAAAGGTTTGGGTCCTTAAAGTGGAATCTATACTTCATTCTATTTTAAAAAAGAGAAAGTAAATGAATCAAAATTTCATTAGATTTTTGGAGAGCCTCCAAAATGTGGAAAAGACCAGAAATTTTAATGTTTTTAAGGATTATAGTTTAACAGAACTTTCCCAGACATGGAATGATATTCGTTCAAAATATTCTCCTTCTTCTCCCGTTCGATTTTCTGTAATTGGAACAAATGCAAAAGGCTCCACCTCTCATTACTTAGCGCACCTACTTTCTTCACCATATAACATTGTTGGGCTCTATACCTCACCCCATTTGATTTCACCCATAGAAAGACTCTCGATCTTAAACAATCCATCGAATGATTCGGATATTGAAGATTTCTTCGCAAATGATTTTTCTAAATATTCCGATCAGTTAAAAGGTTTGAGTTATTTCGAATTTTTGACAATCTTCACCTATTTTTACTTTCAATCCAAATCTACAAAATTCGAAATTTGGGAAGCGGGTCTTGGCGGTCGATTGGACGCCACAAAACTCGTACAAGCTGAAGTGATTGTACTCACAAAAATTGGCTTAGATCATTCTGAAATTCTTGGCGATACAAAAGAAAAAATCTGTATCGAAAAATTAGGTATTATTGGTTCCAATACTAAATTTGTATTTTCGATGGACCAAAAAGATACAAAACTCAATCAATTGATTGAGTCCATTGTTTCAAAACATAAATTACCGCTTAAAATTTTTAAATCCGATTTGGATGATGATGATATTCCCTATCTTGAGAAAAATTTCAAGTATGCAAAATTTATCATTGATCAAATGTTAGATGACGGGTATCTTCGTAGGACTGATATAATCAAAAAATCTTTTACTGAGCTCCCCAAACCCAAAGGACGAATGGAAGTCTTATCTAAAAATCCATATATTGTCTTTGATCCCGCCCACAACCCCGACGCAATTCGTTACTCGCTACAGGAAATCTTCCACCAGAAGAATCGAATCCACCTCATTCTCGGCTCTTTACGAGACAAGGACCGTCAAGGGATTTTAGATGAGCTTCGGAATTTTCCCGTGGCCTCTCTTTGTTTTTTCGAAGGTGAAGGTTTTGGTGTGTTCCCGCGCGTGTCCCTGCCTTTTCCTACACAGACTGTTTCCTCGATTTCCGAGCTTGGGACATTTGTAAAATCCGTGGATGGAGCTATTTTTGCTCTTGGTAGTTTCCGTCTCTACGAAATTGTGTCAAAAGTTCTCCAAATTACTACAATCATGGAAAATTAAACTTTACAAAAGAACTGATAGGAAAACTGTTCATTTAGGAAACAACGTTCAGGTTTATGCAGACACCCAAAGAACACACGAGAAAAGAGATCCTAATCGCAGCCCGAGATGAATTCATCCAACTTGGGTTTGAAAAAGCATCGATGCGGACGATCGCAAAAAAAGCGAAAGTGTCCACGAGTAATATATACAATTATTTTGAGAACAAAGAGCACCTGCTTACCGAAATCTTAAACCCAGTGTTACAAGGAATGGAGAAAGCTTTTGAGTATGTTTCCCACCCGGATTACTTTGAAAGACGTTTTAATGACAATTACGAAACTTGGAAGGAGAGATTCAATTTAGCTTTGGAGTATGTGGATTCTCATAGGGAAGAGTTTGTCCTCCTCTTGATGAAGTCCCAAGGTTCAGAATTGGAAAATTTTCCGGAGCAGGTTCTCACACGACTTACTAAAATCAATTTTCAACAGTATCAGGATTTTAAACAAAAAAATCCAAACTTCAAGGGAGAGGTAAATGAATTCATTGTTCGAAACATCCTCTCTTTCTTTCTGAATATCTTTGTCCAAATGATACGCCAAAATATTTCCAAACAAGAAATGCTGAACTATGAGGATAGTTTCCTCAAATTTTTACATTTTGGGTACAAAGGATCGATTGCATCTGATCTAAGTTGAATCAGTCTGGTTCTTAAATGAGACCAGAATACAAAATCAAAATTTGTGGAATCCAATCCACGGAAACGATGGATCTTTGCCACTCCTTAGGTGTAGATTTTGTTGGTCTCAATTTTTCCCCAAAATCCAAACGTCAGATTTCAGAGGATCAAATTAAAAATCTTTTACAAAAAAGAGAATCTGTTAACTTCCCAAAAGTTGTTTTTCTGTTTTTTGAAAATAAAGAAGATCAAATACTCCATCTAACAGAATCTTATAAGCCAGATTTCATTCAGTTGATCACAAACGATAGTTATGTGCCAAAATACCTTTTCGAGAATTTGTATCAAAAAAATATGCTCCTTCCTTCGTTTCGAATTCAAAAACCAATCTCAAATGTAGATTTAGGTTACCCAAAACTGGATCTAATGATTTTGGATAGCTTTGAAACTGGTGAAGGTGGAGGAACTGGGAAAAAATTCCCATGGGAATTTGTAAAGGATGTTGAACGCAATTTTCTTCTCGCTGGCGGCATTAACGAACAGAATGTAACCCAGGCTTTAACGGAAACAAATGCGGTAGGTATCGACGTTGCAAGCGGAGTTGAAACTGACGGCAAAAAAGATCCAAAAAAAATCAAGTTGTTGGTAGAAAATGTCAGAAGACTATGAAGCACTGAATACGCCCGTTATGCGGCAATATATGGAAGTAAAAGAAAAACATCCAGACGGAATCGTGTTCTTTCGTATGGGCGACTTTTATGAAATGTTTCTCGATGATGCTAAAATTGCCTCAAGTATCCTGGACATTACACTGACAAAAAGACAAAACCAAATCCCTATGGCAGGCATTCCATTCCATGCCACAGAAAGTTACATCTCTCGGCTCATCTCCGCTGGCAAAAAGGTTGTTGTCTGTGAACAAACCAAACCAGACGATCCAAAAGCTAAAATTATGACTCGAGAGGTAGTGCGGATCATCACTCCGGGCACCGTAGTAGAAGATAATTTAATAGGTAGCTATCAAAACAATTATATCTCTCTCTATCTTAAAGAAAAAAAATCAATCTATCTTGCCTTCGCAGACGTATCTACGTCCGAACTCGTTTACTATCATTTCTCGGATTTGGAATCAGAGAAGATATCGGATACTATCAAACGATTTGCGCCAAAAGAAATCATTTATACGGATGAAAGTGGTATTCCCGATTTGGGGAAAGATCCAAAAACGATTCTTTCTAAACTACCGTCCGAAAATCTGCCAAACAAAAAGACATCAGGAGTAGACACAATCGTTCACCTCTTTGACGCCTATTTGAAATACAATTACAGAAATCAAAATTTTGTTTTTAAAACTCCTAAACGAATTTTAGAATCCGATTACCTTGTGTTAGATGAGCAGACAGTATCCCATTTAGAACTTGTAGAAAATCAAAATGATAAAGGACATACACTTTTTTCTATTCTAAACCATTGCACCACATCAACGGGCAAAAGATTTCTAAAACAAAAAATACTCTTCCCAACTCGAGACCCCAAAAAAATTCTTTCTCATTGGGATAAAATTGAAATTCTTTCTAAATCAAAAAAAGAAAGATCACAAATCAAACAACATTTAGGTGAAATTGTTGATCTCGAAAGAATTTTAACTAGATTTAGAGTCGGGAAAGCCAGCCCCAGAGACTTTCGAGGAATCCAAAAAAGTATAGAAAACATTCAGTACATAAAATCTATCGCTGACAAAATTTCTTTCTCTTTTCTTCCCATGCCCGAACCCCTTATAGATTTACAGAGAAAATTAGAAGAACGCCTATCGGAATCCGAATTGCCTGTATTCCTTGGCAATTCAGCATTTTTACGACTCGGTTATAAAAAAGAATATGATGACGCATATCTTGCCAAAGACAAAGGGAAGGATTGGATTTTAAATTTAGAAGAGCGAGAAAAAACAGCTACAGGCCTAAGCAGTTTAAAAATTAGGTATAACAAGATTTTAGGTTATTTTATCGAAGTATCTAAAATGCAAGCAAAGGAAGTTCCCTCCCACTTTATCAAAAAACAAACCTTGGTAACTGGAGAAAGATTCACCTCTGAAGAACTAGAAAATCTAGAGAGAAATATCTTACAAGCTGATGAAATCATTGATCGAATCGAAAAAGAAGAGTTCGATTTTTTAGTAGCTGAGGCAGTTTCTTTATTTGAATCTTTTCTTCTAATTTCGCAGGAGATAGCAGAGTTAGATTACCATATTTCACTCACTGAATGTAAGGAAGAAAACGAATGGGTTCGTCCTGAAATCAGAGAAGATGGTAAACTACTTCTTACCGATGCATGTCATCCAGTAGTTCAGGCATTTCTTCCTATTGGCGAACGATTTGTACCCAACTCGCTTCAACTTGACCCAAAGGAAGATTCTATCGCCATACTGACTGGACCCAATATGGCAGGTAAATCTACATTTATGCGCCAAATTGCACTGAACCAAATCCTTTTTCAGATGGGGTCATACCTTCCTGTTAAAGAAGCTTCATTAAGTATTGTTGATCGGATCTTTACCAGAATTGGTTCAGGAGACAACCTAACAAAAGGTGAGTCGACTTTTTTCGTAGAAATGAAAGAGACCGCTACAATCCTTAATTCATTCACAGAAGATAGTTTGATTTTATTTGATGAAGTTGGCCGAGGAACGTCTACCTATGATGGCTTATCCATTGCTTGGGCAATTCTCGAATTTATGAGCAAAGGTTTTCCAAGGCCAAAAACCATTTTTGCAACCCACTACCATGAACTAACCGAGTTAGAAAAAGGGAACGGGATTTTTAATCTCTATTTGGATACCTATGAAAAGGAAGGAGAGATCCTTTTTTTAAAGAAAGTCAAACGCGGAAAATCAAAACAATCTTTCGGAATCTATGTAGCAAAACTTGCAGGAATTCCAGAAGCTGTTGGCTCTAGAGCAAAAGAAATCCTTTCTGGCCTGGAATCAAAAAAGAAGGAAATCAAATTTAGATCCAATGAGCCTAGCCTTTTTGATGGTTTGGAACTCAGTGCGTCGAAGGGACCATCACCTAACGAAGAGAAGGTTCTATCCATTCTGAAAAAAGTGGACCCAGAACGAACTCCACCACTTGAGGCACTTTCGATTTTAGACGAGTTGACAAAACTACTCAAATAAAAATAGAACGGCTTGCATTCCTACAAAATCAACCCAATTTGAAATCTCAGATTTAAGCCCAGATTTTGCATGAAAACCGATTCCAACACCGCTAGCATTTAACATCAATGAATCGTTTGCACCATCTCCGACAGCGATTGAATTCTTCCTTTCAATAGAAAATTGTTCTAACAATCGATTCAGATAGAATTCCTTTTTTTCTCGATTTACGATTTCGCCTGAAATTTCACCTGTAAAAATTCCGTCCTCCGATTTTAAAAAATTCGCGCGGTAAAAATCAACAGGATACTTTTTTGTAAATAGATCTAAAATCGGTGTAAAGCCCCCGCTTAGAATAGCAATTTTACAGCCGTATGACGGTAAGTGGGCAAAAAGATCCAACATACCTTCATTTAAATTCAATTGATTTGCTACCGTTTCAAATCCTTGAGAAGATAGACCTTTTAAATTAGCTACACGTTTCCGTAATGCCTCGTCGAAACTGAGTCCGCCTTCCATAGCTTCTTTGGTAACACGAGAAACTTCTTCGTAAACTCCATGAAGTCTTGCAAGTTCATCGATGACTTCTTCTTTAATTACGGTTGAATCCATATCAAAAACGGCAATTGAATTTGAGTTTTTGGGAATGAGATGGGAAATTTGTAGGATATCAATTTTTTCGGATACAAAATGGCTTCTCAAGCCTATAAGAGTCTCTCTCGTCAAAAAAGATTCTATCTTTGTACGGAAACAATGGATTCCAAAGGAATATAGGAATTCTCCATCAATAGACATCGAAGTTAAATCTAAAACTTTTGCCTTAACATTCGAAGCATCAATTACTGATTTAGAAAAAAATAAAAGATAGCTCATTTTTTAAGATAAGGCCGTAGTTTTTCTCCCCAAACTTCGTAACCTTTTTCATTAAAATGAAGTGGGTCTTTATTTGGTCTTACATATTCTTCTCGAAGTGTTGGTGAATCAATTTCTCGCATAACATCCCAAACTTCGATGTATTTTACATTTTTATATTTATATGCAACTTGATTCAAAAATAGATTGAAGACGGGAACAATTTGGTTGAGCTCACGAACACGAGTTGGTGGAACTGCCATAAAATAGATCTGTGTTTGAGGTTTCGAGCTTTGAATTTTTTCTACAATCTTTAGAACATTATTTTGAATGATAGAAAGGCATTTTCCTTGTATCATATCATTTCCACCGATTTCGATGATAATGATGTCTGGTTGTAAAACTAACACATCATCCTCAATGCGTGTTAGTAGTGTCTCAGTCATATCACCACCAATACCTCGGTTGACAACTTTCTCGCCTGGAAACTCTTTTTGAATGAGTTCAGGAAGAAAGAGTTGAGCAAGGCTATTACCAGTTATAACGATTCTAGATTGTTTGAGATTCGTATTGTCCGATTGGTACAACAACCGCGTTGGCAACCAAGCATTCTCAATGTATTTTTGAAATTTATCATTGTCTCGCCATCCGGACTCAGCAAAACACTCAAATTTTGAGTCAAAATAGTTTCGCTTGGATGCCGTCCGACATCCAACTAAAAATAAAAAAACAACACTTAGAAGACCTAAGTAATATCTAGTCTTGCTCTTGGGGTTCATTCATTCGGAAACGCTTCTGCCAGTCTTTGATTTGAGACTGAGCGTATTCTTCCGTATCACAGATCCGAAACTCAATCGGATTGTTCGTAGTAGTTTCGATGAGTTTGGCTTCGATGTATCCATTCTTAAGTTTGGTTGTCTCTATGCGATATTTCATCTAAACTATCTCCAAAAACCAGGATTTATTTTCCACGTATCTTTGCAATCTCTTCTAAAGTCTCATCCTCTTTGTATTTTCCAAAGAGAAAAATGGCCAATAAGCAGAAGGCTGAAGCCAAAGGTCCAGTCAAACGCACCCCTAACTCTCCCCCACTCTCTTCTTCTTCGACCTTACAAATTGTGGAATCTTTGTTAATTTTTGCCTCGCCTTCGACATTTTTCTCATTTTTGCTTTGTTCTTGAGTTACAGTCTCTTTTGAGACGGATTCTGATACGGATGGTGCAATAATCCCTGTTACAGAAGGAGAAACTTTTTTTCCAGAGCTGTTATCTAGTCCCAACAAGATAACAGAACTAAAAATGAGTACTGCTAGTGTTTGTCCTAGTTTTTGCATAAGAGTTCTGCCTGCATAAAAGAGGCCCTCTCGTTTGGATCCAGTTTTAAGCGAGTCCAATTCTGCTATATCAGCTAAAATCGCATTTGGTAATATTCCAAGTATTGCAATTGGGATCGCAGCAACTCCAACTATCATATAGCCCTGAATATACGGAGAAATTGGTAGCTCGTCTTTGCCGATAAAATAGATAGAAAGGAAGAGCGCAAGGAAGATGTAAAATCCGAGAAGTACGGTTTTCTTTTTCCCAATTTTTTTTGCGATCATATTCACAACTGGATAAAAGGCAAAGGAAACAAGCAACATAACAGTGAGTAGTTGAGTAACAAAGTCTCTTTCCAATTCCAATAGAACGGTCACGTAGTAGGAAATACCAGTTGTAAGTACTGTTAATGCAAGAAAGTAACAAAGATCCGAGAGTGCAAAGAAGAGAAAGTTTTTGTTTTTAAATGTAAGAACTATTGCTTCTTTAAATGGAACGCTGGATGCCTCGGATTCACAATATGTTTTTTCGTGGATGGTAAATACCGGGAAATACATACAAATAGCGGCAAACGCACAGAGGATTCCCAAAGCATATTGCCTCGATGCCAAAGTTTGCAGAGCAGGATCGGTATCAAAAACAAAGGAATTTGCAAGTGCTCCCGAAATGATTGGCTCAGTGGAAGCAACAATAATTCCCAATGCATATGTAACAGAGATATAGGTGGAAAGATTGAGCCTTTCATCTGGTGTATGACCCAATTCTGGGATCAAGGCAAAATAAGGTGTCACATAGACTGTAAGGAAGAGATAGAAGAGAAGCATAAATGCCGTCATCCAAACTAGGTTTGCCGTGGCGATAAATGGAAAAGGTGGAACGAATATCAACCAGCAGAATACTGCTGCAGGAAGCCCTCCTAAAAAGAGAAAAGGAATTCTACGACCGAATTTGGACTGCAATCGGTCAGATGAGTTTGCAATCACGGGATCTGTAACTGCGTCCCAAAGCCTACCAACAGCTGCAACCACTCCAATGGTTGAGATCCCCCAGAAAGCCATCTTTTCAATCAAATCAGGGAAACAATCCTGTCCTGGTTTCGGAGCAGGAGGGAGATAAAAGTAGACTTGGTGGAGTCCAATGATATTGATGAGGGTAGACCAACCCAATTGGCCCACTGCATAGCTAAGCTGTTTGCGAAACGGAAGAGATGGTTTTTGCATTTGTTTCTCTAAAGGAAATTAGTATCAGCATGATACTCTCCTTTAGAAAAAACGCAAGCCTACTTTTTATGTTTGTAGAGTTCAGGAAAGTTTTTGTCGTCGTAGAGAGTTTGGGATTGGTAGTCTTCCCATCCTTCAGGAACACCTTCCGTAAATTCTGGTTCCATTCCGCAATCACGAATCAAGTTCATTGTTTGCACCATTTCACTTCCCTTTACATTCAAATAACCTTCCGCAAATAGGGAATTCGCTACAAAAAGTGCCATAGACTGGAGAGAACCTAAATGCCCCTCTCTTCCCGCTCCGATACGAATCTCCGAATCCGGATTTACCAAACGGAAGATAGATAAGACACGGATACAGTATTCCGGTGTTAGAGTGGATTTTTGTATCGCATGACCTTTGATTGGAATAAAAAAGTTAACAGGGATAGATATAACACCTAGTTTTTTCAATTCGTAAGCAACTTGGATAAGGTCGTGATTGGTTTCTCCCATACCGACGATGATTCCGGAACAAAGGCCAATTCCAGCTTCGTTCGCCGCCTCAAGTGTCGTTAGTCGATCTCTAAACGTATGTGTGGAACAAATTTCGTTATATTTTGATTCTGATGTATTGAGATTGTGGTTGTAACGATCTAGGCCTGCATCTTTTAGAACCTTTGCTTTTTTTGCATCAAGGATTCCCGCCGACAAACAAACCTTCATACCAAGTTCTCCATTGATACGCTGTATGGTTGCCGCCAGGGAATCAACAGCCTTATCGGTTGGTCCTCGACCTGAGGTAACCATACAAAAGCGGTAAGCTCCCGATTCTTTTGCTTTTTTGGCATCTTCCCAAATCTCGTCAGAAGATTTTAAAGAATATTCTTTGATTCCAGAATCACCGCCCTTCCTTTGGGCACAATATCCACAGTCCTCGGGGCAATAGCCATTTTTAATATTATCTAATATATGAATGCGAACTCTATTAGAAAAAAACTTTGTCCTTTGTTCTGAAGCCCTAGACACTACGGAAAGCAAAGGTACCTTTCCTTCCAATATAGCCAGGCATTCTTCCGGTGTGATCAGTGAGGGTTCTTGGGAAGTCGTTTTTTCGAGAACAGATAAGGTCATACATCAAAGTTTTTCGCCAAAGCTAGTCTGTAAACGACGAATTCATTCACTCCTTCGGCCAAGATTGCTCAGCACATCATAGAGTGCATGAAAGATCTTTTCTAAAGAGACGGGAGAAATCGTATACGGGGGGGTGATGTATATGGTCCTTCCCAAAGGACGTAACAAAACAAAGTTTTTTTTGAGTTGGTTGCGGATTTCCTTACCAACGGGGTTCAGATACTCGTCCTCTGCAATTTCTTCCGGCCAATCAAATGCGGCGATTGCACCCAAAACTCTAGGATTTTTCAGTTTTCCACCGAGTCGTTTTTGGAGTTCCTCCATGAGAATTTGAAGCTTTGTCTGCAAACTAGGAACCAAATCTTTTTCGGACAAAAGAAGATCGACTGAGGCAATACCAGCCGCACAGGAGACGGCGTTACCTGTCATCGTATGTGCGTGAAAAAAAGAACGAAAAGGATCTTTTGTCTGGAATCGGGAATAGATTTTTTTGGAAACGAGAGTGGCTGCTAATGGTAAACTTCCTCCCGTTAGGCCTTTTGCGATCGCTAAAAGATCTGGCTTAACGCCAGCTAGCTGATATGCAAAATTTTTGCCCAGCCGTCCCATTCCTGTAAAAACTTCATCCAAAATTAAAAGGGTATTTGTTTTTTCGCAAAGAGTTCGAATTTTTTCTAAAACTTTGCGATCGTAAAAAATCATACCCGCGGCTCCGAACACCAATGGTTCGATCACAACGCCCGCATATTTTTTTTTCAAAATTTCTTTTTCCAAGGAATCCAAACATTCCGTCTTACAGATATCAGGTGTTTTACCAAAACGACACTGGAAACAATTTGGGGCAGGAGTTTCAAATGTGGGGAATCGTAGGTTTGCAAATATTCGATTAAAGTATGTAAGTCCTGAGACATTCATACTTCCAATGCTATCACCATGATAAGAAGATGAAAAAATTAAAAAGGATTCCCGAGAAGGGACACCATTTGAAGAATTTTGAGTTTCTTCCGTAGTTTCGATTATTTGATTTTTATAATATTGAATCGCAAGTTTTAATGCTATCTCCACAGCATTAGAACCATTATCTGAATAGAAAACTTTTTCAAAATCATTGTCAGCAAGTTCTAAAAGCTTTTTAGATAGCATTTCTGCTGGTCTGTGAACATGCCCTGCTAGAATAATATGATCGAGAGACTTTAATTGAGTTTCAATTGCCTGTGTAATTTTTGGATGTCGGTGGCCATGTATAACGGTCCACCAGGAAGAAATGCCATCAATCCACTCATTTCCATCTTCATCATAAAAAAACTCTTTTTCAGCAGAAATAACAGGAACTAAATCTTCGTCTTCATCTTGTACTGTAAGAGGAATCCAAGTGAAAGTTGAAACTGGATTAGTCTTCATCATCGACAGGAAGAATCGAATCAATCACAGAACGGTCTCGATCAAATTCAGAATTTGCAAAATTTCTAAATTCTTCCGGATTTAATTTTTGACTCGGGAAAAAAGTACATCCTAAACAACTGACACCACCAAATTTTTGTATGGTGGCAATATTATCTTCAACCAAACTATTATTTGGACCGACCATATAAAAACCTGCAACTGGGACAAACCGATTTAAAAGAATATCTAAACTCATCAAACTATGGTTGATCGTTCCCAATTCAGAAGAGACAACCAAAACAACATCGAGATTTGATTCCTGGATCCCTCGCAAAGACAAATACTGATCTGTCCAAGGTACAAATATTCCACCGGCACCTTCTATCAAAACATTCTGTTTGCGGATTTTTGTAATTTCTGATAAAACAAACTTGGAATCAATTTCTTGGTTTTCCAGTTTAGCGGCATAATGAGGACTCGCAGGCGCTTTCAATTCATAAAGTGGCAAGCGAAAGTTCTCAATTGGCAGGTTTGTAATTTTTTGAATAAATTGGGTATCACTACTCTCTAAAATTCCTGTCTGGATGGGCTTCCAATATTGGAAAGCGTATTTTTGCGCATATTTTGCCATAAACAAGGAGGAAAAATAGGTCTTTCCGACGTCCGTTCCTGTACCTGTGACGAAAAAAGCTCTGCCCATATAGTGCAAGTTTTATCAATTCTGGCCTGCGTCTATCCGATTTATATACTAGAGGCCCTATGCAACTCCCACTTTGGAAATCCATTCTAAAAAAAGATGACAACCCGATAACAGAAATCTCTCATTTCTTGCGAGAGACAGCGATTTTCCAAGGTATGTCCAGAAGAACTTTACGAGAAGTGGCAAGACTAATCCACAAACGTAAGTACTACGCTGGTGAGACTATTTTTTACCAAGGTCAGGCTGGGACAGGTGTTTACCTTATCCTTCAAGGAAAAGTGGAAATCTTTTCAGAAAGGGAAGGTGTAACGCTTCGGCTTGCAGAGCTGGAAAAGGGAGCGTTTTTCGGCGAACTGGCACTATTCCAAGATATACCTCGTTCTGCAACGGCAGTTGCTTTGGTGGACTCCATTTTATTAGGATTTTTCCAACCCGAATTAAAAACACTATTAGAAGCAAAACCTAGAGTTGGGAATGAGCTTTTACTGAGTTTTGCCTCTATCATTGCTGATAGGCTTCGCAAAACAAACGATACACTAGAAGCAGCTTACTTCAAGAGTAAAAAATCTAAAACCAAATGAACACAGCAAATATCTCGGCACTCCTAGTTCGATATTCCTTTTTTGGTCTGATCATTTTGACTATTTTAATTGGTTTAGTAGGAATTAAATTTTTAGCAATTCCACTTTTGATATCAGGAATTCATTTTTACGTTTTTCGAGGCATTGTAGATACTTTGGAATCTAGAGGTATTCCAAGATGGCTAACGATATTGATTCTATTTGGAACTCTCACTAGTATTGGTTACTGGGTTTTAGCAATTTATTTACCAAATTTTTTTGATAAAGCACAACCAATCTTTTCTGAATGGTCAGATAAAATGGACGACCCTAATTTTCAGATTTTAGATTTCTCTAAGCTTCCGGTTGTTAGTGGAAACCCAGAGCTTTGGAAAAAAATTATCAAGCCAGAAGAAGTCGCTAAACTTGCAACTACGAACCTTCAAAATTTTATGAGCGAAGTAATAGCTATGATTCCGACATTCATCAGTTGGATGATCATCATACCTATTATAAGCTTTTTTTTATTACTCGATGCGAACTTGATCTACAAAACACTAATTAGTTTTATTCCAAACCGATTTTTCGAAATGTTTTTAATGGTTTTTTACAGAACCAACCAACAAATAACAAGTTATCTGAAAAGTTTAGTTATCCAATGTGGAATTATGGCCGTAGTCGCTTCCATAGGTTTTTTTATCATAGGGTCAAAATTCTTTATTCTCTTTGGACTTTTTTTAGGCATTGCCAATTCCATTCCTTACTTGGGTCCGCTAGTTGGTGCAATACCACCCATCCTCTTTTCCATACTTTTTCCTGATGCTTCGCCATCCATAGGCTCGATTGTTGGAGTTGTCGTAACTGCTCAGTTAGTTGACAATGCTATTGTTCAACCGGTTGTGATCGCTAACGCCGTATCACTCCATCCGCTTGCAATTTTAATCGGAATCGCAGTTGGGGGAAACTTTTTTGGAATTTTTGGAATGTTACTCGCGATACCAGTTCTTTCCATTCTAAAAGTAACGATTGGAATCCTCTATCACGCGTTAAAAGAACATAAGATCATCTGATTTCTTTTAGTATCGATATTTTTCTTGTAAAGGTTAGTGTCTTTTTTCATTGAGATGGTTTCATTCGGATGGTTTGTTCCATTTGCCTATTTCGGAAAAAATGATACCAAACATGGCGACTGAGGCACCCAAGATACCAATCGGACTCAGACGTTCGTGTAATACAAGAAATGCGAGAAAAAAAGAAAAAACGGGCTCCAAACTGTACAAAATTCCTGCACGTGCAGGAGGAACTGATTTTTGAAAACGGGCTTGTATCTGCGTTGTGAAAATTGTAGCAAAGATCGAAGTATAAATCACTCCAAGCCAAAATTTGAAATCAAACTGAATTGGAATCCCATTTGCAAATAGGGAAATTTCTAGAGGAAACAAAAAACTCGAAACCATTGCAATCAGTAAAATCTCAAAGGATACCAAAACAGGGACAGGAACCTTTTTACTATAAATGTCGATCATTAAAATATAAACAGCAAAACAAAAGGCACCTATCAAAGTCAAAAACTCTCCCAATCCGAAAACAAAACTATCAAGAATTTCATCCAAAGAACGATTGTTTTGCGAAATAAGAAAAAGTCCGAATAAGACGATCACAACAGCTACCCAGGTTTGTAACGAAGGGAAACGTCTCTCAACTAAAATTTGGAGAATAGGAACGAAAATGACGTAGGCACCAGTGATAAAACCAGATTGTGTTGCAGTTGTGTATTTCAGTCCTATGGTTTGGAATGCATAACCAAGAAGGGCAGAACAAGCGACAAAAAAGGCAGGTATCCAATATTCTTTTTTTCGATTCTCTTTGGAGAGTAAAGTTTTCCTGTAGAGAACCAAAGTGACAGCTCCTGCAATCCAAAAGCGAATAGAAAGAAACAAAAAAGGTGGGACCGAATCCAGTGCAAGTTTGATGACCACAAATGTCCCACCCCAGAGAATGGCAGCAATTACTAGAAAGACCTCTGGCGTTAAGAATCGAGTCATGAATGACAGCTGATTTTTTTCTAATTACTCTTTCAAGGAAAAGATGAACTGGAATTACAGAATTAAAAAACCAGAAAAAGGAACTCCTCTCAATTGGGAAATCTATGTCCCGCAAGGCCTAAGTAGTTTTGCAGGTGAGATCATCATATCAAAGTTAAACGATATACCCTTACCCAACCAAATAGTTCCAAAAGTCCGGATCTTTCCTGAAAAAATCAAGATCGAAAAGGCAAACTCCCATCAAATAGTGTATTTGATGATGAATCTCTGGTTCATTCGTGATATCCGTTTGGTGATTGCAAAAACTTCGGATTGGGATTCTGCGTCCGAAAAACGAGAATCGGAATGGGACCGGTTAAAAACACTCGGAGTCAATTTTGTAAAACCGCTTTTTAAAAACCAAAACTCACTGTTCTACTCTATCAAAGAAAATATCCATATCAGTTTTTTCGAGGATGAAATTACACTTAGTTTTTCCATGTACGGAGAACCAGGCTATAAACGTGGAATTAAGTCCATTCTACCGACAAGCGCTCCTGTACCAGAAGATCTTGCATCGGCACTTATACTTTACTCTTATTTACATTTCGAAAAGAATATATATGACACAAAACTTTTGTTTGTGCCTTTTGCGGGAACACTTACCTTTGCAACGGAATGGTGGCTTCTCTTAGGCTCCAAAGATTATTTTCTATTACCAAGAGAAACACAATTCCCAAATTTAAACTTTTTTCCCGATGGATCCGTTACTCATTTTCGAAAAAGAAATATACTCGAGTTAGCTGAAAAATCAAACTCGGATTACGAGAACATCGATTGTAAAATTCTGGATTCAGATCCTGCCTTAAAATCCTATTGGGAAACCGAAGTAAAAAATTGGTCCTCAATTCTCACCACAATTTCAAACTGGGATTTTCGAATTGGCGATTTTTTCAAAACTGATTCATTATCAGACGTTAGTGGAGATTCATTAGTTTTTATTCCTATCAATCCTCCCTATGGATTCAGAAAAACAGAAAGATTTGAACCAAAACTTTATGCGAAGATCGGTCAAAAACTCGAAAGTTTACTCCAAAATAAAATTCATAATCTATTGGGATTTGTTTTATGCCCGAGAGAAGAAGACTGGAGTGATCTGATGAATTCTATGAAATCATTTCGAAAAAAAACAATTCATGTTACACATGGTGGAATTGACCTAAGGTGTCTAATATTTTCTTCTGGTGGAAGAAGTGACAGTTGAGAGAGAGATACGGATTGAACCTGGATGGAAGACCGCCTTACATTCAGAGTTTCAAAAAACATATTTTCAAGAACTACGAAAGTTCGTAAAAAATGAATATTCAGTCAATACTATATTTCCCAAATCAAATTTAATCTTCAATGCTTTCGATCTTTGTCCCTGGTATAAGACGAAATTAGTAATCCTAGGGCAAGACCCGTATCACGGAGAAGGCCAAGCCCATGGTCTCGCTTTTTCTGTATTAGATGGAGTTCCTCTGCCACCATCCCTCTTGAATATATACAAGGAGTTAAAAACAGATCTAAATATCCAAATAAATAAATCCGGAAATCTGACTCGATGGGCCGAACAAGGTGTACTCCTTCTGAATGCTACGCTTACCGTTCGCAAAAACCAAGCAGGATCTCATCAAAATCATGGATGGGAAACGTTTACAAATGCCGTGATTCAAAGATTGGCCGAAGCAAAGGAAAATTTGGTCTTTTTTCTTTGGGGAAGTTTTGCTGCAAAAAAGGAAGATCTGATTCCCAAAAATAGACATCTGATTCTAAAATCTCCCCATCCCTCTCCCTTATCTGCCCACCGTGGATTTTTTGGTTGTCGTCACTTCAGCAGAGCTAACATGTATTTAATGCAAAAAGGAATAACTCCCATTGAATGGTAATGAAAAAAAAGGCTACCTCTTTGTATTTTTTACAGGAGTATTTTTTTCAGCCGAAGTCATTGGGTTTAAAGAAATATTCAGAGTAACAAACTTACCACCGGAAATTGCCGCCTTATTCGGCGTCGGTGGTTGTTTCCTATTTCTCTTACCCTTCTTCATCGCAAATAAAAAAAGACGAGAAAATACGATCCTTACTTTTAAAAGAGACGGACGGATTCTTATCATCGGAACAATCTCGAACGCAATTGGCATTGTACTCTACTACTATGCCTTAAAAAAATCCGATCTTGGACCTTCTGCAATCCTAATAAAAACTACAGTCCTCTACAATGTAATGCTTGGATATTTTCTACTCGGCGAACGACTTCGTCCAATCGAGACTTTCGGGATCTGTTTAGCAATTTTTGGAATTTATCAAATTTCGAGTCTCGACGGACAAATCAGTTTCTTTTCATCCGCCTGCATACTACTGAGTGCACTTTTCTTTGCAATTCAGAGTTTTTTAATCAAAAAATATGTTCCCAATATTTTAGGGATCGAATATGCTTTTCTTCGTTTATTCCTTTTAACAATTTTTTTCACTTTTTACTCAATTTCAATTTCGAGCTTTAAAATACCGAATTATTCGACAATACTGACACTCTCTAGTTTTTCTTTTTTGGGTTATTTTTTGGGAAGAGCCTTTTACTTTGAAGCACATAATTACTTAACGATTAGCAAGCTGAATGCGACCCTCCTCATCGAACCGATTTGTTTGCTCTTTATTGGAATGGTTTTTTTAAACGAACCCTGGGACCTTAAAAAGATATTCGGAGGAGGGTTGATATTACTCGGCCTTTATTTGATTGTTTTTTATCGTCCGAAAGTAAAGTCTCAAGCATAGGTAGAGATCAATGAAAGAGCTTAATCCAAAATACTTGCCTCTAACACCGGATGTTTTCAACCTCGTTTTAGAACAAAACAAACCCTGGGAAGTCATAACTGAGGATTCTCAGATTAAATGTTTCGCAAAATTTTCATTCAAAAACTTTTCGTTTGCCTTTGCCTTTCTTTCGCAAGTAGCATTGCTTTCAGAGGAGCTAGACCACCACGCCGAAGTATGGAACCTCTACAACACAGTCACTTTAAAGATTTATACACATGAAACAAAATCGATTACAAATATCGATAGAGTCTTCATAGAGAAAGTATCCAAAATCTATAGTCATTACGCATTCTAATTTACTCTTTATAATTAAAAAATAACGGGAACTCGAGCCTTTGTTAAGAAGAAATGGGTTGAAAATAGAAATGAACTCTTATTTCTATTCACAACCACCTAAACTTAATGTGCTTTTTTAATTTGATTATATTACCTCTCGCAACGGGAAGTCCCTATCTATCTCGTCCGTATTTTTCATTGGCTTGACCTTTTTTACGCAATCCCGAAATTCATCTCGCCCAAAATTAACAATGAGCCCCAATTTGATATCCGTGTCATGTAAATACTGGGATACTTGTTTGACGAAAAAGTCCGTTATGTAATCCGAACATTTAACTTCAAGAATCAACGTCTCCTCGACGATTATATCCACTCGAAACATTCTCGCATAACGTCTCGTCTCAAAAGGGAAACCATTAGCCACTCGCTTTCGTATATTCAATCCCAATTTTCTTAGACGACCCAAAAGCTTAATCTCATAGAAGTTATCCATAAGACCAGGACCGTACTCATTGTACACCGCTTTAGCTTCCAATACGATAGAATTGATGATTTTTTGTTCAATTGTAGGTTTTTTCATGCAGGTGTTTTTAAACCATCTAACATTTTTGTCGTTAAAAAAATATTTTTAGAAGGAAAAAATTTTAATTTTGCTGTTAGTTGATTGATACAAAGGATGAGACATAAAAGCATTTTTTCGATCAGCCTTTCCCTTTCAAACAATACTCGAAATTTATCTTCGCAGAGTGTAGATACCTTAACAAAAACCTTGTTAAAGATATCCACAAAACGCGCGTTCACAATTTGATTCAAATCCAGTTTTTTCTTTTTCATTTTTCACCAACCTTACACTATATAGTTGATAAAATTAACAATTGGGCCAAATTTTTTCTCATGATTTTAATTTTTTTTTAATACATAGCCATTTTTTATCTTATCAATATATAACCACCTAACGTGACATAAAAAAGTACATCTCGTACTCAAATATTAGATAAACTATCGTCTACAGTTTGTTTATATCCGTTTACCACTCGTTTGATCCCATCTTTCATCCGTAACTGACCAAAATTTAGAACAATTCCAATTTGTAAATTTGAAGCTTTCAAGTAAGTTAAGAGCTGTTGGCAAAAAAGAGGACTCATATATCTGGAAGATTTGATTTCAATAATAGCCGTTCGATCCAAGAGTATATCCATCCGGAATATATTGGAATGTAACTCACCTTTGTATTCCAAACTAACAGGCACCTGCCTAGACACTCGTAAACCCGATCTTTTAAGTTCCCTATATAAGAGAACTTCGTAAAATCGCTCGACAAGCCCCGGGCCAAACTGTTTGTGAATTTCGACTGCCTTTCCGAGAGTTATTTTAATTTGTTCTTCGATATCCATACCTAGGAGTGTCGAACATCCCAATTCTGGTATCCAAACTTTGAATTTTCTATCAAATCCGGATTAAAAAAGATACGATTCTCAAACTACGGTCAAAAAACCTTCCCCACCCCTATCCGACTTTAGCTTCGCGTCATCCCCTTCGCGTCATCCCCTTTGCGTCATCCCCTTTGCGTCATACCCCTTCGCGTCATACCCCTTTGCGTCATACCCCTTTGCGTCATCCCCTTTGCGTCATCCCCTTCGCGTCATCCCCAAAAAAAAACCCCCAGCAGATCTCTCTACTGAGGGTTCTAATCGCCGTTAGCTTGGTTAGGAACTAACTAGTCGTTCGGGAAGTTAGCAAGATTTTGCAATCCCGCATCACCAAATTTAGCAGCTGCCGGAGCCGCAGATGCCGGGCAAGATGCAAGGCCGGTCAATATCGTAGCTGAAGCTGCAAGAACGCCGTTTGCTGTTCCACGAGTTCCAGTAGTTGATCCGTAAGTACACGCTGTCAAGAGTGCAGTTTTACCACCGTCGCCAGAGATTCCTGTAACTTTTGCAAGTTTTCCACCACCGAGAGCCAATGGGATAGAAAATTTATCTCGGAAGGAGTCGTTGCAATTGTCAGCCTCGAGAGAAGCAGTCTGTGCTGGGTCGAAAGTTGTCAAACTTCTCGCCGCCGCATACGCAGATGCCGCACTTCCACCAGTTGAGAGAGTGTAGGCAACTTCAACTGCTGGAGTGAGTGGAGTTCCACCTGTTCCAACAAAACCACCACCTGGCAAACCAACCGATTCACAGCTGTCTACCAAAGTAAAATTGATATTTGATCCACGAGTTAAGCTACTCGCGTTAACGGAATGAGCAGAAGTCCCCGAAATCATCGGCATTAAGGAACCAAAACCTAATGTCACAAGGGTTCCAAACTTAGGATACATTTTTTCTCCTAAAATCTGTTGGTTGGAATTCAATGAACTTGTATCACCATTCGACGTTGGATTGTTCAACCCTGCCGGATCATCTGCAATTGCTAAGCTGATATCGTTAGGCGTTCCTTTGAAGATATTTGTTCTCAAGCTTGCTGTGATCGGCGCATTTCGAAAGCAATCTGTGTTTGTCACAACAGAATTGTAAACATTCAATTGGTTTTGGATATCAGCAGCTCTGTTTGCTGTCGTTGCTCCACCCAAAGAACAATTCGTTCTTGGGATTCTTGTACACGCAAGTAGGCCCGTTCCTCTGATTGCTTTTAAATTGTTAAATCTTGTTGAGGTACCAGGAGCGGCTACGTCGAAAGCAGTCCCTTCAGCTGCGAGAACTAAAGTGTTTACATAGCTAGCACGATTTGAATCTGTCCAGTTGTTTCCATCCGTGAAAAATACATCATATTTCAGATTGTAAGGCTCAGCAGATAATGCTGCCGCACTCGCTATTGACTTACCCGTTACTGCATTGTAGTGGGTTCTAAATTGATTTGAAGCAGCACCATCAAAAGCACCCGAAACTGCGAGACTAACAGCCGCACCAGTATACAATCCTGTAACGTTGATACTGATCGCACAGTTTCCTTGCGCTGCTCCTCGCACCGCAGTGGATAGAAGCACTGCAAGGATTGGCTCTTCCTTGACTCGGTCAGGGTTACAAGCCGTAAGTGACAATGCGCTGAGTGCCGCAATGCCTGTCCATTGTAATATATTACGTTTCATCTATATCTCCTAGATTATAACTCGAGTTTGTAACCAACTCGGTAAGTCTGACCACCCAATACAACTGGGTAGGCAACGAGAGGTGCAAGAGCGTTTGCTCCACCAACGGACTGCGTTCCTGCTACACCCATACCTGCTGAAAGGATGGTTTCCAATTCGAAGAAAAGGTGTCCTTTTTCAGCAACTTTAGTTTGCGCTCCCACAAGCCAGTTGAGACCAAAACCACTTACGCGGAATTGTGCGTTCTCTTTCCAAATTCCAGGGCTTGGTGCATCATTTAAGAATGCTCCACCAGGACCCGCAACGCCTGGAAGTGCATTCCGAAGGGTGTCCCCATCGATGGTTCCAGACACTCCCCATCCACCACGGAAGTAGTTCACACCACCCGCTACGTAGACTGCTGTGTCATTTGTTGCATTAAAGAGTTTGATACCAATATAAGCAGGAACAGTCCAAGCAGTGTAATTCCACTCTTGTTCCAACCACTTGTAACCTGCGAAAGTTGCTGTAGTGTAACCACCAGCTACTTTAGTAGTATAGTTAACATTGATTCTCCAAAAAAGGCTGTTGATTCCAAATAGACCTTCTTTTTCATAACCTAGGTTTAAGTTAAGACCCACCATAGCTCCGTTAGCTTTTACGCCAACAAGACCATTTGTAGATCGGTTTAAACTGATAAGTGTGTTTTCTGGATAAATTGCAGTTTGCGTAGCACCAGTAGTATTTCCTTGTGCATCGCGTACGGGTCTAGTAGAATCAAGACCGTCTTTTGTAATTGTTCCGCCTAACTGAGCCAAGTCAAATTGGCCACCAAGACCGAACATGACATACGAACGAGGACCTGTCTGTGCGCTAAGGCTTCCTGCCAAGCACACGAGTAAAGTCCCCATCATTCCTAATCGAAGAGAGTTCAACATTCGATGGTTACTCCTTGTGAGTTTCTTTCCTGAATTTTTTGGTTTTCTGCCAGAGCGTAACAAGATTTCTCTCGAAATTCTTCCGACAATAGGAGAAAAACTAGTCTAATCACCTAGCTTTGTCAAATAAAATTGTAGCATTTCAAGGAAATTTGTGTTAAGTGTGGAAATTCATGATGCATCGCACTAAAAAAAGAACAAACCCTATTTTTGTGCCTATTTTTTTCGCTACTGCTCTACTTCTGCCCTTTGGCAAACAATCTGCTCAAATGTTCAACAGTTCCCTCTCTGCAAAAGAACCCAAAAGCCTCCCTACATATGAAATCGGAGTATCAAAAGGAAAATCTCTAGCGCGCTACATCCAAGGTCAGGTCATCGAGGCAAATGCAGAAACGGGGCAAATCGTTTACCTTGTCCGAAGTAGAAGGAACTATCTGACGATTGATCCCATAGTTGCTACTCAATTTGCAGACAGGCTCGGGCGACTCGAGACCGTCGAAATCAAAGGATACTACCGTTACGATAGAACGCAACGGTTCTACATCCCTGACTGATTGATTTTTGAATCGTCAGGAGGAGCCAATTCTTTGGAATGGACTCGTATGAAGGCTTTTTTGGTATTAGAAAACGGAACCGTCCTCGAAGGAACTTCCTTTGGGGCAAATACAAACGCAATTGGAGAAGTTGTATTCAACACCTCTATGGCAGGCTACCAAGAAATCCTCACCGATCCCTCATACAAAGGTCAGCTTATCAACCTCACATACCCGATGATTGGAAACTACGGAATCAATCCAGATGATATGGAATCCGACCGCATCCAGGCATCCGGACTGATTGTAAAAGAATATGTAGCAAGACCCTCCAATTTCCAATCCAAAGAAACTCTGGGTGATTTCCTAGTACGTTTTGGTGTTCCCGCTATACAAGGCATCGACACTCGCAAACTAACGCGAATTATCCGAAATTCTGGTGCAATGAACTGCGGTATTTTTGTGAGCGAAACCTATCAGGATTCCTTTCTTTCCGAAGTAAAAAATGCAAAAAGTATGGAAGGACTAGATCTCGCAAGTGTTGTTACTTGTGAAAAACCTTATGTGTTTGGTGCCCATTCGCCTAGCAAATACAAGTTGGCTGTCTATGACTTTGGAGTAAAAAGAAATATCCTAAGACTTTTGGACTCAGCAGGATTCAATGTTCATGTATTCCCTGCAAAAACGGACGCAAGCGAACTACTATCCCAAAATTTTGATGCATTCTTTTTGTCCAATGGCCCTGGAGATCCTGGTCCCTTAGAGTACGCGAAAGAATCTGCAAAAAAGATTATGGATGCCAAAGTCCCTCTTTTTGGTATTTGTTTGGGACACCAAATTATCGGTCTAGCCCTAGGAAAAAAGACCGCAAAACTCAAGTTTGGTCATCGTGGTGGTAACCACCCCGTTCGTAATGAAGAAACGGGAAAAATAGAAATCACTTCTCAAAACCACGGGTTCCATGTTCTAGATGATGCAGGTGGGGAAACGCCGATCACTCGACTCAATCTTTTTGACAATACGGTTGCTGGCCTAAAACGAACAGGCCTACCCGTGATGGCAGTCCAATACCACCCTGAGGCCTGCCCCGGTCCAAACGATTCTGCCTACCATTTCCAAGAATTTTATGCTATGGTAGAATCTGAAAAAAAGGGAAAATAGGTCAAAAGGAGGCAGTTATGCCAAACTCGGAAGATAAAAATTTTTGGGGCATACCCTACGGAACAGAAATCAGCGCAGAAGCGTTTGTAAAAGATATATGGGATCCGACCACGGATGAGATTGTAACACCCAAACAATTCTTTGGACTTGGCTGGGGTATCAACTTACATGCATTAGGGCGAAGGACTGGCCTTATCAAATAAGGATTTTCCATCATAACTCTCGACTACATCTCTTCCTTTTTGGTTGAGATGTGTTATGTCTGCAAAAAAACTCTTTCGGTTTAATCCTAACTTACGAATATCATAAACTTTTAACAAATTGCTTTTACCAGGCACAGTCTTATAAATCCTTTGTTGTTCTTCTATGAATTGATCTAGG
>JAPZTS010000054.1 GCA_027533185.1 Leptospira sp. | reverse complement strand
TTTATCAAACAATAATAACTAACCCGGCAATGTCCTACTCTCCCATTGAGCGAACCCAATAGTACCATCGGCGATGAGAAGCTTGACTTCCGTGTTCGGAATGGGAACGGGTATTACCTTCTCTCCATAATCACCAGGAGTGAATACCATGATTTCGAATGTGATAGAATTGTCAAATAGAATGAAAAGAAAGGATTGAATTTTTTTAGAAACCTTTAATGCTTTTGCCCATGGAAACGATAAAAGAGCCTTTGGTTCAGACAGAGGAATTTACAATCTTAGGTCTTCAAATCCAGACATCCAACGAGAAGGGTGACGCGGAAGTAAAAATACCTCAGGTTTATTCTCGTTTCTACAAAGAGGATTTCCCGAAACGATTAGAATCGGTTCGTAAGTTTGATCCGCTTTACGCTGTGTATTTTCAATATGAATCGGATGAAACTGGGAAATATTATTTTATGTTAGGTTACGCGGTTAACGAAAAAGAAAAGACATCGGGTGATTTGAAAAAACTTACAATTCCATCGCAAAAGGGCCGTTATTTTACTATCCAACCAGGTGCCCCCGAAGAAGTTGTTCCAAAATTTTGGAAGGAAATTTGGGAGCATCCAGAGATTCCAAAAATTAGAACCTTTCAATTTGATTGGGAAGAATATTCCGAAGCGGGTATAAGAGTATTCTTATCTTCTAAGTAGACCAGAGTTTTCCAATCTCTTGTTACCCAAACCCAGATTCCTACGAATAATGCAGTTGCAATCCAAAGTCCAATCGTTGCTCCTGGGATTAGTAAAAAATCAACAACTCCATGCTGGATAACGGCGAGAAGGAAGGCAAATCCGATCAATTCTAACTTAGACCGAAGGTCGTTTCGTAGGTTTGACTTTAATAAAAAGAGCGCAAAACATATATTAATCAAAAGATGGATATTGGAAGAGTGAATGGTTCTCGCAAGGAATATGTCCAGTTTTTTTCCATCCACCTCTCTACGGATGTATTCCGTATTTTCAATTAATGAAAAACCCAGAGCAACATAACCAGCTATAATGACAACGGGTGTTAAAAATCTTTGGTTCTTATAATCAAAGCCAAAAAGAAAACTTAATAGTAAAATAAAAAAAATCTTAAATCCCTCTTCAACCATTCCTGCCTTGATAAAAGCAATATGAGCAGTTTGTGTCAGTAGACTGACTTTCTTTTTAGAAACAAAATCAGTCTCGGGCCAAAGAATTGGGTGGAGTTGTAAGATTATGACTGTCGATAACCAACCGCATATCAAACCCAATACGATTCCAAATATTTCCCGGTAGGTTTTTTTAGGAGAGTAGGATTTCCATACCACTACCATCCATGGGAGGACGGACAAAGAACCGATCAAATAATCTAGTAATTCTGCTGGATCTTTCATTCGTTAATTTCTTCCATATAACGACCATCAAAAAGATTGATCATCTCTTTTTGCAATTCAGTAGGAACAACGTCGGGATCAATCGGTCCATTCCAGAAAAGCTCCGTTACACGGATATCATTTTTGGTTCCAGGAGGTGGCATCAAAGGACTTAAGGATTCAACAAGTTGCAGTGTGCGCAAATCTTGGTCAGGATAATTGGAAGCTTCAACTAGTTGCACATCAATCACATCTCCATCTTGAGTAATCGTATAGGCCACCACACAGGAGTAAGGCTGTGGAGCTTTTGCCCAATAGTCCATATAACTTTCTGGGACACGCATTTTCGCTGAAATATAATTAGAATATGTTGCAGGTACCTTTTTCCCTCTAATTTTTTTTACATATCCTTTTTGCGGACCATTATCAGCAACTTTCTCGTTCGTAATCTTTTCACCTTTTTCACTATTTTTAGTTTCGTTTCCAGTAATCACTCCTCCATTCAAACCTTCCATTTCATCTGGAATATTAGGGTCGATAAAGTAAAACTCCATTTTTTCCGGTTGGAAGTGATCAGCCGATTTTTTAGAGTCTTTCTTTTGCGAATTCCTTTGGAGTGAAATTGGGATCAAAAAGACGAGGCAAAGAAGTATCAAATGAAATAGCAAAGAGACTGGTAGAACGTTTTTAAAACCTTTACGAATACCAGGTGTAAAGAATTTTTCTTCCTCACCATTTTTATCTTTCCTAAAACCCAAGTTTTGTAAGCTAAAGGATTTTTCTATCATTGTATTCGAATAAATATACAATCCAACAAGGGCAAAAAAAGATATGACCGCATATCCTATGTTTTGTGAGGAAACAAAAAAATCTTTGTCAGCAATTCCAGGCTTTAAGCCGAATCCTGCCAAAAATTGTATACCAAAAACGGGACTTATATAAGAGAAAACCCAGACTGCAAGAAACAGCCAAAGTAAAAGCCCGATAAAAAGCAAGGGGAAGCCTCGCCAATATTCATAAAGATAGATATGACCAAGGCCAGGCAAAAATCGGTCTCGAAAAATTGCCTTAGATTTTATTTGAAGTTCCTTAACTAGTGGAAAGTGGATGCCATTTGACGCATACGACTTCCAAACCTCTCGATTCCGAATGCCATTAAAGTATTTTATGAGAGTATAACTTAAAATAGAAGGAAATTTATTTCTATTAAAACCTATTAGTAAAATTGAAACCGACAAACAAAAATTGAACAAGAACGAATACAGGTCTTGTATGGGCATCATCTGTTGGGGAGTTTTTCCACCGCGGATGTATTCGATAAGTGCGGTAAAGGCAAAAGTTAAAAATAAAGCAAAGAGGAAAACAAAAAGTAGAGTATCGAACTTTGCATCCCGGATTCTTTTTTCAGTTCTGATTTTTAGATTGGAGTGCGTTTCGTCCAATTTACTTTGCCGGATCTTTTCTCGTCTCTGGTTTCGCCTTAGTGAGTGGAAAAGATTTAAAACCAAACAGAAAAAAACGGAAATCACTATTCCAAGCTTAACAATAGATAGGTTGTTTTCTTCTGAAAAAAACGCATTGATTTCCGTTTCCCAAGCCAAACTGGACCTATGCAAAAGTTCCAATGGGAAAATCAAAATCCATGTTAAAACATAAATCCCTACTACTACCAATGCTTTCATTTGGAGTTTGTACTCTCTCGGGAAGGCAAACAGCACACCCAACGGGAAAAATGGTCCAAGAGAAAAAAGAGGCGACATCCAAACTAGAAAACTTAAGGATTTTTTTGCCCAATTGGAGAGGGGTTTTCGATTTGTAGCGTCCATTCTTATTACATTCTCAAGGAAAATACTTTGAATTTTCGTGGAAAACAAAAAATTTGGCGGATATGGCCCAGTCGAAAGAGAAAGAAGAACAATCCTTAAAACCCGTCGTTGCAGTTTCTAAAAGGAGGGGATTTGTTTTCCCAGGCTCGGAAATCTATGGGGGACTTTCCAATACTTTTGACTATGGACCAAATGGAATCGAAGTCCTAAACAATTTAAAACGCCTTTGGTGGGAATACTTCGTGCATCGAAGAGATGACGTATTGGGTCTAGATTCTTCCATACTACTCCATCCAAGAGTCTGGGAGGCATCAGGACATGTCTCCAACTTCAATGATCCCCTTATGGATTGTAAAAATTGCAAAACCCGAATCCGAGTGGATAAGTTCTTAGAAGACAAAGAAGGAGAAGGTGCTGCGACGGGAAAGTCTTTAGAGCAGCTGACTCAAACCATCAAAGAAAAGGGTTATGCCTGCCCTAATTGTGGGAAGGTTGGCAGTTTTACAGATGCAAGGCAGTTCAATTTGATGTTTAAAACATCACATGGTGCATCTGAGGAAGGTGCCACTGATATCTACCTCAGACCCGAAACCGCTCAAGGAATTTTTATCAATTTTAAAAATGTCTCACAAATTGCTCGAAAAAAAGTTCCCTTTGGAATTGCCCAAATTGGAAAATCCTTCCGAAACGAAATTATGGCAAGACAGTTCATCTTTAGAACTCGTGAGTTTGAGCAGATGGAGATGGAATTTTTCTGCGAGCCAGGTACACAGAAACAATGGTTCGAGTATTGGGTCAATTATTGTATGGACTGGCTTGTAAATGTAGTTGGTCTTAAAAAGGAAAACCTACGTGTTAGAGAGCATGAAAAAGAAGAACTTTCCTTTTACAGCGATAGCACTAGTGATATCGAATACAAATACCCGTTTGGTTGGGGTGAACTTTGGGGTATTGCATCGAGAACTGATTACGACCTTACCCAACATGAAACTTTTTCTTCAGAAGATTTAAAGTATCACGATTTGGATAATAAAAAGAAATATCTACCTTATGTAGTGGAACCTGCGCTTGGACTCAACCGCCTGTTCCTTGCAGTGCTTTGTGATGCATATAAGGAGGAAACTCTCGAAAATTCAGAAGTGCGAACTGTACTTAGTTTTGGAAGGAGAGTCTCTCCAATGAAGGTGGCGATCTTTCCTCTGATGAAAAAAGATGGATTAGATGAATTGGCAAAATCGATCTACCAAGATTTGAGATCTCATTGGTATGTTGACTATGACGAAAGTGGCGCTATTGGAAAGAGATACCGTCGTCATGATGAAATCGGAACTCCATTTTGTATCACTGTGGATTATGATAGCAAAACGGATCATTCCGTAACAATTCGAGAACGTGATTCTATGAAACAAGAACGAGTTTTGATCAGTGAATTGAAATCCTATCTCATCCAACGAATGGTTTAGGGTGATACGCGACTTAGAAGATAAGGATAGAAACCAAGCCATCGAATTAGTGAACCAGTTTTTCAGAAAAGTCAATGAACTGGAATTAGATGGTTTATTTCAAATTAGACCCAGGGCTGCAGCAAAATTTACCGACATCTATTTTAAATTGATAGGTACAGGTAAGGTCTATATGCGGGGATTTTTTATTTCCGAGGAATTACTCTCCTTACTCATCGGTCGAATTGAGGAGAAGCCTCACTTAGTAGAAGAGAGATCTCTTTTTATCGATCTTGCTGTTACGAAACTAGGCAACAAGAAAAAAGGATATATGAAATCCCTCCTCGCCGATGTAGAAGTTTGGTGCAAAGACCAAAGAATTCCATCTATCGAACTCAGAGCAATTCTACAAAACAAAGAAGCAATCGAATACTGGGACAAATCCTCTTTTGAAAGGTTTTACATTCGCTACCGTAAGAAGGTTTAGTAATCGATTCCATTCAATCTTTCCTAAGTTTTAGAGAATCAGCGAGTTTACTTTACCAACTCCCAGAACTTCATCCAAACCCAGGGAGTATGGAATGTGATAAATACAAGGCAATTAAAAAGGCGGGGACAATATAAAGATAGGCTTGAAATATCTCTATCATAGTTTCCAAGGGAATCTTCAAGTTTGCTTCCTTTGAAGATAGTAGTATAGCAAGCAAGAGTTCGTAGAAGAACCAACCTACGATTCCATCAAGATAGTATTTCAATCAAAACTTGGGATGAGATAAACAAAAATTTTCACGGAAGTTTCGGATTCGATCGATAACAACCGATCCCGAAGCTTTGACCATTTCCAAAAGCAATCAATTCTCTACGAAAATTGCAACCAGAGAGTTTTTGAAACTTAGTGCTAAATTGTTTTTACAACTTTGTAGATACGAAACATCGGACCTAATATATTTTTAAAGAAAGGGAAACTTGAGATTTTAATGAGTTTAAAAATTAGATCTAAAGATTCGGAAATTAACAATTTTGTTTTTTCATAACTTTTCGAAGTATCTGATATCCAAAAGTAAATTATACCCATCTGGTACAACCAAAGTAACTCAGGTAATAAATATAAAAGCTCTCCCTTCAACTTTAATTTAGAAGTAGCCAACGCATCTCGAATCATCCCGATCGCTTCTTCCCGAATTTCTTTAGTTTCGACACTGAACGGAGAGAGAGGGTGATTCGGGTCTCCTGCATTCCTAGCTAACACCGAAAGAAACTTTTTATACTTCGCAAATGACTCCAATCGATATAAAAGTATGTTTTTCAAACGCAACTTAAAATCTGGTGTGGATTCATTAAACTTGTTGCTTTGTAATTTTATATCTTTTTGACTTTGTTTATAAAACATTAATACGATTTCTTCTTTATTCTTAAAATGATAGTAAGTGGACCCGAGGGCAGTTTCTGATTCGCTAGCGATTCGCCTCATCGTCGTTTCATCATATCCTTCGGTCTGAAATAATCTGATTGCGATTGAATAGATTCGCTCCCTGGTTTGTTCGGATTTTTTTTTATCCCGATCCATTTAAATTTTCACTGCCCTATTGTTTTTTTTCGATCTTTGAAGTTGGATTTAGCGATACTGAATTCAATTCTTTCATTTGAGTCCGCTTTCGTAGTCTTCCAAATAGGGAAAGGTTGAAAAAATGCATAAAACCTAACAATAGTATAACTATTCCAATTTTATTTGAAATGATTTCGATCACTTCAACAAAATCACCAGGCCTTAAATCAATTTTTAGTGCCATTGCAATATAACCCAAATTTATAAGATAGAAACCAACAACTAAAAGATGGTTTATTGAATTTGCGAGCCCCGGATCTTTAAAAGCATCGATTAAAAATATGATCCCGTTTTTCGATAAGGTTCTGGCAACCCAGATCGTCACGGCAACACTCATCAGGATATAAACCAGATACAGGATTATTGTATTCTCTCTCTGGTCCTTCGTATTTTTTAGAGGTTTTGCATCATATTTCTCGAGAAGAATTTGCATCGAGTGAAAACCGAAGCCTTTCGCGATATCTAGTGCAGACTCTCCATTTCGATCTACTAGATTGGGATCGGCTCCGATGGCCAGTAAGGTTTCCGTATTTTTCAGATCGTTTTGGCTTACTAATTTATGAAGGTAGGTTGTTCCGCTTACATTGGAACCAGAATACAGATAACCACTGTTGAGACAATATTCCAGGATTAGTTTATTTTTAGCTTCGATCGCATAATCAAAGATAGTTTTGCCTAAGTTATCCGTTTGATTGATATCGAACTCCTCGCTCTTTATTTTTTTCTCAATACAGGTTAGATCATTTAGTTTGCAATTTAAACTCTTCGTTTCGTCGGCGAGAATCGAGCCGTAGGAAAGCAATCCACAGAATACGAAAGACAGTTGGATTAAAAGTTCAAATCGTTTCGACATAACAGACTCCTTTTTGAACACGTTCAATTTTAAATGGTATACTCGGAATGTCAATTATATTTGAACATGTTCAAATATAATTCAATTTTTTTCCTAAATCCATGAACTTAATTCATTTTTTAATTGCCTTTTATATGTCAAATCGCCATAATTTGAGCAAAAGAAATTCAGAGGTGAAATAACTATGCTACGATTTTTAATTTTAACAACAATGGCCATGGCTTCCATGTTCTCATCCATTTGGGCGAGTTCTGGTTCGTCTTCCAAACCTTTAGCAGGAACCTATCCAATTGTTCTATCGCACGGTCTCTTTGGTTGGGGAGAAAATTCGGGCGGAGTGATTAGCATTGTAAATTATTGGGGGGGAATGGACGACTACCTTCGTAGACAAGGTGCAACCGTATACGCTCCTGGAAAATCTGCGGCCAATTCGAACGAAGTCCGCGCAGGCCAATTGAAATCTCTGATTTTAAACTATGCTGCCGCGACCAACTACTCGGGAAAGTTTCACATCCTTGGACATTCACAAGGAGGACTTGACAGCCGTTATATGGTGTCCAATCTAGGAATGGTTGGAAGAACATCTACGCTCACTACCTTAAATACCCCTCATTACGGTTCTCCGATTGCTGATATCGTAAAATCTGTTTTGCCTTCTTGGATTCAACCTTTCGTTGCTGGAATTGTAGAAACTCTAGTCAAAATAGTTTACGGTGGAACAAATCAACAAAATGCCTTGGCGGCTCTATCCTCTCTCACCAAAGAAGGATTGGTCAGTTTCAATTCGGCTACACCCAACCGCTCTGGAGTGAAATACTATTCATATGGCTCCTATATCACAATTCCTGATCTCATCCAGCATCCGCTTATGGGAATCCTTCATCCTGCTTGCGCGGCTGGGGGACTTTTCCAAGGCCAAGGAGTTACCAATGATGGACTAGTCCCTCTGAGTTCTCAAAAATGGGGAACCTGGAAGGGTGGACCTTCGTTTGGTATCCTAACCACAGGGATTGACCACTTACAAATTTCTAATACACTTCGGTCAGGCAGTCTTTGGTATGACGTAGAGGGATTCTATTTGGGTGTAGCATCCAATATGAAAGCGAACCAATAGAAAGAATTGATTTCTGGCTTTGAAAAACCCAAGCATTTACGCTTGGGTTTTTTTGTTTCTTGAATGGAATTTATTTGATTCAATTCTAATCACCGAAGTTTAAAATTTAGAATAATTATGAACCAAACATTGATCCGAAATTTATTGTACACTCTAGGCGCTGTTTTACTCATCTTGGTTGTCATCTTCCTTGCGAGACCGAATGAATTCTCATCGGTTGAAGAAACGAACCCGAACGACAAAGCAGAATCCTTCTTCCGTAGCCAATCTGAAGGAGAAGGTTATACGATTGATCCTTATTATTTAGAAGGGGCGAAGACTTTGTTTTCTGCTGAAGGTGATTTTTTGAGCTTTGAACAAATATTAGCAAAAGCAAAAACAGGTGAGCTCAACTTAGTCTCTGAACTTTGGACACTCAGGAGACAATGCCCCGATGGAAGTACTCGAGAACAATGCCACGAATACATCAAAGCTTTTTTAAAAAATGAATATTCGGAGTCAGATGCCAATCGACTCATTCAACTGCTGACCAACTATTTGAAATATGAATCTGCAATGGTGGATTTAGATACAACAAGTAAGTCCTTCTCTAATTATGAAAAGTATGAAAAAGTAAAAGAACTACGGAGAAAAATATTCTCGAAAGAAGATGCCGATCTTATCTTTGGTTTGGAGGAAGCAACTGCTGATTTTAGTTTCAACAGAAAGAACTTTTTGGAAGAAACAAAGAATCTGAGTGCAGACGAAAGGATACGGCAATATGATGTATTCCGAAAAAAATCCTTTGGAAACTACTACAACGCCCTCGTCGCAAGAGAACCTAAATTTGATCGATTCGAAACAGAAATGGAACTAAGACAGGCAGAACTATCAAAACTGAGTCCTAAAGATAGAGAGAACAAAGAAAAAGAAATTCGAATTTCCTACTTTGGCAAAGACGGAAATGAGAGGATGGAAAAAGTCTTAAAGGAAATTAAAGAGGAGGAAGAAAAGATAAGTCGGCTAGAGCAAGAAGAAAAAAAATTCTTAAATCAAAACCCAAATCTATCTCCTGCAGATCGAGAAAAAAAGATAATGGACATACGATCAACGATTCTTGGAAGTAAAGAACTCGCCGAAGAATATACAAGAAGAATAGAATATGAGAGAACTCTAAAGAACCAAAGTGAATAGATATAATTTACTCTATTTACTTTTATCTAGTCTTTTTTTGAGCTTAAGTTTGGAGCCTGTTGGTTCCGCTCTTTGTGGAATTTTATCGATTGCCCTACTCTTTCATGTTTTTTTAAAATTCTACAGTTCGCCCAAACTTTCCTACGCATTTTTATATACGGCTTGGTATTCTTTCTTTCTCTCGGTATCGACTTTTTATTGGGTATACTGGGGGATATTAAATATAACAGGACTTAGTGGTATTTCGGCGGGACTTCTCTTTTTACTCTTTGCCTTGACCTCGTTCTATAAACTAATCATACCATTTATTGTCCTACTTCTGATAAAAAAGTACAAAAAGGATGCGAAACTTAATGACTTGATCCTTTTGTTAATTGGAACGCTAAGTTTAACGGAATTATGCCCGATGATTTTTCCTTTGTATTTCGGTGATTTGCTTCGAAACAATTTAATTCTTCGCCAAATAGCAGTCTTTGGAGTGGAAGCCTTGAGTTTATCTCTAATTATACTTTCTGCGTCGATTTATCTCGGTTTTTTGCACAGGAAGAATTCCTTAAAATCAATTCTACTAAAACTTATTCCCTGTTCCGTGATCCTAACTCTAAATCTGGTATTGTTAACTAAGGAAATACCTACCGATTTTGAAATTAATATGGGACTGATCCAAACGAACACAGAATATTCTAAGAAATTAGATAGAGAAGATTCAAAATATTTAACTCATGCGCTTCAGACCTTTTACCAATTGGGAATGGAAGCTTATCTTTCGTCTGAGCAACCGATAGATTTACTCGTGTTTCCTGAATCTGCTGTTCCATTTTTAGGGACATTGAAATCGGAAAACCAAAGATCCTCAACGTATAGCAGTAGTTTTGAGGAAGTGGTAATCAATCTGGCGAAGAATCTTAAATCCAATATACTATTTAATGAAATTATTTCAGATGGGAATACCCAGAACTCAGCAACCCTGAAACGATTCGATTCAGAAGTTTTTGAGAGGAGGCCAAAACAAATTTTATTACCTTTTGGAGAATATATCCCCTTTGAATCAAGTTTACCTTTTTTAAGAAATATTTTTAAAGAAACAAGCAACCACAAACCCGGCTCTGATAACTCTTATTTTACGGCGAAGTCGAAATCAAACGAAACATTCCATTTTCAAACGTTAATATGTTATGAAATTCTAAATTCAAACTTTGTGCGAGAAAAGTCGTATGACCCAAATATCCAATTCCTTTTGAATCTAACCAATGATTCTTGGTTTCTATCGGAAAGAGAAAGTAATTTGCATGCAGGTGCGGGGAGACTTAGAGCGATCGAAACGGGACTCCCTTTGGTTCGACTAGCCGTCACGGGAACCACCAAAGGATTTGATCCTTGGGGGCGAGACCTCCTCGGCGAGCTTCCTTCCAACCAAAAACTGATCGCATTTCTCCATTTACCTTTGCAAGTGAAGAAAGAACCTACTCCCTTTCTTCGGTTTGGACCTTGGCCCTTACGGAGTTTTGCAATTTTTATGCTGATTTTCGGGTTTTTGAGGTCTGGAAGGCAAATATCTTCTGATGGGAATGAAAAATGAAATTGAAATTTACATAAGGAAAGAAAGTCTATTCGAATATGGAATGGGAAAAAATACTTCGCGACGCAGTGAAAGACAACTCGATTAAGGAATTACACCTAAGGAAGGTTCCTTCACTCAAAACTTGCGAAGATTGGAACAAGGTTTCCGAACTAGGGACTATCGACCACAAGACAAAGTATGCGTATTACAAAGGTGGACTTGTGAAATATGGAGAAAGGCTTTTTTTTGTAACACAAGAGAGATTGGATGCCGTTTCGCCTTTCCGCAAATGGGACTTCAAATCAAAGATAAAAGTTACCGACCCAGAGTTGGTTCCCGAAAAAAAATAAGTTTCAGATAAAACCCAAAACTAAAATGAACTGGGAGGGGAATTCCTTCCCGCCTATATTTGGATCTAAAGCCAACCTTTTAAACAACTTGAGAGTGGAACCTTTTGCTTTACCTATCGATTGAGTCGAATGATCATATTCAACTTCTCAGCAATTGCGATGACTTCCATCACTTTCGATTTTTCGATGATGATTCCTGTTGGACTGACCTCTTCCAAAACAAATTTTTTACCTTTGATTTGGCCAAGAAGCAATTCCATCACCTGAGCGTCTTTAGTTCTTAGTAGAACAGAATCTTCGGTAATCGTTACGATCGGTAAATTATTTCCCCAATCATCTAACAAAAATAGGAGGTTTTGAGCGAGATCTGCCCTAGATGATTCGCGTAAAAACTGAATGAACACATCCTTTTCATAGCCTAATAAAATCCCCAATTGAAAGGAATCTTTGGTTAGTAAAAAAGTGTAAACCCTATCGTAATCTTTCAATTCACAGAATGCTTTCAGAAGATGAATCCCATTGATAGAAACTCGATCAGGAAAAGCAATGATAGAAAAGTCAGGGTTGATGGTAATTCCGCCCTTTTCTGTAGCGGTTGTTAATGGCTCATGATTGAAGTAATGAAGACCTAACTCAGAAAGACTCAAATGCCTTTGCGGGTATTCAACTTCGATCAAACCAAAGAGTTGTAAATAGAAAATGGCAGAGATAATTTCCTTACGAAGATCTGCAAGATCCTCTTCGTATGTTTTGATTTGGAACGTTGGCGAAAAAACCAAATGATCGCGAACAATGTGAGAAAAAATAACCGATACATTTATTTTTCCATGAGCCATGATTAGTTTCACAGTTTTGTCAAGGATACCTTTTTCATAGAAGGGAACTTCTGTAGCAGTAAATACTTCCGCTGGGTTTAATCTTCTTGTTCTGGCTTCGTTGACTTCATGGATGACAATTTTCATGAGTTCAAAAATATCTTTTTTCAAAAACTCATCAGTATCCTGTGTTAGAATAACATTTTCGCCTTTAATGTCGACATAACCTAACAACTTCAGTATAGGAAGTATCAATTCGATTTGATAGACTTGGCTTTTTTCTGGGAATATTTCAATGTCAGGAGATAGTAATTCCGTTTCAGTTCTTTTATGATCTGCTTGTTTGATCTTTCCCGATTTGGCAAGGTTTAGTCCTTTTCGGGATATATAAGAAATTAACTTTTTAACATTTAAGAAAAAATCTAAACCATTGGCACTGATCTTTTCTTGGCGAACTCTAGTCCCTTTTTTGACAGGAGGAAGGATCGGTGAATACTGCAAGTGATCCAAGATTTCCTTAGGAATTACAATAACACGAATGAACTTATCTTCTACGTAATATAAATCTCTGATTAAGAATAAAGATGTTAGGTGGGGGATCGTAACATCAAACTTTCCTCGGCTAACAGTTATATAATTGCGAATACTTTCTGCTTCAATTACACCACCGTGTGTGTAAATCTTGTGGAGTATGTCTTTATCATAATCACTCAAATCATCGATTAGCTTTTGGATAACTTCTTTGGAGAGTGCATGTTTCAGAAAATGGTCAATGCTCTCACCTTTTTTGGAACCAACTGCATGTTTCCACTCTTCAGGAATCTCGGCCATCGTAGATTTGTGAAGAGATTTTTCGATCGAGTATTTAAACTTTTCGCCTTTCGGGTTGGAATCCACCTTAATCAGTTTTAAGAACTCATCGTAAGCATGGTATTTATCTAGATTGTTAGTAAGTCGTTCCCGGTTCTTTCTTTGGTATAGGAGGTAGTACTTACGGAGTACTCCCAATTCCATCTCTACGTTGATTGGCGGAATATTGACCTTTCTGGAAATCTCGCCAAGGGTCATTACACCTTTGTTTTTTAAAATGGAAGTAAGAATGTTAACTTGAAGAGGGGTGAATTTTTCTAAAACGCCTTTTAGATAGAATTCGTCCTGAAAGATCTCCATAAGCCCAAGTATTGTAGATTTTTTGTCCTTGCCGGGGATTTTTTGGATGTTCCAAAGGGTAGCGATCTTCTTTATTTCGTTTAAATCGAGTTTCTCTAACTCTTGGTACAGGACAGTTTCTTGGCTCATGGGTGCGATTTGATAAGTTTTTGGTGGGGACCTAATCCTGCAACTCTAATTCAATTGGACGAAAGGCTTGATTTTCTCGTTTCCAAGGTTTTAGTCCCATAAAAACTGGGGACATGGAAACACTCTCCGACTACCTCTCCTTTGGATTTCAATCTAGCCTCCGAATGGCGCATTCGGGAATGGTTTTCACTGGTAAAGCGGCATCCATCCTGACCAAAATAGCCCAGGGGAAAGCAGATCATAGAGAGATTGCTACTTCCCTCAGAGAAGCCTTCGAAAGTCTCGGCGCTACCTATATAAAGTTAGGTCAGTTTATTGCAAGTGCACCTTCACTTTTCCCAAAAGAGTATGTCGAAGAAATGCAAAAATGCTTAGATTCTGTTCGGCCACTCGATTTTCGAGATATTCGATCAACAGTAGAACGAGAGCTAGGTGGAAAACTCGAGGAAGTTTTTTTCCAGTTTGAAGAGATACCCTTGGCATCGGCGAGCATCGCCCAAGTCCACGGCGCGGTTACAAAAGAAGGGCTTGATGTCGTGGTCAAAGTCCAAAGGCCTGATATACAAACCACTCTTAAGACGGACATGCAAATCCTAGGTTTGCTTACTAAAATACTAGGCTGGATCGCACCAGAATTCAAAAAGTCTGGACTAACTGCTATGTTTGAAGAATTCCAAACTTCCATACTTTCTGAAATTGACTTCATTCAAGAAGCTCAAAACATAGAAGAATTCGAGGAATATCTGTTAGATGTGAGAGAAACCAGGGCTCGAGTCCCGAGAGTTTACCACACACTCAGCACTAAAAAGGTATTAACCATGGAAAGGTTTCATGGTGTACCAATAACGGACGAAAAAGGACTCAAAAAATATTCTGATAATCCTCGTAAAGTGTTAAATGATGCTTTAGAGGTATGGTTTTCTTCGCTGGCAAAAAAGGGTTTTTTTCATGCAGATGTTCATGCTGGTAATTTGATGATTTTGAAAGATGGGACGATTGGTTTTATAGATTTTGGAATCGTTGGTCGTATTTCCCCAAAAGTTTGGAAAGGATTACTCTTGTTTACACAGGGAATTGGAATCGGCGAACCTATGCTTGTTGCTCAAGGGTTAGTGGCAATGGATTCGACAGATTCAGGAGTGAGCCCAAGTTTACTTGCAAAGGAACTAAACGATGTCTTTTCTGAATTAGAAAACGTATACGAGTCAATTAGTGAAAATCAAATGTTTGATGAAACAAAACTCAACCGTATTATGTATGATTTAAAGGATATCGCTGAAAAAAATGGATTAAAAATCCCTCGTGAGTTTGCACTCCTCATGAAGCAGATGCTTTATTTTGACAGGTACGTAAAATCAATGGCGCCAGAAATCAATTTATTTAAAGATACTTCTCGTTTTGTAACGAATTAAATGAACACATCATTAGACAAATTGAATATCGGTGATGAAGCAATCATTGTTTCATTAAAGACTACAATTCTACCAAAATCAATGTTAACAGAACTTCTCGAAATGGGTTTTTATCCCGGGGCAATTCTCAAACTGGAAAGAATCTCCAAACAACTCGGCAATTTGATATGTTCGATTGGCAACAACCAGATTGGTCTTCGTATAGAAGATTCTCAGCATATAGAAGTGCTTAAAAAATAATTCAAAAACTTTGGATTCTTATCTATGAACGAAATATCAAATATTTTTTTAGTTGGTAATCCCAATAGCGGCAAAAGTACAATCTTCAACCATTTAACAGGACTAAAACAAAAAACGGGAAACTTCAGTGGAGTCACTGTCGAAAAGAAAACTGGATCTTTTATTTGGGAAGATATCCAATATTTTGTTACAGATCTTCCAGGAACTTATGGGATTGGAGGCGTAGCAGAAGATAAAAAAATCGCATATCAGGTATTGTTAGAAAGAAAACCTAACGATAAGGTTTTGTATGTCTTAGATTCGCTAAATTTAGAAAGAGGAATCCAATTATTACTACAAATCTTAGATATGGGACTCTCTGTTTTAGTGGCTCTAACGATGAAGGATGTATTGGAAAAGAAAAAAATAAAACTCAAGTTAACAATGCTTGAAAAGGAATTAGGATTACATTTTGTCCTGATCAATGCAAAATCAGGAGATGGCATACAATCTTTAAAAGATGCAATTAAAGATGCCAATTCTTTTAAAAAAATAAACCGGGTTTGGCATTGGGATCAAAAAGAAGAAACTTTTCTTTCTAAGTTAAAGAAAGAACTAAAAGTTGATTCAAACGAAGCTGAGTTCTTTTTAGTTCAGTCTTTAAAATATTTGAACAAAGATCCACTGATTCAAGAAAGTAGGTATTTACAATCCTTCCCAAAGTCTACGCAAGAAAGAATTGAAACTGAATTTAAAAAAGGGAAATATAATTTTTCGTACGAAGAGGAAGTTATCCACCGCTCATTTTTTATTAAAGCATTAATCTCCAAGACAATTGAAATTCCCAAGGAATACATTAGTACATTAGAAAGTAGTATTGATACATTTTTTTTGCACCCATTCTGGGGATTTTTATCTTTTTTGTTTTTTATGAGCCTATTATTTCAAAGCCTTTTCTTTTTTGCTGAAATTCCCATGTCCTGGATCGAAATTGGAATCGGTTCGTTACAATCATTTATGTCTGAATTTCTTCCACCAGGTCCCTTCCAATCTTTAGTTGCAGAAGGAATCATTGGAGGTGTTGGAAGTGTAGTTACATTTGTACCACAAATTGCTCTATTGTTTTTGTTCATTGGAATTCTGGAGGAGTCCGGCTATTTAGCAAGAGTTAGTTTCTTGATGGATAAAATTATGGGTAAATTTGGGCTTTCTGGTAAATCTTTTATACCTTTACTTTCCTCAGCAGCATGTGCTGTACCGGCAATACTTGGCACAAGAACAATAGAGAATAAATCGGATAGGTTAACAACAATTTTGGTTTCCCCTCTGGTTATGTGTTCCGCAAGATATCCAGTTTATATTCTGATTACTGGAACTGTTTTTGTTTCTCCGCCCATATTCGGATTCTTAAACATACAAGGATTAGTTCTTTTTTCTATGTTTACGATAGGGCTTACGAGCTCGCTGATATTTGCTCTTATTTTCAGGAAGACGGTTTTTAAAGACACTTCTTCCTATTTTATTATTGAATTGCCCAGGTATATGATTCCAAGTTTTAGAAGTCTTTGGCATACAGTTTTTTCAAAAATCAAATCCTTTTTATCTTCAGCTGGCCAAGTGATACTATATATATCGATAGTTTTGTGGGCCCTTTCTTATTTTCCAAATCCTCAATCCATGGAAGCGGCTAACGAAAGAAAAATCGAAAATTCCTACATAGGTCAATTTGGAAAAAAAATCGAACCATTACTTGTGCCTATGGGCTTCGATTGGAAAATTGGAATTTCGATCTTAACTTCTTTTGCTGCGAGAGAGGTAATGGTTTCCACCTTATCAGTTTTATACGGTTCCGATGGAGGTGAGGAATCTGAAAATTTAAGGACCTCATTAAAAAATGAAACGAGAAAGGATGGAACCAAGGTTTGGACTCCGCTTACGGGCCTGTCTCTACTTGTATTTTTTGCCTTTGCGAGCCAATGTATGTCCACGCTCGCCGTAACCAGAAAAGAAACTGGTACGATTTGGATACCATTACTGCAGTTTTTTTACATGACGAGTTTAGCGATCCTGTCATCAAGTCTCATTTTCCAACTCGGAAAGGCTTTGGGTTTTGAATAATATGCCGATGATTACTACAAAGGATAACCATGGAATTTTTGATTGGAACACGAAAATTAACTCGAGAGAGTAAACCATATCTTGTAGCTGAAATAGGTTTAAATCACAATGCCGATTTAGAAATCGGGAAAAAAACGATCCAAAAAGCCAAAGAATGTGGTGCCGATGCTGTCAAATTCCAAACTTATAAAACCGAAGAGTTTATCGATAATACGAACAAGGATGTGAAATTCCTATTTGATATATTCAAGCAATACGAGTTAGATGAAAGCCTTCATAAGGAATTTCAAAAAACGGCAATGGATCTTGGTTTGGATTTCTTTTCAACACCACTCACGGTAAGTGCTGTCGATCTCTTAGAATCTCTAAATGTTCCTATTTATAAAATTGCTTCGGGCGACATTGTTAACAAACAGTTATTGGATAAATGCATTCAAACAAAAAAACCAATGATTGTATCGACTGGCGCTGCTCTGCCGGAAGAGGTTACACGAGCGATTGAATATCTAAAATATAAACAAACAAGTATTTGTTTACTTCATTGTGTTTCCCTCTATCCTACCCCTTTTGAAAAAGTAAATTTGAATTCTGTTCCCTTTTATCTTGACTCAACTCCCTTTTTGGTTGGCTTCTCTGATCATTCGGAAGGGACTCTCGCTTCCTCAGTTGCAGTTGGTATGGGTGCAACAGTAATCGAAAAACACTTCACTTTGGATGAAAATTTACCTGGCCCGGACCATCAAATTTCCATGAATCCTGAAACATTTCGTCAATTAGCAAACGATATACATTCCGCCTATCAAATGCGAGGGGAATATGGAAAAAAAGTGCATGTTGAAGAGACGAATGGTTGGTTTTATGGAAGACGTTCGCTATATAAAAAACAAAACTCTATCGTAGCCATGCGTCCCGCATTACACACTAAAGAGTTGAACGTACTAGATTCTTGGAAAATAGATTCTGTTCCTGATCCTTCTAATTTAAAAGAAGGACCAGTTCGGTATTACTATCTATAGTTTTTGAATTAACTTTTCTAAGAGTGCTTTCAAGAACTCAGGATTCGGCGTACCAGCATCGATCCTTTTATCATTTATAAAGAGAGAAGGTGTAGATTGTATATCCAGCTTTGCTGCTTCCTCAATCTCTGCACTCAATTGGTTTTGTGCTTCCTTTGATCCCATACAAGATTTGAGTTGAGCCGTATTCAAAGAAAGTTGATTTGCCAAATTTAACACAGTTGATGCTGTATGACCAACACCTTTTTCCGTGTTATCGTAAAGCCCACGATACATTGGCTCAAATTTTCCTTGTTTGTCTGCGCAAATGGCGGCAATGGCCGCAATACAAGAACTCGCACCTGGCCTTGGTTGAGAAATCAGACGATTGCAATTTCCATCCAATGGAAAATTTTTATAAATCACTCGAACCATTCCATCATATTCGGCAAGTACAGTATGAAGAATGTGACTTGTATGTAAACAATGACCACAATTGAAGTCAGCATATTTAATAATTGTAATAGGTGCATCTGATTTTCCGATAGATGCAGAACCTGTAGTTGTGAGACCCAAGTTCGCACCTTTATCGTATTCATCTATTTTTTTAAGAATTTCAGCATTGTCCATACCGCGAGAGGTTGAAAGGTTTTGAGTTCCAGATCCTGAAACTGTCATCTTGGAAGCTGCAAACCCAAATGAAAAAGAAAAAAAGTAAACAACTGCAAGTGTAGCTCCTAGTTCCTTTACCACATTCCCCAAATCAATTTTGTTGATATTGTACTGTTTTCGAATTAAAAACAAAACCACTAGAAAGCCTATTGTGACTAGGTAGGTTAAAAAACAAAGTTGGCAAATTGTCTTAATAATGAATATCGAGATAGAAAAAAGGATGATGTCGACAAGGAGTCCAGCAAGCGCTAAAACAAAAAGGATACTAGAAAGTCTTAAGATAGAATTCTCATCCTCCGTTTTAAAAATTAAGAAACTCAAATACGTTAGTAATCCATAAAATCCAAATCCAAATAGAGCAATCGGAACATTTCCCAAAAATGGCAGATTCGGAATCGCAGAATACTTACTTTCTGCAACTTTGGAACATCCATCACCTCCACCTAACGCAGAACATGCAGAGGATGCAATATTGGAAGTACCCAAGGCAAAATATTCTATAGCGAGTAAAAAAGAGAGAATGAGACCAACCGCTCCCAATCCCATCAAAATCATAGATTGTTTTTTATGTTTCATTTCAGTGAAATCCTCTTTTCGTTAATTAATGAAATACATTCTTTTAAATTCAATTTTCCTTCGTAGATAGCTTTACCTGTAATTGCTCCAAATATTCTACCTTGGGATGCTGTAAATAATTCTAAGAGATCTTCCTTAGCAGATACTCCACCTGAAGCAACAATGAAAATATCTGAAAAAGTATCTAAAATCTCTAAATACAAATTCAAATTGGGGCCCATCATCATCCCATCTTTATTGATATCTGTAAATATGATATGCCTTACTCCTAAGTTATACATATCTTTTAAAAATTTCATATAAGGAATTCCTGAATTTGTTTCCCAACCCTTTGTTCGGACAAATCCATCTTTGGAGTCTATCCCGACTACGATTCTGGAAACACCGTAAATTTTGAGTCCTTCTTCCACAAGTTTTGGATTCTCAACAGCAGCGGTTCCCAAAATCAAACGTTCCACTCCTAGATCAGAGTAAAACTTCATTTGATCCAAACTTCGAATTCCACCACCTAACTCCATCTTTACCTTAGTCTTTGATTTTATATTCTCAATGGATTTTTGGTTGGTGGACATTCCTGTCCTGGCTGCATTCAAATCAACAACATGAATGATCTCAGCCCCACTCTCCTCAAATATCTTTACCATTTCTTCAGGATTTTTAGAATACACTGTTTTTAGCGAATAGTCGCCTTTCGTTAAACGAACAGCTTCGTTATCTAATAGATCAATCGCAGGAATAATTTTCATGATTAGTGGCTAAATTAAAGTTCAATAAAATTTTTAACAATCTGCAAACCAAGTTTGTCTGATTTCTCAGGGTGAAATTGTGTGCCAAATACATTGTCCTTTTCAACTACCGCAGGAAAAGACTCACCATAATAACGACAGTTTGCTGTAATATCGAGTCGGTCAACACCTACAGGTCGATAGGAATGTATAAAATACATAAAAGTTTCATTTTTTATGCCTTTTAGTAACTTTGAAGATTTCACTTTTATATCTTGAAGTTTGTTCCAACCCATGTGGGGAACTTTCAAATTTTGTTTTCCTTCAAACTTTCTAATTTTCCCACGAATCAGAGATAAACCGGGTATCGTCTGACCTTTTTTTGATGACTCATCCGAATCTTCAAATAACACTTGATATCCGATACAAATACCTAAAAGTGGCTTTTTTTGATTCACATGGGAAGTTAATAACTCAGAAAACCCTGAGGATTTAAGGTTTTCCATAGCTTTGTCAAAATGTCCATCGCCTGGCAAAATAATTTTTTCAGCTTGTTCTACTTTCTTAACATCACTTGTAAAAACAAAATTCCGAGTATATAGTGAGACAGCTTTGAGTAAGGAATGGATATTTCCCATTCCAAAATCTAAAACCACAATCACTCTAACATCCCTTTGGTGGACGGAATTTGGTTGTTTGACTGTGTATCAAATGCTATCGCTTGTCTGAGAGCTTTTCCAAGTGCTTTAAAAATTGACTCGTGGATATGATGTCTGTTTTCCCCATAGTGAACCACCACGTGAAGGTTCATCTTAGCATTTAACGCGAATTTTTGTAAGAATTCACAAGTAAGTTCAGCATCATAGATACCAAATTTTCCATCCAGTACGGGACCAGTGTATTTGAAGTAAAACCTACCACCTAAATCCACAGAAACTGTGGTCAATACTTCGTCCATTGGGAGTGTGAAATGACCATAACGAAAGATTCCTTTTTTGTCTCCCAGTTGTTTGTGGACCATTTGTCCGAGTAGAATGGCTGTATCCTCTACAGAGTGGTGGCAATCGATTCCAATGTCTCCCCTGAGGAAAAGATCCATATCGATCAGGCCATGTTTAGATATATGAGAGAGCATATGCTCAAAAAACGGGATCTCGGTATCAAATCGGTAGTTCCCAGCGCCCCTAAGGTTTAGCTCGAGACGGATATCAGTTTCAGAAGTCTTACGTGATTCCTGCATATTCCTAGCATGTTTGTTTGAAAAGCTAGGTGTCAAGAGAGAAAGAAGACCTAAAAAGCGACTTTGAAAATCTGACTCTTATTTGCCAAATCTTTGGTTGAACATTCGAACCAATTCCGTAATCGAGTCTTCTACATACTTGAATTGTTTCAACTTCATGGGTTCGAGGGGCATCATGTTGTGAATCTTTTTGTATCTGTCAAAAGACTCGCGGATATAATCCAAGTATTTCTGGCTCGTAATCCCGTATCGCTTGAAGAGATCTTCATTCTCATTGAACAATCTTTTGAATTCGTCACCGAAACTTCCATCATTTAGAAAGTAATAGCGCAAGTCCGCCTTGGCTTGGGAGAAAGCGATATCGATAGATTTAATAAACTTTGAAGATTTTGCTGATTCTTGGTTGCTTTCCGTGGCTTTAGAAATGGATTCCACCGCGCTCTCTATGGATTTTTTTTCGGATAACGTTTTTTCCCTTTCAAAATCCTTACTTAGCTTTTCTCTTTTTAAAAGATCTTCAACAACAGACTTTTTTTTATCAGCCATACCGTTTATTATCTCACTTAAAATAAACTGTCAAGAAATTACGAAAAAAAATCATTCAACTGCCTTACGTAAGGCACAATTTGCAATCCATTCACAGCGCAAACAGATCGGATCCTCGGTGTTGTACGTACTGGGTGGACAAATATTTGCATCAGCAACCTGTTTGTCCTTTAAGTAAGCAACAATCTCCGTACTTGACTTTCGTTTTTCGATTTCCAGGAGCAATTCTTCATTGATTTTCTTTTGGTCCAAAAATAGGTCTTCCACACTTGTCTGTTTCGGTAGGGACCTAAGTTTTTTTTCGACGATCTCTTCTAAATGAAATGGAAGAGGAACCTTTGATGGATCTAATTTCTTTTGGAACAATTTGAAAAGAATGAGTCCACTAATTGCTCCACCTAAATGGCAAGTATTAGAAATATTTCCACCAGAAAGTTGAGATATCACATAACCGATAACAAGCGAAACCCAAACAGCATTTTTGGCTTTCACGGGAAAAATAAGAAGAAGAAGCTCTGTTTCTGGATAAAAAATTCCAAACAATGCAAGTAACCCGAAAAGCGCACCTGAGGCACCGATTGTTACTGTCATTGTAGATTCTAAAAACTGAATATTACCACCTAACATTTCATTCAAGTAAGCTGAACCTACAACAAAGAGCCCTGCTCCCAGTTGAGATAGAAAATAAAAGATTGTAAATTTTGTTTTCCCTAGAATTGGAATCAAATGAGTTCCTAACATGTACATTCCATACATATTAACTAATAAATGAAACGGAATTAGGTCGGGAGCATGTAAAAAACCATATGTGAAGACCTGCCAAATCCTTCCCGCAATCACAAACTCTGGAATCAGAGCAAATCGGTATAATAACTGCTGATTTGCAAAATATTGCAAAAAGAAGATAAAACAATTTACGATTAATATAACGTTGAGCGGGTGTGAAAGGGGATTTCCGAATAGGCTCGGACTTTGACTGCTATTTCGACTCATCTTTAGGTTCCAAACTTTAGAATGGAGAGAAAGAAACAAGGGAAATAAAAAAAGGGGAAATCCTTACGGATCTCCCCCGGGAGTGACTAAAAGTAAAATCAGGCAACAGACTTTACCTCGATTATCAATCTCTTGTACCATCGGAGAATTGGAACTTTGCCTTAACAGGATTTGCAAAAAAATTAGGCTATTTTCGAAAGAGAGACGAGTGCCTCCCGATTCCGAATTTCAATTTTGTTCTTTTCGACTGCAATAAAATCACGGGCTTTTAGGTCCGAGAGGGCACGGACGAGGGTTTCCGTTTTGGTTCCGATATAAGTTGCCAGGACATCTCGTGTCACTTTGAGTTCCACATGGTTTCGACGGCCCTGAGCATTATCTAGGACTATGATGATCTCGGCGAGTTTTTCATGAACTTGTTTGGTTCCAAGAGAGACGACGTGTTCCTCCGTCTCTCGCCATTCTTTGCCCATTTGCCGGAAGACCTCTTTTTGGAAGTTGACGTCATCTTTTACAAGTTCGGATACAAGGTCTCCCGTAAGGTAACAAACATGGGTGTCTTCCACGGAAACAGCACTATGGTGGTAAACGGACTCCGAGATACAATCCCGAAATCCAATCCAATCTCCTGGTCCGATCAATCGAAGCGTTTGCTCCTTTCCATTGGAGAGTTGCACAAAACTCCGAACTAGACCAGACTTGATAAAAAAGAAGCCTTTCGCTTCATTCCCCGATTGGAATAAAATCTTTCCCCGAGGAAAGATTGCAAAATCCTTTGAGTCGTTGATCCTCTCAATGGTTTCGTGCGCCGCACAGTGCAACACGTTGTGATTTTTGTAATCACAAACAAAACAATCTGGGCTCATCTTCTCTTCCATTCCGTGAAACGAATCACGGACTTTTTTTTGTGTCGAGAAAAAATTAGAATCCTTCTAATTTTTTGATCTAGCGCCCTAAAAACTTGGGTTCTCTTTTTTCCAGAATACTTTGGATGGTTTCTTTAAAATCTTCCGAAATGAAGTTACGAGCTTGGGATTCTGCTTCCTTTTTTAGCGCTTGGTCTAACTTCTTTTTCGAGTAGAGATTGGCTTTTAGCTCTTGGATTGCAAGGGGAGAAGCTTTTGTAAGTGATTCGGCGAGCTCCATTGCTCTCTCAATTACTTTTTGTTTGGTGACTACATCGTATGCCAAACCGATTTCTTTTGCTCTTTTTCCATCAAACTGATCCCCAGACATGAGTAGAAATGTGCCTAAGCTTTTTCCGAGCAATTCTGGTGCGAGATAACTGCTTCCCATACCAGGGTGGATTCCTAAGCGCACAAAATTAAACGAATACTTCCCTTCTTCCGCAAAAATTCGAAAATCACAAGCGAATGCCAATGATAGTCCAGCACCAATGGCATGACCATTACAGGCAGCGATAACCGGGATTGGCAAATCTCTAACTGATAAGAAAAAACTATAAAACTTCTTCATATCACGCTTGTTCTGTGAAAAACTCTTTTCAGAAAAAGATCGCAGAAGATTTAAGTCTCCACCCGCACAAAACACATCATTTTTACCAGAAAGAACGAGTGCTCGAGGAAGGTTTTTTTGTTTCCAAATTTGTTGTATTAGGTGGTAAAACTCCTCACCCATCTTCCATGTCATGGAATTTCGAGAATTCGGATTGTTTAAAAAAACAGAAACAATTCTACCATGTGATGTTTCTGTTTCAGATATTTCTAAATATTCGTATTGGTTGAATTTAGACTGCGAGTTCATTTATCTGAAAGGATTCATACCAAGCCTTATCCTGTAAAGATAAAGGTTTGTTTCTCATTTCTAGATTCTCAAAGTAATTTAATAAAATTTCTAAGTGTAACGATTCTTCGATTTCCTTTTCCAAAACGATTTGATCGATACCTTTGCTGAATAGTGCCTCAGCTCGTATCCGATCTTTGTAATGGTCTGGTTTTCCAGAAAAGATCAAATGAGAAGAAATCAAATCAAAACGAATCGTATCTACAATTTTACGCAAAGAATCTTCTGATTCCAAAAAGTAACGCGAAGCAACTTCCGTTTGGAAATAGTCTCCCCAGGTGATAAGGTCTGGTAAGGAACCAGTCTTATCCTGAATCTTTTTTTGAGTCTCTTCATCCGTATACAGACATCCAGAAAACCTTTCCACAATTTGGTACAATTCAGAAAGAATCGAAAGTTTTTGAGGATTCAAAAGTCCTTGGCGGATCATTGGCAAAAGTTCTGGGTTAACACTGTCAGGGATAACTAGTTCCATACTATTTCTTTCGGAGTAAAATGGATTTTTCCTGCAGAATTTTCGGGTCCAATGTTCGATTTTGAGGATGGGAACTTCGATATTTAAAGTATGGCTATCGGCAGAACCGACTCGATGCAGGAACTAATCACGATCCTCGAAACTTTATTTGAGGAAACGATTATCGGTTCAGACGTAAATATTGTAAAACACCTATTTTACTACCTTAAAGCGGACAACAGAGAATTTGAGTTCATTTACGAAGAAGAATCCTTGATTGCAGCCGTTGAAGACATCCAAACCAATCACATAATTCTTATGATTCCAGATCTCGTTGAACAGGGATCCAGGAGGGCAAGGGTTCGCTTTGAAGTTATGAATATCAACTACCAATTCGAAGTTGTTATTACCGACATCCAAAAAGAACGAATTGTTATCAAAACACCAACAGAACTTCAATCCTACCAACTCAGATCGAACCGTCGGATTCCTGTAGATGATTTATTTATGAATTTTATCATTCTTTTTCGATCCTTAAGTGGAGGGTCTCGAGAAGTAGGAAAAAACTTATATGCAGAATCTCGTTTTCCTCACCTAATGAAAGAAGTACGAAGAGACCAACCAGACCTAAATTTGATCAATTTAATTTTGACAGAGGCAATAGAAAAAGTCAGTTCTGACTATGAAATAGTATTCTTTAAAAATGAGGCCACTGGAACTGAGTTCGAAAAGTTTTTAAAAAAGACCATTGAAAACACAGGCAAATCAATCTATATTGCCGATTGCAACCGAATCGAATCTTACATCCAAGAAACAAAACACCCAACCCTATTCAACTTCTACCGAGAATTCCAAGAAATGACTAAAGAGTATGGTGACGAATTCGCTTTAGATTTTTTTGAATCCATGCGAAAACATGAATCAAGAGATTTTTTGGTTTCGTATGTTGTGGCTCCGATTCGGCTTTATGAAGAGGTAGTTGGATTTATAAAAGTCTATTCCACTGCAATGGAAAGATTTACCATTTCCTTAGCACAAGGTGATTATATCCATGAACTCTCAGAAATAGTAAGCTATGCATTTACAAAAATTGCAATTCAAGAAGGCAGCTATGAAACTATGCAAAGTACAACAAGAGTTATTGACATTTCCTTAGATGGACTTCTCTTTGAGATTTTCGACAAAAGGCTATTTCAATATCTAAAAAGACACAATATTATAAAAATGTTTATTCCTTTGAACAATGAAAGAACAATGATTATACGAGGGGAAATCATTCGTTTTTTGGATCGGGGGGATCATTTTCACCTTGGTGTAAACTATTTTAGCGCCGCACCGGATGATATGTTATACCTGGAAGAATTTTTATTTCAAAAAAGTATGAAAATCCTCTCAGAATAATCCGGATTGTTTTTCCGCCAATCGAATTGCATTTAAAATATATTCGGATATTTGGCTATCGCCCGTATAATACAATCGCAACAATTTACCATGTTCAACGAGTTTATCTCTATATTCAATTTCTTTGGAACTACCGCGATACTCTTTCCATTTAACATTATAATAAAGACAAGCAAGTTTATGGAGATAATAGTCTGCTTTGCGTAGAGTATAGGCTTTTTTTAGCGATACTTCGGCGAGTTCACTCCAATCTTCTCGACTCTTTCGTCCAGCCGCAGCTTGCAGAGCCAACCCAGAATGTGTAAGGTTTATATATGAAACTTCCAAATTGTACAACCAGACTTCATAGTTTTTTGGAAAAATTTCCCGAGCTTCTTTTGCAACGATTGGCATAAGCTCAAATTGATTTTTATTATCTTTCCCTTCAACCTTATGGTAAAAAAGCAAAAACCTTAGATAGTCCAAATAGAATAATAATTTTTCTTGGTCATTAGAAAACCGAGAACGATTCTTCCAGGCAATCGAATATTCAAAAGCGGTAGAAACATAACCTTCTCCGTCTTTCCAGTGGGCCTTGCCAAGAGCATAATGTATATCAGGCGAACCTTGATCCAGCGAGGCAGCATGTTTGTACCGTCGGATAGCTTCTTCAATCTGGCCTTTCGCAAAATAATGGTCACCTTGTCTTTTTGCTAAAAATGCTTCTTCATATTTGGTTGTGTCCAATAGTCTTGCAGCCGTCATAGGTCTGTCTTCAATTAGCCTCAAATAACCTTCACCACGTACTTGCCAGCCAAAAAAAGTAGTTTGATAAACAGACTTAACGGTAATCATACCGACTATATTACCATCTTTGAATGTTTTGTGGTCAGGGTTCTTTTCAAGTAAGTATAGAGTTTGCCCAACTCGAATTCCTTTCGGATCTGAAACTTTTAAAGTTACTGTATCTGGACGTGTGTCTACGGCAAGTTCTGCAGAAACTTTATCGACTTCAAAAAAGGACGCTTTTTCGACACCTACAACATCACCGACGACTATCATACGGAGTGGTTCTAAGGATTCTTGGCTACGAAACGCAAACACCAACTTTTCGTCCGGTGCTTGGGCGAGAATGGATGAAAATAAACAGATGTAGAGAAAGAAGAGTCGAACCATTCAGTTTTAGGATCGACGAAATCTGCATTCCCAAAGAGAAGAAAATCTCACGAGAAATGCAGATTCTAGTAATTTATGGTTTTGGTAAAAAGGTTAATTGGAATTTTCCATCACCAATCTCCTCTTTAGAGAATAGGATCTTACGAGCTCTACCTTGAATGTAGTCCTCAACCATGTTACCATAGAACGGACTCGCTAAATTACCACTATTCCCGATTGGGAGCTGGGTAACAGATTCGCTAAACCTTCCAAAATCAATCACCCTTCTTTTCGAAGGGCCAGATGTAGCCGTCCAGTCCTCCCTCATCAATTTGTATTTAAGATTGTTGACAACCTCTGAACCACCTTTGGAAGGATGTGGACCAATATTAAAAATCGCTCCAATCATTGGTAAAACACCAAGCGGATGTGGGTGTTTGACTTTGTAGAGATGTTTCCAAGTCCAAAGGCTAGGGGATTTCGAAATCTTCGATTCCAAGTAAGCACCTGTTTCATCCAGAGATTTCTGAAAGATGTCCTCACGAGTTTCAACCACTCCTACGGTGGATTGGTCATCCCAAAATCTTGAATCGGGAGTTCTTACTAACTTACGATAGGCGTTCCAATACTCCGCAAATTCCCCATAAAGCTCAAACCTGTCTTTTCCCAATTCATCTATTAAACAGAGCTTTAGAGTAGTATAAAAGAATACATCATAAACTGCGGCTCCAGAAGACTCAGTTTCGTGTTCAAAATTCCAAGCTTTCAGTTTTTCTAACACTTGTTTGCCAGCCAACGTTTTAGGTTGTTTGGTGTTTTGCAAGAGTATCTCTAAATATTCAGGGGCAAAACTAGAAACCGTATCATTTTGTAATGCGGCGAGTTCTTCCAAACTCCATTTTTCTTTGGTTTCCAATACCGATACGATTCTTTGAAACCGATCCGGCGGTTGCCAATTCCCTTCTGGTTTTCCAAGACCCGAAAGATTATTGGTGGTAACAAGATTGTTTGCGGTTACAATAATGCCATTTTTTGGATTTACCATTTTGGGATTGTTAGATGGAGATACATAACCAATGACATCCTCATCTCCTGTTGTTCCTTCCAGGATTTTTCTAGAATTACCAGATTTTAAAATAGGGAATCTACCAACTGAATAGTAGGCAATATTGCCATTTTTATCCGCGTAACTAAAGTTTAGTCCGGGTGCCGCAATCAAAGATGATGCCGAATCTAATTCGCTAAAACTATTTGCCCTCCCCATTTTATATAAAACATCCAAAAGAGGATTCTTTAGGTGGTGGTTTGCCCAATACAAACTGATGGGACGACCCTTATAACCCTGGATAAATTCAGTGATGATCGGTCCATGGTTTGTGATTTTTACAGAAAAAGGAATCTCTTTCCCATCTTTCTGCAAAATAGGGTCCGATACAATTTGTAATGGAACCCAGGAATTTTTATAGAGAAATTTATCATCTTCTATAGTTTCGAAGTACAAATTGACATCGTCCTGCTCTAACATGGTCAGAGCCCAAGCCTTCTCTTTATTATGTGCAATCAAAGGGAATGGAACAATCGACAAAAAATACCCATAGTTTTCATAACCTGGAAATTGTATATGGGCCTCATACCAAGCACCAGGATTGGAAAGTGCAATATGCGGATCATTTGCGAGAATTGCTCCACCACTCGTGGAACGAGAAGGTCCGATCACCCAAGAGTTACTTCCCTCCATTGGTTGGATCGGAAATTGTAACTTATCAAATTGGGATAGAAATTCGCCTAACTTTTCGCTATCAAATCCATTTGGAACCTTTTGTCCCGAGTAAGATACAGAAACTTTTGATTTCTTCTCAAATAAATTTCGATTGTAGGATACCTTAGGAAATCCAGGTTGCGAATCTAAAATACTTGCATTTACCTCAAAATCATATCTAGGGAAAAGTTCAGAGACGATTCTACCTTGGATTTCTTTTTCCAAAATTGTGTACAAACTGTCCGATTTGATTCCTTCTGCGAAAGAAAAACCCATGTAAAACAAAAAGGAAATTGCATCTACTCGGTCAAAGGGTCGAGGTTTAATACCTAAAATCGAAAATTCGATGGGTAAATTGCCTGTTTCCAAAAAGGCATTTACTCCAGTTAAAAAATAATCCAATTCTTCCCAAGCTTCAGGAACTAACTTTGATTTTTCGGCTACATACTCCTCAGCTGTTTTTTTCAAAAGAAGTGACTTTAAGAATTTATCAGAAGGAACGAGTGCATCACCAAAAATTCCAGAGAGTTCACCTCTACCAATTCTCCTTTGTAATTCCATTTGGAAGATTCGATCTTGGGCCATGGTATATCCGAGTGCAAAGTAAGCGGACTTTGCGTCTTCCCCTCGGATATGTGGAATCCCATGACCGTCTCTTGTGACGGTTACTTTAGAGCTAATATAAGGATGTCTTATTTCGCCGGAATACTTGGGAGCCTTCGCAGATACGAGGCCCCAAAATACGAAATGAAGGATCAAAGGTAGTGATCCTATAAGGAAGATGGTACCGGTCAGGAAAGGATGTTTCCTAATAAATTCTTTTATATTTTGGTTCATATTTTCCTAAAGCGACTTGAGTTGTCGAATCCTTGCTTGTTTGTCTGCAGAATCCCAGGTAGCCTTCGAAAAAGACTCCACTTTGTAAAATTTTGTCTTGTATTCATCTTTGTAAGGGACAACTAACTCGCGATCTGGTTCCGTAGTTTTTGCAGCCTGGATCTTTCTCAACCCTTCTGCACCTTGGTTAAACCATTCAGGATCGATGGGAAGATTGACTCTATGTCCTCGGAAGCTCGTAGCGAGATAAGGTCCGTCCAGATCTTTATCTCTAAGAATTTTTCCAAAAAATACAAACTCCACTTCGTTAGAACCTGCAACAAGGTCTCCATCAAAAGTAGCGTACGCTATGTACTCGCCATTCTTTTCATCTTTTAAGTTTGCTTCTAAGTGGTATTTGCCTTTTCTATAGGCATTCACAACCGCCCGAACCAAAAGGGATCCATCTTGTAAGCTGTCCGAAAATACACCATTAAACTCAGCCGGAACTGTCGGCGACGAGAAAAAACTAGCTGTTAGTTTTGTTTTTAAACTTTCAGGACCATAAGTAATTTCGGCAATCAGAGACATTTGTCCCCAGTCTGCTTTCTGAGGTTTCCAAGAAAATGTGTACACATTGTCCCCTCTTGTTTGATCACCATCAGTCCCATTATCATTGACAGATGCACTTACAACACCAAACTGCTGACCTTCCCATTCCTTAAAAACTTGGTGTGAATCGATGGAGATCTTTACACGATTGCGCTCTTTATCTCGGCATTCCAGTGTAACATACATCATGTCCTTAGGCCCAACAACCGACCAGGTTTTTGGTTGGAAGAGACAAACGTAGCCGTTAGGCTCATTCGTTTTCAGATCCACAATGTAATCGGGTGATGTTTCTATGATGAAAGGAAACGCTAGATCATGATTTAAGATAGACATGGGTCTGGAAAAAGGTGGGTATTCTGCCCATTCCATAAATTTTTCGAGTAGGTATTCTGGTGTTGCGCCATCATCTACAACTCCCGACTCCCCTTCCCCTCGACTTCCAAAAGATTCTCCGGCAGTTGGATCTTCCCCTCTTGCCATTCGCTCTTGTCTGGCTCTTTCTCTTGCATCCGCATCTTCGCCACTTCCACTTCGAACGAAGTAGAAGATCAGTCCAATGACAAGTACAACTCCAAGCGTGAGATACAGTCCGTACCTACGTAATAAATCCATATCGCTCCCATCCTTTCTTTTTGTAAAAACGGATAAGAGCTTCCTTGGAATTTTCTCTATGTAAAGTAAAAATTAAAACTCGTACAATCCTGCAAGCCTAGATTCGATTCTAGTTTCAACCCAAGTAAAAGATTGGAATTCTTCGTAATATTGTAGAATCGATTTCGAATACGAAGGAATGCCTCCAAAGCGCTTATAACCCCCAAGTCCCGCATTATAGGAAAGGAGAGCTGCTTCGATGCTGTCGGTTCGTTCGATTAAATAGTTCAAGTACAAGACACCTAAATGCAGATTGAGTTCAGGCTCATAGAGTTCCTTTGCTGATTTGAATGAAATCCCCTCTTTTTCCGCAAGCCATTTGGCAGTATCGGGCATGACCTGCATAAGTCCTAAGGCTCCTTTATGGGATTTTGCCTTTGTATGGAATCTAGATTCTGTCTGAATCACACCGAGTAAAAAACCGAGTTTGTCCCAGGACTTACCATTCCTTCTGTTCGGGAGTTTGAGATCGAGTGCGGCATTTTCAATCAGGACCGCTAGCCTTTCGCGCTCTTTTAAAGATAGATGGGGTCTTTTTTCGCCAATGAAAGCTGAGGCCTTTCGGATTTGCCTAGTATTTCTGTCATCCACCCCAGATGGCACTAGCCGACCGTAGGATTCTCCAAAAAACACTCCTATCAGGAGGAGGAGAGATAGTTTTCGAAGTAGATCTAGATTGATTTTTTTCATTTGAATCACCTTTTCACATTTGTGCATCGCACAATAATGCCAGGTTCCCACGGCCCCATTTTCTGTCTTTTCTTTTTTGTGCGACGCACAACGATTTCCTGATAAAATTATAAGAAAGAGTGGCGGATTATTTGATTTTGATTCGGAATTGGTAAAGATTCGGGTACCGGCTTTTGTATCTCAACCACTACAGTTTTTTCTATATTGGCCTTGCTCTCGTAAGTGCTGTGGCATTTTGCTACTTCTTTCAAAAGCGCACGGAACTTTCTCCTACGTTCCGTGCTCTCATCATTCCTTTTTTCTGTCTCTTTCTCTGGTCTTTGGGTTGGGCGATTTGTAATTCGTTCCTAGACAAAAGAACAGCATACGCTTTTATCTTTTTGAAAAACCCTGCAATTTTAGTTTTTGGAATTAGCCTCCAACGATTGAGCTTTCAATTTCCAAAACGAGACTTCCCTATCTGGGAAAGATGGAGTTTTTGGCTTGGAACGCTTTTCGCCATTTTTGCCGTACTCGCAAACTCGATCGGCTTTTTTTTCCGCGAAATCCATTTCGACCCAAAACTCGAATTTTATGTCCCCATTCAAAACTCACCAAACCATCTAGTCAATTTCAGTATCATATCGATATCTCTAGTTCTTGCATTTTTACTTTTAAACTCGCTTCTTTGCCTCGGTTTCAAGTTCAGAATCTTCCAAGGGAAGGAAAAGATTCAGATTGGAATTTTTTTTGGTGCACTTCTTTTAATAGTTCTTCTAAGTATCTTGGATATTTTTTCTGACTTGGATATTTACCCAAAAGAAAATTTTGTTTTTATACTCACAAATTTTACAATTATTTTCACAACCGTACTTGTGTTAATTGCTCTGAACCAAAACACAATGCCATCCACTGTCGGCTTCAAAATTATTGCCTTCAATATATCTGTTCACTATTTGATACTATCCGTTGTCACAAATTTTCTTTTTGTGAAATTTAGATCCGATACATTCCAAAAAATGGAACAAGAAAAAGATACGATTAAAATTCAATTAAGCTCCGGCATCAAACACCCATTTGTTTATTTATCAGATATTGTTTTAGATATGGAAAGTTTAGAATTCCGAATCAACAAATCACAGTATTCATTTGATAAATTCAATTCGTTTCAGAAAATCATCCCCAAGTACCAAAACTTCCAGTTAGAATCCTTTGGCGATTCACCAGAAGAAATCTATTGGACTTCAAATTTATTGGCTCATAACCACAGATTTATGGTGGCGATTTCTTATCTTGACATCAGAAGAGAAATTCACAAAACAGTCATTTGGCTTATATTTACATTAATTACTTCCCTTTACGGTGTTTATCTTTTATATCCCCTAGTCCACAAAACAAGCGTAATAAAACCACTTGATAAACTTTTAAAAGCAATCAGCAGAATGAAATCAGGTGAACTATCTGTACGAGTGGAAAGTACAAACAAAGATGAAATTGGTGAGATAGCCACAAATTTCAATGAGATGATTGCGATCATCCAAAATGTAAATCAAAGCCTTGAAACCAAAATTCAAGAGAGAACGCAAAGCCTTCAGCAGAAGATGATCGAGTTAAGAGAAACCCAAGAACAACTGTTAATGTCCGAAAGGATGTCTACTCTTGGAAAAATAGCAGCCAGTGTTGCCCATGAAATAAATAACCCACTAACAGCAATTCGCGGAAGCATCCAATTCATAAAAGATAAAAAATTCAAATTAGTAGATAGAGGGAATACCAACGAGGATTTGGTCAACCATGCAGAGTCTCTCTTTCAGACTCTAAAATTTGGAAAACGTTTGGATTTTATAAACAGGTCCAAACGAAAAAAGATTATGAGAGAACTGTTTGCAAATTCTGGTTTTGAGGAATCTGATTTGCTCGTCGACCAATGTTTCGATGTTGGTCTCGAAGAAATACCCGATGAGTATTTGGATCTATTCAAAACGGCAGAAGGGAAAAATGCTTTCTTACTGGCATGGGAAACCTATGAAACTCAATTCCACCTCGGGATTATGGAAACTGCCATCGACCGTGCATCAAAAATCGTTTTTGCTCTTAAGCATTATAGTTACCAGGGACCCAAGGAAACCCAGACCCTATTCGCTCTGGATGAAGGCATTGAGTCTGTTCTCACCATGTATGCCAGCAGTTGGAAGCAGGGGATTGAACTTTCGACAAGTCTCGAGCGTGAGGTTTTTATGATGGGACGACCGAACGAGCTTGTGCAGGTTTGGACAAACCTCCTCTACAACTCGATCCAGGCCTGCCCTGCTCAGGGTGGAAAAATTCATATTTCTTTAATGGCAACTGACACACAAGCGAGAGTCCGAGTGCGTGATAACGGGATAGGAATTTCGTCCGAAAATATGAATCGGATTTTCGAACCTTTTTTCACTACAAAGGACCTCGGATCCGGAACCGGACTGGGCCTTCCCATCGTGAAGAATATCATCGAAAGCCACGGAGGCTCAATCCAAGTCACGAGCAAACCAGGGCAAACCGAGTTCGAAATCCTTTTACCCCTTCCAAATTCCTAGGAATTCTCCGAAAACTTGTAATAGGTAATCTGACAATGGCAAAAATATGTTAAAAATGTGCAAATTTCGTTAATTTATTTCTTGCCAATGTTTTCTGTGAGGTAGATTCTTTAAAAAAACAAAACTTCGGAGAAAAAGAAAATGCGAACAATTCTTACTCTACTCTCGGCCTTGCTTTTTGCGGGATCGATCAGTGCACAAACCTACACCGTGTTCATTCACGGAAAATCTGACAAAAACCACAATGGTGTGGGAACTACGGACGTAAACGGCTACTGGGGTAGCTCTGCCAACAGTGTCGGCGGTGCGAAAATTTTTATCGGTTACGATGGTAAAACAGATCCAAGAACTTACGGATCTGCCAGAGCGCAAACAAACATATCCACTGGACTTTCTAATTTTTGCCGAGGTAGCAACACTTGCAAGATCGTTTGCCATTCTGCTGGCTGTTATGCAATTGAGTTTTGGTTATCGAATTTAGGCGCGACTGTATCCGCTAGAGGATTCAACGTCACAAAGGTAACAGCTCTTGCTGCTGCTTCTGGTGGTTCTGAACTTGCTTCTGCTTTGAATGGAATTACATTCGGGTTTGGTGGAAACGCAATGGACAAATCTCTGATCGTTTCTACTGCACGTGGTGCGTTTAATCATAACAACACAGGTGGCGTTGGTATATTCCATGTTCCCGGTTCCAAAGGAATGTTCGGTGCCTCTGCCATTCTTCCAGGGGAAGATGATTATGCTGTAGCATACCACTCTTCTTGCGGTTACAATAGAACAGGTGGACTTAGCAGATGCCAATCACCTAACACACAAAGTGAAGGTATCTGGCCTTTCAACAGAAATGTAACTTACCACCAATATTCGGGTCACTTCCGAGCTCCTTCTGTTGGATCCGCGGGATTGTATCTTGACCATGGTCAAATCAAAAATGAGGGCTGGAGATAGATTCCATCCGTTCCTCCTCAAACGACTAGCAGTTGCTAGTCGTTTTTTTTAATAATTAGGTCTACATAAAAAAAACAAGACAAGGAAAGGAAAAACATGCGAGTAAAACTCCAAATCACACTCATACTATCGGCTCTGCTCTTTGCAGGATCGATCAGTGCACAAACCCACACCGTGTTCATCCACGGAAAATCAGGAAGCAACCACAACGGCATCGGAACTACCGATGTAAACAACTACTGGGCGGGAATGGCC
>JAPZTS010000056.1 GCA_027533185.1 Leptospira sp. | reverse complement strand
TTTTTTGCAAATGCGGGTTTTGCTTATTATGAAAAGATTGCAGATGCCAACTGGGAGCGAATTTCAAAGATTTATGAAACAAACGTGTTTTCACCAATCTATACATTGGTTAAACTCAATACGACATTAAAAAATCCATTTCTATTTATCTGTACTGCTTCGGCTATGAGCCATTTGTCATTACCAGGTTACGCAAAGTACTCGTCTACAAAATCGGCAATTCACGCTTTTATCGATTCCTATCGTTACGAGTTAAAATTAGGAAATCGTATAATGGTTGTTTATCCAATTGCTACTAGAACAAAATTCTTTGACTCTGCGGGTAAGTCTGTACCTGTTCCATTCCCAAGTCAAACACCAGAGACAGTCGCCAAAAAAATCATAAAAGGAATCCTTTCCAATTCAAATTCAGTGTATCCTTCTTGGATCTTTTCTTCCATTCGAATCCTGGATCGATTTTTATTTTTTCCACTAAAAGTATACCAAAAGATAGAAGCGTTTAAATTAAACCGTAACTCAAACCCATAAGAACGGAATCTATTTATGCATCCTTCTCGCTTTAACCAAACCACAAATAACCGATTTGAGCGTTATTTGGGTTTAGCTGAAAAGTTGGGGGGATTTGGATATTGGGAACACGACTTTACTTCAGGAATAACGGAAGTTAGTGATGAACTTCTGGCCATATTTGAAGCAACACGTACTGAATCATTTGAGCCATCTAAAGATTTAAAAATTCACCCTGAAGATGAGTCTTTGTACCTAAAATCTTTAGATCGTTTGATTCATGAGAAAAAAACAGATGATCTAGAATACAGAATCATTACAAAAACGGGTAAAGTGAAAACTCTAGTTCATTCTTGTGAAGTTATCTGCAATGAAAAAAACGAGCCAGAAAAGATATTTGGAGTTGTCCGTGATTTAACAAAAATTCGTCACATGGAAAGTCTGTTTCGAAAGAAATTTGATTTTGAACGGACTTTAAAAGAGATATCGAAGACCTTAAGTCATTCCTCTAAAGAATCTCTACTCGATGATATAACAAATCTTTTGCCTCTGGTTGGAACTGTGAGCGGAGCACTACGTGTTATTTTTGTTCGTTACGACTGGAAGGCAAAAAAAAGAAAGATTGTTTCCGATTGGTTTTTGGAATCGCAAATCTCAATGAAGAGTTTAAAGGATTATGAAACGGAAGTAGATGCTCCAAGCCATATCTTACAGAAAAAACAATCGTTCGAAGTTTGCCGAGTTAACGATACCGATTCTTTTTTGTATGATTTTGATTTAAATTTTTTAAAAATCTTGGGAGGGAAATCATTTTTGACAGCTCCAATTGTGATATCGGACAATTTGTACGGTGGAATTGGTCTAGTTTTTCAATCTATCCCTGATTACAATTTTGTAGAGGATCGGAAAGCCGAAGAAACATTTGTCATTCAGATTGCAGAGATTTTCAAGAGTTTGTACGAAAAGATTCTTGCGGAAGAAAAAATTGAAGAAGAAAGGGTTCTCCTTACATCGATCATGTCTGCAAGTTCAACTGCAATCTTGGTCTTAAATCCAGAAGGGAAAATCATATATGCAAATCCATCCTCCGAAACTGTTTTAGGTATAAAGATGAAGGATATCTTGTCTCGGACTTACGATTCTCCCAAATGGAAATCTTCATCTATCGAAGGTGGACCGTGGTCAGAAGAACAACAGCCATTTCTGATCGTTTTGAGAACAAAAAAACCTGTTACAGATATTCATCATGCCATCGAAGATGATTCCGGAAATAAAAAATACCTATCGATCAATGGATCTCCCGTTTTTGATAGGGACGGCAATTTAAACTCTTTAGTTTTTTTAGTAACAGATATAAGTGAAAAAGTTTTGAAGCAAAAAGCCCTCCAAGATAGTGAGTTTAAATATCGAACGATAACAGAGCTTACATTAAGCATGGTTTACGATTTGGATTTCCAATCCGGTGTCAATTACTGGGCGGGTGCGATTGAAGAAATAACTGGATTTTCTGAAGCGGAATACACTGCCGTTGGATTTGATGTTTGGTCGGAGTTGATCCACCCAGATGACAAGGAGAGAGTAATCCAACAGATCCAAAACTGCATGCAATCAAGAGTAAACTTTTTATCGGAATATAGATATCGAACAAAGTCCGGTAATTATGTTTTAATAGAAGATAACGGTATCTTTTTTTATAATGAGTTGGGTGAACCAGTCCGTATGTTAGGTGCCATGATCAATCGAACGGAACGAAAGGAGGCCGAACAAAAATTAAAAGACTCGGAAGAGACTCTTCGTTTAGCACTCGATGGTGCAAAGATGGGGATTTGGCGCTATGATGCTGCCACAAGAAAAATATTTTGGTCCATTCAAACGTATTTAATCTACCAAAGAACTCCCGAATCTTTTGATGGAAGTTTTGAGAGTTTTTTAAGTTTTACGCATGAGGAAGATAGAGATGCATTAAAAGTTCAAGTTGAATCCCTTCTATTTGACCCTTTAAATTTTGACTTCTTTGTCCAAAATCGAATCCGTCTCCCAAATGGACAGATCCGTTGGGTCGAGGGGCGAGGAATGGTAGAACGAAACGCAAACGGTGATCCCATTCGTCTCCTTGGAACCGTTTTGGATGTTACGGATATGAAATCTAGTGAAGAAGATCTACGTCGATCCGAAGAAAGGTTCCAAACTTTTTATCAATTTTCACGAGATGCCATTGTAATTTTTCAATCCACTTCCTTATCGATCTTTGACTCAAATTTAGCATTTCAACAGTTATACGGTTATCAAGATGATGAAATCCCAGGTCTAAAATTCAGACGGTTGATTTCTAGAGAATCTCTCTATAAAATTAGGCAGATGCTCAAAGAGGATGTCTTAGGTTCGGTAGAAATTGTTGGTATCAAAAAGTCCGGAGATTTATTTCCTGCTATTGTAACTTTGAAACGTTTTTACGAAAAAGATGAGATTCATATTGCCTATAGTATTTTTGATACAACAAGCCTCAAGGAAGTTGAACAGTTAAAGTTGGTAAATGCGGAAATCAATTCTAAGAATAAGTTGATCGAACGCCAAAAAGGGGAATTAGAAAATACACTAGAAAATCTCAAAAAAACACAAGCTCAGCTAATCCACTCAGAAAAGTTGGCTGCGCTGGGACAACTCATTGCGGGGATTGCACATGAGATCAATAATCCAATTGGAGCCGTAAAGGCATCTAACGAAAGTATGATGGATTGGCAAAAATCTTATGGACTTGCATCTCAACTTTTTCGCCAAGCCCTCTTGGATATGCCAAAAGAAGAAAAAAAAGCGACGAAACAGATTCTAAACGCGCTTAGCCAACCAATCGATTTTTATACCGGTAAAGACGAACGGAATCGAAAGAAAAAAATTCGCGCTTGGCTTTTGGAAAAAGGAATCGCTGGATCCGAAGCAAACTATATTGCAGATTCGTGGGTTGAACTTGGAATTGGAGATCTTCGAGAAGAGTTTTTGCCAGCTGTAGTTTCAAATTATGCAAAGATTCTTTTTGATTATTTTGAATTGGAAAGTCAGTTTAAGAGAAGTACGAAATCCATCCAACTTGCTGTGGATCGAGTTTCCAAAATTATGTACGCGCTTAAGAATTTTTCTCATTTTGATGCAAGTGGAGAAAAAAAAGAAGCTTCGATTCCAAATACAATCGATATGGTTTTGACCATTTACCAAAATCAATTAAAAAAAGGTATCGAGCTTGTTAAAGAATACCAAGAAATACCTCCTATACTTTGTTATCCGGATGATCTTTTGCATGTCTGGACAAACTTGATTTACAATTCCTTGCAAGCTATGTCATTCAAAGGCAAGTTAACTATCACTGTTCAAAATCTGGATGATTTTATCTTGGTTTCTGTCGAAGATTCTGGTCCTGGAATCCCAAAAGAAATTCAAGATAAAATCTATGAGCCTTTTTTTACGACCAAAGCGGCTGGTGAAGGCAGTGGGCTTGGATTAGATATAGTGAGAAAAATTGTCAAAAAACATGATGGCAGAATTGAACTAGAATCTAAGCCAGGCCAAACCAAGTTTAAAATCTATTTACCAATCTAGATAATAAATTCCTCCCCAAACTTTCAAACCTATGTTTCCTACTGAAGTAAATCTTGCCAAAAAATTGATTCTATTCAGTTTCGTATGTAATGGCACAATTTTCAAAACTTTTGTCCCCCCTTGACCTAGGCTTCACTACATTAAAGAACAGAACTATTATGGGTTCTATGCATACCGGTTTGGAAGAAGAAACAAACGGTTATGAACGTATGGCTGCCTTCTACGCCGAACGAGCAAAAGGTGGTGTTGGTCTGATTGTTACAGGCGGTATTGCACCGAACATGGCGGGGCGGGTTGGAAAAGGTGGATCCGTTATGGACACCGAAGAAGAAGCGCACCACCATAAAGTGGTAACTGATGCTGTTCATAAAGAAGATGGAAAGATTGTGATGCAAATTTTGCATACAGGAAGATATGGATATCACGATAAAACCGTAGGGCCGTCGTCTTTGCGGGCACCGATCAATATGTTCAAACCACATCCACTAAGTGAGGACGAGATCTGGCAGACCATTTCTGACTTTGCACGTTGTGCGAGGTTGGCCCAAATGGCAGGCTACGACGGGGTGGAGGTGATGGGGAGTGAAGGCTATCTCATCAACCAATTCATTGCGAAAAGAACCAATGATCGAACAGACGATTGGGGCGGTAGTTTTGAAAATCGCGTTCGTTTTCCCATTGAAGTTGTGAAAGCCGTTCGAAAGGCTGTCGGCGAAAAATTCATCATAGTCTATCGTTTGTCCATGTTGGATTTAGTGGAAGATGGCGGAAATATCGACGAGGTTTTACATTTAGCAAAGGAAATTGAAAAGGCTGGCGCGACTATTATCAACACAGGGATTGGTTGGCACGAAGCACGAATTCCAACGATTGCTATGATGGTACCAAGAGCTTCGTTCACTTGGGTAACAGCTAAAGTAAAAGGTCATGTCAATATTCCTCTTGTGACATCTAACAGAATCAATACTCCCGAAGTTGCCGAAGAAGTATTACAAAGAGGTGATGCCGATTTAATATCTATGGCACGGCCATTTCTTGCTGACGCCTTTTTTGTAAACAAAGCTAAAGAAGGAAAATCAAACGAAATTAATACCTGTATTGCATGCAATCAGGCTTGTCTAGACCATATCTTCCAAGGAAAAACTGCAAGCTGTTTGGTAAACCCTCGCGCCTGCAATGAAACAGAACTTATCATTACAAAAACTACAAAGCCTAAAAAGATTGCCGTAGTGGGAGCAGGACCTGGAGGTATGTCGACTGCCGTCACCTTGGCCGAACGTGGACACTCTGTTACCTTATTCGACGCTCAATCCGAGTTAGGTGGTCAGCTTAATATTGCAAGAAGGATTCCAGGAAAAGAAGAATTCAAAGAAACAATTCGTTATTTTGGAGCTATGATTCAAAAATACGGAGTGGATCTAAAGCTTAACACAAAAGTTTCTGCTGACGAACTAAAAAGCCAAGGCTTCGAAGAAGTTGTACTTGCAACTGGTGTAATTCCTCGGACTCCTAATATTCCTGGAATCGACAAACCGAATGTTTTGAGTTATGTGGACGTAGTTTTACACAACAAACCAGTGGGAGAGAAAGTAGTCGTAATGGGAGCGGGTGGCATCGGGTTTGATGTGAGTATCAAACTAACCGATGCCGGCCATGAGTTTTCCACAGAAAACTATCTGAAGGAGTGGGGAATCCAACCAACCATCGATAAAAATGGTGGACTTGGCGAAAAAAAGACGGAAACAGCATCCCGCAAAGTAACTATGCTCAAACGGTCCAATAGTAAATTTGGTTCCACCTTGGGCAAAACAACCGGCTGGATCCACAAAACTACTTTAGAAGATCGAAAAGTAGAGCAGATATCGGGCGTAACGTATAAATCAATCGAAGTTGATGGAGTTGTTATCGAAGTGAAAGGTCAGGAAAAAAAGATCCCTTGTGACACAGTGGTTGTTTGTGCCGGGCAAGATCCAAACCGAAGCCTGTTTGCTCCTCTCGAAGAAGCTGGAATCCCAGTTCATTTGGTTGGCGGCGCAGATCTTGCACAAGAACTAGACGCCAAAAGAGCCATCGACCAAGGGATGAGGCTTGCGGCGAGATTATAGACAGAAACTAGGTGCTTGCCAGATTTTAGTTATTTTTTACGAATGAACTCAAAAATGGCAAGTAAGGAGCTTGTGATAGCTAAAATCGTTATCAAAGTTTCTGAAAAAATTTTAAACGAATCGTTCGTCTGCGAATCAAGAAAACCACAAATATGCTAAAGCATATTGTGATAGAACTCAAGAACGTAAAATACACAGTAATATTTTTACTTTATACCATTGTCGGCTATTCTAAAGATTAGAAGTGCTGGACTTCATTCTGAATTCTAGAATTCCAAATCTCTTCCAATTGTTCTAAATGAGCCGTGAGTTGGTTTCTATGATACAATACAATATTCGATTTTTTTAAATTGTGTAAGGATTTTGGAATCTGATAGAGTTCTTCCAAAGTTTTGAATCCACCTTCCGTAAGTTCCACAAGTTTTGCGATTTTTAATTTTTGAAGTAAAGTTTCGAGTTGCGTTTGAAAATTGGACTGAGTCAATTCTGATGCTAAAGATACTTGCGGAAGTTTGAACTGAATTTGTTCTTTAAGAGTGTTTATAATATTTACCAATTTTTCCATTTTCAATTGAGTTTCTTTGCCTAGTTTCAGTAATATGAAGCTAGTTAGGTTCCCAAGTGTAATCGTATAGTTCTCCCCTAATTTGGATTTTACAATTCCTGTGATAGTGTCTACAGGTTTTTCTGGATCTAATTGAAATGCTTTGCCGTATTTGATATAGAGTTTGGATTTTTTGTAGGAAAGCGAATCATAGGTGAGTGTGAAACAATTGAAATGGAGTGTGTCAATTTTTGTCTTTAAGTAGTAGGCTCCTTTTTTGATTTGGTTTAAGAAACCATCTTGGTTGTATGTGCCTTCTGGAAACATAAAGAGATTTTTGCCACGTTTGATATTTGTTACAAGGTTTGTCCATTCGGCATCCACTTGGTCTCTTAATTCGCCTTTTTTTATCAGTTCTCTGGAGTTGTCGCGGAACGGTCGTTTTACGGGAACACATCCAATATAACGCATCAGGATTGGAATGAGTCGACTGCCATCAATGATACCAAACACCCATTTAAGAATTCCTTTTGCCCGAAATTCTTTGTTCAAAAATCCAGGTTTTAAGATATCTTCTCTAGTTGGGATGATCATTTTGATTTTTGGATTGAGCCGGCGATACACCAGAGAGAGGGCAACGATATCAGCCTCGGAAACATGATTTCCCAAAATGGCAGATGGATAGGGAGTTTCTAATTCCTTCAATCCTTCCGTAAAATTTTCCTCCACAGAATGAAATGTGATTCCCTTTGCAAAACTTACAAATCGGATGAGTACATCATAGGCAATAGTATGGTGTTTGATTTTCATATAAATTGAGAGGATCGGAAAGGGGATTTTTGGTCAAACCAATATCTTAAGAATGACTTTCCGTTTTTTTGGGAGTTGACACAAGAATGTCATCGGCGCAAGTTTTAGGTATGGAAACGAAGGAATCCAATCCAACTTGAACCGCGTCCTTCTGATTCAATGTCCCGATGCAATGGGTCTTATTCATAAAGTAACATCCATTCTCTTAAATACTTCCGGAAACATCATTTCCAATCATGAATTTGTGGAACCAAGAGATCGCATTTTTTTTATGAGAACGGAATTTACAGGAGGAGAGGATTCCGATATTCTAATCTCTCACCTTATAAGTGTTTTACCGGAAGGATCTTTTGTAAAAATTAAAAATGTAGAGAAACCAAAGGCTGTAATTTTGGCAACCAAAGAAGCCCATTGTTTGGGAGACCTTCTCCTTCGGGCAAGATTCGGTGAGTTGGATATGGATATCAGTGCCGTAATTGCCAACCATGATATATTGAAAGATTTGGTCTCAGATTTTCACATTCCTTTCCATTTTATTTCTCATGAAAATTTAGAGCGTTCGGAACATGAAAAGTTAGTTTCGAATCACATCGATAGCTACAACCCTGATTGGATCATCCTTGCCAAATATATGCGAATTTTGAGTCCGGAGTTTGTATCCACTCACAAAGGTAAGATGGTCAATATCCACCATTCTTTTTTACCAGCTTTCATTGGAGCAAAACCTTACGAAAAAGCTTATGCGAGAGGAGTCAAGATCGTCGGAGCTACTGCGCACTTTGTTACAGAAAACTTAGACGAAGGGCCAATCCTTGTGCAAGATGTAATCCATGTAGACCATGCAGATCCACCAGATCGACTTGCCTTGTTTGGAAAGGATTTAGAGAAGGTGGTTCTTGCAAAAGCGATACGAATATTACTTGAACACCGTGTGATGGTGTACCAGAATAGAACTATCATATTTGATTGATAAGACGAATACAGTGACTGGCCACCAAAAAAGTATACAGCAAAGAATCCTTCCCCGGATCCAGGAACTTTCCATCGAAAGATATGGTGAAAATTTGATTGGATTGGTTGTTTACGGATCGGTGGCACGAGAAACAGAACATTGCCAGAGTGATATCGATGTGTTGGTTGTTTTAAATCAAGTTCCCAAGGTTCGGTTTGAGAGAATGGATTTCTTTATCGATGAAATTGAAACGCCCATACTCAAAGAATTCACTTCCCATGAGTCTGGTTTTCAAATAGAAATCAATCCCAATATCAAATCTTTCGAGGAACTTATGGCTGGAAGTTTTTTGAATTTTACGATCGCAAGTGAAGGAATCATCTTGTTTGAGAAAGATCACATCATCTCAGGATACTTTACAAAATTGAGAAATCGATTTAAGGAAATGGGTGTTCAAAAGATCCCATACGCGGGTGGCTTTTATTATGATTTTTTACCGAACGCAAAGTCTCTAGAGGTTTTTGAATTGTGACCAATGAAGATCTAGCTTCATCGTACCTTCACAAATCGATCGTGAGAAGGAAGGCTCTCCAAATCTATAGGGATGATCAGTCTTATTCAGATGTAGTTCGCGAGCGCGCCATCGCCGCCGCCGATGCGGCACTTAACCTAGCAAAATCAGTCATCAAAACAGAGGAATGAATCTAGGTCCCACTAAAGTCTCTTATTCTCGGGTTGTCAAATCAGCAAACGTTGCGGAATTCTTGTTCAAAATATGAACAAAAAATCTTGACAGCGTTCACGTACTGAACAGACTTTTGAAAGGGCCATGGGACTCAAGGGGCGAAGCTACGCAAACCCTTTCAGATTCGCTTTTTCTTCAGCAGATCGGCACAAAGCAACTGAGTAGACATAATTTAGTAAAAATCGATCCGTCGCTTTTTTCGCACAAGAACCGAGTTCATTTTCTGCCAGTAATCTCTAGATCAAAAGCTTTTTAAATTTCTCCGAAATCCCATCAGAATGTCAGACACCTCTGCTTACAACGACCACCATCTAAAACTCCTCCAATTGCTGGAAGAGAACCCAAGTCTTTCCCAAAGGGACGCATCTGATATTTTGGGTCTAAGCCTCGGTAAGGTGAATTATATTTTGAAGGCATTTTTAGATAAGGGTCTTATCAAAATCAATAATTTTAAAAATAACAAAAATAAATTAGCATACACCTATTTACTTACACCCACAGGAATCGAAGAGAAGGCAAAACTCACTCTTCATTTTTACGAGGTAAAGAAACGTGAGTATGAGGCGCTAAAGAGCGAAGTAGAAAAGTTAGGTGCTCTCGCTGAAGAGACTGGATAAAAATGGATAAAAAAGCAAAGATATATGTAGCTGGGCACAAGGGTCTTGTTGGTTCAGCACTTGTAAAAGTTCTAAAGGACGCTGGATACCATAATGTGATTGGAAGGTCACATGCGGAGATGGATTTACAAAACCAATCCCAGGTTCTTCAATTTTTTGAAAATGAAAAACCTGAGTATGTTTTTTTAGCAGCCGCAAAGGTTGGCGGTATCCACGCTAACAATACTTATCCTGCAGAATTTATTTTTTCAAATCTCCAAATTCAAAACAATATCATTGACGCATCACATAAGTTTGGTGTCAAAAAACTTTGTTTTTTAGGTTCATCTTGCATTTATCCCAAGTTTGCCAAACAACCTATGGACGAAGGGCAGCTATTGGATGGTAAACTAGAGCCAACAAATGAGCCTTATGCGGTCGCAAAAATTGCAGGTATTGTTCTCTGTCAGTCGTATAATAGACAATATGGAACAAATTTCATTTCCGTTATGCCGACGAACCTGTATGGCCCAGGTGACAACTACCACCCAGAAAACTCTCATGTTTTGCCAGCGCTCCTCCGTCGCTTTCACGAAGCGAAAGTCCAAAACTTGCCAGAGGTCGTCATCTGGGGAACCGGTAAGCCACTTCGCGAATTTCTATATTCCGAAGATATGGCAAGAGCCTGCGTATTTTTAATGGAAAGTTATGATGTGAAAGGAGATCCTAGAGGCGGCGAACATGTGAACGTTGGCTCTGGTATTGAAGTGAGCATCAAAGAACTTGCCGAAACGGTAAAGGAAGTAGTTGGGTTTGAAGGCAAACTCGTCTTTGACCTAACAAAGCCAGATGGGACACCTCGGAAACTTTTAGATGTTTCAAAACTCCATCGAATGGGTTGGAAACATCAGGTGGAGTTGAAAGAAGGGGTACGATTGGCATATGAAGACTATCTAACGAAGTTATGAAAACATCCCTTTCCGAACAAGAGATTGAATCTATTGCAGATTATTTCTCAAAGGTTCCAGAAGTTTTGGCAGTGTATCTTTTGGGGTCTGCCGCGAAAGAATCGATGAGATTAGGAAGTGATGTCGACTTGGCAATCCTTCCGAATGAAGGAATATCAATTTCTGTAACGGAGTTGTTAAAGTTCACGGGTGATTTAGGGTATCAGTTGGGACTCGATTTCGATATGGGAGAAATGAGCTCAAGGAACTTAGTGTATTCGAAAGAAGCGATATTTTCCGGTAAAGCCATCCTAATAAAGGATAAACCTAAAGTGGAACTTAGAATCAATTCACTTCTATCTATGTATTATAATTTTCAAATTGAACGTCGAGAAGTCTTGAATGCCTATCGAAATTGATGATGTTATCACGAATAAAATTGCGGTGATGCAACGAGCGGTCAAGCGAGCTCTGGAAGAATTTAACAAAAATCAAAGTTTGAGTAATTATACGGAAGTTGATGCGTTGATATTAAACTTGGAACGAGCTTGTCAGGCTGCCATTGATTTAGGAATGCATCTGATTTCAAAAAATAAATACGGAATGCCACAGTCTAGTTCTGATGCGTTCCGTATCCTGGAGTCAAATTCAATCATTTCCAAGACAACTGCAAAATCCTTAATCGCTATGGTTGGTTTTCGTAATATTGCAATTCATGAATACCAAAAACTCAATTTGGATATCATTCAAGAGATCATGAAGAAAGACTATTTGGTTTTTGGAATGTTTTGTAAAGAATTAGGATTCGAGATCCAAGTATAAACTACACGAACGACAAATCCATGTTATCCCACGATGAAAAACTTAAATTAATGAAGAGCCTCTGCTGGGACTATAATATAAAACCAGAAGATCTTTTGGCCTTAACCGAAGGTAGAGCGGAAACGGCAGGTGGGTTTGATACCATAGGATGGTTTGTTCGTTGTTTGCAAAGTTTGCCATGGCATATCTTGGTTCCTCTATGGGGCGGAATAGAGAGAGTGAAACTTTTATTAACTCCCGAGACAATTCGTAGAGTATGGCCACCAGCAAGGAGAGAAACCTTTGAACGAATACGAAAGATACTATCGGGAGAACCTGTACCCAATGCAGGATGGGGTACTGAAATTAATAAAAAAATTAAAGACTCCTTTTTATCTAACAGGTGGTACCGCAATAAGTCGAATTTACTTCAATCATAGATATAGCGATGATTTAGATTTTTTTGTGAATTCTGATTCAAGGTTTGATGAGTATTGTCTAGATATTTACAATGTACTGAAAGGTGCTGGTTTTTATTGGGATGAAAAAGATGCTTTTGTTGGTGTAAATTATAAGCGATTGGTAGTTCAAAGCAAGGAATATCCATACACCGAACTCAAACTTGACTTTGTGAATGATATTGAAGTTCACTATGGTGATCTTGTTAGTGATAACCTTTTTGATAAAATTGATAGCATTCAAAATATACTATCCAACAAAATTTCTGCTCTCTTTCGATATGCGGAAAAGGATATTGTTGATTTGTTATTCATAGCTAAAAGTTTTAAATTTCATTGGGACGAAGTTGTAAGCGAAGCTCGGAATAAAGACTTAGGTATCGAAAATTATTTAGTCTCAGATATTTTGCGAACTTTTCCTAAACCAAAGCTCGAGAATATCAAATGGGTTGGACCACAAAATTTGGATAATATGATGTCTGATATCCAAACCATGGCAAGAGACTGTATCGAAGTAAAACCAAACAGTCTGTGTATCGCTTAAAATCAAATTTTAAATATAGCAACACATAGTTCTTTACTCTTTACAATGCCTAAAAAAGTTTTTGTATCCACATATCCCTTTTGCCGAACAACTCCAAAAGCTATGGAATTACTTGCATCCCAAGGATTTGAAGTAACTGTCAATCCCCTGGGCCGAAAGATGAAACCTACGGAAGTTGCGGATGCCGCCAAAGCCTTTGATGCGTTAGTTGCAGGAACTGAAGATTTAACTCCGTTAGTAAAAGAAACAAACACTCTAAAGATGATCTCTCGCGTGGGAGTAGGGTTGGATAGTGTTCCTTTGGAGTTGTGTAAAGAAAAGGGAATCTCTGTTGCATATACACCCGATGCAGTTTCTCCCGCTGTATCTGAGCTTGCCGTTTGTCTGATAATAGACGCAATGCGTAAAGTCACTTATTCAGATCGGGAAATCCGAAGGGGTGAGTGGACAAGACCTTACGGCAATAGAATCGGTGGAGCTACGATTGGGATCTTGGGGTTGGGACGAATCGGTAAACGAGTCGCATCTCACTTGTTAGGGTATATGCCAAAAGAAATTCTTGTTTGTGATTTGTTAGACCAAAAGGAATCGATCCAAAAATTCAGTGAACTCTCATCAAACCTCTATAGAGAGAACCAAACAATTGGAAAAAACTGGAATCCAACAATCATTCGGCAAGTTGAGTTTGTTAGAATGATACAAGAGTCCGACGCTATCACGATCCATGTACCGTTTACGAAAGAGACCAACAATATCTTTAATATGCAAACCATGTCTCAGATGAAACCAAATTCAGTTCTGATCAATACCGCGAGAGGTGGGATTGTAAATGAAGGAGATTTATATACAATTTTAAAAGAAAAAAAGATTTCTGTAGCAGCAATAGATGTATATGAAGAGGAACCATACAGAGGCCCGTTTTGTGAATTGGGAAATGTGATTTTAACTCAGCATATGGGCTCTTGTTCCAATGACTGTAGGGAAGATATGGAGAGGGAGGCGGCAGAAAATGTCGTTGGGTTTTTTGGTGGTGGACGTTGGGAGAAGGTAGTTTAGGGGATGGTGGTTGTGGATAGCTCGTATCACATCTTGTGGAATCGAATCAATCGTCCTCGAAAACGACAGCTGTTTAAGTTGGTGTTTCTTATTGTATTTTCTTCTTTTTCAGAAGTTGTAAGTCTTGGGGCCGTTGTTCCATTTCTTATCATACTAACCAATCCAGAAAAAGTGTACTATCAGCCATTTTTGCAAGAACAGTTTTTGAAATTTGGCTATATAGAACCATCTGAACTTATCCTGCCTATTACGGTCTTTTTTATACTAACTTCGCTATTAGCGGGACTCATTCGAATCTACCTTTTGAAAACAAGCACTAGCTTATCCTATCAAATTGGTGCGGACATAAGTCGTGAGATTTATAAGAATGCTCTCTATCTAGATTATATAGATCATATCCAGAGAAATTCAAGTATTCTAATTTCAGGGATCATTTCTAAGGCGAATCAGGTTGTAACCTATACAATCCAACCTATCTTAAATCTACTTTCATCAACTACAATCTTGATTGTGATATTTATTTTGATGTTATCGGTAGACCCGATTCTTATCATGAGTACATTCGCTGCTTTGATATGTTTGTATTTGGTTTTTGCAGTAAGAGCGAAGAAAAAACTATTCGAAAATAGTAAAGTTCTCTCATCAGAACTTACAAATTTACAAAGAATTTTATCAGAAGGCTTTGGCGGAATCAGAGATGTTATCTTAGATAATACGCAAGAAATCTATTTAAAAAAATACATTCAGTCAGACCAGCCATATAGGATGGCGCTTTCTGAAAATGCGTTCAAAACGTCGGCTCCAAAATACTATGTTGAATCTTTTGGACTCGTAGCATTTGCTCTATTTGCCTATTATATATCAGTTAAGACTGGTTCTTTGGTTGATAGTTTGCCAATATTAGGCGCTTTGGCTCTTGCTGCACAGCGGATGTTGCCAATTATACAAATTGCATTTAACTCCTGGGCAAATTTAAGGGCTGGTCGTTCCATTTTGGCAGACGTAATTAGTCTACTTGAATTGCCGGTTGGGGAAAACATTAGCTCGATTGGAAGTCGGCAAAAGATTGACTTTCAGAAGGGAATCCAAATACGCAATTTAGGCTTCCGATATCCTGGATCTGGAAAAGAGATACTTTCTCAGTTGAATTTTGAGATTAAGAAAGGACAGCGAGTAGGGATCGTAGGGAAAACGGGAAGTGGGAAAAGCACCCTACTGGATCTCCTGATGGGACTATTGTATCCGTCTGAAGGCAGTATCTCTATTGATGAACAAGTATTAACGAAAGATTCCATGCGGGATTGGCAGAAATCAATATCGCACGTTCCTCAATCCATTTTTTTGTCAGATGCGACCATTGCAAATAACATTGCTTTAGGTGTTCCAAAAGAAGAGATTGATATAGCTCGAGTTTGGAATTGTTTAGAAAATGCAGAATTAGCAGACTTTGTGAAATCCCTTCCAGAGCAATTGGAAACTTCTGTAGGAGAGCGCGGAGTAAAACTATCGGGAGGTCAAAGACAAAGAATTGGGATCGCACGGGCTCTTTATAAAGATGCCAAAATCATTGTTTTTGATGAGGCAACAAGTGCTCTAGACGAAGGAACGGAAGAGCAGCTCATGAAATCTATTTATAATTTACGATCGGATATCACGATCATTATAGTCGCACATAGGCTTAGTACAATCAAAAGATGTGATACGATCATAAAACTCAACGAAGGAATGATTGAAAAAATGGGGACCTACGAAAGCGTAATTGGGGGAGAAAAATTAACCGCTCAAAAAAAATAATCATTTTTGGTGGGAGTGGTCTTCTAGGTACTCCTGCAAGTAAATACTTTGCCTCTTTAAGATATGAAGTATTCTCCATTTATTCTAGCCATCGAGTGAATTCGGATTTGTATAAATCTGTTCCATTGAACTTATTTGAATATTCTGAAATATTGAATTTTTTGGTATCAATTAAACCCGATCTTATTTTAAATTGTTCAGGTTTAACGAATGTTGAACTATGTGAAGTAGAGACAGAAAAAGCCCTTTATTTGCATAAAATTTTTCCCGAAAGAATTGCTAAATTCACAAAAGAAAATTCTATTCGAAACATACATATCTCCACCGATCATCTCTGGGATGGAAGTCATTCCTTTTATAAAGAGGAAGATAAAACAAGTCCACTCAACGTTTATGGAAAAACGAAAGCGGAAGGTGAGTTGGCAGTATTAGAGGCAAACCCAAACTCAATTGTTGTCCGAACCAATTTTTTTGACCATGGTTCAGAATGGCGGAAGTCTTTTTCCGACTGGGCTATTTTTATGTTAAAGAACAAATCTATATTTTCTGGCTTTGATGACGTTTATTACACTCCGATATCAGTTCCTTATTTGCTTCAATTCATGTATGCTGTGTTAGAAAAAGAGTTCACAGGAATCATACATATAGCTGGTTCTGAACGAATTTCGAAATATGAATTTATTTTTAAATTAGCGAAAATACTCAATCTGGATTCTTCAAATTTAAAGAAAGAAAGTTATTTAGAAAAATCTAAGACTGTTCAAAGGCCCAAAGATATGTCCCTAAATACCACAAAATTGTCTTCCTTAATTTCTAAAGAAATACCGGATGCAGAGTCTTCCATAAGGAGTATCTTTTGATTCCCTACGGTAAACAAAACATAAACCAAGCTGATATCGACTCAGTCGTTGAAGTCCTCAAGTCTGATTTTTTGACCCAAGGACCCGTAATTCCACGTTTTGAAAAAGCAGTTTCCGATTACGTTGGTGTTAAGTATGCGTTTGCTGTTAACAGTGCAACCTCAGGACTTCATATAGCATGTATGGCGCTTGGTTTAAAAGAGGGCGATATTGTTTGGACAAGCCCTATATCCTTTGTAGCAAGTGCAAATTGTGCAAAATATTGTGGTGCTGATGTGGACTTTGTCGATATCGATCCGGTTACTTATAATCTATCGGTTGATAGACTCCATGAAAAATTAATCGAGGCAGAGAAGGTCGGCAAATTACCTAGAATAGTAATTCCTGTTCACCTAGCTGGCCAAAGTTGTGATATGGAATCGATAATGAAGCTATCACAACAGTATGGATTTAAAATCATCGAGGATGCTTCCCACGCTATCGGTGGGAGCTACAAAGATAAAAAAGTCGGATCATGTGAATATTCTGATATTACTGTTTTTAGTTTCCATCCTGTAAAAATTATTACTACGGGAGAAGGGGGAATGGTTTGTACAAACCAACAAGAGCTTGCCTCCAAACTTTACCGCTTGCGAAGTCATGGAATCACAAGAGAACCAACCGAAATGACCCAAGCTCCAGATGGTCCTTGGTACTACCAACAATTAGAGCTTGGATATAACTATCGAATGACAGATATCCAGGCGGCTCTGGGCTTAAGTCAAATGAATCGTTTGGATGAATTTGTTGCAAAAAGGCATGAAGTTTTCAAAAAATATTCAGCTCTGCTTGGTAGCTTAAAGATTAACTTACCATCTAAAATTCCAGATTCTGTTTCTTCGTTACATCTTTATATAATTCGAGTAAAAACGAACGAGTTTGGTGTTTCCCGAAAAGAAGTTTTTGAACGGTTGCGTGCAGGTGGAATTCTTGTGAATTTGCATTACATTCCAATTTATAGGCAACCCTTTTACAAAAAGTTTGGTTACAATGTTTCGGACTATATTGAATCCGAAAACTACTATAAGGAAGCAATTAGTTTGCCAATGTATCCTGATTTGGTGGATGACCAACTTGCTTATATACGTGAGACAATCATAAAACCAATCGGCCACCAAACGATATTTTAAGTATGATCTCTAAGATTTGTATCGGTACGGCGCAGTTTGGTCTAAACTATGGAATTTCAAATTCAGTTGGTATTGTTCCTTTCTCGGAGTGTGCAAAGATCATTGCTATGGCAAGATCTAACGGTATTAACAAGTTAGACACTGCTGTATCATATGGAAAGAGCGAAGAAACATTAGGTGAAATTGGTGTTAGTGACTTTGAAATTATTTCCAAATTGCCAGAGATCAAAGAAAACACTAGCGATGTCAGATCCTTCGTATTTGCAAATGTAGAAAAATCTTTAGAAAAACTAAAAGTAAAAAAATTATACGGCCTTCTGCTTCACAGACCTAACGATTTGATAAAATCTCATGGTGATAAATTGTATGATTGTTTATTGCAATTGAAGGCAAGTTCCCTTGTCGATAAGATAGGCATTTCTGTTTATGAACCGGAAGAGTTAATTAAATACGAAAATTATAATATTGATCTAATTCAATTTCCAATGAATCCATTCGATATAAGATTTTACGAATCAAAGGCAATTGAAAATCTATCGAGTCAAGGTGTTGAAATTCATGTTCGTTCTATTTTTTTACAAGGACTGCTTCTTATGTCAAAAGAAGATCGAAAACCATACTTTAATAAATGGGAAAAAAACTGGAACAACTGGCATTCTTACTTAATCGAAAAGAAGATTTCTGCCCTTGAGGCATGTTTAGGTTTTATATCAAAATTTCATCAGATATCGAATTGGGTGATCGGAGTGAATAGTCTGAGTCAATTTGACGAAATACTTCGAATTACTAACACGTTAAATCGATTTGAGTACAAAATGTTCCCTGAATCAGATGTGGAGTTATTGAATCCGGTCTATTGGATGGGAAAAGTATAACCTGATTACTCCCGTAAGTAGCTTAAAACATAGAATTTATTGATTAAAGTAAAACATTGAAATGGAAAATGGGTGTTTATTGCTGAGGAAAACTGATTTCTTAAAAAAACTCGGTGTTACTAGTCAAAAAAAGTTTACTATGAATGACTTTTTGCTAGATTATCAATTTCGTTGATTAATTACTGATATTTGAAATTTTTTTGCGTAAAAGTCCAAGTATTATGAGAAATAATGTAAAATTTTATATTCCTTTAGGATTGAAAAACGAAGTTTTAAGGATTCAACTCAAGAGACGTGTTGAATCTAAATTAATTTTTGACAATATCTCTAAATGACAACCCTGCAATTTGATAACATTCAAATTCATTCTAGCCGTTTTTATTGTCGAAGATTAACGACAAAAGATGCTACAATAAAATACCTATCCTGGCTCGAGAATGAAAATTCTGCTACGTACATTGCAACGGCCAAACAAACAAATACTCTGAGTGATATACGTGAATATATTTTAGAAAAAAATAAAGCAGACGATACCTTGTTTTTAGCTATCATTTCAAACGAAGATCATGAACACATTGGAAATATTAAATATGATAATATAAATTACTCAACTAAGTCTGCAATAATGGGTATTCTGATAGGTGAAGAAAGATTTCGAGGTAAAGGAGTCGCGCAAGAGATAATAGAAGCAACAGCGAAATGGTTAAAAGAGAATTTGCAAATTTTAAATATTTTTCTAGCAGTAAATAGAATGAATCTCCCAGCCATCAAAGCATATGAGAAGATTGGATTTTTGACAGTTACCACTGATGAATTCAAAGTACAATCTAAAGATGCAATTCCAATGGTTTGGAGAGTTTGATCCTCAAAAGGTTCCACTGGCTTTTTCGATAATATAATGGTAATTTCACTCATTGATGGAATTTTAAAAAAAATAAATATTGAATTTTTATCGAAATTCTTTCGAAAGCTCTACCTTAGAAAATTAATGGATTCTATGCGTGGCTACAGAGTTCTAAAGAGAACGAATCGGTTGCCCTTTCTCCATTCGCTGAGGATACAAATTGACGCGAGAAAGTTAACAGGGATATCTGGTAAGTTAAATAAGAGTGTTTTTTTCGCATCCGATTATGAACCTGAGGTTTCGATTCGGCAATATTTACTTGTTAGGTTATTGCTTTATAAGTATGTAAATTTATCATTATTATCCTATTTTGGAAAACCTAAATCAAAGATTCTTCTACCTTTCCCAAAAGAGTGGAGAGATTTAGTTCGGGAGCAAGGTGTATCGATCCACGAAGGACTCAGTAAATTTTTTTGGGGTTTGGAAGTTGCACTACTTTGGATGAAGGGAATTTATGAGATTCTTTCTTTTACTTTGAATACATTAAAGTCCGGTTTTAAATCAATGGAATCGAATGACGGAGCAACTGTTTTTTTCGAAGGTATCAGTTCGAAATGTTTGCCGAGAGTTGGGAAGGACGGAAAAAGTTATGATATCATTTCGTGGTATTTGCAATGGGAGAATAAGAATCCAAACATAAGAACTATTTATCACAATGTGAAGGGTATCAGTGACTTTGAATATCAGAATATAAAAGTATTATACAGAAAAAATTTAATAGCCTTTGGTAACAGTATCCTTATTTCAATACGCCTTTGGCTTTGGTTTTGTAAGGTCTTCTTGTCCAATTTGATCGATTTAGTATTAGGTCGTTGGTGGAATCTTATTTTAATTGGAGAAGCTTTCTACGCATACTATTTAAGAATTCAAAAACAGTCTGTACTTTGTGATGACTACATGTTTCAGTCTGATTGGACTTACCGACCATTATGGACATATGAAGCGGAAAAAAAAGCATGCAGGGTTCTATTTTACTTTTATTCCACAAATTCTGAAGGTATCAGAACGGAAAGTGGATACAAACCTGTTGATTATGATTGGAGGAGCCTGACTTGGAGTCACTATTTAGTTTGGGATAACCATCAAGCTGAATTTATGCGTCAAGTAATTCCCGAATGGCAAAAAACTGAGATTGTAGGTCCAATTTGGCTTCAGAATAGCGATAAAGAAGTTCCAAAGATAAGTGGAAAAACAATCTCCGTATTTGATGTGCAACCGATGCGACATTCCATCTACCATATGTTAGGAGCACCATACGAATATTTTATTCCTGATAATGCTATTCGTTTTGTTGAAGATATTTGCAAGATCGGGAAAGATCTAGGTTTTAAAATTATTTGGAAGAGAAAGAGGGAAGTTGGAAATCATATCCATCCAAGATTTGAGAATTTTTTAAAAAGGAATGAACGACAAGAAAACGTTATACTTTTGGATCCTGAAGTGGCTGCGATCCGTCTCATCCAAGAAACAGATATTTGTATTAGTATGCCATTTACTTCAACAGCACTGATTGGTAAACACCTGAATAAACCATCCTGTTATTATGATGCAAGTGGTCTCGTAACCAAAGGCGATAAAGGTGCTCATGGTGTAGAAATTGTAAGTGGACCGGATGAGCTGAGAAAATGGCTATTAAATCAGAAACGACCCTAATCTTGAAAATGGAAAATTCGTTTTGAAATCTTATTTTTTTATTCCAGCTAATAATCCGAAATTCATAGAAAAATCATTTTATCTAAAAAGTGATTTTTTTGTCCTCGATATGGAAGATTCAATCCTTCCTCATCAATTCAATGATTGTTTGGTAAACATTAAATCCGTGAAAGATAAGGAAAAATATTTTATTCGGTTTCCTTTTATAGAAATGGAATTAAATTCTTCTCTGCTTTCGGCTTTCTCGGAATTGATTCATCTTGGTTTTGTAAATTACCTAATTCCTAAATTTTCAAATAGTAATCTTTTAATTTATTTAAAAGATTATTTGCTAAAAATCAAAGTCGAACCTGGGAAACTTCGGTTTATCTTACTTATCGAACATCCAGCTGGTCTCTTTCGTCTTCAAGAAGCTTTGGATCGTCAAGATTTGAATATACTGGGATTGGGTTTAGGGTCTCATGACTATGCCAATACTATGGGCATGAAACATACATTGGAAAATATTTCTTTTGCCCGAAATTTTACCTTGAATATAGCAAAAGCTTTTAATATCCAAGCAATGGATTTTGTTTCAACTGATTTGTCCGACCAGACAGTTTTTCGAGATGAATGTTTAAATGGTTTCCAATTGGGTTTCGATGGCAAATTTCTAATTCATCCCAGCCAACTTCAAACGTTCCAATCACTACAATTTTATAGTGAAGAAGAGGTGGATGATGCAATCCAGGTTTACGATTTAATTCTAAAAATGGAGTCTAAGGAAATTCCAATAGTGAAGTACAGAGATAAGGTTTATGAGAAGCCTCATATCGATCGGATTAAAAAAATAATGGAATGGAGGGCAAATCATGGAGCCAAATAAAATGGGCGCTTACTATGAGGAGTTTGTAGTAGGTGAAGAAATTTTCCACTGCCAATCCAAAACTGTTTTTGAAAGTGATAACAATCTCTTTAGCATGCTAACAATGAATCATCATCCTGTTCATACGAATATGGATTATTGTGAGAAAGAACAACATGGCCAAATTTTAGTGCCGGGCACACTTGTATTTTGTCTCGTAGTCCATATGTCGGTTATGGATATCAGTGGAAAATCAATTGCTAATTTGGGTTATGAGAACATCGAACATTTAAAGCCAACTTTTATCAATGATACATTATATTCAAAAACCAAAGTTCTTGATAAATGGGAATCTAAATCGAAATCGGACAGAGGGATTCTATATGTCGAAACAACAGGATACAACCAAAAGAACCAAGATGTAATTAGATTCCGAAGGAAAGTATTAGTTAAAAAGAGTCCTAATCTTCGTCCGTAGATTGTTTTTAGTTTTAGATAAATTGTATTTAATGTAAGAAGTATACTTGTAGAAAATTGGTGAATAGATTTTATGAATACATCTGACAATTTAATGAGAAGTTTGCTTTTTGTTCCTGGGCATAATGATAAGTTACTCCAGAGTGCAGCTTCATCGAAAGCGGATGTTATTCTGTTAGATGTTGAGGATTCTGTTCTTCCTACAAAGAATAAAGCAATCGCCAGAGGAAAGATTCAAGAAGCGATTCAATCGGGGATGTTCTCGAAGACAAATGTATACATTCGAATTAATGAAAGGAATAGTGGCCAAATCTTACATGATGTGTTGGACCTTACAATCGAAGGTGTAGATGGTTTTCTTTTTTCGAAAACAAATGATCGGGAAGACATTGTATTCTTTGATCGTCTTTTAGAGAGTATCGAATATCAGAAAAATTTTCCGATAGGAAAGTTCAAAATCATTCCAATACTGGAAACAGCCGCATCTATCGTTAATGCGGATCAGATTGCAAAAGCATCCAATCGAGTCGTAACAATCGGATTTGGTTCAGAAGATTATGTAAGTGATATAGAAGCTATTAGAGACTTTGACCAGGGTATAAGTATATTCACCGCAAGGTCTTGGGCCTCAACAATAGCACATGCGAATAAAATGCAACCTATCGATGCTGCTTATATTCATGTACATGATCTTTTAGGATTAGAAAAACATTTGGAAAAAGGAAAACTTCTAGGGTTTGGCGGCATGTGGGTGCTTCATCCTAAACAAATTCCTTTAGTTCATAAGTTTTATTCACCGAGTAAAGAAGAAGTTGAAAACGCAGTTGATATTATGCGTATATATGAACTTGCAGAGAAGGATGATAGAGGAGTAGCTATCATTGAAGGTAAGTTTGTTGGTCCTCCATTGGTTGTGGCTGCAAAGAAAATCATTCAAAAACATAAAATGATCCTTTCAAAAGAACGTATTTCGGAAGTTTAAAATGAAAAAACTTGTAATCATGGGTGGCCAGGGTAACGGGACTGTTGTTGCTCAAATTGTTGAAGACATCAACAAAGTCCAAAAAGAGTGGGAAATTATTGGGTTTCTAAACGATAGAGAAGTCGAGCCGATCAATGGATATCCTGTGTTAGGTAAAGTGGATTCTGTAACGGTGGCTGAGCTTTTAAAAGACGATTCTGTTTTTTTCTTTTATGCTTTAATTTCGATTAAACTAAACTATAAGTATTTGAATAAGCTACACGATCTTAAAATTCCGATTGATCGTTTTGCTCAAGTAATCCATCCAACAGCTGTCGTCTCCAAAGATGCGAAACTAGGTAAAAATGTATGTGTCCAAGCTTTTTCGATTGTCGGGCCGAACGCAAACGTGGGAAATTTTGTCCAAATTTTTGGTCACGCAACGGTTGGGCATAATTGTAAAGTAGAGGATTATGCGTATGTGACTTCCAATTCAATCATTGGAGCTCATGTCCATTTAAAGCAAGGTGCATTTTTAGGTGTCAATTCATCCACTTTAGATCGTGTAACCATTGGCGAGTGGTCTATTGTTGGGCAACACTCCAATGTGATTCGGGACGTGCCTGATTACACAATTGTTGTCGGAAATCCAGCAGCTAAAATCGGGACAGTTGATTGAAGGTATACTTTCGTACTGATGCAAGTCATACGATAGGATTTGGACATCTCGTTCGCTGTATATCATTGGCAAAGTCTCTTCGGAAGGCTGATTTCTCTCTGCAAATATATTTTATAATAAAATATCCAGATAGTGCGAAAGACTTACTTTCTCGTGCAAACTTTCACTATGAAACGATTTCAGACGACGAAGATGAGTTTATTTTTCTGAAAAGATTTTTTTTGCTAAATGAGAGAACGATAATTATTTTTGACAATTTGACTGATTATCCACCGGATTTGATGAAAACGCTTTCAGAGCGACATACAACAGTTATGGTTCATCCTTATTCTTCGAGTCGTTTTTTTTCGAGCATTGCAATCTATCCTGTGGGTCATTTAGATGAGAATGTTCTTCTAGGCTTCAAAGAAAGTCGGTCAAAAACCAAAATCCTTTTGGGTATGCAGTATTGTCTTCTGAATGATGAGGTTTTATCTTTGGAACCAAATAAAACTTTTCCATTCCCTCCAACGATTATCTCAATCATTGCCGGTGGATCAGACCCCTCAAATACTTTAGATTTAATCTATCAATGGTTATTAAATGCTAATTTAAAAGAGTATCAATTTCGTATCCTATTTGGCAAGGCATCCGTCTTTGCTTCAAAGAATATTTCCATTTTGGCAAAGAATCAAATTCAATTTTTACCTTTTTCAATGGAAGAAATACAGAAATCTGATGTAGTCATCAGTGCCTTCGGTGTGACTATTTATGAGTTAGTCTATTTAAGAAAGCCAGTGATTAGTTATGGTCATACGGTTCAACATGCAGAAGCCTCTGAAAGATTCAGTGCCCGTCACCGATGCACAAAAAATATCGGAAATATTTTTGAGCTAAACCAAGAAGATTTTATTCAGCAAATCGACTCCCTCCTAAAAAGTAGAGAGCAATTATCAGACCTATTTCAAAATACAATGGGATTGGTCGATTCATATGGAACAGATAGAGTTTCAAAAACAATATTAGAAACATATTATGAAGAGAAAAAAATTTAAAATTCCAACCGAGTCGGATCCTGTATTTATAATCGCAGAACTTTCTGCGAATCATAATAATAATTTTGATCTGGCAGTCAAAACTATAGAAGCAATGGCTGAATCTGGAGCAGATGCAGTTAAGGTACAAACCTATACTGCCGACTCGTTAACTTTGAATGTTGATAATGAATTTATAAAGCCAATTCAAAGCGGACCCTGGAAGGGGAGAAGATTGTATGAACTTTTTAAAGAAGGAAGTTTGCCTTATGAATGGTATCCAAAGTTAATCGAAGTTGCGGAAAAAAATGAGTTAATTTTTTTCGCATCCCCATTTGACAAAGAAGCAGTAGATTTCCTTGATGATTTGGATGTTCAATTGTACAAGGTAGCTTCTCCTGAAATAACCGACATTCCGTTGATTCAATGTATAGCGTCGAAAGGTAAACCAGTTATACTCTCAACGGGAATGGCCTCCGAAGAGGATATTGAACTTGCCGTAAAAACAATGAGAGAGAATGGAAGTAACGATATTGCGCTCTTGAAGTGCACCTCAGAATATCCAGCGAGACTGTCAGATGCAAATTTGGCAACATTGCCGGATTTGCAGAAGAAATTTAATTGTATTGTTGGAGTATCCGATCATACCGACGGATTTATCGTACCATCCGCCTCTGTCGTCTTAGGCGCAAGAATAATTGAAAAACATTTTATTCTAGATAGATCTCTCGGCGGCCTTGATTCTTTTTTTTCAATGGAACCGTTGGAATTTGCCTTTATGGTTGAAACCGTACGAAAAACGCAAGAAACTATCGGAACTATCGATTATACTTTAAAAGAATCGAACAAGGCACGAAGACGTTCTATATTTGCTTCGCGCGACATAAGAAAAGGTGAACCAATCACTGATGAGAATGTAAAAGTCATACGTCCAGGTGTAGGTTTGCATCCAAAATTTTTTAACGATATCCTTTGGAAAAAGGCAGCCAAGGACATTCCGTTTGGTACGCCTATTTTTTGGGATAGCATTATATAAAGTTAGAACTAACAGGAGATTTTTTTTGAAAAATACTATATTAGAAATGAGAGATTTTTTTTTAGAATTGCGAAATGCCTATAAAAAGAAAGAGAATGTCATGGCTAAAGCAAGAGAACTTTCTTCTCGAACTGAAAATTCTTCGTTTGCTACGTTAGTTGCATATGACTTGCAGTCAGGAAATTACGTTGCGAGAGCGAAGGAGAATCCTGTATACCGAGAGAAGTGGGGAAATCAATTGGGTAAACTGATTGAACCGTGGATAGAAACGGGAGACTTGATTCTAGAAGTTGGGGTAGGAGAAGCAACTACCCTTGCATACGTATATCAGTATCTAAAGAATAAAAAAGTTCAATTTTGCGGTTTTGATATAAGCTGGTCTAGGATTGATGTCGGGAAGGAATTTTTGAGGGAAATGGCGGCCAATGCAGATTTGTTTGTCGCGGATCTATTCAATATACCGTTCGCAGACAATTCTATAGATATTGTCTATACAGCACATTCTCTTGAACCTAATGGAGGTAGGGAATTAGAAGCTTTATCCGAATGTTTAAGAATTGCTAGGAAAGCAGTTATTTTAGTAGAACCAGCATTTGAATTAGGAACGGAAGAAGCTCGAGAAAGAATGATAGCTAATGGTTATGTACGGGGATTAAGAGATACAGCAGAGAAGTTAGGTGCGAATGTGGCAGACTATAGACTTCTGGAGGTGTTTGGTAATCAATTAAACCCGAGTGCTGTCCTAACCCTAACCAAAAAGTTCGATACCATGAAATCTAGATCAAAGGACGATTTTTGGGTTTGCCCAATCACAAGTTTTCCACTTGAAAAGAAACGTGATTTATTTTTTTCGTCTGATGCTGGACTTGCATATCCTATTCTGAGAGATATTCCTTTGCTAAGGGCAGAACATGCGATAATTGCATCCCGATTAACGAAAAGCATTTAAGACTATGCACTATTGTAAAAAATGTCTAACGCCTGATACGCGCCCAAACGGTAAATTCAATGAAGAGGGAATTTGTATTCCTTGCGAATATTCTAATAATAGTTCTATCGTAAATTTTGATGAACGTTTGGCCGAACTCAAAAAAATTACGAATAAACTTTCTGCAAGAAATCGAAATAAACGATGGCAATGTATCGTTGGAGTCAGCGGTGGTAAAGATAGCACGAGACAAGCTTTGTGGACAAGAGAAAAATTGGGACTCAACCCTCTTTTAGTGAGCGTAGTCTATCCACCCAAACAGATAGCACAGGTTGGTGCAGACAATTTATCAAACCTTATTAATTTGGGTTTTGATGTTTTAGCCTTGGGACCAGCTCCTCGACTTTCAAGCGAATTGGTCAGAGAGGCATTCTTTCGATTTTGCAACTGGTGTAAAGCAACCGAGATGTGTTTGTTTGCAGGTGTACCGAATATAGCTATTGAGAGAAAAATCCCTTTGATTCTTTGGGGAGAGAATCCTGCACTTCAAGTGGGTGATATGGGGACACTTGGTGCCTCCATTTGGGACGGAAGTAATTTAGCAAACTCGAATACGATTGCTGGTGGAGATTTGACATGGTTTACCGAAGTTGCGGGTGATGTAAATAGGTTACCAATGTATATGTATCCTGCGAAAGAAGCTATGGTAAAGAATCGAGTTCAAACTATTTTTCTTGGACCGGCTTGGCCCGATTGGTCTTCCGAGACAAACTCTAGGATTGCACTAGCTCATGGAATTCGCTATCGAGGTGGGGATCCCGCACTTACTGGTGATTTACTCGGGACGCGGATGGTGGACGAAGACTGGACTATAGTGAATATGCTATTGAAGTATTATAAATTAGGATTTTCACGAGGAACGGAACAAGCTAATGCTGCGATAAGGGAGGGACTGATAACCCGTGAGGAAGGGATTCAAATGGCGGAAAAGTATGATGAGGCCTGCGGAGATGAGTACATTGAATCCTTCTGTCGCTACATTCGTATAGACGAGACTACTTTTTGGGCTACTGTTAAAAAATTCACCAACACAAAGTTATTCGATATAACTACAGGGCGCAGACCAAAGAAGAAATTTAAGGTTGGGGTAGGTATGATCGAATGAAAAACATAAAAGTACTCGATTATGGAGCAGGAAACGTTGGATCCATCCTCACTGCTTTCACAAAGATAGGGTATCCACCCTCGATTGCTTTAACTGAGAAAGATATTCTGTCAGCAGATTTATTAGTAATCCCTGGTGTTGGCTCTGCCAAAGCTGCGATCACATCAATGCAGAAAGAAAATTTAAAAGAGAAGCTAAACGAAAGGCATGCTCAAAAAAAGCCTCTCCTAGGCATTTGTTTGGGCGCTCAGCTACTATTCCATTATTTAGAGGAAGCTGACGGTGTTGGTTTGAGTTGGTTCTCAGGCGATGTAAAATCCTTGGGCGCTCCATTGTATTTCAATAATGGTTGGTGTCATTTGAATCCTAAACAATTTAAAGATTCCGGATTGTCTAGAGGACTGAGTGAAACTTCTACTTTTTATTTCAACCACCAGTATTACTTTCCGATGAGCAAAAGTTATAAAAGCATATCCATTCTTGAATTGGAAGGGAAGGGTGCTATATGTTTGAAAGACCATCTATGTGGAATTCAATTTCATCCGGAGAAAAGTCAAAAATCTGGCTCATTAATTTTGAGAAATATTCTAGAGGATCATTATGGCTTCTAAACGACTTATCGCATCGATTTTTGTAAAAGATGGAATAGTTGTCAAATCCTATGGGTATAATTTCTGGCGTCCCGCTGGACATTTGGCAACCGCCTTACAAAATTTAGATCGCTGGGCTGTGGATGAAATTGTTGTTCTTGATATATCAAGAAATGGTAGAATAGATAAAAGGATTCTAGGCGAAATCAAAAAATCAAAAATATCAACACCGTTAGTTTACGGGGGTGGAATTCGTAGCAATGATGATATTCATGAATTGCTGAATGTTGGTTGCGATCGAATGGTATTAGAAACACTTTTAATCGGTCATGAAAAAGTATTATATGAGATAGCAGATACAGTTGGTAATCAAGCCTTGATTGGTTCTTTGCCTATCACTCATGTTGATGGTAACTTATTTACTAATTTTAAATCCTTTGATCATACAAATCAGAACACAAGTCACTCAAGATTATCGATTTCTGAAGCATTAGAAATGTATCGTAAATTACCAATTTCCGAAATTTTAGCAATTGATTCAGATAACGAAGGTAATTATGGTTCATTTTCCCAGAAGTTATTTTTGGAAGTATCCAATTTGATGAAGAATGAAAATGATAAAAATTTGATCTGGTTTGGCGGACTCGATATACCTAAATCAATCGAATTACTTAAATTTTCAAGAACAGTTGGTATTGTTTTCGGAAATGTCAACTTTGAATTTGAATTGAAAATACCTTTCATTCGTCAAGAATTACTGCGATCGGAAGCGTCCTCTGTTTTGAGACAGACAAATTTTTATTAGGAATCAATTCATGAAAGAATGTATACGCTGCCTTTATACGTCTCAACATCCTTTTGGTTTGGACTTTAACTCCGAGGGACTTTGCACTGGTTGTATCACACATGATGAAAAGTTTACTTTGGATTGGGAGAACCGATTCAAAATTCTAGAAAGTCGTGTTAGTGAAATATTAGCAGCTAAGGATCGAAATGCCCAATATGATTGTGTAATTCCCATACGAGGTACTCCCGAATACTTTTATGTAGTCGACGTGATGAAAAACAAATTGGGCTTAAAGCCTCTCGTGGTTGCATATAACACACAGTTTAATAGTGAACCAGGTGTTCGTAACGTTGATTTGATACGAGAAGTTTTTGATGTGGATTACGTTCAATACACCAGTAGTCCCATCATATACAAAAAACTAATTCGCGAAACATTAAATAAATTAAATTCTATGCGGTGGCCATTTTTGGCAGGTTATACGCAATTTCCTGTTCAAATTGCGGCGGAAAAAGGAATTCCTTTGGTGGTTTGGCCTTACCACCAACCAACGGAACAAGCTGGTATGCATTCATATACCGAGTTGAATGAAATGACTCGGAGGGGTAGGCATGATTTCGATTTGATGGGATTAGAGCCCCATGAATTGATTGATGTGGGGACTTTGATTCATCCTTCTGAGGTTGAAGACATTCACTATCCTTCCAATAGTGATCTAAAAAAGAATAGTATAGTTGGTATTTATTTAAGTAACTATATGCCTTGGGATAGCAGAAGATACAGCGAAGAAATGATTGCAAAGTATGGAGCATCGGCGGCCAAAAACAAAAGAACTTTTGATACTTATGATCGAATCGATGATAAAACTTATATGACGATTCATGATATTCTAAAACAGGCAAAACTTGGATACTCTCGTGTAACAGATAACTTATGTCGAGAAATCCGATTTAAAAGAATATCAAAGGAAGATGCACGTAACATTGAAAAATACTACCAAGCGAGTTATCCAAAGAAAGAAATCGAATTCTTTTTAAAATGGCTTGGGATGAAATATGAAGGTTTTAAGTGGTATTTGGACCATCTGCCCCATTCAGTCAATGAGGAAGAAACCGATACAGTTACTCTCAATGAGGTTCAAAGAAAATTTATAGATTCATTCATTGTAAATCACGCAGATGTGCACCAAACAGAAGATTATATAGTTTACGGTAAAGGACTTTGGGTATGAAAATTATTGCAGTAATCCAAGCTAGAATGGGTTCGACTCGCCTTCCGAATAAGGTAATGAAGCAAGTAAACGGAGTTCCTTTGATAGAACTCTTAATTAAGAGGTTAAGTGGTGCCAAACTTGTGAACCAAATTATGTTGGCAACTTCGACGGATGATAAAAATATCCCTTTAGTCAATCATGTCAGATCTCTTGGTTATGATGTTTTCCAAGGGAGCGAAAACGATGTTCTATCTCGTTATTACCATGCCGTAAAGGATATCAAACCAGATGCAATTGTTCGGATTACTGGTGATTGCCCGTTAGTTGATCCTAAAATTGTCGATCAGATCATAGAGACCTTTTTAGAAAAAAAAGTAGATTATGCGAGTAATACAATCAAACCAACCTACCCAGATGGGATAGACGTATCCATGGCATCCTTTCAAGCTTTGGAACGAGCATTTAAAGAAGCAACAAGTGAGTTCGATCGGGAACATATTATGCCATACATTAGAAATCCCGAAAAATTCAAATTAGCCAATGTAGAGTATAAGGAAGATTATTCTAAAGAAAGATGGACAGTGGATGAACCCGAAGATTTTGAAGTGATTCAAAATGTCTTCAATCATTTTCATCCTAGAATTGATTTCAGTTGGTTAGAAGTTCTACAGCTCCTAAAGGATAGGCCCGAATTGTTTGCAGCTAACAGAAAGTTTATGAGAAATGAAGGATCCGTGATGGGAAATGGACAAAAATTGTGGCGCCGTGCCAAACAAGTGATTCCTGGAGGGAACATGCTCCTTTCAAAACGAGCAGAAATGTTTCTCCCGGAACAGTGGCCCGCTTATTTTACAAAAGCCAAAGGTTCTAAGGTTTGGGACCTAGATGGAAAAGAATATACGGATATGCTGTTTGCTGTGGGAACGAGTACCCTTGGATATGGGAACGAAGAAGTAGATTCTGCGGTTGCGAAGGCGGTAACCGATGGAACAATGAGCAGTTTGAATTGCCCTGAGGAAGTGTATTTAGCGGAAAAGCTAATTGAACTCCACCCATGGGCAGAAATGGTTCGTTTTGCACGCTCTGGAGGAGAAGCCAATGCGATTGCCATTCGGATTGCTCGTGCGGCAAGTGGTCGTGAGAAAGTTGCCTTTTGTGGTTATCATGGTTGGCATGATTGGTATTTAGCCGCAAATCTTTCCGACGGAACGGGTTTGAATGGGCATTTGTTGCCAGGACTAGAGCCGAACGGCGTTCCCAATCAACTTAAAGGAACTGTGCTACCATTTAATTATAATAAGATAGAAGAGTTGGAAGCTCTGATCAAAAATCACGATATCGGTGTGATAAAAATGGAGGTTTCGCGAAACCTTGGACCTGAGGATAATTTTTTACACAAGGTGCGTGATCTCGCAACAAAACACAATATTGTGCTTATTTTTGATGAATGTACTTCTGGCTTTCGACAGACATTCGGTGGGCTACATAAATTTTATGGTGTAGAGCCTGATCTTGCCATGTTCGGAAAGGCACTTGGTAACGGTTATGCGGTAACTGCTACCATCGGAAGGAGAAAATTTATGGAAGCCGCACAGTCGACCTTTATCAGTAGCACTTTTTGGACGGAGCGAATCGGGGCAGTAGCAGGATTAAAAACTTTGGAAGTAATGGAAAGAGTTAGATCCTGGGAAACCATTACGGAAACTGGTAAAGAGATTGCAAAAATTTGGGAAAATTTAGGCAAAAAACACAGTATACCAGTTAGACCCTTTGGACTACCAGCTTTGATCAAACTTGCATTTGACACACCAAACGCTTTAGCATACAAAACAATCATGACACAAGAGATGTTAAAACGTGGATTTTTGGCATCTAACATCGTTTATGTAAGCACTGCACACACGAAGGAAGTTTTATCTGCGTATACTTCAGCTCTTGACGAAGTATTCGGCATTATAAAAGAATGCGAGGATGGTAGAGATATTCAGACAATTTTGAACGGACCAATTTGCCATGCCGAATTCAAAAGGCTAAATTAAGAAAAGTAAAAATCTAGGAATATGATTCAAATTAAAATCAGTAAAATGAACAATCTAATAAAACCAAAATACTATCAACCCAAAGGAAACCCATGACACCTAAAACAATTGAAGTGGGATACGGTAACGTATCCAAAGTAAAGATCGGATACAAACTTCCGCTCGCATTCATCGGTGGCCCCTGCGCTATCGAATCCAAAGAACATACCTTTATGATGGCAAAGCGGATCAAAGAAATTTGTGATCGCGTTGGTATACCTTGGATTTTTAAGGCATGTTACGACAAAGATTGCAGATCAGCTCCCGATAGCTTTCATGGACTTGGTATTGAAGGTGGACTTCAAATTCTTGCTGATGTGAGAAAAGAATTTGGAATCCCTGTTACGTCTGACTTCTCAGATCCATCATGGGGTGCGGCAACAGGAGAGGTTTGTGACCTTGTTCAAGTTCCAGCTTACCTGTGTCGGCAAACATCCATTTTACGAGCAGCTGCAGAGACCGGACGCCCCGTTCACTTAAAGAAGGGACAATTTATGAGTCCTTGGAATATGAAAAATTCTGTTCGAAAGTTAGAAGCTCACGGTTGTAAGGCTGTCATTTTGACCGACCGAGGAACTTTTTTTGGATACAATATGCTTGTAAATGACTTCAAATGTTTCCCAATCATGGCAGAAACTGGATACCCAGTTTGTTTTGATGCAACTCATTCCATTCAGTTACCAACTTCTATGGGGAATATATCGGGTGGGCAGAGAGAATACATCCCTCACTTGGTTAGAGGCGCTTGTGCAGTTGGAATCAATGCACTGTTTATGGAAGTACATAACGATCCTCCAAATGCAATGAGTGATGCAAACACAGTAATGGATATCAAATATCTAGAAAACGTGTTATCACAAGCTAAGTTTATGCACGAACAGAGATTGGAGTTACTTGAAAAATTTGGAGAAGACAATGTCCACAGAGATTAATCGAAATAAACCAGTTCAGGATGTAATGATTCCTTTGGATAAATTTCCAGTTCTTCCGGAATCCATACTCTTCAAAGAGGCATTGGAGGCAATGAGTCGCTTCAATTTAGGAATCGCTTGCATCACAAACACGGAAGGAAAACTATTGGGCCTCGTTACAGACGGTGACGTTCGTAGAAAACTACTGAAAATTCAAAAACCTTTTTCTGCACTCTTCGTGGATGACGCTTTGGACCATTGCATTAAATCTCCAATTACAACGACAGCTAACACAAAATTAATTGATGCCGTCGATGTTATGGAAAAAAAACACGTTTGGGATCTTCCCGTTGTAGATGCATCAGGAAAGCTTCTTGGATTACTTCACCTTCATCCTGCTGTTAAAGCAATTTTGTCATAAATTAATTTCTAAATGATTTACCCTGAAAACCAAGCTATTCAGTATTTGGTCAATCATTTGGAGGATGATGCATCCGCTACATCCTCCCATTGGCAAAAATATCATCGTGATTTCAAAGTCGGAGAAGAATTGGATATCTCGGGTATAATTGGTTTTGGTGGATTTTCAACGGAATACACAGGTCTTCGGAAATGGGCTCATAGAATCCTCCAATCTAAATTTCGAAAGTTTGGCTATGCATCTCCTGGATTTTTTTCGGTAGATATAATTGCTGCTGAAATGACTAAGATTCAGAATAGAGGATATGATTTAGATGTTTTAAGACAATCATTAACATTATCTTTTTTGATGAATAAACTAGAAAATCAAAATTGGTTTTCCAAAGATCGAACAGTTGCTGTAATAGGAGATGGATTCTGTTCGATGAGCTTATTATTACTTCTAACTGGTTTCGCAAAAAAAGTGGTTTTGGTGAATTTGAGTAAAACCCTACTTGTCGATTTAATCTTTCTCAAAAAGTATATAGACCGAAAGAGTGGTTTAAGTTTTGCATTGATTCAGGAAAGTCCCAACAATACTGAAGAAAATAGTTTTGATCTAGTCGCTTTACAAGCAACACGGCATGAAATTATACAATCAATGCCTATTGATCTTTTTATCAATATTGCATCCATGCAGGAAATGGATATAGATGTTATTTCTGCATACTTTCAAGATATGCGGGAAGTTGCAAAAAAGCAAGATTCATATTTCTACTGTTGCAATAGAATTGAAAAAACTTTTCCTGATGGAACGACTGTGAGATTTGGAGATTATCCTTGGTCGAATTTAGATCAAGTAATCGTCGACGAACTTTGCCCATGGCATCAGAAATATTATTCTTTAAAACCGCCTTTTTATCATCCCTATGATGGACCAATACAACATCGACTAATCAAAATTGGAAAGGCTTTTTGAGTATGAATCAAATTTTTGAAAGAAGAAAAAAACTAAAAACCAAACTTAAAAACCGCGAAAGACTTTTTGCGGGATGGGTTTCCTATGCCCATCCATCCATAACGGAAACTTTTGCGGGCGCAGGTTTTGATTTCATAGCGATTGATATGGAGCATGGAACAGTTTCTTTGGAACAAGCCCAACGAATCATAGCAGCTGCTCAATCGGAAGGTAGCCTGTGCCTACCGAGGCCCGTGTCCCACTCCAATGACTGGACCAAACCTCTTCTTGACTCTGGTGCTGATGGAATGTTATATCCAATGGTTCAAACGAAAGAGGAAGTCCGAAATCTCATCGACATCAACAAATACCCGAAAGAAGGAAAACGGAGTTTCGGGGTAAATCGAGCGCAAAACTATGGTTTTATTTTTGATGAATATGTTGAAAATTGGAACGCAACATCTTCCTTAATCCTTCAAATCGAATCCATTACTGCCGTCGAAAATATTGACTCACTTCTTTCTTTTCCTGAGGTAGATGGAGTTATGATTGGACCATACGACATGTCAGGCTCGTTAGGTGTGCCTGGTCAAACGACCCATCCCTTGGTTCTCGAGGCTTCAAAAAAAGTTATCCTCGCTTGCGAAAAATATGGCAAAAGTTGTGGATCTCAAATAGCAGATGTTACCGAAGAGGCGATGAAGAAACATTTTGATCAGGGTTATACATATTGTATTTTAGGGTCGGATCTTTTTGTACTTTGGAAATGGGCTGAAAGTATGAAAAAACTCATGGAAAGCTTTAAGTAGGTAGGATTTTGAACGGATATATTGATAAACTTTTCAATTTAGAAAACAAAGTGGCAGCTATCACAGGAGCCGGTGGGCATCTTTGTGGAGAGATGGCGAAAGGTCTTGCGCGCGCAGGCTGTAAGGTAACAATCTTAGACCTTCGATTAGAAAAAGCAGAGAAAATTGCAGAGGAAATTGAAGCGGAAGGCCTTCCTAAACCTTTAGCACTTGCTTTGGATGTTACCAAAAAAGACCAACATGAATCTGTTTTAGCCAAAATATTAGAAGTTTATAATGATTTGGATATCGTAATCAACGGTGCTGGTATTAACGGCCCAAGTCCCTTCTTTGAGATATCATTGGAAGAATGGAATTCGATTTTAGATTCGCAAGTGACGGGAACTTTTTTAGGTTGCCAAGTCTATGGAAAGTATCTGGTAGAAAAAGGCAAAGGCTCTATCATCAATATTTCTTCGGCATCTTCTGGTCCTCCTTTGTCAAAAGCATTTACGTATTCCGTTGCAAAAGCTGGAATCAAAAACCTGACTCAAAATTTAGGTAGAGAGTGGGGGACCAAAGGCGTTCGTGTGAATGCAATTCGTCCTGGATTTTTTCCTACCGAATGGAATCGTAAGAACTTTATCACACCAGAAAGAGAAAAAGCAATTCTTGGACATACACCGATGAATCGCTACGGAGAACCATCCGAACTCATTGGAGCGATCTTATGGTTAGCTTCGGATGCGGCTAGCTTTGTAACAGGAGCTGAGATTGAGGTTGATGGTGGCTTCAGTTGTATGACGATATGAACGCAAAAACAGCAATTATCACAGGTGGAAATAAAGGCATAGGTTTAGGCATAACTGAATCTTTTGTGAATGCTGGCTACCGAGTTGTAGTCGGGGCAAGAACTTCGATGGATTTAAAGTCCTTCTCTGATAAAGTACGTTTTGTTTCTGTAGACGTAAGTAAGGAAAAAAGTCACCTAGACTTAGTAGCAACCGCGATGGAGTGGACAGGTCGTTTGGATGTTTATGTAAACAATGCTGGTTTCTCCGAATGGAAACCAATCGAAAAAATTGATGAATCATTTTTTGAAAGAATTATCAATACAAACTTAAAAAGTGCATTTTGGGGTTGTAAGGCGGCCATCACGACTATGAAAGCTGGCGCATCCATCATTAATATTTCAAGTATCGCTGGCAAAAGAGGAAGTTCAAATAATTCTATGTATGTTGCTTCCAAATTTGCGATGAATGGTTTAACTCAGTCTCTTGCAAAAGAATTGGGACCCAAAGGGATTCGAGTCAATGGACTTTGCCCAGTCCTTATCCTTACAGATGGTTTAAAAGACGCCCTCATGGAAGAATATTCCCCTGCGAAAGGAAATCCCGAACAGTTTATAGCAGATTTTACAAAAGGAAACTCGGCTCTAGGGCGAATGCCAACATCCAAAGAAGTGGGTGATATGTGTGTCTTACTTTCATCTGAAATGGCTTCAGCTATTACAGGTCAAAATATCAATGTAGATTGTGGAGTCTTCCCTCAATGAGTAAAAAAATCGTAGCTTTTATTCCTGCTCACCTTGCATCCGTTCGCTTTCCTAGGAAAGTTTTGTATGAAATTCATGGCCTACCTATGATTGAGCATGTTCGGAGACGAGCTTTGCTTTCTGGAGCATTCGATGATGTTTACGTTGCAACCTGTGATGATGAAGTCCAGTCGCTCATAGAAAAACACGGAGGTAAAGTCATTCGTACTGCGAATACCCATAAAAATGGCACAAGTCGAATTGCAGAAGCGGTTCAAAAAGTTGATTGTTCCCATGTGGTATTATTGCAAGCTGATGAGCCTTTGTTATTGCCAGAAGATTTGCAGTTTTTTGTAAAATCTATAAAAGAAGATCAGGTTAATACTGTTAGCTGGAATGCTACTGGTCCCATTGAAGCAGTCGATGAATTGGATAGGCACTCTTTTGTTAAGTGTTTTGTGAACGAAAAGAATCGTATCCTATTCTGTTTTAGGAGATCACCTGCATTTGGAAAGTTTGAAGACACAAACAAGTATATCAGAAAGATATTAGGTATCATTGGGTATACGAAAGAGTTCCTTGTGCAAATTGCTTCTCTTCCGCCAGCACCTTTTGAATCTATTGAGTTCATCGAACAGATGCGAATATTAGAAAATGAATACTCCTTGAAGTCCGTGAGTTTGGATCATACATTTCCATCTATCAATGAACCAGGTGAGGTTGATGAAGTTTTGTTCAAATTGAAGGATAGCCTTCAGGACAGTTATTTAAAACAAGTATTAGCTATATGAGTTCGTTTAATATCCCTCAAAATTTATGTGTAACATTTCATTGTTTGTATGATAATAATTCTGATCCTTTACTCGTGAATAGAGAGTTATTTATTCATACTGATGAAATCAGAAATTTTTTTATTTTTTTAGCAAACGAGGGTTACAATTTTTGTCTACCAGAGAATGCAATTAAGGGAAGAAAAAATTGCGTTGTTACATTTGATGACGGATATTTTAATAATTCTCTTTTTATTAAAATTGCGGATGAGTTGAATATTCCATTCATAATATTTTTGACAGGATTCAATATTGAGAATCAAATTCCTTTTTTATGGGATTTGGTTGCTATTTCAGATCATAAAACTAATTATTGGAACACTGATTATTCTCTAACATACAAACAGCTAGAAGTATATAAAAGTAAATTGATGAATGATTCTTATAGACCTTTTGTTTTAGATGAACTAAATTCTTTTTCTGATAATAAATTAATAAATTTAGGATATCATGGTTATTATCATCAACCTTTCACTTTGTATGGGGAGAAGTTTATTGACCGTGAGCTTGGAAATTCTGAGGCTTTTATGAAAAAGCTAAATAATAAACTAACAATTAATCATTTCGCATTTCCTAACGGATTATTCTCTTTCTATTCACGACAGAAAATAAAGCTTCAGTATGACTATATTTATACTATTGAAACTGGCGGCTTTTCAATCGGCAGTAAATTTATAAATAGATTTTCGTTAGTGAACCCCGATATCTATGGTGACCTAAAGTCACAAATTATAAAGTCAAATAGGTTGTCTCGAAGACTTTATCGAAAATTTACTACATTGAAAATTTCCTATTCGTAGTTGCAACCGTTAGCCTAGAGGAGAAGCTCAAAAGAATTCACAATGAAAATCAATGATTCATATGAAGAAGAAATAATGTTTTCCCAAAATGATGTCGAAAAATTTGCAGAACTCTCTGGTGATCATAACCCAATACATTTAAATTTTGAATTTGCTGCCAAGACTATTTTCAAAAAGCCCATAGTGCATGGAATCCTCGTGGCATCCGTTTTTTCTAAAATACTAGGAAATATATTTCCCGGAGAAGGTACAATTTATAGAAAACAATCTTTAAATTTCTCTTTACCTGTTTATGTTGGACAAAAGTATTTTGTGAAATTAATAATCTTAGATATCGATCGATTCAAAGGTAGTGCAGTGATCGAAACTAAAATATTGAGTAATATCGAAGAGAATGTTTTGGTTGGTGAAGCAATTGTGTATAATTCAAAATTCAAGACAAGTATATGAAAAAAATCTATAATAAAAAGTTTAAAGAATCCATTTTAGAAATTTTTTATTTTTTAAAATTTGTAAAGGCAGCTAGCTGGAGTTTCAAAAGTTTATATACTCTTGAATATTTTGTTTGGAAGATACAAAACAATCCTTTCGGAGAGAGTTTCTGTTACTTAAGATATGTTGATAATGCGGCAGTTGCTCATTCCAGCATAACTTCAAAACCGATAAATACAAATTTAAACCTTGGCGCATCCTGCGGAGAGTTGGGAGATACTCACACTCATCCAGATTTTCAAAAGCAAGGTCACTTTGGAGAGGTAGGATCACAAGTTATAAAAGATTTTAACGAGTATAACAACAATGAGTGCGTTATATTTGGAATTCCAAATGAAAATGCCGTCAGAGGTTGGCAAACTAG
>JAPZTS010000026.1 GCA_027533185.1 Leptospira sp. | reverse complement strand
TTTTCGAAAATGCACTCTTAGTAAAAACTCAGTTGAAAAGTTGGACTTCGCTTTTTGCCAGTTTTGATCAATTTTTTCTTTTGAATTTTGCTCGTTATATGTGTCGACCGCACGTTTGCCCACTTCCAGATCTTTTGCATTTGCCTGACTGGCAAGATCGTCGGCTGCATTTACTTCATCCTTGAAGATATCTTGAATTTTATTTTTCCGCCAATGGTCCGTATATTCAAAGCTTTGTGCCGTTAACATACGAGAAAATTCTTCAATCATTACGGAAAGATTGATGGCTTTGCCAAGAGGTGTATTGTTGTATTCTTTGATTTTGGGAAATAACTCCCTAGTTATCTGAAAAGCAGACTTCCGTTTGTAATTGCTTGCTTCATACAATTTTTCTAAACTTTCGTCTGCATATTTTTTTAATTCACTGAGATTGAAAGGTTCTGCATACAAATACGCTTCTTCACCATAGACAAATAGATTTGGGTCAGGTGTCACGATATTCACTATAAATATAAAATGGCTATCGCGTAAGGCATACAAAAGCTTGCGGATATCTTCTTCCGACCTGGCAAATTGGGCAGACCAGGTTCGTAAATGAGTATCTGAGGTAGGAATTTTTTCTCGGCCTTCCTGATTTTCGCGTTTGATGAGCTCTGCTAGATCGAAACCTGCTTTTATACTTCCAGCCATGACACTTTCTTAAACAACCATTCCCATAAGTAAAGAACTATTCATGACTAAGCTCTCTTGCAATTTTTAAAGATTTGAAATGATAAAAAGGGAATACGGAAACAAGAAAGGCTATCAAAGGTAGGGAAAGAGAAAGAAGGAAAAGAAGAGTAAAAGGATAATTGAATTCTAAATTCCAACCAAAGGCATTTCTGTTTATGCCATACACGACGATTGGGCTTAAGACAAAACTATTGAGTATACCAAACATACTACCAAACATAAGAAGAAAACTACTTTGAGTCAGTAGTAAACTAAACCCTTGTCTTGAATCCATACCAATGGCCCTAAGTCCAGCAAGGAGGATCGATTTTTCTTTGATATAATGGATGAGTGAGGTAATGATTGCGAGAAGGGAGATGACGATGGCTGTTCCTTTTAAAGAAGATAGAACGGAAAATACCTGATCCATCCCTTCCAGGTATAAATCTATTAATTCGCTTCTGCTAATTTCTTTCAATTCAGTATCTTTTAGATAGGACTGAAGAAGCGATTTAGATTCCTGAAATGATTTCCTGTTATCAAAATGCACTCGAACAGAATTCAATTCCTTCAACTGGAAGTGTTTCTGATATAGACTATAATCCATAAGAATCGTTCCTCTTTCTGAGAAAAAATGTTCTTTGGTTGCTTGGATCCTCATTGGAATCATTTCACCTGTTTCGATTGGAATTAGGAGGTCATCTCCAACACATAGTTTTTCTAAGTAACAAAAGTTATCTGATACAATTAGTTCATCCTTATTGTATTTGCTCTCAAATTTCAACACATTTAAAGTAAACAAACCTGAGTTAACTCCAAACTTTGGTTTGATAAGAAAGGGCTCAATTTTCGCAAAGGAAGATTCCTTTTTGATCGTTTCAAAAAACTCAATCGGTACTCCAGGTAAACCTGAGTTTAATTTTTGTGGATTTAAGATTGAAAAATCTTCCGTATTTTCAATCTCCGCCCACTTGATAAGCGAGGATCTGTAACTATCCGTGAGTGCCGTTAAAGTTAATACGAGAGAAACAGAAAGCATAATTGTTGAAGATGTGAGTGCGTGTTTCCAAGACTCTTCCGCAATTTCTCTTAGTCCAATGTTTGGAAAAACAAATGATTGAAACTTTTCGAATTTGTTAACAACAATGGGTATCAATCGTTGCAGAGACCAAAGATTTAACATCACGAATCCAAGAATCACCATTCCAACGCCCACGAGTCCTGGCAGAATTTGTTTTGGTGAATCTAAGAGTGAAACAAAGTAACCAAGCAGGATTAAACCAAACCCAAGTAAAAAAAACTTATGGTTTAAGACGGTGGATCGATGGCTGTCCAACTGAACTTCTTTTTCTCTCAAAAACTCGATAGGTAGTATTTTATAAGTTTTATAGGCATTAAAAGTTGCGGAACCAATGGATCCTATTCCTGAAATCAACATTGCGGATAAATATATTCGAATTGGAATATCTGTATAAGACTGGATATCACTAGCAGATGCTAATGTATTTGTTATATGGAATAAATTTAATTTTGTAAAAAAATAACCAAGACCTGCACCAATAATCCCTCCCAATAATCCTAAAACCAAACCTTGTGCTAAAAAAAGAAAAAAATTGGTCCGCCTGGAAACACCTAAACTTAGCAATATGCCAAATTCTTTTTTTCGCGATACGTACAATCCAGAAAATGAATTCGCAACCATAAAGAAAGAAATTAAAACCGATACCAGAGATACAATTGTAAGATTCAATTTTAGGGAACCAAGAGCCTTACTTGTCCTCTCCTCGATAGTTTCTTTTGATTCATAGATAAAGCCATAATCGTTTGAAATTTTAGTAATATTCTTTTCTTGTTCAGGTGTTAAAGGTGTTTTGCTAACGAGAAGAATCATATCGAGTTTCCCTTCTGCATTACAAATAGACTGAAGTTTTCTTAAGTCAAATAGGAGGAAGTTGCCTGGACTTTCTATAATATTAATATTTTGTTTATCTAAAAGCAGAGATTGGTTGCAGATTTCTACATAGATAGTGTTTGTATTTTCAAATACTTTAGAATAGAGTGGTGTACTAATGAATATCTCACTCTTCAATTTGATATTTTGTTGAGGTTCAATCTTCTGGCTGGTGGTGAAAAAATTTGAAACAGATGCTGATATTAAATCCTTTCCAAACACGACAAAAGGAGTATAATTTTGATCCTTGGTTGTCCCACTGCGAGAAAGAATAGGATCTAGTTCCAAATCTTCTGGGGTATGGTCGTATATTTTTTGTAAGATGTACTCGGAGTTTCCATTCAATTCATCTTTAGAAAGAAATCTGCCAGTTATACTTTTTTGGGAAAAACCAAAGAGTGGATCTTTTAGTGATTTTTCCGCCTTGTAAGAATTGATTTCCGTACTGGTATAAAGCGCAATTCCAAGCGAAATACCTAAAAGCGAAAAAAGAATCCTAGACTTGTGTTCCCGAAAGTATCCAAACAAAAAATAGACATAAATGAAAAACATCAGGTTACTAGATTGCCATCTTTCATTTTATAATTGGAATCACCCAATCGGCCAATCTCATCATTATGGGTAACCAAAAAAACCGTCATATCCAATTCTCTGCTACATTTTTGAAATAACTCTATGATTGCATCAGATGATTTTGAATCTAAATTCCCTGTTGGTTCATCAGCTAACAGTAATTTCGGAGAGTGAATGATTGCTCTTGCAATGGAAACTCTTTGTTTTTCCCCACCCGAAAGCTCTCTTGGGGTAAATCTCAATCGATGGCCAAGTCCAACTAAATTTAAGATATCTTTGGCCTTTTGTTCAGCTATGGATTTTGATACACCATTTAGATGAAGTGGGATACTAACGTTTTGTATACAATCTAGATAAGGCAATAGGTGAAAAAATTGAAAAACAATTCCTATGGTTTTTCGTCTGTATTCTGTTAAACTAAATTCGTCTGCCCCTCTTAAGGAGTGTCCAAATATCCGCACTTCGCCGGAGTCTGCGGATTCGATAGCGGATAAAATGTTTAATAGGGTTGACTTACCGCTTCCAGAAGGACCCATGAGGGTTACAAGTTGGTTCGGTTCAATATTGAGGCTTAAATTTCGTAAAACCGGAAAACTAAGATCCCCTTGGTGGTAGGATTTGTCTACCTGGATCAGTGAAATTGCAGGTTCATTTGTTGGGTTTTTGAGATTCAATTCGTCCTCTTTTAAAGACTTTCCAAAAGATAGACCTGTTTTATTCTTGGAGTGTTGGAAAAAAACCGCGTGGCACTCAGATTATTAACGTTATTGCTTCTAACGTCCGTGGTATTTACCAAACAGCCTTCCAACCTGTTGATGGAGTCTGCGAAAGAGGTTCTTGCAGAGGCAAGTATTGAGCTTGAGTCCCAAGGAAGTTCAGCGGCGGAATTTGATGGACTCCTTATTGAAAATTTTAGTAATTACGCTGACCTCTCCACTTTTTCCAATTTATTTTTTAAGCATTCCTCTTTTGTTACCTCGATTACTTTTAGTCTCGTTCCTTCCAGAGCACCGCCTAAACTAAGTTAAAATTAGCATCAATAATTTTTATTAGTAGGGTAGGTGTATTTTGAATAATCGGATTTCCTTTTGGAATCAAATTTTGATGGGACTGTTGGCCAGTTTCCCCATTATTTATTTTTTACTTCAAGCTTTTTTGTTTCAGGTGGAACATTACGAATCCTTTTTAGGTTTGTTTTTAGTTCTAACGATAGGATTCTCCTCTTTTTCTCTGTTAGGTGCTTATGAGACTACTGAAAAAGCGAATGTAGTATTTGGTTATGGAATTTTTTGGTTTTGCCTTGGGTTCTCATTCATTGTTGGTAAGTCGATCCTTCTACCTATTCTTTTAGAATTTGCGACATTCTCCATCTTCTGGATTTATTCTGGAACTAAATTTGGCAATCAGCAGATGGAAAGTTTGCGAACATTGATATTGGTTTCTGGTATCTCTGTTGTTTTTATAGCTAGTTGGATATTTTTGGCCACCGGAAGTATGATCGGTTTGTCTTTGCTGACGATTGCTCTGCTTTTAAAATCAGGTTTTTTAGGATTTCACTATTGGCTTCCAAAAGTGAATGAAGGTGGACCCTCTCACGCATTAGGTGCATTTGCAGGAGTTCTGGAAGTTTTTCCATTGATACTTTTTTATGAATTCGTCCTTCCTTATAAACTTGCTAACGGTCTAGTTTTGGCGCTATTTATGTTATCAGCTATTGGAATTTTTTTAGGAGGTGTTGCTGGTTTTTTTCAAAAGAAAGTAAAACTTGTTTTTGCCTATAGTTCTATCGAATCTATCCATTTTTTATGGCTTTGTCTATTTTCAATATCTTTATTTCAATATGATGTAGACCCATCCCTCCAAAAACTTACCTTTGCATTTCGGATTTTATTTTTTGTTGGACTCCTCCACCATTCCTTTTCTAAAAGTTTTCAGTTTTTCTCATTCGGAATTTTGCTTCGACTAACGAATGATTTAACGGTAGATCACATTAAAGGTGTAGGACGGTTGATCGGAATTTCTCCACTCCTTATGGGAATTGGAAGTTTCAGTTTTGCAGTGTTGCCAGGAACAATTGGTTTTCTTTCAGAATCCACTTACTTTTTCATAAACTCAAGGATTCTCGATCTGCCGATAGGAAAATCTGTTTACCTACTTCCTGCGATGATCTTTATTTTTTTTGGTATGGTTCTTGGTGGTTTTTCTCATTTGAAGATCTATTTTGGTGTCTTTCTTTCAAATCCAAAATTGGAATACCATAAACTAGAATTAGAACCAAAAAAATTGAAAGCGATTAGATTATCACTAATCAATCTCAGTTTTTGGATCATCTCTTTGCCGTTAGTTGCTCCATTTCTTTTGGATTTTTTCTTTCAGATTCGTTCGGTTGATAAATCTCTCTACAATTGGTTTTTAATGGTAGCTTTAGTCTCATTTGTAACTCAGGTGATTGTTTGTTTGGTTTACATTCTTTTTAATAAATATCGTGTAAAAGATCTGAAAAAAGAAAGCTGGGATTGTGGAAACAATTATTCGGGAGAAGATCTTTCCGTTCCTTCTTCTGAATTTTCAAAGCCTCTCTTCAACTCGTTAGGACGATATTTTCTAGATATAGATGGAAAACTAAAAGTAGACAAGGCAATCTTCAATGTTGTTAATTATCTTAACTATCGCTTTTTGAAACTGATTCAGGATAAAGATCAGAATCGACAAGAAGAGGACATCAGTGCCTATTTAGCCTTTGCTTCTCTATTTTTTATTCTTACGTTTGTAATTACCATTTCTGTAAATATATTGGAGAATTAAAAATGGAATCAGCAATCATTTCAGTTTATCTTATCTTACTCTTTTTTATCTTACCTGTATTTTTGCCTGGAATCGTGCGTAAGGTTCGTGCTATGGCTATGGGAAGAAAGGGTCCGAACGTTGAATTGTTTTTTTATGAACTTTTGCGAATGTTTCGAAAAAAAACAATCCATCCTTTGCAATTCGGTACATTTTCATACATTGCACCTATTCTATGTTTGTTTTCAGCTCTTGTTATATGGTCTATAGTTTTATTTGAATGGGGCCCTTATTTATTTATCCCTTTCTTTTTAGCTATGTATCGAATCACATATATTGGATATGCAATGGAGACTGGAACTTCCTTCGGCGGCATGGGGAGTGGAAGGGAAACCGTATTGTCTGTTATGTCAGAGCCAACTTTGATCTTAATGATTTTGGTTGCACAATCGCATATAGAAATTTCTGAATCGCTTCAAGGCTTCTTTGTTGGTTCACTTTTTTTGATTATGTGCTCTATTGCAATTTTGTCTGAAATATCGAAACCACCATTCGATGATCCTCGAACCCATTTAGAGTTAACAATGGTTCATGAGGCTATGTTATTAGAAGCCTCTGGAAAATCTTTATTTTTATTTGAATGGGCGGCAGCAATCAAACAAACTTCTCTACTTGTGTTTCTCGTAAAAATTGCTCTAGACCATTCGAAATTGATTAAAAATGCGTTTTTTTCTGAATTGCAAAGAGATCTCCTTCTTTTGCCAATCATAACATTATTTGCATTTATATTAGGATATTGGGAAGCAATTTCCGTTAGGCGAAGTTGGAAATGGATTCCAGAAATGATGGGTTTAGTTTTCCTATCGATATTAATTTTAGGGAGTCTGGTAAAACTGAACTGATATGATATACGATTTTATTTATTTACTTCTCCTTCTCACTGGAATCTTCATTCTCGTCGAGAATCGCTTGAGTCGAATTATTTTCTTTGTTGGATTTCAAGGGTTTTTGTTGATTTTTCCTGTCTTACAGGTTCATGAATCAAAAACATCACATTCAATAAGTTTGATTATATTAATTCTCCTTTTTAAGGTTTTACTTACTCCATTCATATTGAAATGGGCATCTCAAAAATCGAGGATGAAAGAGAATACGACCCCCAGGTTTGGCTATTTGGCTACTTTGCTTTTTTTAACTTTGGGTGTTGTAGTTGCAGTTCAGCTAACAGATCGAGTCCCTCCCGAGATAAATAAAATAAGTTTAATCTACGTAATACTAATGATATACGTAGGAATTCTTTGTTTTGTTGTTCGAAAAAATTGGTTGGCTTTGATTGCTGGTTTTTCTGTTTTTGAGAATGGTATTTTTGTTTTGACACTTGTTTTGGACCAAGGGTTGCCTTTTGGTTTAGAATTTGGTTCCTTTTTAGATGCCATTCTAGTCATTGTGGCCGGTGGAATTTTACAGCTATCACCTCATTTGAATTTTGAAGAGAGGGATATATGAAAGACCTATTCTATGGGATTGGAATTTTTACTTTTTTGGTAATTTTATTTATCTTTATCTTTGCTCCGATAAAAAATCAAAAACGAATAGTTCTCTGGGCCTTTTTAAAGATTCTGTTTTTTATCTCTTTATTCTTTTCTTGGAGAACTGACAATATCGTATTAAAATGGATTTTGATTGAAGTTTCAACTTTGTTAGGTGCTGTTCTGATCTCATCCTCCGGAACTAGAAAAACATTCCAAGTAGGCTGGAAATTTCTTCTGATCAATTCTTATTCACTGGGGATTGCCTTTTTAGGTTTGATTTTACTTTTATTTGCATCAGCAGAACTACAAGAATTGAATTTTATAAATTTGAAAGTTGGACTTGAAGGTGGAAATAAATTCTTAATAGAGTCAGGTATCCTTCTTGTGATCTTTGGTTATAGTGGCAAACTCGGACTTGTTCCCAACCATCAATGGGTTGGTGATACATACGCAGAAAGCTCTAGTCAAATTTCTTCCCTGATTGCATCTTTTGTACCTGTCTCGATACTTCTTGCAATAAGACCGTTTTTCCAATTAGAAAAGGAAATCAACCACCATTGGTTTAACACCGTGAATGTATTGATTTTTATGGGAGGATTGACCATCCTCTTTGCTATATTTATTTTGCAGATCCGAGAAGACATACGAAGAATAACGGCAAAAATTGCTCTATTCCATACAGGTTTATTGCCAGTATGTTTGTGGTTTGGAGAGGATGATGATTTCTTTTACTTTTTGTTAGCTTCTACCGTTTTGCTAAAGCTCATTTTGTTTTTAGCGATGGGTATACTGAGATTGGATTCAGGCACTCGATTTATACCTGAAATGCTCAAAAAAATTTCAATTAGTAAAAAATCATATTATGTTTATTTGATTTCTGTTTTTGTTGCTTTTGTATTTCCGCTTTCTCCGATCTTTGTTCTTGATTTAGAATTGATACGCAGGATATCAATTTCGGAAAATTTCCTCTTTTTGCTATTTCCCATATTGAGTGTATTTTTCTTTTTTATTTGCTTAAAGAAAATTCTACCGATTATACAAATTCCGAACAGGGACTTTTTGGATACTTCGCATCGCATTCTCACGATACGAACAGTAACTTTTTATTTTGTTTTTTTTGTGTCCATTCTTCTTAGCCTTTATGGTGGCCACTTTTTTTTGAGGGACTTTTTATGACCAAGATTACAGGCTTAACTCAGTTTGAAAAAAACTTTATAGGTTATATTTATGATAATAATCGAATCATTCAGAAACAATTAGAAGATAAAAAAAGCAATATAGACTTTTTATTAGATCCAAATTTCCCAACTTGGTTAGTTCGCCATAGTCTCGGGGTCAATATGGGCGAAGAGGATCTCTCCTCTGTTCCGATAGAAACGTTTTTTGATGATAATAGATCAAAAAATTTTGGATATCAACAGAAATCGGGTTCTATTAGAGATTTATTTTATAATGGTTTAATAATACAGGTTCAAGAAAGCGAATATGCCCATGCGGTAGGACCAATTCACGCAGGAATTATTGAACCAGGTCATTTTCGCTTTCTCGTTGAAAACGATCATATAAAAATTTTGATGATACGATTGGGTTTTTTAAATCGTGAAATCCAACAAATATTAGTTGGAATGAACCCGGAAAAAGGAACTACAGTGGCAGAAACCATCTCAGGTGATTCAAGTGTGGCTTATGCTTTGGCATTCAGTAAATGTTATGAGGAAATAGTAGGAATAAAAGTTCATCCAAGCGTATCGTTATTTCGATCCATACTTGTTGAATTAGAAAGAATCTCAGTTCATATCGGAGATTTAGCAGGCATTTCAGAAGATATGGGATACTATCCTTTGTATGGTGTTTGCGCAACGGAACGTGGAGCCGGTTTAGCGCTCATGGAAATATGGACAGGGAGTCGTTTTGGTAAGGGAGCCATGAGAATGGGAGGAGTTAGAGTCAATCAAAGGATCATTGCAGAACAAGCAAAATCTGCTTTTTTCAACTTAAAAGATACATATGAAAAAAAGATTCTCCCACAATTCGAACGGGCTGCATCAAACTCAACAGTTAAGGAGCGAATGCAGGGGTTAGGTGTAATCACGAAAGATCAAGTTTCGAAGTATGGATTTTTAGGGATGGTTTCTCGTATGGCGGGTGTTCCAGAAGATCTTAGAATCGAAGACCCAAACTATCCGAGTTGGGAGCCTCTCGATTTTCGTTCGAATCATCACAATCTCTGTGGTGATGTTTGGTCTAGATTCTACCTTCGTAAATTGGAAATTAGTCAATCTATGGCTTGGATAGAACAAATGTTAGATCATATAGATTGGAGTTTTTTATGGTCAAAAGAACAGTTCAAAAATACGATTAATAAATCAAATTTAAAATCTGATGCGAATTTTACCTTTTCACCAATACATTTTTCATACATTGAGGGTTGGAGAGGGCCGATCTTGGTTGTCTTGGAAGTTAACGAAGATCTTACGATTAAGTCGGCTTATATTAGAGATCCCAGTGTTTTAAATTGGCACGCACTCGAGTTGGCAGTGAGAGGAGTTGCAGTAAGTGATTTTCCTCTCAATAATAAATCTTTTAATCTGAGTTATGGAGGATTTGATCTATGAGGAGGTTACTTGAGCTTATTAATTTGGTTACTAAAAAAAGAAATCTAGATTTTTCAAAACTAACTCCAATTCATCCCATAAATCGAGGTATTCCTGTTGTAGATCCAAAAATTAAAACTGACTGCGGACATTGTCAAAAATGTTTAGAGGTATGTCCAACTAATACCATCCAAAAATCAGGTAAGGAAATTTTAGACTTTGACTATGGAAAATGTATACAATGCGGGATTTGTGTCGCCTATTGTCCAAGTGAAAAATTAATCAATTCTGGGTTTACATTTATTTTTGGTTTTCGACGAGAAGAATTTCAGATCACGTATGAAGACGGAAACTTTTCCTACGATAAAAGATACAACACGCGAGACTTGCCCAAATCGATCTTCGAGTTTCGCCGTTTGACAAATGGGAAAGGTTTTTCCTATCGAGAAGTAGCAACCTCTGGTAATAATTCAGTCGAATCAGAGTTAGGTGCCTCCTTCAATTCCGTTTTCGATTCGGAAGGTTTGGGAATTCGGGTTGTGGCAAGTCCTAAACATGCAGATGCAATCCTTTTTTCCGGACCGGTCCCTCCGCGGATGGTTCACCCTCTAAAAAAAGCGTTTTCAGTAACGCCAGATCCGAAAATCCTGATAGCTTGCGGCACAGAAGCAGTTTCTGGTGGAATTTATGCAACAGGTGAGAGACCGAAGGAGCCCGATCTTTGGATCGCGGGTGATCCGCCTAGACCAGAAGTAATTTTGGCTGCTTTTCTTCTTGCATTGGGAAGAATTTCTTTTGAATTTAAAGAGGAGCTTCACAAATTTTTGGAATCTTTAAAATAAGGCACGTGGATTTAGAAAAAGAAGAAATTGTTCGGGTTCTGATTTTAGACTCTCAAAAACGATCTTATGAGAGGATAGCAACACTACTGAAAGAGTGGTTTGGAGACTATATCTCTATCACTTGGAAATCTATTTACGCGAATGGTCTGGAAGAATTACCTCGTGGCAATCACGATCTTTTAATCACTGAAATTCAATTTCCTGAAATCGATCTCACTGCAGAAGAAATTTTAAACGAAATTTCTGACAATGCAGGTCCTTCGGAAGTTCCGGTCGTCGTTTTGACAAAAGTTCCCGGCAAACAATTGCCGATCCATGCATTCCAAGTAGGTATTCACGAATTTTTCCATAAAAGTAGAATTAAAAAAACTGTTCTAGAACATCGTTTTAGAAATCTATTCAGAGAAATTTATCGAAAGAAAGTGATTTCCCTTCAAATGGATGATAGCCTAAAACGTTTTCAGAACTTATATGGGATGAATCAGGCTGAGATTCAAGATTTAAATGGTTTAGTAAAACAATTTAAAAAAGAGTTAGAAAAAGAATATGATGAAAAACTAAAGCTAGAGGTTGAGAAAAAGAAGATGCAAAACGTCTTCGGAATGTATGTCGACCCTGTCGTAGTTGAAAGTATTCTGAATAATACTTTGTCACTTGATCAAAGAGGCAAAGTCATGGAAGTTTCAGTATTGTTTTCTGATATACGTGGTTATACTTCGCTTTCTGAAAAGTTAAAACCTGAAGATGTTATATCTTTCTTAAATGAATATTTTACTGCAATGACTGAAGTGATTTTGGGATACGGAGGAATGATAGATAAGTATATTGGTGACTCCATAATGTGTTTGTTTGGTGCTCCTGTTAACCAACCGGACCATCGAGAAAATGCTTTAGATTGTGCTATTGAAATGCTTCAAGTGTTTGAATTGTGGCAGCCGAAGTGGAAAGAAATTTATGGCTTTGTTCCTCAAATGGGGATTGGTCTTGCCTCAGGAAATGTCATTGTTGGAAACGTAGGTTCCTTTCAAAAGCTTTCTTATACTGCAGTAGGAGATACAGTCAATATGGCAAGTCGATTGGAATCTCTTGCAAAACCTATGCATGTTTATATTTCGGAAGGTCTATATGAATCCTTGCCTGAATCTCACAAAAAAAAGTACGAGTTTTTAGAATTGGAGCCTTTAAAAATCAAAGGTAAAGAAGGTCTCCATCGAGTACATGCTGTTAAAACGAGCTAGTTAGATTTATTTCTAATTTAGAGAGTGCTACAAAATTGGTAGAGTTCGCTTGTGCTGAGTTTTTCTGCATACTTCGCACAGGTAGCTTCAACGTCATCCGTAGGCAGGGATAGTAGATCCGAATATTCAGAAAAACGTTCATCCGTTGTTTGGTCTTTTTTTCCATGTCCGGTCTTCTTTGCAATTACACCTGCGAATCCTATCACTTGAGAAAGAATTCCTTGTTCGTTTGCCGATTTTCTTAGGTCATCGATCGTTTGTTGAATCGGTACAGGCATTTTCCAAAGACTTGCTGCAGCACTACCCATTTCATCCGAATTGATTCCAAAATGTTTCGTCTCAAGAGCTGAGATTTCGAGGTCCGAAGTTTGGTATTCAGTTAAAACTTCGACATATTTTTTTCGATCAATCGTATTGAGAACAATTTTTCCTAGGTCTTGCATCAAGCCGCAAGTAATCGCAAGTTCACCTTCTTTCCTTAGCTTTTTTTCTTCACAAATAATATGTGCCAGGATACCCTTTGCAACAGAATAGTCCCAAACTTCATCTCTAAATTTTTTATAATTACCCTGACTGAAAAGAGAATCCGTCATGGACATTGCAACCATAGACCTAACTGTTTTAAAACCAAGTCGAGTGATGACTTGTTTCATGTTTGCTACAGGATTTCCTCTGGAAAAAAAAGGAGAATTTGCAAGTTTAAGAAGCCTTGCAACTAACACCTGATCGGATTGGACTTTTTTTTCTAATTCACCGAAGGAAAGTTCATTATCATCTTCTAAGGAAAGTATCGAAAGTAAAACTGGAGGAACAATTGTGAGATCTTTGATTTGAGAAAGGTATTCGTCGATAGTTGCCATAATATTCCTACCGTCAAAATTACAAACGGCAAGAATATTGGAATCAAAAACTTAGATAGATAGAGTTACAAACTGATGCGGGCAAAATCCACACCACGGTAGTAGTGAGAAAGGATTTCTTTAAAGTTGTAGCTATTTTTTGCCATTACAAAACTTCCCCATTGCGACATACCCACACCGTGACCAGAACCAAGTCCTTTGATGTAGTATTCTCCAGAATCCTCTCGTCGAATGCCAAATCGAGTAGACTTCATTTTTGTAGCCCCAACCAATTTACGAAATTCGGTTCCTTTGATTTTTTTTGTACCTGAATTTCCGATGATTTCTATCTCATTAACGCGAGAAGAAGGGAATCGACTGATAACTACAATATCAACAATTTCTCCAATACCTAAGGAACTGAGTGCAGAGTTGACTTGGTTGGGTTTCAATCTGTCCTCCCAAGAGTATTGTTCACCATCTTTATCAAAATCAGAATTTACTGATTTTAAATAGGGAATAGAATTTCCCCATACATTCGCGGGATCTTCCGTAATTCCACCACTATTGGAATGGAAAAAACTTTGGATTGGTTGACCTTTATAAACTAAAATTAAACCTTCCGTATCCCAAACTGCCTCGGAGGTTCTTTTGTGTTCTTTTTGTTTTCCTTTGTATACTTGCGAATTCGTGGATGTATCAACATCAAAATCACTTTTTCGTTTGTTCATCATCTCTCGCAAAACATATGTTCGAGCACAAATTGCTTGCGCTTTTAGAGCCTCCATTGGCCAAGAAGCACTTACTTCTGAAGGCACAACGCCTAGCAGATATTCTTCGACGGGAACAATGTTTAGGACAAAAACTTTTGAATCGATCGGTTTTAAATGAATTTCACCGCGGTAGTTTACTCCTTTGTAGGAGATAAAGCCAGCTGTAGAAGATATAAAAATGGGAGCCTTTAGAACTGAGGCATTTACGGAGAGAAAATCATAAGTTCTTTTGATTGGAAGTTCATTGGCATCTCGAACAAGGATTTCTCCTTCTGTCTTAAAGATCTCTTCTTCCGATCCATTGCCTAAAAACACTCTGACTTTTTTTAGATTCAAACCTGCCTCTTCCGGTGACCAAGAGGTAAGAACAACTGAGGAACAGGCAATTTGAGTAAGTAAAAGACTGGATGTAAATATTGACCTCAGGCGGATTTTCATATGTTTCCTCGTTCTGATATTCGGAAGAATCTGAAAAAAACTGTTTAACTTTTATTCTGTTTTTCTTCTCAGATAGACAACGGTTTCGATATGTGGAGTGTGGGGGTAGGGATCGGTGATGACTCCATCAATCAAATCATAACTCAAAAGTATTACTTTTAGATCTTCCCATTGTGAGTATGGATTACAGGATACATAAAAGACTTCCAAAGGTCCTTCATTTTTAAGCCACTCACAAACTAAAGCTCCTGCTCCGCTCCTCGGTGGATCTAAGATGAGGCTACCATTTTTAAGTTTGGGCAATCCTTCTACGTTTTGAAAGAGATTCTGCACAGAAAAATGGGTTTCTCTATTGGGAAAGTTTTTCGAGAAAAAAAGGTTCGCTTCAGCAATGGAAGAGGGTGTCACCTCATAGCCGTAGATTTTCTGTTTTCCTCCACCGAATAGTTTTGAGAAAAAACCACTACCACAGAATAGGTCAATCAGACTGTCTGTCGTATCTGCCAGATAATCTTGTATAAAAGCAAGTATTGGCAAAAATCCGTTAGGATTTGGTTGAAAAAAGGAATCAAAGGGGATCTCAAAATCTCTTCCGAATAGGTGTTCTCTATACGACGATTTTCCTCGGACTACAAACAATTCCCCTTGGCAAGATACTTCTGATTTTTTGCGGTTGTAGCAAAATACAATGTTTGGACAAGAAATCATTTTTGCAACGAGTGAAATTAATTGAGAATGAAGCTCGTTCGATTGATATCCCTCAGTGAATGTAAATATCAAAAGTTCTTCGTCTGTATTTTGAGCCTTTCTTATAGTAACATATTTCAATCCTCCATCTTCCGCATAACGATCCCAGATGATTGTTGGAATTTCTCTTAAGAGTGCCCATGTTTCTCGTAAGGTCTCGTTACTTTTAACGGATTGGATTTTGCAATCTTCAATAGAAACAATGCGCCGGAAGTTGCCACGTTGTCTAAGACCAATCTTCGGTCCAGGAAAAATGGAAAAATCCATTCTGGTTCTGTATTCGTAAATTTGTTGTGCAGGCGCTTCTTGAAGTTCTATTCCAAAATGATCGAGATACAATTTCTGAATGGGTGAAAATTTTAAATTCAATTGGGTTTTGTAATTCAAATGTTGCCCTACGCAGCCTCCACACTCTCCGAAATACTCACATCGAACATCACTCCATTCCGTATTTCTCTGGATCTCGATGGTCTTGTGGGAGCGCGATTTTGGTCTTCTTTTAACTGGTTCGATTTGAACTTCGTCACCTATCAAAAGATAGGGGAAATCAAGATTTTGTCCTTTGGAATTTATGCCTCTTCCTAGAAATTCTTTTGTAAGGCTTGTGATGCGTATTGTTTCCACTGGAGGTATACCAAAAAAAAGTTCCAGTGTCATCTTTTTTGACATGATTCTTTGGTTAACCAATATTTTCTTTGTTTTTCTGGAAGTTTTTCGATCGCATAACGTAGCATAGTACGTGGCATTTTATGATGGTATTTTTCCAAAAAACCAAGAAGCGTTTTTATATCTTTTTTCCCAACCTCTCGAAGCATCCATCCAGTTGCCTTATGAATCAAATCATGTGGGTGGTTTAAAAAAAGTTCACAGAAAAATAAAATATCATCGAATTCGCATCGGCGAATGAACGTAAAACAGGAAAGAACTGCAATCCGGTTTTCCCAAAGATCGTTCGACTTTGCAAGCTTGTATAAAGGTTTTTTATCACGATCGAGTAAGTATTCGCCTAAAATTTGTGGAGCAGTTGTATCTACCAAGTCCCAGTTGTTGATACATTTAGTATGCTTCAGATAAAATTCTGCGATATCCTGTCTATACCTAGAGTCTTTAGTTTTTTGAAATTTTAATACTAAGATGAAAAGTCCCGTTAGGCGAACTTCATGCCATTCCGAGTTCAATGCCAATGCGATTTCGGAGAGTGTAAACTTGTCTGCAAACTTTTTAGCCACCTTTCTTTGATTGGGTACTGTAACTCCCAAAAACTGATCTCCTTCTGCATATTCTCCTGGTCCCGCTTTGAAAAATTTTGGATAAAACTTGGCCTTTTCGTAATCTATATATCCATTCAATTGAGCTAAAAATTCGTGAAATAATGTATTTGACTCGGATCCTTTTGGGGAAAGTTTTTTTGTCACTTTTTTGGTAACCATGATTAACTTGATATGGATACAGTCAGTCTTTCTTTTGTTAGTTTTTCTGAGATTGTCTCACACTCTTCCGGAGAACCTACAAAGCAAACTGCTTTGCCATTCGTGTGAGCTTCTATTGCAATTCGTTTCGCTTCTTTTTTAGTTTTAAAACATATCTTCATCAAACAAGATTCTACATGACTAAACTCATTAATAGAATCATTAAAAAGAATCACAGAATGTAAATAGATAGATTCATATTCTTTTTCTGTTCTCTCCTCTATGGATGGAAGACTGATTTGGCTCATGAGAATAAGTTTTGATTTCCCTCCAATTCCAAAGTATACTCCATATATTCCTTCATTTTAAACTTTTTTTTGGTCGAGTCGGAGGACATATACCGAACATTCCCCAAAACATTGCGTTCTGGAAACCACGGTCTATCAAAAAGACCAAAACACCAAAGAATTCCTGTGTATGAGTTGGGATTTCTGCCATCATAAGCATATTTGTTGTTTAGGTGTTCTAGGATTTCAAACGCCTGCTCGTAGGAATTGGACCACTCAATTACTTTTTTCCCCCAGAGCATTCGCATGTAGTTGTGCATCCGACCTGTTTTTTTTAATTCCGTTTGGGCCGCATTCCAAAGTTCGTCATGTGTTTTTGCCGCATCAAATTCTTCTAATGAGTAGACATACTCTCTTTGATCCTTTTTATGTTTTTTAAAGTTCTCTTTGACCCAATTTGGTAAAGATTCCAAATCCTTTCGAAAGGGTTTGTCTTTCCAAAAAAATAAATATCCGATATCCCTCCAAGTAATGAGTTCATCAAAAAAATGATTGGCACTCAAATCTTTAGAATAGAAGTTCTCTCGGTCTCCTGGTTTGGAGTAGGTCAATTCTTCCGGATTCCATTTGGGTTTTATCGAGTTCAAAATGCTCCAGAAAATCTCTTCTGAACTTATATAGCCAAAATGTAAGTAGGGGGAAAGTCCACTCGTTGCTGTTCTTTCGGGTGAATTCGGTTGTGAACGATCTGTTTGGTACTTTGATAATTTCATACCTATAAAATCTTTTAAAAGTCTAAGTGCTTCCTTTCTTCCACCTAATACTCCCTTGGCGGGTTGAACATCTTCTTTAAAATCAATCTCATCCAAGATGGACACTAAGTTGGGGAACATCCCAATTCGTTTGGGTGGTTTGGGTTTTTTATCGCTATTTGGTATATCATTTTTCGAAAGTTTGATTTTTGCAAAATGTGGAATAAAATTCGGAATCTTTTTGTGGATCCAAAGCCTTAGAACTCGAGCAGCACTCGCTTCTTTTTCGAAAATTTGGAATGGAAGGATACTATTTCCATCGACTGCAAACATCGCAGTATCAATCTTCTTCGCAAGTTTCTCCGATTGTTCTGGGATGATAAAACAAGGAAAATCGTCCGTAATAATTAGAATTGCTTTTTCCGAAATTTCCTTCAAAAGACCTTTTGCTGGATTGGATCTGGTTTCTATAAAAGGCCAATATATGACACCTAACTCTCTTGCTCTTGCTTCGTTTTCAACCATACCTTCTAATATGAATTTGTGTATCCTTCGGGAGCTCCATGGATAGTCAGATCGAAGCCCTTCGTAGACTACCAATGGTTTGTCGTATTTTTTGGCCAGTTGGATTGCATAATCGAACGAATGGTTTGAATCAAACCTTCGATACGCTTGCATCCAATAGAGGATGTATTCTCTAGATTCTTGAACTTCTTTTCCGTTGAGCTTCCGAACTCTTTCTTTTAACATATTAGATTAGATTGGGAAGAGTCCCCAAGTGGCATTATACAGTTTGGGATCTCAAAAATCAGAAATACGATTCAAAGTCCACTCAGGCGAGGTGTATGAAAATCTTGCCTACTTATTGATAAAAATGCTTAATATATGATCTTTTTGCTGCTATTTTATTTGATCTTATGCATTTTGTAAACGGGAGTGGAGTAAAAAAATAAGCAGAATGAAAGGTTTATAGGCAAAATCCTTCCTTTTTCACTGTTTTGTAAGTTTTTTTTTCGTGCGGGTACCATTCTTGCACATTCGTAGGCAAATATCATGGAAAGGATACATGGCAATATGAAAAATTATTTCAAAACTTTCGCCTTCCTGCTCCTGGTTGTTCCGATGTTCCTATTTGCAGATGAACCTGCGAAGGCCCCGGATCCAGCAGCAGAAACAGCAAACGCAATTGCGACTCTAACAGTTGGTCTCGATACCCTTTGGGTTCTTGTGGCTGGTATGTTGGTGTTCTTTATGAACGCTGGATTTGCCCTCGTGGAATCAGGGTTTGCTCAATCCAAAAATACAGTGAACATCCTCGCAAAAAACTTTGTAGTTTTCGCAGCAGCAACGTTCTCATACTGGGCGATTGGATGGGGTCTAATGTTTGGTGACGGAAGTACACCTTATATGGCAACTGAGGGTTTATTTTTCCTCGGTGGAGCAGACAACTCTCCCGCATTAGGCGATGCCTACAAAGGTGTTTACAGTTCAATGAACTGGACCGGCGTTCCACTCCTTGCAAAATTTTTCTTTCAATTGGTGTTTGCAGCTACTGCAGCAACCATCGTTTCTGGAGCGGTCGCGGAACGAGTGAAATTCCATTCTTTCTTAATTTTCTCTTTTATCCTTGTTGCATTCTTTTACCCATTCACTGGTCACTGGGTTTGGGGTGGTGGATGGCTTGCAGAGCTTGGATTCCATGACTTCGCTGGTTCAACCGTAGTTCACTCCGTAGGTGGTTGGGCGGCACTTGCCGGTGCGATCGTTCTTGGTGCTAGAAAGGGAAAATACCTTCCAGATGGTCGCATCAAACCGATCCTTGGTCACAACATGACATCCGCGGCTCTTGGAACTCTAATCCTCTGGCTAGGTTGGTTCGGATTTAACCCAGGTTCCACTATGGGTGTAGGTGATGGTTCAACGATGTCCCATGTGATCGTGACTACCAATATTTCTGCAGCTTTAGGTGCTCTCGCCTCCACTGTGACTGCATGGGTGATTCTTAAAAAACCTGACCTTGGTATGATTCTCAATGGAACTCTTGCAGGTCTTGTTGGTATTACTGCTCCTTGTGCTATCGTAAGTCCAAGTTCGGCAGCAATCATCGGTGCCGTATCGGGAGTTCTTGTCGTACTATCTGTCCTCTTTTTTGACAAAATTAAAATTGATGACCCAGTGGGTGCAACTTCTGTCCACTTAGTTTGCGGTATTTGGGGAACTTTAGCAGTTGCAATCTTTGGATATGCGGATTCACCTGCTGGTGTAGATGTTCCATCTATCACAACACAGCTGATTGGAATCTTGGCAATCGGTGGATTTACATTTGTAATTTCCTTCGTCTTGTGGTATATATTGAAACTTGCCGGTGGAATCCGAGTGAGCGAAGAAGAAGAACTCAGTGGTCTTGACCTCGGGGAACATGGTGCGGAAGCATACCCTGATTTCAGTATCCGAGCTCGTGGTTAAGGTATAGGAGCTAGTTAATTATGAAAATGATCATTGCAATCATCCAACCGCACAAACTTGAAGAAGTAAAAGCGGAACTTACAAAAAACGAAATCTACCGTCTAACGGTTTCAGATGTTCAAGGTTATGGACAACAAAAAGGTAAAACGGAAGTTTTTCGTGGACATGAATACACTGTAAATCTACTTAGAAAGGTAAGATTGGAAATCGCTGTGAATGATGAATTTGTTAAGCCGACTGTGGATGCAATTCGCAAAGCGGCAAAAAGTGGAGATGGAAAGATTGGAGATGGAAAGATCTTCATCATGCCTTTGGAAGAAGTGGTTCGCATTCGAACTGGCGAAAAAGGCAAAAACGCCATCTAAAAACTTCCTTTAACTAAAGGAAAATCGGAAACGTGGGTAGGTGGATTCACCTGCCTCACGTTTTGTTATTTGTTCTCAATCAATTTCAACTTTGGTTAGACAAACGGATTTCCTTCGCCCATCTTTTCCTTTCTGCAATTGTTTTTCTCTCTCATTTCTTTCACTGAAATAGGATATTCCGTCTGAGACAAAAACGCAGCATGAGGTGCATCGTGCGTTACCCCGCGTAAATGGTAAAGAGGGAAATTATGAGCGATGGCGGTTTCCCAAATGGTCTTGCCAATAAAAAAAACTGCTTTTCATTTTTTCCATCTGTCGATTGTCATTTTTAAAACTACAAAACAAATTGAATTAATTGTATAAAACTAATTGACTTAGTTTAAATAACTAATACTATTAGTTTTATTATGAAGATGCAAAAACTCCAATTGGGAATTTACATTGTTGGTTATAAATTTGAACTTACTTTTCTAATTTTGATTCTCCTTTCTTTTCTTGTTTTTGAAAACTTGGGCGCAAGTCCCATCCAAAATTTCAATCCCGCAAAACTACAGGATCAATATACAAGTGAAGAGCCAAGGGCTGAATTCTTCCAGACAAAAGAAGGAAAGATATCATACAGGGTTCAGGGTCGGGGGGATAAAGTTTTTATCTTACTACCAGGCTTAGGCGATCTAAAAGAGAATTACGAACCCCTCTCTAAACTATTGTCAAAAGATGGGCAAGTATACTCATTCGATCTGCGAGGATTAGGTGGATCTGATGTGAATTTTATAAGTTATGGACCAAAGGAAGTAGCACTCGATATACTCTCATTTATCGAAGAGAAAAAATTCCAGTCAGTTTATATCATTGCAAACTCTATGACGGCCGCTTCAGCTGTTTACATAAAAGCGAAATCTAAAAAGCAAGTTTCTGGTATCATTATTTCTGGGCCGTTTGTTCGGGATGGAGATGGGATGTCTTTTTTTATGAAGGCCATGATTCAAGTTATGTTTCGGGGGACATGGGGTCCAAGTCTTTGGTCCAATTACTACAAAAGTTTATATCCAGAAATCAAACCTGAGGATTTGGAACTACATGCAGAGAGAATCAAACACAATCTTAAAGAAGAGGGTAGGATGGAAGTAGTTCGATCCATGATTTTTGCCTCTAAAAAAGAATGTGAGGCAGAATTGGATCAAGTAAAAGGAGGAGTTATCGTTGTTATGGGGGCAAAAGATCCTGATTTTCCAAATCCTGAATCAGAGGCAAAATGGATTGCCGAAAAAACAAACGGGAGTTACTTTCTTTTTGAAAGGAGTGGTCACTACCCTTACAGAGATGAAGTAACTCGCTTTTACCAAATTGTAAAATCACAATGGCAAAAAAAATAATACACAAACATGGAAGACCTACAAAAGGGACTCCTACAGTTACGAGAGATTTAATAGTTTCTAAGGCACTGAACCTAGTAAAAGAAGAGGGCCTTTCTTCACTAACGCTTGCAAACGTGGCTAAGAAGCTGAAGATACGTACCCCTTCCCTTTACAATCATATTCAAGATTTGGAAACTTTGAAATTTGAAATTCGGAAGGAAAGTTTACAATTGTTTTTGGAATATTTACAAATCTCCCAACAATCGAATGGATCTAAAAAAAATAAAATCCAAACAGTCATTTCAGCATATCGAAGTTTTGCGAAAGAATTTCCTCATCTCTATGAGCTGACCCTACCGTCAACGGAAATGGATCCTGTGCTAAAACCAATAGGGGACTCGATACTCGACCTTGTCTCTCAATCTCTTGGTGTTGCGAAATTAGATGAATCATCGATTCATAAAATCCGTATTCTACGCTCCGTTTTACATGGATTTATTGATCTAGAGCTTCGTGGTGGTTTTGGAAAATCGGAATCTGTTGAGGAAAGTTTTTTGATTCTCATAGATCAACAAACAAGTGTATTTCTATAGTTTTGACGAAATTTTAAAAATGGCCCTGTTATTCCAAGATTGGATTTAAATTAGGTTAGGTTTAGCTTTCCGATTTGAAAGTATCCAAAGGATTACTAAAAAAATTGATAAGAATGAAAATCCTAGAGATGGAAAAATAAGAATCTCACTTTGTGCATGATATACAAAGTAGGTCTCCTGATCAAAAAAACTTTCGTTGCCATAAAGTTCATTTCGATACAACCAGAAAAGATTGAAATAAAAATACCAGGACACCAGTGAAGAGACCAAAGAGATCATAACAAAAAAAATCTTAAAAACCTTTTTTAGATTAAATTGCATACCTATTCCATTTACAGAAAAGGATTTGATCTATCCAAGCCTAATCTCTATCCGTCAAGCAACCCGTACTTGCGTCTCTAACATTCTGGATGTACTTCCAGAGATAGCCGGAACTGACTCGGTATGGTGGTTTTTTCCATTGTTTCTTTCTTTCGGCTAAGACCTCATCACTTACTTTAACGAGCAATTGGTTTGTCTTGGCATCAATAAAGATAGTATCTCCATCTTGAATCAAAGCAATTTCTCCACCTTCCATCGCCTCAGGTGTAACATGACCGACTACAAATCCATGAGTGCCACCTGAAAATCTACCATCTGTGATGAGAGCAACCGAATTGCCAAGGCCTGCACCTATGATGGCAGACGTTGGCTTGAGCATCTCCGGCATCCCAGGTCCACCTTTCGGACCAACGTAGCGAATTACAACTACGTTACCTGGTTTTACCTTACCATCGCGAATCCCTTCATTGGCATCTTTCTCTGAATCAAAACAAATTGCTTGTCCTTCGAAGGTTTCTCCCTCATGTCCAGTGATCTTAGCAACTGCACCTTGTTTTGCGATATTACCGTAGAGTATTTGAATATGACCTTCTTTTTTGATCGGGTTTGAGACGGGGCGTAGGAGATCTTGTTCCCCTGGAAGTCCAGGTAATCCTTCGATATTTTCTCCGAGGGTTTTACCAGTTACCGTGAGACAACTTCCATCGATCATTCCTTCCTTTAAAAGAAATTTTAAAATGGCAGGAACTCCACCGATTGCAAATAAATCTTCCATTAAGTATTTTCCACTTGGTTTCATATCAGCCAGGAGAGGGGTAGTGTCTGTTATCTTTTGGATCATATTTAGATCCAGAGGTACTCCCATAGTTCTTGCGATAGCGATCATATGAAGAGCGGCATTGGTGGATCCACCTAAAATGGTTATAATTCTCAGTGCATTTTGTACGGAAGCGGGAGTGATGATATCCGATGGTTTGATATCTTTTTCTAAAAGCCGATAGATAAAATCTCCGATAGTTGCACATTCATTTTTTTTCTCTTGGCTTCTTGCAGGTGCGGACGAACTGTACGGTAGACTCATCCCCATTGCTTCAATTGCCGTTGCCATGGTGTTTGCAGTATACATGCCACCACAGGCACCGGGTCCAGGACAGGATTCTTTAATGATTTCGCGAAAGTCTTCTTCAGAGATTTTGCCATTGATTTTTTTGCCGTAGGCTTCAAAAGCCGAGACGATATTTAATTTTTCGCCTTGGTAGTGCCCACCATTGATTGTTCCACCGTAAACCATAATTGATGGTCGGTTGAGTCTTGCCATAGCCATGATGGCTCCAGGCATGTTTTTGTCGCAGCCCGCTGTAAATAGGATTCCATCATAAAAATGTGCACCTGCGATTGTTTCAATCGAATCGGCAATGATTTCCCTTGATGGAAGCGAGTATCGCATTCCATCATTTCCGTTGGTGATCCCATCACTGACACCAATTGTGTTAAAGAGTAGACCAACCATTTTTTTTGTATCGAGAACACTTTTTTTCTGAATCGAGGATAAACTCGTTAAATGCATATTGCATGGATTTCCATCAAATCCAGTACTTCCAATTCCGATGAAGGGTTTGTTTAGATCTTCATAGGGAACACCAGATCCGATGATCATAGCCTGAGAGGCAGGTAGGCTATCATCTTGAGTTAATACTTTGCTATATTTATTTAAATTCATAGAGAATCCTTCGGTATGGATGATAGTCTTTGGCACTCATCTTCTAGGAAAAGTAAAAATCAAATGATTGCTGCCGGTATAGAAAAAAAACGAATCCTGGGCCTGGTCTTTAAGAGGGGATTCTCAAAATCTTAGACCAATGGGGTCCTTTTGGAGAGTGGGGTCCTTCTTCGATCTTTTTTCTACTTGAACTCATTCCTTCCATTTAGAAGAAATAGGTAAATCACTTTGGAAAGGCCATACAAACCCACATTTATGTATAAGTTTTTGATAATTCCTTTCATTTGTCTTTGTACACTCCTTTGTAAATCTGGTTACGAAAAAATAGAAGTCGTATATGAAGATCGGAACGGTCGGATAGTAAATGCAATTTATCATAATCCTTTTGATTTCAAAGAAACATTTTTTGTAACTCTTAAGTTTACCGATGGGAATTTGATAACTTTAAACCAAGGAGTCGCTGCATCTGGAGTTCGTTATACTGACAACAAGACATTGGTTTGGTGGACAAAAGGCGATGAGGCTTTTCTGATGAAACCTGACGGAAAAGGTGATTGGGAAATTACAGATCGCTTTCAGGAAGTATCTAATAGATAATCATTTCATTTTTGGAACCAGAGAATCTTTAAAAGTGTGAATCTATTCTAAAGAAGGTTTTTGTATCGCATAACTCTAATACTGGACAAAAGTTCAGATACTTCATCGGGAATTCTCGCCTGAAGTTCATCAATTCTACGAATGTATTCTTTCCAATTAACCTTCATATTGTATCTCGGTTGAAATGACACCCTCGTTCTTGTATCTTTCATTCAAAAGAAAAATTTTTGACCTATCCAAATATTTGCCTTTTTTTAAGTTAGGAGGATACACACGAAGGCATACATTGCAAAAAAAAATTGAAACTTTTTCTGATCTGAAATTAGATCCATCCATCCAAAAAGCAGTCGTTGAGACTGGTTATACCATACCGACGCCCATCCAAATCCAAGCCATTCCCTTACTTCTCGAAAATCATGATCTGTTAGGTTGTGCTCAAACAGGAACTGGTAAAACTGCAGCTTTTGCTTTACCCATGATCCATAATCTAATTTCCACAAGGGCAAAACCCAATCCAAAACAACCAAGGTCGCTAGTATTGGTTCCTACTCGAGAACTTGCCATCCAGGTTCATGAAAGTTTTCTTCTATATGGAAAATATACCGAGATTCGAACGGCGGTTATTTTTGGTGGTGTGGGGCAAAATCCCCAAGCGAAAGCCATTGCAAGCGGACTGGATGTCCTCATTGCTACACCTGGTCGGCTTGTTGATTTGATGAATCAGAATTTGGTCTCTTTAAAAAATCTAGAGATCTTTGTGTTAGATGAAGCAGACAGGATGTTGGACATGGGTTTTATCCATGACATTCGAAAGATCATTTCGTTTTTGCCGAAGCGTAGGCAAAATTTGTTTTTTTCTGCCACAATGCCACCTGATATCGAAAAGTTGGCAAACTCCATATTGGTGGAACCAATTCGTATCGATATCACACCTGTATCATCAACCGTCGAGTTAATTTCGCAATCTGTAATGTATACCGAACTTGCGGATAAAAAAAATCTTCTCCTCCATTTGTTTAAAGATAAAAATTTTAAAAAAACCATTATCTTTACTAAAACAAAACATGGGGCCAATAAAATTTCGGAACTCCTAAACAAAAATGGGATCAAAACAGATGCCATTCACGGAAACAAAAGTCAATCTGCTAGGCAAAGAGCCTTAGAGGATTTTCGATCTGGTAAAAACAAAGCCCTGGTCGCAACAGATTTGGCGGCAAGGGGAATCGATATCGATGACATCACCCATGTTATCAATTATGAAATTCCTTATGTTCCCGAAACCTATGTTCATCGAATTGGCCGTACTGCACGTGCCGGAAAAAATGGGATTGCGATTGCGTTAGCAGAAGCAGACGAAAGATCTCTGATCAAAGATATTGAAAAGGTAATTGGAATTTCGATTCCCGTCGACCGCGACCATCCATTCCATTCCGCACGGGTAGAATCGCATACAGGAAAAGCTCCCAAAATCCATGGCTCAGGCGGTGGTGGTGGAAGTGGAAATAGAGGCCAGAGACGGCCCCCGCGACCAGGTGGTGGTCCTTCTTCGCAAAACACTACAGCTCAGCCGAACTCAACTCGAAAACAAGGGCCATCGCAAAACAGAAAGTCAGCTGATTCAGACAATAGATCGGAAACCAAAAAACAAAATCCAGGTGCAAAAAAAACACCAAGAAGCAAAAAGTCACGGTTTAGGTAGTGCATCATCCATACTGCTCCGTTGATCGGTTCCTCAGGGAATGTTAACCCTAAATTTTGGTAGTGTTCAATCCAAAAATCATTTAATAAATAAGTGTTTCGGACGAATTCGGAAATGCTGATCCACAAAGTCGCAAGTACGATTGATACAATTGTTTTTTTTAACGACGACATTCGTTTAACTCCATCCTTTTTTCTTTTGATCAAATTTTATTTGTTTCGCATATTCACTCGGAGTCATTTTTAACACCGATTTAAAAGCAATATTGAAATTTGCTTTTGAATTGAACCCAACTTGGTATGCCAGATTTAATAAATTCACTTTTGGTTGCTCTTGGATTTTTTTACATACTTCTTTTATCCGGTATTCATTGATATATCGATTAAAATTCATTCCCATATAAGCATTGATATATTCGCTCAATTGGTAATCTTTTATTCCCAACCGTTCAGCAAAGTTGGCTATGTTTAAATTTTCTTCTTGGTAGATTTTTTCTTCCTGCATAAGTACTTGTATGTTTGCATTGAGCTCCTCAAGATTCAGATTCAGGATTCTGGAAGTTTGGTAGGACTGTCTAAGACCAGGGAGGATCTCGTTAAATAAGTTTGGCTGAGCTTGTGAGCGAAGAAAAGCAATCACTGCCATTAGAGTAGATAAAAAAGCAGTAAAATACAATCCTTCTTCCCACCGGAATAGGATGCTGATTAAGATCAAAAAAGCAAATATGAGATTCCCGTAGATGATCATACTTAAAATTTTTACTCCCATCTTTGCTAAAGGATTGGGGTTCTGAAAGAGGATATTTCGATAGGAATGGAGCATCATTAGGAATGTGAATAACCAATACAAGCAGCCTATCATCGCAAAATACTCTGGTATGGAAAAGAAGTCACTATGCAATTGAACGTGTAGAGGTTCAAATTTCAGGTTGGAAAAAGAGAATTCGATACTAAAGAAAACAATAAGGCAGATTAAAAAAGGTAAATATCGGCTCCATTTTTTAAATCCTACTGATTCACTTGTAAGGAATTGTTCGATCGTATACTGCATGCTAGCTGGAATGAGAAAGATTGCGAATACGTATCCATGATCGAAGTATACACTCTGAAACGATATTCTACTTAGAACCAAGTAGGCATACACAATCAATAAAGCGGCAGCAATTGCGGAAATAGAAGCAAATGGAAATCCTTTAGATTTAGCATGTTTCAAGTACAAATGTAACGCTAAGAGAAGGTGAAACCATGCACCAAATAGCAACCAGGAACTAAATAATTCAATCATTGCCCTACCTAAGAGATCCCTTGAGATTGTGAAAAGTCCTCCGGTACTTTTTGTACGGAAAAAAGGTAAAAAGTTACCATCTTGGACTCAAAAAAACGACTAAAATCCCCATTTTAGACGCAGGCAAGCCATATTTGTGATAAAAAGGAGTCAAAGCGGAGACAATTTATGAAAAAATACCAAACAAAAATTGCTTTAGGCTGCGTGGCGATTTACCTAACACTTGCCTGTGGACCAAGCGAAAACCAAAACAAGTTATCAGTGCCTATTTTAGGTTTGCTGAGCTCTACACAAGAAACAACAACTTCCCCAACTCCCGAACAGTTAGCTTTATCCAATGCTTCCCAAAGAAGCCGAATGGATTCGGCATTCGCCGCGGAGAATGATGGAAGTTTCAGCTTTGATGATCAAGTTGCGTTCACTTCGTATGATGGCACGAAAATTACTGGGAATTTATTTCAACCAAAGTCAGGAGTAGGGCCTTTTCCTGCGATTATCTTTGTTAATAGTTGGGCCTTAAATGAATATGAGTACATTGTACCTGCTGCGAAGTTAGCCAAAAAAGGATATGTGGTGCTAAGCTATAACACACGAGGTTTTGGAACATCACAAGGTAAGATCAATGTAGCTGGTCCTAAGGATATGGAAGATCTTTCGAGTGCGATTGATTATCTAGAAAGAGTTGCTCCAGTCAATGATAACATAGGGATCGCCGGAATATCGTATGGAGCGGGTATCTCCCTTCTTGGTGTTACAAAAGAACCAAGGATCAAAACTGCCGTTGCCATGAGTGGATGGGGAAGTCTGCCCGACTCCTTGTATGGCAATCAGACGCCGAGACTTGTATGGGGACTACTTTTAATTGGCTCTGGATATCTCACAGGAAGAATGGATCCCATCATAGCTGAAAATTTCCAAAAACTTCTAGACAACAGAGATGTACAATCTGTTCTTAATTGGGCAGGAGATCGTTCACCTAGCACCTATGTTTCGGCTTTAAATGCAACGGGCAAACCGGTTTATATTTCAAGTAATTCTCAAGATAATCTCTTCCAACCGAATCAAATTCTGAATTATTTCCAAAAGTTAACAGTTCCGAAAAAATTAGATCTCAACAATGGTATTCACGCCACGGCTGAGATTGGGGGTGTATTAGGATTACAAAATTATGTTTGGACAAATACCTATGATTGGTTTGATTATTGGTTAAAGGGTATTCAAAATGGAATCATGACTAAACCTAGAGTTAGCATTCAAAAAAGACACGTGACTGAACGAGTGTTTTACAATACTTGGCCAATTCAAAACCAAGTAAACCGAACCTTTTTTCTTAAACCAATGGGTATGTTTAACCTAACTCCTGGATCCATTAGTACCTCTAACAATTCTAGCAATACCTCAAATACCTTAATTGCGGGTGCGACTATTGCAACGACTGGAGTACCTTTATTGTCGGAAATTTTAGATGGAGCGGTATCAATTCCCGTAAAAACAAATGTGAACCTGATCGATAGAAAGAATGCAATGGTATATCTATCCGATTCTTTAGCGAATACATTAAAAGTACGAGGAAAGGTTACCTATAAAGGCAGAATCAATTCTGCGGTGAGTCGTCCCCATTTTGTTGTATACTTGTATGAAGTAGATTCTTGGGGAACAGGTACATTGATAACCCACGGAACAAGCACACTGACGGTTAGTAGCGGTAGGGATGCAGATCTAACTTTGGACTTACAAGCCGTGGCACATGATTTTCCGAAAGGCACACGCCTTGGGCTTGCGATTGATAATGTTGATCCGATGTATGCAAATCCGTATCCACTCTTAACCTATGTAAATCAGTTTAGACATAGCTCACAATCAAGCTCAACTTTGACGATTCAGTCTGAATGATAGTAAGTTCTGTTAGGGGGCAATGCCCCCTTTTTTGCATCCTCTTTACTATGGCTTTAGTAGGATCTTGCCAAAATGGTTTCCCGATTCCATATATGTATGTGCTTCTTTTGCCTCAGCCAGTGGAAAGATACGATCAACTTTAATTTGAAACTTCTTCTGCTTTACAAAACCCAGAAATTCCTCATATATTTTCCCTCTCTCCTCTGGAAGTAAACTTCCGAAATTGCATCCAATGAGCGATATCTCTTTAAGCAAGATTTGGAAGAGATTGAGTTCTACGTCTTTACCAGCACAAGTTCCAATCAAGTACAGCTGACCTCCGTTACCTTGCAGGCATTGGATGGAAAATGGAATTGTCGGTCCTCCTACAGCATTGAGTACGATAGAAACTCCTCTCCCGTCAGTTACTTCCCGTATTTTTGCAATGGCATTTGGATCGGAGTTTTGGAAGGCATAGTCTGCTCCCATTTCGACTGCAGAAGTACAATGGCCTTCCATCCTACTTGTAACAATTGTTTTTGCACCGAAGAGTTTACAAAATTGGAGTAAGGAAGACGCAACTCCACCGCTAATACCTGGGATAAGAACGTATTTATCCTTAAGATCACCTATTTTATATTTTGTAACGTACAAGGCTGTTAGATAAGAAATTCCAATATTTGCTGCTTCTTCAAAACTGATTGAGTTTGGAATTGCAAATACTTCCTGATATGGAACATTTACATATTCACTATAGGCACCTGGTCCACCAAGACCTAAGGTTTCGCCTAAAACCAAAACTCGTTCTCCTGCTTTCCATCTTCCTAAGGGATCTTTGGAGGAAACCACGACTCCCGCACAATCCATTCCGAGAATTCGTGGCAATTTCATATTTGGATAAATTCCCTTTCTCGATAGAATATCGAAGTGATTAATCGAGATTGCCTTAACTTGAATTAGAACTTCTTCATTTTGGAGTGTAGGCATCTCTAAGTCTGCTATTGTTAGTTGGTCAGTATTCCCATGATTAAAAATTTGTATTGCTTTCATTAGAGATCCTTTGTATACCTATCCAAGTTAGCATAGATGTAATTTCTATTCTTCTGAAATTAAGACGTTATTTTCCGAAATATAGACATTATGATCCAGTAAGTGAGGTGGGTAATTTGAATAAAAATTTAAGCAGGATACAAACATACACAAAGAAAGAGGACTCAGGATTTCACCATCATCGATTACACCAACTACTGATCGTAGAAAATGGGGTTTTTTTATTAGAAGATGAAAAAAAGCGTGAACTGCTTTATGACTATAATATCGCTTTCATTCCAAGTAAAACTAAACATAGAACCCTAACGTGGGGTGATGCGGTAAAATTCCATTCTCTTTATTTTGATGCAAAGTCATTCCAAAGTTTAGAAAAAAATATCTATCAAATAACTGATAATCCTGTTCTTCGGGCTTTGATTATTTCATTAGAAGGAAAACCGAAACAAAATGAAATTCGCCAATTGAGTTTAAAATTGATTACAAAAATTTTAGAGGAAATTCTCAATAAGTATAAATCTAAAAATCTTTCTTTACCGATTGCCAAAACAGAACGGAATCAAAAGATCATAATGTACATAGAAAAAAATTTCCGAAAGAAAATTTTGTTGGAAGACTTTCAAAATGTATTGCCCTTATCAACAAGGCAAATTGATCGGACGTTTCGTTCGGAACTAAAGATTTCACCACTGGAATATTTAAAATTAAAACGAATTCAAATGTCCATTATTCTCTTGGAAACTACCGAGGAAACGATTACGGAAATCTCATTTCGTTGTGGTTATGAAAGTTTGTCTTCGTTTTATGCACAATTTGAAGAAATAATGGGCACCTCTCCGAAACGATTTCGAAGAGGTGGGGATTCCAAATAAATGTTTAAGGAAGTCTACTGTAACTTCGAATTCACTAGTCCATAGATTCCATATCCTACCATGTAGGGGAGGGCATACTCTGGAAATTCTTTCGAAATTCGTTTTTCGAGCTCTTGGTAGTGTTTGTTTGCCATATCAGACTTCAGTTCTGTTTGTAAAACGCCAAGGTCTTTGATATAGTCATTAACAATTTCATCTACTTCCTTTAAGTATTTTTTTTGTTCCGTAACTGCATCGAACAATTTTGCAGCTTTCCCTCGGCCACCAAATACAAGAGTTTCCGAATTTCCAAAAGATTTAAGTTTGTCTAGGGACACGATCCACTCGTTCACGTTTGGATTAGGTTTTCCATTTTGGATACCACCTTCGAGCCAAGCATGCGTTTTAAAATGTATCAAGTCACCGACTATGAATGCATTCTGCTCAGGTATATAAGATACGGTTTGGTTCGTGCTTACTCCTTTGGTTCCAAGCTCTGTCAAACGAAGGCTATCTCCATTTTTCAATTTTAGTTCATACGTTCCCTCAAATTCGATATCGACTTTCCCTAACTTTGGATAATTTGCTTCCGTGAAGGCTTTTGCGATTTTTGTCCAATAGTACTTTTTGTACTCATGGACTCCCTTCATCGATTCTATCGTTTGTTTGGATGCAATGACTTTTGCACCCAGTTTTTTAAAACTAGGTATTGCATTGAACTTATCCGGATTTGGATGGCTTATCACAATGTACTTGATCGGAGTTTTTGTTTTTGTTTTTAAAAACTGTATACTCTGTTCGGCATACTTCTCCGTAAACTGAGTATCGAATGCGACGACTTCTTCACCATTGTCATAGAAAATGGTTTTGGTTCGAAAACCTCCATCATCGGATTCAAATTCGTAGATGGTTTTGGTTGGTTTGGCCAACAGATTTCCAGCCACTGCCAGTGTAACGAAAAGAAGGGAAAGTTTAGTTTGGATCTTGGATTTCATAAATCTCCTCATGATTCAATTCAATTGATACATGTAGATTATCAAAACGAAGAAGATCCTTCTTCGTTTATGCTGACATTTCATTCGCGGATTCTGACAAAGAGAGACGGAAAATACTTTCTTTTCACCGAATAACTTTAGTTCCTCTCAGAGGAGAAAAGATATAGGAATGTTCCCAAAATTAGGAATACCAGAGCAATGGTATCCATTAGGAAAACTCTTTTGAGGTTAGCATTCAAATCTTTGTTTTGATAATAAAACAAGATAAAGGACAAAATACTCATATATCCGATCCAAAAACCGATGACTCGATATCTTGAATCAAATGCAGCATAATAAAATACCAGAGATACACATGCAAATAAAATAGCCCTATGTCTTAGAAGCAGGGATAGGTTTGCATCTTCGATTGGGAGACCATAGAGTTTTTCTAATGTTTGGTTGCTCGATGCACCCAGAATAGGTAATGTGTGGATGATTCCGACTACAAAGAAGGATATTGAAATGAGCGAATTGTAAGTGATCATACTTTGAATTGTAAAACATTGTATTCATAAAAATTGTATAAATCTGCTATGAGGAAGATATTTGGAGGAGTCTGTCGGATTTAATTGCAAAAACTAAGTCTCTTTCAGAGTGACCGATGAAAATTTTTTCTTACCTATTCAATCTTAGATCCAATGTATAAAAGCGTCTGCGAACACGTTCTTAGGATTGATTCCAAAGTATTGTTTGAACACTCGATGCAAATGAGAGGAATCAAAAAATCCAGAGGAATGTGCGGCATCTGTCAGTTTGCGATTTTTTTTCAATGCATCTGCTAAGTTCCGAATCCGTATCCAGACCCTGTACGACGAAATTGGGATTCCCATTTGTTCGCGAAAGAGATGGCTCAAACGGGATTCGGAAAGCCCAACGGAAGCTGCCAGTTCCACAAGGGATTTCTGGGTTTCTAAATCCTTTTGGAGTAGGAGTTTTTGGACCACAAGGATTCGATCATCCATTTTTGATTTTCTTTGGATAGGGATATGCAAATTATCCAATATTAAATTAAGATTATGATTTTCTTTTTCTTTGTGTTGCATCAATTGGGTAAGCTCTACTTTCAGGGGTGAAAGTTCTCTTTCCTCTAGTCTTATAATTTTAGAACCTCCGGATATCTCTGGAGCGTACGGAGAGTACTTCTCGAAAAAAACAAATGCGAGATAGGAGCCGTACCCTTCTATTTGGTGGTCCACTTTAGGAGGAATCAGGAAAGCTTGATTCGTTTTATAAGTCTCTTCTTTTGATTCGTATCTAATTTCGCCATGCAAGGGCAAACACAGTGTCCAGGTAATGTGGGAGTGGACTGAAAGGGATAATATCTTTCCCATGTAGAGGAGTTCCTGATTGCCAAGGTAGATGTATTTTTCGTTCTGGGGATCTTGGGAAATCTTAAATTCTTTCAGTTTCATAGTAGATAGATCTTGTATAAAAATTAGTTACATCATACTTATGATTTCTCTTTGTGGAAACGATTGTAAAGATAGATGAGATCCAAGATTAATTTGAAAAATACCCAAAGAAAACAAAGAATAGGAGCAATGCTTTCCGGAAATAACCAAAGGACAAAGGCTAATAGTGGAAGAGAAAAAAGTAACGTACCTTGCGCAAATCCAATTCGGATTACCATTTGGTAGGCAAAGTGCTCATGGTTGAACTTCAGAAATTCCTTGTTTTTGAAAAAAAGAAATAAAGATTCTCCTAGAGAAATAGTGCATAAACTCATGTTTAAGAGAAAGGAGTTCGAGAATAGTTTTTCGAATGTTAAACTTTCCTCAAAAGGTATACTCAAAAGTTCCGTTTTAAAAAAAGCATAATAACTTTCATAACCATTTCCTCCGAGTAAGGCATGGATCAATGGTAGTAAGATCGTAACGTGAGCTCCTAAAAAAGCAAACATGGCAAACCCAAAGAGAGCCGTACTTTCATATGCACTGCTTCCAAGATTTTGTTCCCATTTCTTTTTGGGAAATTTTTGTTTTGCGGTCAAAATTTTAGGTAAACCAAAGATTATAAGTAAAAAACTTTCAACCGTGTATGCGTAGAGGATTTTGATAATCGACCATTCTAAGAAAAGTACACCTACAAGTGGAACGACGTTCGAAAGGAAAACTAAAAGCAGGGAGAGGTAAAAATTCTCCCTAGTGAAGAAGTGTGCGAATCGAAGGAGCAGTGAAACAGGGATCTTCAAAGGCAACTTCCATTCCTTGCGAAAGTTGATATCATGAATGAAACGGCAGTATACACATCGATCCCAAACGTTAAACGTAAAAGCTTTGTTTCGTCCTGAGTATATGTATCCTCTATAAGAATAGCCAGAACGGTCATTACATTCACATGGGTCTAAAACTGAAAAGACATAACAAAGTGAAAAGAATCGGTCTCATGGAATACCCCTTCGGTAATGGACGGAAAAAGCGGAAACGAAGATTCTTATCTTACTTTCTCCTTCCGTTAGATTTTGAAACGGATTTAGGATAATGAGTTTCGGGGAGAGAGCAAGCCTTTTTTACTCGGCGCCACCCCTCTCGTTTTTCAGCTTTTGGCTTTTTAAAAAAAAGATTTCCTTCGCTTCTTTAGGTCTTCTATCTTGGCTGAAGATGCGAAGACTATGTATCATTCTCTTCTTACTTACATTCGTCATTCTACTTACAAACTGTCAGATTGGGTGGTATACGAAAGAAATCAATTCGTCTGAAGGTAGTCCTTTTCGATTAACCTATCCAATTTCTCCAATCTCTTACAAACCAAAGTTTTGTTTGGTGGCAAAAATACGATATAAAGCTCCTCGCCATAAAGAATTTAACTATCCAATTGATCCAATTCAAGAAACGTACGAAATGGAAAAAGTATTGGTTGAAGAGCCAAGTTACGTCGGTGTCGAACCAGAATTTCTGAATTTTTTACAGAGTCGTCTGAAATCAAAATACCAGTTTCAAATTAAAAAAGTAGTGTATGGGTTGCCTGAATCCTTTCGGCAAAATAAAGTATTGGATTTTCTAAAAGCAAATAGAAGTTTTGCGAGATATTCGGAAATAAATAAAAAATGGAAAAACAACTTTGTATTGGCAGAAATTTTGAAAACCTATGCTGACATAATTGATAGCCACACAGATTTTTTTTACGGCACTGATAATCCCGTTCAACAGGACCTTGGAGATTGTGATGAAACTTTGTATTTCTCTGAAGTTCAAAAAGAATCAAAGGACAGCAGATTCTATATTACTTTAGCAAGAATCACTTTTTGGGTTTTTCCGGAATACAATCAAGAATCCCACCATTACAGCGTTATTCGAAGAAATAAACTAAAAAAAACACAGGAGACGTTCCAGTTTTCGATGGGTTACGAAAAATGGATTTCCGTTTTCTTTTTACCTACATTCAATGTATTTGCAAACGTTTCAGATTTTCACATGGAATATCGATTCTCTGAGGAATCGGAAGAAATGTTTTTAGATATGTTAACAGAGGAGCTAAAGAAGTGATTCGATCTCAAATCAGACTCTTACTCCTCGTATGCAATGTATTCCTAAATTGTCAGACCTTTGAAATTTATCGCAATCCTGATTTAGAACATGGTGATATTGAAGGTAATCTGTATGAATCACCTTTCGGAAAATTTGCCTGTTTTATTCCTGTTGATGCAAGATATGCGGTTATGGAAGACCAAAAAAATGGAGTCAGTTTTTACCAAGAAGAATTTGGACTTTTTAAAATCCAAGCATTGCCAGTAAAACCAGAGTTTACTCTAAAAGTAAATGAAAAGGGAAAAGAAAAAGCTTTATCTGATTTTGTTACAAATGATATATTAGATAAGTTAAATTCAGGTTCGATGAAAGCTAATTTAATTCTTTCGCAATACAGTCCTGAATTTAGAAACGGAACAGTTTACTTTCTTATTACCGTACAAAATCCCAAAAACGATTCTCTTGTTATTCCACCATTTAACTCTTATGTTTTGATGGTATTTCTCGTGAATGACTTCCTATATGTTCTTACCAGAAATGCCAATCTCCCGATTACCTCGAATCCACATGAATTGCAAAAAGAAATTGAATTGGCAATAGACAAGTTGATTGATTTTCATTCGCGTATCTATATTTTGGGCGACGTAAAATCGGAAGATGTCACATCCGATGTTTCTGATTTTATTTATTATGAGGATGAGGAAGGAGAGGAATCTGCTGGTGGAGCTATGGTTACAGAAAGCTTTGACCTAACGGGACTCTTCCAAGCTATTCAAAAGAGAATGTATGTATCGCCTGGTAGATTTTCATTCTCTCCCAATCGATTTCAATTTAAATCACTTAAAATCAATTCGAATCGCTTTAAAATGAGTGGTCGATCTAAAGTACGATCTGGTCGTTTCAAAATGAAAAGTTCTTTCAAGTCTAGGCGAGTAAAGTTTTAAGATTTTGTTTTTCAAGTTTTTCCATTAAATGAGCTGTTTTAGTTTTGGTCTTTCAAAGAACACTGTCACTTAGAACTGTGGTTGCCGTGAATGAGAAGGCGATGAGGGATTGTTACTCTGCTTGTATGGAGCATCCGACACCATGTGGACAATAAAAAGTTCACAAATAATGCCGGATGTTTTGATATGTAAGGCTCTTTACACATCTATGTGTAATAGTTAATCTATTTTTTTGAATTTAACCCTATCAAGTTTCCTTCAGAATCTTCTAAAATTGTTACAAATCCAAATTTGCCTATGGAAAATTTGGGTCGAATCACTTTTCCTCCCAATTGATTTACTTTCGATTCGCTGACCGCAGAATCTTCTACGCTAAAATAGATCAATGTCCCACCTTTACCTGGTTTAGCGTATTTTGACTTTACTAATGCGCCGGAAGAACCATAGGCATTCATTTCACCTACAAAAACTTTCATTATTGTTTCACCTGTGGGATCGTTTAAGTCCTGTAGTTTCTGGTTACAAATCTTTTCATAAAATATGGAAGCCCTTTCCATATCTTCAACATAGATATCAAACCAACCTACGGCATTCGGCACCCTTGCTTTAGATTTACTTTCAATTTTATTTTCATTACAAAATAAAATGAAAAATGACAATATAAAGATACAATATGCTTTATTCATCAACGTTTTTCTCCTCAATCAAATAATTGATAAAATAACCTTACTTGAAAGAAGATAGCTCGTATTGTATAAATCAGACATCCAAATTCAGTTGTTCTTCGTAGTGCAAAATTTAAGCTCAAAAATGTAATTTGCAGTTAGATTCAAAAGACTTTCCAAATTGATGAAGGATGCAAATCTCTATTTGTCAGTCTTCAAAGTTTGATTAAAAATTTTCAAGAAATGGGCATCATTACCACACAATGAATGTGTTTTAAATGTAAGTTTTATGAAATGAAAAATCAAAAGCATCGTTGCAATTTCCTCAATGTAGAAATTCAGGATTCCGATATTCCAAGGCCGTGTGTATTCCAATGACTTTCACTTGTTTCGACGAAAAAATTGTTTGCGAGTCTCTGCGTTCGGGGTAATCCATGCAATATACATCCAGGACAAAGCAGTTGAAAACTGTGTAAGACGATAGGTATACCTAAAAATTGGATGTCATGCTACGCAAACTAATACCGTTTATACTTTTTCAGAGTATAGGGACTAAATCAATAAACTGGCTTTAATCCAATTCAGGCCACAAATTTGGATCTGAAGAAGATTTACTGTTCCACACAAGCGAGGAAAACACTGGGTTGGTTACAAGATGGCGAGGAATTGAAAATAGCGAAAGTCGAAGCGTTATTATTTATTCCTATGTTCCCATTTCCAGAAGAGCTATTTGTCCAATTATTACAATTGTTAGCACTACTGGTCCAAGTGTTGTTCATACCCGTCCAGTGTGAATTTGCGGCTCCCGACGCGAAACCAGTATTAAGTGGAAATGTTGAAATACCTGCAGAATTTGTAGTCATAACTTGAGTCGTACCATCCGCGCGGTGGTACATTTTATTTGGATAAAATACCCAATCTAAATTTTCAGAAATTCCACCACTACAATCAACCGTTGTACAAGCGCGCCGAGTTGCATCGGTGACCATCGCCTTGTAAGTGCTAGTTGTACTAGGTCGAGCCCCATCGGCATTGCATTTTGCGTCAGCTCCGGAAGCTCCACCTAGATTGCCCGAGTAGGCTGTCGATGTGATAAAGATTCTGCAGGTTGCGCAGGAAACCGCTATGCCTATTTTCGTTTGTCCACTTGATTCTGAGTTGGACGCTGTGATTGTGTAGGAAGCTGACGGTTGCATATTGGTTGGTGTTCCAGTGATGGCACAGGTTGTGCTATTTAAAGAAAGTCCGTTCGGTAAGGTAGGACTAATAGTGCAGCTAGTTGCAGTGGCGCTCAAGGTAGGAGAAACTGGAGAAATGGCTGAGTTGACTTGGAATCTAAAGGTGTTTGTCGGGTAGGTAACAACCAAGGACTGTGGGCTTGCAATACCAGGTAATAAGGGAAGCAATATCTCTGGAGATGTTCCATTTTCGGGTTTTGGGCATCCAATAAAAGTTAAAATCAAAAATAAGAATGTTAAAGTTAGTTTTTTCATATATCATCAATCTGAAATCAAATACAAAAATTGACCGCATAACGAAGAAAGTCAATAAAAACAGAATACTTTATTCGAAATAATGTAATCTGAATTTTTCTCCGTTCCGGTTTGAAATATAGATTATTTAACTATAACTATGAAATTCTGTCCTTTGAATCAAGACTACGTTGGTGCTTTTACGTGATTTCTTTCATATGCAAGGAAACTTCGGCAGCATATTCGGCTAAAAGCCCCGCTTTTTCTGGATCAATGATTGCAGATTGTGCACCCAAGGTCAGACCAGAGTCTGTAAAGAGAAGTCCGTGTAGGTCGATTGCCGATTCTCTAACAAAGCCTAGATCTTGTTTTCTCCATTCTAGAAGAAATCTCTCAAAATCGGGAGAGAATATTTTTTCAAAGAAGGAAACGTTTGAAGCGATGCTATAAAAATGATCCATGAATTCCGTATTTTGGGAAACATAAGAAGGCGCTCCTTTGATTCTTATTTTTTTTCCTTCTTCCCCAAAATAGCCACTTGAGTAAAAAGATAGTGCAGCCGATGCCGCTGTGTCGTATAGAAAGCCAAGGAGCTTTTGGAAAATTCCACCACCATTCAGAGAAGAAAGTTTCTTGGTTGCCGGCATATATGGTTTTGACATGATCATTAGGAACTCACCTGATTGAAATTTTACGCTCTCCATTGTAAGCTTCAAGCTCATGTCGACTTCATCTTCTCTAAAGATGTAGGTTGAATTTCTTGTTTCATAATTTGCGGCATTCAGTCGAATAAACGATTGTAAGGTCCAGGCGAAACCTTTCGTTTTTCCTTTTAACTCATACTTTCCTGTGTTGATAACGCGCGGTGTTCCATCGGGATTAAGACCAAAGTAACAAGAAGCGGTTCCATACGTAGCTTTAACATCCTGTACGGATATGTTTGTTTTCTTTTGGGATTTAACCATTTCTTCATAGGAGGATTGGGATTCTTTTTGCCTCGCGGATTTTCGACGGTGTTGGATCAGCCAAAAAAGACTAGCCAAAGCAATCATTAAAAAAAGAAAGTTTCCCCCAAATATTCCGAAAAAGACGGTTTCCCAAATTGAATTCAGTAGCTCTCCCATAAAATTCTCCTAAAATGATTTAGCGAAAAAACGATTGGATAGTCGAAACACCCCAATTTAAATTGAATTTCAAGAAACGAATTGAGTAGAAAAATCCCAAGTAAAGGTTACTCACGGGGATTAAATTTGTAGCTTACCACAATTCTAAATGCAAAAAAGGATTTTTTTCATGTGTCCTGAACTTTCTGTTTCATAGACATTTTGAAAGGCAGATCTATGGAATCTTTATACAAAACCCTAGACCAGTTTTTAAGTCTATCGCCCGACTTAGAAGAATATATTTCATCGAAGACTAAAATTCGGCATCTAAAAAAGAAAAATTTTCTTTTGGAACCTAACGAACGTATAAATTCGATATTCTATGTAAACCGAGGTCTACTCAGAGGCTTTATAAACCAAAAGAGAAAAGATATTACAACTTGGTTTGCCCTCGAGGGTGATTTTGCTACTTCCTTTTCATCTTTGATAAATGGCAATCCCTCTA
>JAPZTS010000058.1 GCA_027533185.1 Leptospira sp. | reverse complement strand
GGCAAAATCTCGGATTCAAATGCAAAATTGTAATTGGACATGGAGAATTCGACTTGAATGGTCTTTCCCCGGTTTTCCTCAAAAAAGATAGGATCCATGGTGAGTTTCATACGAGTGGCCTCCATGGTGTCAAAGAAACCTTGGAATTTGTTACCATCTGGATTGTTTTCCAAGGGTAATATTTGCATGGGTAGATTTTGTTGGAAAGCTGTCACAGAGGTTCTCCTAAGCTCAATTAGGATAAACAAGGAACATTAGAAAAAAAGCCTTTTTTAATTTTATAAAAAAAATTATTTTGCTGGATAAAAAATGACGGACCGAATGACTCTTCCGCTTGGGGTTTCATCATAAATCACTTCGGCAGATTTTTCTCGGGCTGGAAGATACAATTGAGCCGCCTCCACTAACTCGTATGCAGTGAGGCTATAGTCCAAAATTTGCACAGCAAGTCCTAATGTTAAAAAACGTTCTCGAGTTACTTTTTTAGTCTCAGTAGTTTTGGAAGCAATCAACCATTTATACAGTCTAGCTGACTTGTTTGTTTCCATTAAGTTTTGGATATCAAGATGGAAACTTGGTAAAACTGCAGTTTGTTTTGAAAACTTGATTTCCAAATTTCGATAACTACCTTGGTTCAAACGATTTGAAAGTTGGCTATCAAAAAGTTCATCATCCATGTATTCCAGGCTGTCGCAGGTGGAATATACCGTATCACATAGATGGCCGTAGTTTCTATGAAAAAAATAGATATAAAAAATCTTCCCCGTAGTTGGATGAAATAAAACCTTCGCATTGTAGTTTTCCATTCTACCAAATTTGAAGTAGGATCGCAATCGTTTGTAGATATTGAAACCAATGCCATAAATATCTTTTAACAAAGGTAACTCAACTTGTCCCATACCTCGCTGAGCTATATATAATGGTTCAAAGCTTACATGACCGTTGCGTTTTGCAATCTCGCGTAGGTATTCGGTCGGTGTTTCCAATTCAGGAGAATCTAATGGAAAACCCATCTGTTCAGAGAAGTCGATAACGAGTTTCCCTTCATTGTTTCCAAGATCTGTCCACACTTCGTCCATATAATTCACTTCTCGATCAAAAAAAACAGTTTTACAATCTAACGAACATTTGATCTGTTCTTCATATTTTTCTTTATTTGGGGAAGGAAGTTTGTTTTCATAGAAAACTGAATCAAATTCTTGAGGTGATACAGGAAAACGGATGATAAAAAAGATAAAAAAGAGGATAGATATGAAAAAAAGGGGATAGACCCTTAATTTTCGAGGAGCAATTACCATAAAGTATTTACATTTTGTAAAACTCGAATCCGCCTAACCACGTCTAGTGGATCTATGAGTTCCATACAAGCATGGTCTCCTCGGAAGCATTTTGTATTTCCATAGATGGAGCAGGGCCTACACGGCAGGTCAACTTGTAATACACCTGTGTCTTCTTGCGCAAAAGGTCCAAAACCTGACATCGGATGGGTTGTTCCATAAAGCCCGATCACTGGTTTTTTTAAAAGAGCTGCGATATGAACGTTGGAGCTATCCATTCCAATCATTACATCCAATCGGTCCATGATACCGAGTTCCCCTCGGATTCCTAAATTGCCACCTTGTACAAGATGTACGCGAGTGGAATTATTTTTAAGGATGTTGAGTTTTTCTGCCTCGTCTTTTCCGCCAAAAAGAAAGACGCTGACTTCTGGAAATTCATCTAAAATGATCTCAACAAGGCGTCTGGATTTTTCAAAACTCCATTCTTTTAATGCGTGACCTGCGAAGGGAGCAAACCCGATCCATTGCCCGGATTTTTTATCTAGACCAATCGACTTAAAATATTCTTTGGCATAGATTTTTGATTCTCCATCTACATTGAGCCAAGGTCCTTTTCGGAGTGGGGCATCAAAACCTGCTTTTCTAAATACATTTAAATAGCGTTCCACCGTGTGGGGAAGAGTTTTTAGTTTTTTGTTGTATCGTCTGGTTTGGGCAATTTTTTCCCTACGGCCCTTAATAATTTTTTGGTAAGGAACACCTTTGGTTCTGAAAATAAAAGAAATAAGTCGGGATCGTAAAGACCCATGTAGATCAATTACATATCCGAAAGGACCAAGTTTGGAAATATCCCGGTACATCTTCCACAATCCAAAAATTCCTTTATATTTTTTTAAATTGATACCAAGAACATTTAAGTTAGGAATATTATAGAAGAAGGGCGAAAAATTTCCTCGCGTAACAACTGTAATCTGAATGTTTGCGTACTTTGCTGCAATGGCAATCAGTGCGGGAGTTGTTAGTGCAACATCTCCCATCGCCGAAAATCTGAGTACAAGTAAGTTCATTCAGCCTTGTTTTTGTATAAAGAAGGGTTGAGATTTTGGTCATTGTACATTTTCATTTGCCTATACACCTTTACTCTTTTGATTCCTTGTTTGTAATCAAATAGGAGTTCATCTAAACATTGTTTTAGATCAGATCTTTGGTCTAGGAGAACATCCAATTTGTTTTGGCATTTTTGAATATGTTCTTTTGTCGCACCAGAATCCTTTCTGGCAACTTGCTCTTCCATATGATAGATTTTTAGCTCTAAGATACTCATCCGATCGAGTAACCATGCGGGTGATTCCGAATTGAGTTTTGCATCTTTATTCGGAACTACATCTTTAAACATATCGATTACAAAATCATCCAATCGTTCCACAAGGTCTGTTCGGTCTTGGTTCAATTTATCAATCTTTCGCTTTAAACTAACAACCTCTTCTAGGGCTATGTCTGGCCTACGGATTTCGTCTTCTATATGCCACTGGATGGTATCGATATGATTTTTTTGGTAGAGTGTGTGTTCGAGAGTTCCGTCTGGATAAGGGTTTTCGTGTGGAGCTTCTTTTTTATGCCAATCCAAGACGGAATTTTGAAAGATCGAGACTGCGGTTTCAGAATCCAGGTGTTTCATACGAATGTGACATTCATAATTTTTACAATACTCACACATTCAATCCAAATATTTAGGGAAATTTGTCTTTCAAAACTGCCAAAAGATTGGGGAGTAGAAGAATGTGCCTTGCAGTCCTTGCCCTTGCTGCCCATCCTGATTTTCCCCTCATTCTTTGTTCCAATCGGGATGAATTTTTTGAAAGACCGGCTCTTCCTATACATTTTTGGAAGGACCAGCCCGAAATTTTTGGAGGAATCGACCTCAAGGCAAATGGAACTTGGCTTGCTTGTACGAGAGAGGGGAGACTTGCCTTTCTTACAAATGTCCGAAATTTAAAAAAACCACCCCACCCAAATCCCCGCTCTAGGGGTTTACTTGTATCTGAATTTTTAATGGACAAAGGAAGTCTCGAGGACTACGCCAATCAGGTTTTGGAAAGGTCTGGTGAATATGAAGGATTCAATCTCCTTTTGTATGAACGGGGTCGTACAATTTATCTCGGAAACGATCCCAAAAGCAAAATGGAAGTCGAACCAGGAATTCATGCGGTAAGCAACGCTTCCTGGAATACGGATTGGCCCAAAACAACTCGCGCAAAACGAGCGGTCGAAGAACAAATCCTAACGGGTAATTTTGGAAAGGAGGAATTTTTTAAAATATTTGCCGACGCGACAAGGGAAGACGACCCAGACAAATTGCCGGACACAGGAATTGGAAAAGAAAAAGAAAGGATACTTAGTTCGATTCGGATCCAAACTCCAGGTTACGGGACGAGGGGAACTACGATCACCTGGATATCCAAAAACCAACTAACAATGGTAGAACGAATTTACCCCGACCCGATGGTAGATTTGTACTCAGAAAGAACTTTGGTATGTCCTATGGAACCAAACTGGTCGGTTTAAAAACCAACCAATAACAAACGAGTTTGTTTTTAGTCTAGACGAAAGGATTTCATAGGGAACTTACCCGTGAGTTCAGTCACAGCACCCTTTACTTTTGCTTCCCAACTAGCATCGCCTATGTGGTCAAGGAAATCACAAATGATGTTCCCTACTTGCGTAATCTCAGACTCCTTAAATCCTCTTGTTGTCAGGGCTGGAGTTCCCAATCGGATTCCGGATGCAACGGCTGGAGGATTTTTATCAAATGGGATGGCATTTTTGTTGATGGTTACGCCAATATGGTCTAAACCATCGGCCGCGGCTGCACCAGTTAATCCTTTAACAGAAACGTCAACTAACACAATATGGTTGTCTGTTCCACCGGAAATTACTCGATAGCCTCGTTTTTGGAAGGTCTCCGCAAGCGTTTTTGCATTTTTTACCACTTGTTGGATATAGGTCTTAAATTCTGGTTGGAGAGCTTCCCGAAAGGCCACAGCTTTTGCCGCAATGACATGCATTAGCGGTCCACCCTGGATGCCTGGAAACACACGAGAGTTTAAGATCTTTTCGTTAGCCGCACTAGAAAGAATAAGGCCGCCTCTAGGGCCACGTAAGGTTTTGTGAGTTGTGGTTGTAACAAAATCACAAATTCCGATAGGGGACGGGTGTTCGCCAGCTACCACCAAACCAGAAATATGTGCAATATCCGCCATAATCTTGGCGCCAATGCTATCGGCAATTTCCTTAAATTTAGCGAAGTCAATTGTTCTTGGATAAGCAGAAGCACCCACAACGATCAATTTCGGTTTGTGCTCTTTTGCAAGTTTTGCGACTTCATCATAATCAATTCGTTCGTCTGATTCTTTTACACCATAAGGAATGGGTTTGAAATACTTTCCGCTAATGTTTACCGCACTTCCATGAGTTAGGTGTCCACCGTGGGCCAAATTCATCCCAAGAAAGGCATCTCCTGGTTCCAGTGTTGCCAAAAAAACTGCCATATTTGCTTGGGCACCGCTATGTGGTTGTACATTCGCATATTCGGCTCCGAACATCTTTTTGGCTCGATCGATTGCGAGTTGTTCCACGACGTCCGCATTTTCACATCCATTGTAATAACGTTTTCCCGGATATCCTTCGGCATATTTGTTTGTCAGTGTAGAATGGTAAGCTTCTAAAACAGCACGCGATACAAAGTTTTCGCTTGCGATCATTTCGAGAGAGTGCTCTTGCCTTTCGTCTTCTTTTTTAAGTGCAGCAAAAACTTCTGGGTCTTGGTTTTGTAAATAGGTCATGTAGGTATTTCTCTGTTCAAAATATAATTCAAGTTTTGGTATTTCTTTTTTCGAATAATTTCAGAATCCAAGAGCACTTGTTTCCGAAAAGAAGAAAACCCACTGGAAAAAAAAGAAAATTCAGAAAAATCAACGGTTTTAGAAAGTCCGAGATAGCTTCTTGTAACATCCACCAAATCTTTTTTCCAAATTTCTAAAGAAAACTCTTTCGGAAGAGAGGTTAGAAATTCTTTATGAGGTCTATTCTTTCTGTATTCTGGCTCTTCGGGAGGATGATGTAGAACATCTGTTACTTGGTCGATCAATTCTTCTTGTAGGATCAAAGTTCCATGTTGGACGATACAGTTTTTCTTGCGGAACTGAGCATTACCTGAGATCTTCTTTGATGACCCATCTACAAAAAATGTGAGGTCGGATTTTCCGGAGAATTCTGCCAAAAAACCCTGTTTTCTCAGTGATTGTGTAACCAGGCCCAGTAAAATATCGTAAGAATCTTTAACTGGATAGAGTTCCTTCCTAAAATCATAATTGAAGTAAAAAGAATAATTGATATTCCCTGTCTCATTATGGAAAACAGTGCCTCCTCCCGATGCGCGTCTTGCCACATAACATATATTTGGATTTGGTTTTTTGCCCAATTTGCCGTCTGCTAAAGATTGATTGGAACTTTCGACGATAGATGATTTGATATTTCGATAGGGATCTTCGGAAAGACCAATGATGATGGACTTTGGATTCTTCCAAACTCGGACTCCCGCTTTTATTTGAAACCTACTTAAATTTATAGCGATTGATTCTTCGATCGCCAAATTGTAGTAAGGCGTCCTAAGGTTAGTCTCAGGAAAGTAAAAAAAATCCAAACTCACTTGTTAAAATACTTTTTAGATGCTTCGTTGAGAAACTTCTTTTCACTCCGAGAAAGGGAATCCATACCGTTGGAGGATATTTTTTCCAAAAGTTCATCTACTCGTTTTTTCGCATTTTCTCTATGGTTCATTTCTTCTTGGTATCTTTGGAATCTACGTTTTTGTAAGTATCTTTGGAAGGACCAACCTGGTCCTGATTGGGACTTCGCTTTCCAAAAACTAAAAACCTTAATGAGTAAAAAACCACCAACGGCTCCACCCAGATGCGCAAATACAGCAACGCCTTCTCCTTGGACAAAAAGGACCATAAGCATGATAATTATGATAAAGTATTTTGCTTTGATGGGAAAGATCAGCATAAATAGGAGTTCTCTATTGGGCCAAGTGAAGGCAAAAGCAACTAATAGGCCATAGATCGCACCGCTCGCGCCAACAACTGTCCCTTGCGGAACTCCTAATACGTGTGCCAGTAGAGTTACAAGTCCACCAGAAAGCATCGTTAAAAGATAAAACTTTAAGAAAGACCTTTCTCCCCAGATCTCGGCTAGTTCAGAACCAAACATCCATAATGCGAGCATATTAAATAAAATATGCATAAAACTTCCATGCAAAAATCCGTAGCTCAGGAGTTGCCAAACCCAACCCGACAGCACCAGATCAGAAGTCAGGCCGAAATAGAGTTCGAGTGGCACGGATTTCAGAACATTTTTAGTTAAAAATTGCAAAACAAAGACGATTGCATTCGCAATCATCAGGTTTTTTACCACGGGAACCAATGAGGGTCCAAATCGAAGTTCGTATCCTGGTTGTCTAGATGCCATAAATTCAAGGTATCAAATCTTGAGTGACAAGGAAAGTCGATTTCCTAGGATCGAGGAAGTGATTGTTCAACTCTATGGGGTGCGTGGGTCGATTGCAAGTCCCCTCCGCAACCAAGACTACCGCAAAAAAATTACAGATATCCTAGAGCTATACCGAAAGGAAGGCCAGGGTAAAACTGGCGAAGAATTCTGGAAAGAACTTCCCCATCCTCTAAAATTTGTCTCAGGCTCGGATACAACTTGCCTTTCGGTTACAGATGATGATGGTCAGTGTTATATTTTAGATATGGGAACGGGTCTTCGTCCTTTGGGTGACGAGTTGATCGGCACCTACTTCCAAAATCCGAAGGCAAGGCAGGTGGTTTTTTTCATCACTCATACACATTGGGACCATATCCAAGGATTGCCTTTTTTTAAACCCATTTATTTCAAAGACTACACTCTTAAATTTTTTTCACCTTATTCAGATTTACAAAGTCGGTTGGAGAGACAACAATCGCACGAGTTTTTCCCTGTCCCTCTTTCTGGAACTAGTTCCAAAAAAGAATTCAAACTATTTTTGCCAGGTGAGGTTTTACAATTTCCTTCCGGACTACGAGTAGAAAGTTTTCCTTTAAAACACCCTGGTGGTTCGTATGCTTATAAATTTACAAATTCCAATGGAAAGGTATTTATCTTTGCAACAGATGCAGAATTTACGGGTGCTGATATGGAATTTATCCATGATGCGACTCCGTTTTTTTCTGGAGCTGATTTACTAGTAATGGATAGCCAATATACTTTAGATGAGTCTTTTTCGAAATTTGATTGGGGTCACACTTCGTACACTATGTCCGTAAACTGTGCCTCAACTTGGGGCATAAAAAATTTGGTCCTCACCCATCATGAACCCAGTTATTCCGATGAAAAAATATATGAAATTTACGAACTTGCTGAGAGACACAAATCACTCCTTGGCGAAAAAAAATTAAAGATACATTTAGCACGTGAGGGAATGAGATTCCATTTGTAGTCTATGAATACAGAAAAAATTTTACGAACAACAGTTACTACATTCTTCGTTTTTGCACTTTTGGGTGGTTTATTCTTTGGATATATCCTATCCGAAGTGAACAAAGGAAAGGAGCTTCAAAAACTCTCCTCCTACCAACCCACCACACCTACAAAACTCTACGATTACAACGGTGTACTTTTTGCTGAATTGTACCGGCACAAACAAGAACTCCTCAAATACAGTGATATTCCGCCTCATGTGATTCATGCGTTTTTGTCTGTTGAAGATGATAATTTTTTCAACCACTTTGGGATTGATTTTTTGGCTATAGTTCGAGCGGCCATAAAAAATGTGTTAGCTGGTAGAATTGTCCAAGGGGGATCTACTCTTACCCAGCAGTTAGCAAAAACCATCCTACAACAAAGAAAAAAAACCTTTGGGCGTAAATTTTTAGAGGCTCTCCTCACTCTCCAGATTGAACAAGAATACACAAAAGAAGAGATATTAGAGATTTATTTTAATTTAATCTATCTTGGGCACGGAACCACAGGACTCTCTTCGGCAGCTAATGTTTACTTTCAAAAGGATGTGAGGGACCTAACAATTGCTGAGGCGGCCTTGCTCGCAAGGCTTCCCAAGGCACCAGTGTTTTACTCACCATTCAAAAACCCAATGGAATCCAAAAATGCCCATAAGGTTGTTCTTGGGCTTATGGCGAAAAATGGCTTTATTCCCAAGGAAAATGTGGAAACCATCCATAACCAATTTTGGGAAAAGTATTGGCCCGTAGTCATCACTCAGTCTCCATCCCGTTCAACTTGGGGTGCAAAACTGAATCGAGCCCCTTATTTTACGGAATGGGTGCGCCAAATTTTGGAAAAAGAGATTGGTGAAGAAGCTTTGTACACAGGTGGCCTGAAGGTCTATACGACTCTGGATATCCGCAAACAAGAGATTGCCGAAGAAGAACTTAGAAAAGGCCTAATCGAACAAGATAAGTACGCCTTTGGGGCAAACTTTCGTTATGTGGGTAGGGCAGATAAAGGTTTAGTTTCTCTATACAATTTGATTGGTTCCATTTTTCCTATTGGAACTCCTTATGTTACAAATTTAGATGACCGCCAGTTGTTTCGTTTGCATTTAGAAAAGGAAATGGCGCCTGCCTTGGAGCTTTTGAGTGACTTTGTTCCTTCTGAGAATGAAAGTGCTGCCATCAAAGAATTTCGAAGATCTTCACTTGTTTTTTCTTCCAACTTACACGTAGAAGGTGCTATTGTAACCATAGACCATCAAACTGGATATATCCAAACTATGGTGGGTGGTTCTAGGTTTTCTCCAAAGAACCAATTCAACCGTGCCATGCAAGCAAGGCGACAAACTGGTTCAGCCTTCAAACCTTACGTGTATGCTGCGGCCATTCAAAACCGAGCTGTTGGTTCGGGCACGGGTATTATGGACGCCCCTCTAACAACCATTACGGAAGAAGGGGAAGGATACTCTCCGCAAGATATATCTGGAGACTTCCGCGGAATGGTTCCTCTCTCTCGAGCTCTTTCTCTTTCACTCAATATTGTCTCTGTTCAAGTTTTGATGCGAACAGGTACGGACTCTGTAATTGATTTTGCATCCAAAGTAACCAAAACCAATAAGTCGCGTTTTCCTACCGGACCTGCTCTAGCTCTCGGTGTTGCTGAACTTACACCCTATGAGATGGCACTTGGATATTCTATTATGGCAAACAAGGGGAAAGACGTGATCCCCTTTAGCGTCCGCTATGTTTTGAATCAAAGTGGAACTGTTGTCTATAATAAAGAAAAAGAAGTTCAAGAGACTCTGGCCGAAGAGGCAAAGAACGGAACCATACAAATCATTCCAGAATCTACTGCATATATCATTAAACAAATGTTAATTGGTGTTGCGATGGGGGGAACTCCAACCCAGGCTCTTCGTGCAGCAGATAAAGGAAATTATAAGGGAGAGTCCGGCGGAAAAACAGGTTCGACATCATCTTATACGAATGTCTGGTATGCAGGATTTGATCCAAAGTATACGTCGGTTGTTTGGATGGGATTTGATAAATCATCCCTCTCTCTTGGAAAGGGAACGACTGCTGCCGGTGTAGCCGCACCGATTTGGGGGAAGATGTATTCCCGATGGTACAATGAGGGCCCGTATCCGAGTTTCTATCCCAATGGAAAGTCAGATGAAATTCCAGCAGATGTTGTTAAGGGAGCAACTTGTGCCTTCAATGGGCTCACTCCTGGGCCCAACTGTCCAGTTACGGGAAATCTTTTCCTAAAACCGATTACGATTGCGGGACGAACACTTTCAGTTCCTGGGGGAAGGCAGTGTGATGGAGAAAGAGACCACTACCGCTCGATGGATTTGGAAGACTTTCTCCAGAAAGAATTGGAAATCAGTGACGACGAACTCCGATAGACTTTTATTCCAATAAATTTCTTTACAATCTGCTTAAAATTTGAGCATTTTTTCCCAATGCGGGTGGAACCGATGCTTAAAATCCTCTCATATCTAGTGTTTATTCTCAGAAACCAAGGTCTTTTCCTAACATAATCGACAGTTCCCTTTGTACGAGATCTGGCACGAAATTTGCAGTATATATCACAGAGACAATCTGGGAGATATATATGAAAAAGTTCAGCATTACTTTATTACCCCTTCTTCTGACTTTTGCTGTTTTACAGGCAGAATCTGCACCTCTGGATGAAGATGTCTCTAGTCTTCTTTCTAACTACGACAAGGAAACTCTCACGGAAATCTCGAACGAGTTGATCAAAATGGCAAATGAGGAACACGCAAGTTTGGAGTATGAGCTTGCCTCTTCGCATTACAATCGGGCCTTACAGATCAGAGAAGCGATTGGACTTTCGAATCATAAGAGTTTTGCGTCAATTCTCTACCTGGCAAGTGTAACAAATTCTAAGGCTGGGAATTACTGCATGGCTTCGGAACAGGCAAAAAGAGCAAGTGAGTCATTTTCGATCCACGGAGTAACAAAGTATGTGGAAAAGGCAAGTAAGGAACATTCAGAATACAGAAAAGCATGTGGAGTTCTTGCTTTTAAATAATGGTTTAGTTTTTTCTAGAGATGGTTACCCTTTTGATTCTTCCTTCGAATCAATCCAACTTCACGTGGTAATACACGTGGGGTTGGAATTCTTTTTTTGTAAACTTTGTTCTTGCCTTTTCAAAAAGAAGGTCTTCCGTATAAGCTTTGTTTGATTCCCAGACAATACCAAAATCAGATTCCACATATCCTGACTCGTATTTGAGAGGCACCAAATTCTTGTCTCTGAAGTGATACAGGAGTTTGTGCGTGAAACTTACAAAATCCCCTTTCTTTTCACAAGGAAAACCGATGAACCAGTCCTTTCCTTTTGGAAGATCCATAGATCCTGAGACTTGGCAGGAGCCTTGCAAAATTTCTTTGGTATGGAGTAGGACCCAAGGGCCAGATTTCTCATACTCCCCGCGTCCCAATTTAAACTTTAAAATCGTCTCTTTCGAGTCTGTTCTCCATTCCATCCAAGTTTTTAGAAATTTATGGTCCTCTTGGATTTGGATCTCTTCTTTCCAAATCAATTGAAAATCTTTCGTCATCATCGGAGATTTGGGAGGACTAGGTCTTATATAAACTCCTCTCGGCAAGGGTTCAGGAGATATCTCGCTTGTTTTTGGAGGCATTCGTCGGATCCACTCGACGTTTGGTCCGCAAGAAACTCCCCATCCAAAGAGAATGAGGAGGAAAATGAATTTAGAATTGGAAGTAGATAAAATCTTGGCCACCATCACCAAAAATACCGAGTAACAATAGCATGGCGATCGCAAAAACAGGAAGTAAATAGTTCTGGAAGGGTTTTAGCTTTGTGTAAGCATAATCGGATGATTGCAGCCAATTGAAAAAAATCCCCATTGCGATAAACATAGGAAGTTCATCAGATCTTGTGAGTGTGTCACCCACGTTTCTAAACGTCAAAACCCCCTTAAAAATTTCATAGGCAACTGACATCGCTTCATCTCCCCGTGCAGCTGCGCGGAAAAAGACTCCCGAAAAGGTGAAGATGATGTATACAAAAAAGATCCGAATGAAACCAACAAAGGGTAGGGTGTCGGGAAGGATTTTTTTCTTCCCCCGGGCTAGGTAGATTGTCCTTTCGATCCAGAGGCAGGCACCTAGATATGCCCCCCATGCAACAAAAGCCCAGTTGGCTCCATGCCAAAGCCCACCAAGACACATGGTTATAAACATGTTCAGATTGGAACGAAACACGGTTCCTGAATTCCCACCTAACGGTATGTATAAATAATCCCTGAGCCAAGATGACAGAGTTATATGCCATTTCCCCCAAAGTTCTCGGAAGGATTCGGATAAAAAAGGGCCTTTGAAGTTTTCCGGAATTTCATATCCCAAAAGATTGGCACTTCCGCGTGCTATATCCGTGTATCCAGAAAAATCGCAGTAGATTTGGGTTCCAAAAGCAAGTGTTGAAAAGAAGAGAGAAAAGCTATCGTATTTGCCTGGATCCATAAAGATCGGCGCGATGATTGGTGCTATGTTTTCTGCAATGACCACTTTTTTGAAAAGTCCGCCGATGATGAGAAACAAACCTTTTTTCATTCGGTCTTCATCTATTTCTGGATTGTCGAGCTGAGGTAAAAAATTTTCCGACCTCATAATGGGTCCCGCAATCAATTGGGGGAAAAACAATATGAATAAAAAATAATCAAAAAAACCAATTCGAGATTTGATCGTATTCCTATGTATATCCACCTGCACGGCTATGATTTGGAAGGTATAAAAACTTATGGCAAGTGGGAGGAATATACTCCAAGACTCAGCAAAACTCTTAACCGATGTTAGTCCTGTTATGGAATAAATGGAGCCGGTTACAAAATAAAAATACTTAAAGAATCCTAAATTGATTACATTTAAAAGTATAATTGTGGTAAGGATTCCCTTATAACTTTCATTTTTCTCTTTTTTTCG
>JAPZTS010000045.1 GCA_027533185.1 Leptospira sp. | reverse complement strand
TTTTAATAACGAGCACTTGTTGAATAAAATTCGGATAAATTCCAAAGATCCATATCTTCTTTTTGGTCTTGTTTTGTTTGTTCAGCAGAAAAACCCTCGGGTATATTCATAAAAATAAAACGACTGGAATTCCAAATTTTGTTACAAAATGATCTGTAACCATCTAACCGAGACTCATCGAATAAAATATCTTTTCCTTCGGGTAGTACTGCGGCCAAAAAGAATCGAAAGGAATCCGTTCCGTATTTGGACATCATATCGAGGGGGTCCACAACATTCCCCAAAGACTTGGAAAACTTTTTCCCGTCTTTATCTCTTACAAGTCCATGGATCAATACTTTGTGAAAAGGAACCTCTCCCATAAATTTGAGACCGCTCATAATCATACGAGCTACCCAAAAGAAAATGATGTCAAAACCAGTAACAAGAACAGCAGTTGGATAAAAACGCTTTAGATCGTCATTTGGGTTTGGCCAACCGAACACAGTGAACGGCCAAAGCCCAGAAGAGAACCATGTATCCAATACATCTTCGTCTTGTTTGATTTCCGACTCGGAAACTTTGATTCCTTTTTTAGAAAATAACTCTATCGCTTCTTGGAGGGATTCCGCGACCACCATATCTCCACTAGGTGAATAATAGGCAGGAATTCTATGACCCCACCACAATTGCCTCGAGATACACCAGTCCTTAATATTTTCCATCCACTCAAAATAGGTTTTTTCCCACATTTTAGGCTGGAATTGAACCTTGCCCGATCGAACAACCTCGATGGCGGGTTTTGCCAAACTTTGAATCTTTACAAACCATTGGGTAGACAGAAGTGGCTCGATAACTGCACCACCCCTTTGGTTGTGACCCACACTATGAGTATGATTTTCAATCTTTTCAATATAACCGAGATTTTGAAGTTCTTCAACAACACGCTTTCTTGCTTCAAATCTGTCGACACCGTTGTACTTCCCGGTATGTTCATTCAAAGTTCCATCCAAGTTCATAATATTAAGTGGAGTGAGTTTTAAACGAAGACCTGCTTCATAATCATTCGGATCATGGGCTGGCGTGATTTTTACAAGGCCAGACCCAAACTCCTTATCGACAAAACTATCAGCAAGAACAGGGATATCCCGATTCGCTAATGGAAGAAATACTTTTGTTTGGATTAGATTCACATAACGAGAATCATCTGGGTTGGCACAAACAGCAACATCACCAAACATCGTTTCGGGTCTAGTAGTGGCTACAACGATGTATTCTTCTGCCTTTAGGGTTTTTGGGTCTTTATTTTTAAATTCCGATTTCGGATATCGGATATGATAGAGTTTGCCTTGTTTCTCTTTGTATTCGACTTCAATGTCTGAGATAGCAGTTTTTGTTACGGGACACCAATTGATGATTCGTTCGCCTCGGTAAATAAGTCCCTCTTCGTACAATTTACGAAAGACTTGGATAACCGCTTTGGAAAGTCCTTCATCAAAAGTAAATCTCTCTCGTGACCAATCGACTGACTCACCCAAGAGTTTTTGTTGTTTGGTAATCATTCCACCCGAATGCGCTTTCCATTCCCAAACTTTTTTGTTGAATTCTTCCCGGGTAAAGTCGGTACGTTTTTTTCCTTCTTTAGCTAACTCGCGCTCTACGACAACTTGTGTTGCAATTCCTGCGTGGTCCATACCGGGAACCCAAACGACATTTTTGCCTTTTTTACGTTCGATCCGAATAATAATGTCTTGGATCGTATGATTGAGTGCGTGACCAATATGTAAATTTCCAGTTACGTTTGGTGGTGGAATTACAATGGAAAAATTCGCCGATGACTTTCCCTCAGGTTGGAAGCTTTGTTTTTTTTCCCAAATTTCTATCCATTTAGGTTCTACGGATTCTGGATCATATCGGTCAGGGAGCTGTAGTTTCATATTTCGTCGGATTTATGGACTTTACTATGTTTTGCCTCACGTATATGGGTCAAGGATGAAACGAGGATTCCTATAAGGTTCCAATTGACAGATTGGCCACCGCATAGAGATTGGCAGGTATGAATTCAAAAACTGCTAAAATTTTAGGAAAGTATGCCACATTGAAAGGAACTTCCGAAAAACAACTCAAACGCGAGTGGCTTTCCCTTTCTCAAAATGAGAAAGATAAAAAAAGACAAGAGATCCTTAAGGAACTCGTAAAAAAATAATTTTTTTGAGGGGGATGATGCTTTCGAACGTTCGAACTGTTTCTCTCTCCCTTTTCGTTTTCGTTCTACTCATTGTACCTCTTCTTTTCTGCAAACAATCAAGTGACATAATTACGAAAGAGATCGCCGAAGCCCAGTCACAAAGCAAGTCTCAAAACAAAAAACTGATTCTAGTATTCGGTGCCGATTGGTGTCCTGATTGCCGTGCCTTGGATTCAATTTTTTCAGACCTGGAAGTCCGAAAGGTTTTGGATTCGAATTTTATCCTACATAAAGTGGATGTAGGTCGATTTGACAAAAACCTAGAAATCAATGAATTTTATGGCTCACCCATAGAGAACGGTATTCCGGCTCTCGTTGTTTTAGATCCCTCAGGAGAAATATTGACTTCCACAAAGGGTGGTGAATTTTCCAGTGCAAGCAAAATGACAAAAGAACAGGTGTTAGAATATCTCTATCGGCTTTGATTTAAAAACATAACGAACGGATAAAGAAACTTAGTCTAAGGCTTAATTCCAAATGAAACAGAACAAATCCCGAATCAAACCCGATTTTCTTCGACAACTACTGATCGTTCTTGTCGTCCTTTTCGTAAGCTTTACAGGCTCGCTTTTCGCAAACGATACCGGCAGCTTAAAAAAAGGAGATAGCCTTCCTGATATCAAATATACAAATGCATCGGAAGAAGAAAGTCCCATCCCTAAAACAACGAGCAAGGTTCTGTTTATAGCAGATATGGATGCAAGTAAAATCCTTCATCCGCTATTGGAAGAACATGGGAAGGGATACCTTGAAAAAAACAATGCAGTCTTAGTTTCCGACATCCACAGAATGCCCTTCCTCATCTCAAAATTTGTAGCACTTCCCAAAATGAAATCCTATCCATATACCATTCGTTTGGTGCGCGAAGAAAAACTAGCAGACCCCTACCCGAGAACCAAAGGCTTTGTGACACTCATTCGACTTGGAGAGGATGGCAAGGTTCAATCCGTTAGCGAGAGCAATTCGATGGAAGTGATTCAAAAATTTATCGAAGAGAGGTAACTTACCACAGATGGACACTGATGCACACGGATAACTTCATACCTTCTCCCATCTGTGCTCATCTGTGTTTATCCGTGGTTTCATTTCTTTTCTTGTTTTTACCACTGATGAACGCTTATTCACACGGATAACTTCATACCTTCTCCCATCTGTGCTCATCTGTGTTTATCCGTGGTTTCATTTCTTTTCTCGTTTTTACCACTGATGAACGCTTATTCACACGGATAACTTCATACCTTCTCCCATCTGTGCTCATCTGTGTTTATCCGTGGTTTCATTTCTTTTCTCGTTTTTACCACTGATGAACGCT
>JAPZTS010000019.1 GCA_027533185.1 Leptospira sp. | reverse complement strand
TCTGGTTTTGATATGGATATCAAACCCATACCACCAGAAAAACTTGCAGATAAAAATCCTAATTTTTTACCATTATACCAATCAGATTTTGCATGTAAAATCTGAACTAAGTTTTGAATATTTTGAATCGTATTGGTTTGGATATTTAATGATCTAACTTCTGTTAGTTCCGGCAACATAATACTAAAACCAAGTTCAGAAAGATTTTCTGCTAAGGTTAAAATTCTGGGATCGTCAATTCCCATTACACTCATTCCGTGTTGCAGATAAATTCCAGGTAGATGATGTGGATTTTTATTTTGCGGATGTATTAGAAAAGCACGACTTCCATTGGGAAGTCGAATTTCAGCTCTGGTAGTTTTGGATTCTCGTGAACTATTTGCATAGCTGAGTATCAATGGAAGTGCATACAGATGAGGGAACATTCCCCACAATTTCAAAAAGTTTTAAAATTTTTCCAACAATAAAACGAGATAGAGTCGTCCTAAATATTGTTCTCCACGCCGTTCTTTTAGGTTGAAGATTAGGATATATTGCCTATACTTTTCTTTCGAAATCGGGACAAGTTTGTGGTTGAGGTTGTCAGGAGATTCTATATCTATTTCATATCTTCCTAACTTCATTTCAGAGATCAGTTTTCCAGCTATTTGGTTTGCAAATTCCATCATGATGGAAGTGGAATGGGCTTGTGACGTTGGGTCCACTTGGAACGATTTTGCAATTTTTGGAAGAAGTTTCAGTTTTGTATATCCATCCATCGCAAGGTACATTTTCCCATTGATATCACCAACAAAGCCGACACAAGTACAGTTTTCGTAACATAGACCTTCGTTTTTTGAAGGACCATATGCTTCTCGTTCTGCGGTAATTAAAAGAGTCTTGTGAAAGTATTCTGGCAATACCCCTGAAATGGTAAGAATAAATTTTTCATCTAAAAGCGGATCCATTAGGCAGCATTGTAAAGTATACTTTCTTCAAGAGAAAGATAGAGGTTTTTAATCCAGAGATCATATTTGCCATTTGCGGTAACTTTATTGGAGTAACCAATTGCTAGGCTGGATGGATACCCTAAACTATCAATTTCTTCGATAAATCTTTTAAAAAAATCAGTAAATCCCGAAAGAAGAGAATTGGGCAGTAGGATTGAATACAAATCTTCTTCCATACGAAATAGTCCAAGACCCAAAACACCTTCAGATTTGCCAAAGTGATTTAGACAAATGGCAATTTCTTTCGTGAATGTAGTATCAATGAATTTAATCATGACTAAAGTTTCTTGTTCTTTAGAGTTGAAACTATCTTTTGTGATTTGATAAAAATGTGAGCTATTAAAAAGCCAAGTCTCTGTATTTTTTGTAACCTTTTCATATTCAAGTTTTTCAAAAATCTTTTCCGAGATTTGAAGACTTCGTTCCCAATAATTTTGAATTTCGCTTTGATTCCAGGTTTCTTTGGTTTGGAATAAAACAAAACCAAACAAATGTTGGTTGATGGTAAACGGAATATAAAGTTTTTGTTTGTTTGATGAAATACTTGGTAAAAGCTCTCGAACGTAAGATTCATCCCGATCATCCCATTCTATTGGATTGGAGTCAGATTCTACAAAGATGGTTCCTTTCTGCCAGAAACATTCCTCAAAATTATGACCATCATAGTAAGCATATAAAACTTGTGATACCTTCTTAGGTAGCTCAGCAAAAAAATGAGATTTCATTATTTCCAAAACTTGTGATTTTAGACTTTGCTTTAAAATCGATTTTGTTTTTTGAATCGGATCTAGATTTTGGAAATAAGAAATATTCTGCACAGGTTCAAGATTTCCGATGGCGAGTGATTCTTGATTCTTAGATTTGAGATCGGTCTCACACTTATCTTGTAAATTCTGGTCCATGAGTGAATTCAAATCAGCTTCATTCTCATATCCTGAGCTAAAGGATTCAGGAAGGTTCTGTTTGGATTCCAAATCAAGGTTGTACAAAATTAGAGTTAGGAGAGTAGTTGAGACAAGAAGTAGAGCAAATCCGATCCAGGAGAAAAAAAGGAAGTATTGTAGAGCGAAGGCTACAAAGAAAAAAATTGCAGGAATTAAATATCGTTTCATAGGATCCGTGCCGTTACTATCTTTAACGGGTAAAATTCGGAAATACATGAATGATTTTCCCAGAAGGTCCCTATAAATGAAGCTGTATACCGAACTTGCCGAATATTACTTTTCTATTGAAGAACCAAGTCGCAAATTTTCCGAAGAAGTAAGTTTTCTAAGAGAGACTTTCAAACGCCATAAAATTCAGACTGCGCTCGATGTTGGGTGCGGAACCGGAGAACATGTAAAAGAGCTCCAAGCGATGGGATTTAAAATCCTTGGGGTGGATGCATCCAACAGAATGTTAGAAATTGCAAAAACAAGGTTTCCACATTGTCATTACGAGTATGGTAAAATGGAAACCTATGTCGCCAAACAACCAGTAGATTCCGTAATTTGTTTGTATGGAACTTTTAATTATTTGTTAAATGACGATGCCGTTTTGAATTTTCTGAGAAACTCGCACAAAAATCTCAAACAAGCGGGCCTCTTGATTTTGGAAATTTGGAATGCAGATCCAATCCATCGCATCAAACGAAAGCCAATAACTAATGTCAGTAGTGTGAGGCAGGGAAACGTATCAATCAGAAGAAACCGAGGCTTTCGACTCACCCGGGCTGATGATATCGCTATTGTCGAAGTGAACTATGTCTACAACCTTAACCAAAAGGATTTAAAAGACAAACATACGATGCGAGTTTTTCATTTTGCTCAGATCCGCAACTTTCTCGATGATAACAAATTTGATCTCTTACATGTCTATGGTAATTACGACGGAGAAAAGTATTTAAAAACAGGTGCTCGAATGCTCGTCGTTGCAAAAAAGAGGTCTTGACTTTCCATGTAATCTCATGTATTCCAAATGTCTGGGGTATTTACAGTGGGTTCAAATCAGTTTCAAGTTATAGTCGTTGGCGGAGGCCCAGGTGGGTATGTGGCTGCAATTCGGGCAGCACAATTAGGTCTTTCAACCTGTCTTATTGAGAAAGAGAGACTTGGTGGCGTATGTTTGAACTGGGGTTGTATTCCTACAAAAGCTTTATTAGAAAGTGCTCATGTTTTAGAACATCTCAAAAAGGCTAGTGATTTTGGTCTTCTGGCTGAAAACGTAAAGGCTGATTTTGAAGCAGTGATTCAAAGGTCTAGGTCCGTTGCTGATCAGATGGCAAAGGGCGTTGAGTTTTTAATGAAGAAAAATAAAATCACTGTAGTTCCTGGAAATGCAAAGTTTAAGGACTCAAATACAGTTGTCGTTGAATCTCAATCCGGAGAAACGGGCACATACTCAGCAAATTATATAATACTAGCATTAGGTGCAAAAAATAAGGGACTTCCTTTTTTACCCTTTGACGGTAATCTAGTACTATCAGCAAGAGAAGCTATGGTTGAGAAAAAACCGATATCCAATTTAGCGATTATCGGTGCCGGTGCAATCGGTGTGGAGTTTGCAGATTTTTATTCGTCTATGGGAAGTAAGGTGACTATTGTAGAGTTTCAAGATCATCTTCTTCCTAACGAAGATTCTGAGATTTCTTCCATTCTTGAAAAAAGCTTTAAAAAAAGAGGAATTCAATTCTTTTTGAGTACGGGCGTTGAATCTGCCTCCGTTGAAAGTTCTCAAGTAGTTTTGAATCTTTTAGATCGAAATACTGCAAAAAAAGAAAAACTTACTTTTGACAAAGTAATTGTTGGTATCGGAATAACTCCCAATACTCAAAACATAGGACTGGAAGAAATCGGAATTAAACTAAAAAATCAATTTATAGAAATTGATTCGACTTACCGTACGACAGTTAATCATATTTATGCGATTGGTGATTGTATACCAACACCTTCTCTTGCTCATGTTGCGAGCGCTGAGGGCATTCGGGCCGCAGAAGATATATCTATTCGATTGGGAAACCCACATAATTTAAAAACACATCGAATTAATTATGATTATATTCCTGGTTGTACTTACTGCAATCCAGAAGTTGCTAGTGTTGGTTTAACGGAAGCAAAAGCAAAAGCTTCGGGTCATGAAATTAAAGTTGGGCGATTTCCTTTTAGTGCCAGTGGAAGGGCAAGGGCACAAGGGGATAGCACTGGTCTCATTAAAATCATTTCCGATGCAAAACATGGTGAGATATTGGGAGCTCATATCATAGGCAGTTCAGCTACTGAGCTTATAGCAGAACTTACGTTATCTGCAAATGCCGAGCTGACAGTTAAAGAACTTATGAATACAATTCATGCGCATCCTACAATCTCCGAAGGAATTATGGAGGCTAGTGCGGATGTACTTGGTGAGGCGATCAATATTTGAGTCTAGACGTTCAACGAAAAGTCGATCGAAAAATCTATCAACACGATAACTTTTGATAAATCCAATGAAGAGTTTCCTTTGGTTTTTCAAAAGGGAAAAAATGTGTGGTATCATCCCAGATTGTTAAAGACGATTTTGGATTGTTTCGGATGAGCATGTTTCCTAGAGTGGGGGAACAGACTTCGAACGGATTCGGGATACAAATATGAGCTTCATTCTTGAGTTTGTAAAACTGAAAGTAAACGGAATAGTGCGCCATTGAAAAGGTTTTTGCTTCAACCTGAGGATCTCCGGCAAGCATTACTTCTTTAGAATTTGGCTTTTGGACAAAACAGGATTCTAAGTAATCTTCAAAAATCTTTGAATCAAAATTCGCAAATTGTGGGAATTTTTTAAATGCTCGCCTTACAAGCTCAATAGATTGGAATTCAGTCCGCCGTTTGACCGCAGATTTTGCTAGAGGATTGCCAAGTAATTTCGCAAGTGTTATGAGTTTGATTCCCAAAATAACGGGATCTAAAGCGAGAATCTTTCTAAAAACAATAGGATTTTTTACCGAAGCCAGAAGAAGTGAAGCTCCACCCAAAGAGTGGCCTATTCCTGTTATATTGGAGAGACTCTCTTTTTCGATGACAGATAGTATTTGATCTCGGAAGAAATACCAACTATCGTATTGCAGGTTTGATTCACTTTTGCCATGGCCAATAAAGTCTAGAGCTACGACTCTGTAATTCTTTGTTAACTCTCTAAAATAGGTACGATAGCAACCTGCCGAATATCCATTGGCATGGCAAAAAAAGATGGTCGGTAAATGAGTTTCTGAATCATAGTAAGTCAACTTTGAGTTGAAAAATTGTAGTGTTTTCTCTTGCATTTTTATATTTGACCAATTGTAAAAAAAATCGAAACTTGTACAAATTCTTATGCAACTCCAAATTGTTTTCGTATTCTGCATAGCTGTAATCTTCAACGCTCTTGCAAATATATTGATAAAAACTTCATCTCTCCGCGACAGTGCTCAAACGGAAAAATTGGGAATCATTTGGACAATTTTAAACCCTTACTTTATTGCAGGACTTGCAAGTTTTGGATTAGCTCTTTTGGGTTATCGTTATGTTTTGGGGAAGGGATTAAAACTTTCACTCGCTTATCCAGTTTTTACTTCTAGCGGTTTTATCATTGTATTGATTGCGTCTGCTATACTTTTTAAGGAAAGATTGAATCTCACGCAGTGGCTTGGAATAGGTTTTATTTTGGTTGGAGTATGGCTGACCGCATTGCAAATGTTTGATGTTGAATCTTGAGCCGTAATTCTTTATTCTCTTTTATATCAATTGCAATTATTTTAAGTTACAATTGTAGGGAAAATAGTTTAAACTCAAAACTTCCGCAACAATCCCCTAAACCAAATATAATCTGGATTGTTATCGATTCCCTAAGAGCAGATATCATCGGTCGTTATGGTGTTACACCCAATTTAGAAGAATTTACTAAAACGGCCGTTACTTATAATTTTCATCTGGTGAACGCCGCTTGGACAAGGCCGTCTACAATTGTTTTTTTTACGGGTAAATATGCTTCGAGGAGTCCTGTCAATTTCTGGGATTATCCAACTACGAAGGAAGAGGTAGATCTTTTTTATAAGAAAGAAAAAAATCCACTCCCCAAATACTTAAAAAATTTTGGATACAAAACCTATATGGTTGGAAACAATCCATTTCTTACAGATAAATATGGACTAGGTGTTGATGTTGGGTTCGATACTCTTTCGGATTTTTCAAATTACTCAAGCGATACCATTAAAATTACCAAAAAGACACTAGATATATTTGACAATGAGTTGAAGAATTCAAAGGAACCATTTTTCTTTTTTTTAAACTTCAATGATCCCCATAAACCCTATACTCCTCCCCCAGGTTTTACATCACGGATAAAAACGACAGAAGTTTTGGAAGAGAAAAAACAAAACTACTTAGGGGAAGTTGCCTTTGTTGATGAAGAACTTGGTAAAATCTTCACCTTTTTAAAGCAAGCTAAACTATGGGATAATTCTCTAATACTTATCACAGCTGACCATGGTGAGGTGATGCATCCAAATCATTCGATTTCACCGTTTACAGGAACTAACACTTACTACGGGCATGGACAAGATCTTTTTTTAGAAAATATACATGTCCCATTATTAATCAAATACCCCAAACAAACAACAAACTTCTTAGTTAATGACTTAACTCGTTCGATCGATATTTACCCAACCATACTTGAAGTAAGTTCTAATCCAATTCCTACGGACTTGGATGGTGAGAGTTTGGTTTCTCTACATAAATCTACTGACATCCAACCTAGATTTTATTATGGTGAGACGAGATCTACTCAGTGTTATGGGGAAGGGAGCGATTTTTTACTGCAACGTTCTTATCGATTTCATGAGATCGGAAAATTTTGGCAAGGGCATGTCGGACAAGAATTCTACATACATACAGATATTCAATCAGATCCTAATCAAATCTTCGGAATGAAGATTCCGGATATAGAGAGATTAGATGAACTGAAATTGGACACCAATAAAAAAGAAAGAATCTTGTATCTTTGGAAAAAACTACGATCTATGGAACCTAAATTACCTATCTATTCGATACGTTATAATTTAACAAGAGATAGTATTTTAAAAATTTCTATACCCCATGGAAAGTTACGTCTGATTCAAATGCCCAAGGAAATAACTTGGAAAGATACAGGTCGAATGATACAGCTTCAATTCAAACAAGGTGGGGAAAAAGGTCTACTTCGTTTTGAAGTTTACCCGGATGTCTCATTTCCAAGAATAGAGATCCTTCAAGATAGCAAAAAAATAAGCGAAAGCGAGATACTCATAGGCAATTTTGGACTGAGTCTTTCTTCTTGTTCCTTTAACTGTGAACTTTTATACGAATCTCCATTAGGTGATCCTCCTGGTATTTTAGAAGCCAAGGTACATATCTGGAAACAAGGAGGTATTGCTAAAAATTATGAAAGGAGCTTAGATTTAGGTGAGGAGGCTCTTGATATTTTAAAAAAACAAGGCTATGTTCATTAATCTAATTTGCCTGAACCGAAAGTTTTCTTGTTCAAATGTTTAGGAATTTATACTTGCAGATTCGGATGCATTGAATCTCTTTCAAAAAGTTATGAAAGAATCTATTGAATCCAAAGGTCCCCTATCTGGCGTAAAGGTAGTTGATCTATCTCTTCTTCTTCCTGGTCCACTTTGTTCTCAACATTTAGCTGACATGGGGGCCGAGGTAATAAAAATCGAGAATCCACGGGCTTATGACGGATCTCGGGCCATGTTTAAAGGAAAAACAGGTTATCCGGCTCTTTATATGATGCTCAATCGAAACAAAAAAGCTCTCACGCTAAATTTAAAAAGAGAACAGGCTAAGGAAATTTTATTCAAATTATTAGAAGATGCTGATATACTCTTGGAAGGTTTTCGTCCTGATGGTATGGACAAGATGGGTTTGGGATACGATGTTCTTAGCAAAAAGTTCCCAAAACTCATCTACTGTGGTATTTCTGGATATGGCATATCAGGAAAATATGTTAATTTCGCGGGGCATGATTTGAATTATTTGGCAATTTCTGGTGTTTTAGACCAAACTGGAAATCCACCAAGACCTGCTGGATTCCAACTAGCAGACGTTGGTGGAGGTACACTTACGGCTCTTTCTGCGATTCTAGCAGCCCTCTACTACCGCGAGAAAACTGGGATCGGACAAAGGATAGATATCTCGATGACGGATGCTAGTTTGCAGTTTACATCTCTCTACGGAGGTATTCTATCCGCCTCTGGTAAAAGTCCAGAGCCAGGAAACGATATTCTTTCAGGTAAATTACCAAATTATAATATTTATGAAACAAAAGAGGGAAGATTTGTTGCTTTAGGCGCTCTAGAGGATATGTTTTTTCAGACCTTCCTTCGGGCTATAGGTATGGAAAGTTTAACCAAAGAACTCCCTATGATTGAAGAGAATTTTAACACCATAAAACAAAAATTAACTGACTTTTTTAAATCAAAGACCTTTGCCGACTTAGAGCCTATCTTTCTGAATGAAGATGCCTGTCTCTCTCCGATACTGAAAATGGATGAGGTTCAGAATGATGCCCATTGGAAAGATCGTGGGATGATCTTGGAAAAAGACCATCCGAAATTTGGCCCAATTCTTCAGTTTGGAAGCCCTTTCCATTTTTCTAAAACTCCCTTCCAATATCGTTTGGACCCGCCAGAACATGGCGAACACACTTCTGAAATCTTAAATAAACTTGGATTTAGTGAGGATAAAATTGCCGAGTTTAAAAAAGATCGAGTGATATAAATCGGAAGCCCTTGATTTTTTTAAAGATGGAGTCAAATTTGTCCTAGGGGGATGTTAAAATCTCTCCTAGACAAATTTATGAAATATTTACAAGTTTCAGACCTGCATCTCTCCAAGTCGTCTCCTTCCGATAGAGAATACTCCTTTTCTGTCTTAAATGAAATTCTGAATTCAGCAGAGACAAACAACTGTCAGGGTATCTTTTTTTGTGGTGATGTTTTTGATACTTTTGAAGACCTAGAGAACCTTCGTCCAGATTTTATCAAGTCTTGCCAATCTTTTTCAGGAAAAATCTTCTTTTTGCCCGGAAACCACGAAATCTTGAGGAGAAACTCAGAGGCAAAGGGATTTTCGATGTACGATTGGTCACCTAAGATTCATTTGCTGGATAAAACTCCTTTTGCCCTGTTAATTGAAAATGATTTAGAGATCCTTGCAATTCCTCACCAAACAAACTATAGCGATCTATTTTTAAGCCCACCTCCTCCAAAGCAAAAAAAGTGGAGAATTGGACTGGCGCATGGAACAGTCACAGGAATGAGCTTTACTGGTTTGGATGAAGAAACAGAAGAAGGTGGGTCCTATCTTGATCCAAGTTTAATTCAAACCTTAGATTTAGATTATTTGGCAATAGGACATTTACATTCCACAAGAGGATTGGACTTGGGAAAATGTAAAATACGTTATGCGGGATCTAGTCGTATTTGGCGCAAGGCTGAGATTGGAGAGCGTGGTGGATTTATAATTCAGATCAAAGATGGTGCTTTGTCCTCCGAAAGAATAATCTGGAAATCGGCGGGTTTATATCGCGATCTAGAAATTTTTTTAGGTATCGATGGAAATCCGGAAGAAGACATCAATACCTTACTGGATACATTTCAAAAAGAGGACTATGTAAATATTCGATTTCGAGGAACCGTGGAATCGATGGAAAATAAAATAAAATTCCAAAATGAAGTTTTAAAAAATTATAAAGACCGTTTTCGCAAATTGGAAATTGATTCTGAATCAGATGAGATTCAGGTGATTGAAAATCTAAAAGACAACCAGTTTGTAGCTTCCTTTCTTAAGAAGATGGCAGATTTAAAACCAGAAATGGATGAGATCTTATGGAAACAGACCAAATTGAATGGAATTCGTTTGATTGTTGAAGGGAAATAGGAATGAATTTAAGACTTAAAAATTTTGGACATTTTACAGAAAAGGAGTTTCAGGTAAGTCCGCTTACGATTTTTTTTGGACCCAATGAGTCTGGAAAAACTACAATTTTAGATTCGATTCTCTCTTGTTTGATTCATATCCCTGGAACAAATACATTTGGTAAGTTACTCAATCGAAGATACCAAAAAGATCGTTCTTCCCAATTAGATTTTGAAAAAAAATCAGTCCCCGTCAATCTGATGTTAAATTCTCTCGTGATTCGCGAAGGTCAGATGAACATTGACTCAAGTGATAAAGATCTTACGAAAGCAATCCAAGACAGTCTATTTGATAGTGGATATGATCCAACAAAACTAAAATCGTTGGCTCTCGATAATTGTAATCGAAAGGGAAATGCAAAACCTGGTAGAGATCTCAAAACTGCAAAGGAAGAATTAGAAAAATCTGAAATTAAATTTAAAAATTCAGAATTGCGACTGAAAGAAATTGCCAATTCATTCTCCGATGTTCCTAAAAAAGATGCCGAAAAGAAACTAATTCTTGGAGAAATTGACTCTCTCGAAAAGTCCATTCAGAATTATGAAGAAAAGATTTTGGAATTAAAGGAAAATGAAAGTTATGCAGAATTAAATGAAATATATGCAATTCTTCTAAAGTTCGAATCCTTAAAACTACAACGAAAACAAGATGAAAGTTTTATTTCAGCATCTTACGACGAAAGGGCGACTAGATTAGCTAAAGAAAATCTGGTTTTGACTGAAAGAATAGACGATTTAAAAAAACAAAGTTTGGAAAAAGGAAACCAAAGAAAAAATCTACTTGATCAAGTATCAATAAAAGAATCTGCAAGCGTCGAATTGACACGATACTCAGCATTTTTTGAAGTTTGGAAAAATAAATTAAATTCTCTTAGAAACGATATTCCATTTCAAATCCAAACAAAATGGAACTTGAGTTATATAATCTTAGCAATGTTTGCCATCTTTTCATCTATCAGTTTTTCTATTGGTATTGCTATTTCAAATTGGGAACCCTACTACTATTTGTTATCTGTGTTTGGGTTTGCAGTAGGCTTTTATCTATTTCAAAAATCCCAAGAAAAGTTTACAATCCGAGATGAAAATGTCTTTCGCGAAAAACTTTCTGAAATCGCAAATACGATTGAGACTCAGTCATTAGGTGATTTGAAATACCGAAATATGAGTGTTGACGATATTTTGAATGAAATCAATCGCTTGGAAAAGGATTTTTTGAAAATCCAATTAGAAATAGAAAATTTGAAAAAAGAGGTCCAAGGAAAGGACGCAGAAATAAAGATTTTGGATGATAGAATTACGACATCCCAAATCCAAGCTGAAGAAACCCAGCGACAATTGAACGAAACCTGGAAACAGACAGAAACTAAATCCTTAGACGAGCTCAAGGAAAAGTACACAGATATAAAAATTCGGAATAACGAATACAATACTTTGTCAACGAAGGTAGAAACAATAATCAAAAGATTCGGGGAAACAGATCTTCAGACCTTAAAACTAAAAATCAAAGATACAATTGTAGATAAAGAAAAAAGAGGGATTTCAAAAGAGTTCACGTCAGAAGAGAAATCTTTAAAATTGAAAATAGAATCAGAGTTAGCTGATAAGAAATCTAAATTAAAATCTTTGGAAAAAAATTTAGTGGAGTTGGATTTAGTAATCACCAATGCAAAAGCTCGATTAGAAACCCAAATGATTCCCGCAAGTAAAGAATGGGAAGAATCTAAAAAGGATTTAGAAAAGAAGATTCATTTGTTAGAAAAAAGAGAACTCGACATACGAGCATTTGAAAAGTTGAGCGAAGTCTTTGCATCGATGGAGGGAGAATCCAATCACCAAATGAATTCTTTAATCCAATCCTTACAAAATCGCTGGTCTTCTTTACACTCGAAAGACCAGGCTCGAATTTTGCAAAAGTCAGAAATCGGTGGTGATATAAAATTAAAGGAAATGAGAACAGATGAGTCTCGAGATTTTTCTAACCTTTCCACTGGAACTCGAGAGCAGCTATCCTATGCTATGCGGATCGAATATGCATATCGAATTGGAACGAAAGAAAAAATTCCATTCCTTTTATTGGATGAACCCTTTCGGCATATGGATGATAAGCGAAGAGATCAGGCAATTGAATACACACTCGAATTTTTAAAATTAGAGGAGTGGACTGGATTTATTTTTACATTCGATGAGGGATTAAAAGGTAAATTGGTAAACTTGGCAAAGTTGAAGGACCTTCCTTGCCAAGTTCATCAACTGAACTAGATTAGCTTTCTTGCTTCGGCAAGGATTGTGTCATAATTGGGTTCGCTTCCAATTTCTGGAACGAGCTCGACATAACGAATTGTATCCGATTTATCAACCACAAACACAGCTCTCGCTGACAATCCAGCAAGAGGACCGCCGGCAATATGGGTTCCGTAATTTTTGGAAAAAGAAAAATCCTTATATTGTGAACCCGTAACTAAGCTCGGGGAATCGATTCCTTCCGTAGAGCAAAATCGTTTCATTGCAAAAGGTAAATCACCAGATACAATCAGTGTAACGATCTCTGTTTCTTTTGCTACTTTTTCATTGAATTTTTTTGTTTCAATTGCACAAACTGAGGTATCCAAACTGGGGACTGCCACTAAGATTTTAACTTTACCAGTAAAATCTTTTAAACTTACTTCACCTAAGTCTTGTTTTGCTACTTTAAAATCAGGTGCTTTGTCACCAACTTTGGGAAGTTCTCCTTCCAAGGGAACTGGATTTCCCTTCAATGTAACCGATGCCATTTTTTTCTCCTATTTGCCATTAGACCATCTGAAATTAACAAGAAGACCAAAAAGAATCAAGTCCAAAACTCTCGAACTATCTCGAGAGTTTTGCTAAGTTTCCCTTCGTTTATTTTTTTACAAAGGGAGTTTGTGAATTCCATAGCGGAAAAATTGGAATATTTTTGAATTTCTAAAAATCCAATTTTTTCTTCCTGATTCAGTTTTCCGTCGAAAGCGGATAGAATAGCGAATAGTTTCATGTTAATCATTTTCTCCTCTTTGGATAAAGACTCAAATCCGGTAAGCCATATTTCCCAACTGTCTAGTTCTTGTAGTGATTCGATGTCATCATAAAAACCCACCAAACGTAGTATCAAAAACTCAAAATTTGGATGAAATGTTTTTGTGAATACAATGGCTAAAGCTACCGTTCGAATGATTTGATTCAGATTTTTCTGTGAAAGATGTAAGTTGGTAATTTCGGTTAATAAATAATTAGAAATCTTTCTCGTTATTATTCTCTTTTGAAGTTCTCGCAATATAATATATGTTGTAACTGCGTCCCACAAACCAGTGATAGGTCCTGATATATATTCAATCCAATACCTAAGACTACTACGACCTATTATAGCTTTCAAAATAAATTTAGCAGAGATATTAGATAAAAATACTTTGCTTTTGTATAAAATTGTGCTAATTAAGGCTGCTCGTTTATCGAGGTGTTTATAAGGATCGATTCCATAGATCAAAATTCGTGGATCCGGAATCTCTAATACAATCCTTGCAAGCATACTTGGAAGAGGAGTATATAACTCTGGTTCGTTGGCAAGTTCCATCTCTGCAAGTTCTGCCATTTTGTATGCCAATAAAAAACCCAAACGAAAAAGTAAATAAAATTCTATTATAGTCCAAAAGATAAGTAATCCAAGAAACCACAGAACAGAATGTAAACTTAGGTGATTCGTATCAAACCCGGGCCCATATCCTAAAAAAAATACAAATAAGACGGATGGTAAAAAACCGATCCAAAATGACCAAAATACCCCTGAAACAATAAGTCGCCTAGATTCGATGTGAAACTTATTTTCGGTTTCATCTCCCCCTTGAGTTTCATTTATCTGTTTTGAAGGAGGATTTCTGGATAGGGCAAGTTCAATCAAAACCTTTCGGCCCCATCTTTCTAAAAATCCGGGTTTAAACTGTGGGTGTCGACTAGCCTCTGATTTCACGTATTACTTCTTTGGGAATATTTGGAACATCACCAGGTCCATCTAATGGAAGATATACGAGGAATCTTGTTTTTCCAGGAGAAGATTCCATCTCAATTCTTCCTTTGTGTTTTTCGATGATTCCTTTCACAATTCCAAGACCAAGTCCACTTCCTTCACCTTGGTCTTTTGTAGTAAAAAATGGATCCCAAATTTTGTCTTTGATTTCTTGAGAAATTCCCATACCATTATCTTCAAAGCCTAACAAAACATAATCTTCTCCGATACACCTTGTAAAAATCTTAAGAACTGGCTTTTCCGTTTTTTTCATTGCATGTAACGAGTTTGTTATGAGATTTGTCCAAACCTGATTTAGCTCATCCACGTTGCATTTTACCTGTGGTATAGGAGAGTATTCTCTTTCTATTTCGACGCCTTGTTTGATTTGATTTTGCATAATCACTAATGTATTTTCCAAACTTTCAACAAGATCTGCCATTTCATAAGATGCTTGTCCCAAGTGAGAATAGTGTTTTAATGCTTTAACAATTCTAACGATATTGCGAATGGAATATTTAATATTTTTAATGTTTCGATGAAGACTTAATGTGTTTTTTAGCATTTCAAAGATTTCTTTTCCGCCTGCCTTCCAAATCCGAACTAATTCTTCTTGCATATGAATGATTTGGTGGTCGATTAAAAAAGTTGATAGATCGATTGCATCATTTTCGCCGATTCCATCTTCGATTAACTTGAGTTTTGTTTCTTTCTTAAGTTTGAACTTATCTCGAGGATCAATTTTCCCCGCAGGATCCTCCTTTACAAAACTAAAAAGTAGATCCACATACATGGTCCGGAAATCTGGATTTTGAATCAGAGTAGAAACATCACCTAAGTGAGAAAAGATATAAACTAAGTTAGTATCTAAATTATCTGCAGCCCCATTGATCACTGCCGCAGGGGTGTTGATTTCATGTGCAATTCCTGCTACCATCACACCAAGTGAAGCCATCTTTTCCGATTGTACGAGATGGGCCTGCGCTTCTTCCAATTCCCGTGTTCTCTCCCTAACCTTTGCTTCCAAATTTTCAGTCAGATTGACCAATTGTTGGTAAATCATGGAGTTGGAAATGGACATCAGAGAAACAGAAAGAATTTCTAAGATAATTTCGATTTCAGTGATATCGTATTTTTTGCCATCTGTTCTTTCACCAAGTAAAATAAAACCAACCAAACTTGATTTTATGGCAAGTGTTGCAACTAACTCGGAATCTGTGGTTTCAAAAAATTTGATAGCTTGTTTCGAAATCTTCTGGTGGCTTGGGGTAAATTCCAAAATAAAGTTTTCCTTTATGTGAATTCCCTCTCGTTCAGACAACCAGAGTAAAAAAGGATCAAATATAGGGATGGATGGAAATCTTTGTAGGGAACCCGCCTGTGGCAGAGGTCTTGGTCGAAACATTCCTTCATTTTCATCCCAGGTGTAAACTTGAACGAATTTGGCAGGGATTTTTTTCTCTAAGAACTGAGATATCGTAACACTGATACGGTCTGGATCGTTAAAAGATATCAGCTCCTCTTTGAACTTTTCGAGCGCAAAAAGACTTTGTACAAGTTCGTCTCTTTTTTTAGCTGGAGATACTGGATCTGATGATTTGGTTTGGGATTCGATCGTTTTCCTCTGATTTAGAATCCCCCAAGTTGAAATAATACCTAAAAGAGAAATAATACAAGAAAGGCATAAATTCCAATCCCCGAAAAAATATCCGAGTATTCCAGTGAGAGTTAGCCCAAAGGGAGACAGGAATAAAAATAGATATCTAAAGAAAACTTGTATTTGCATACGTTTGGTGTTATAATGAGTATTCTAATCTATGAACGGAAATTCGTTTGGGTAAACAAAAATTTACAATCGCTCGAATCTTTGGTGCTTATTATGAATTGTATTCCAAAGAGACTTCCTACGCACTCGCCATCTTAAAGGGAAAATTGCGCCTCAAAGATTCTCAGGACCGGCATCCCTTCGTCGTAGGAGATTCGGTCTATGCCGAAAGAACGACTGGTGAAGAATGGGTCATTCTCGAAAAGGAAGAGAGAAAAAATTATCTCACAAGAAAAAGCGATCACGGTGACAGCCATGTTCTTTCTGCCAATCTAGATCAAGTAGCAATCTTGGCTTCCTATGCAGAACCGGAAACAAAGTCTGGATTTATCGATCGATTGCTCGCCGCTGCATTTCATACAAAAATTGATCCCCTCATCGTGTTCACCAAAAAAGATTTAGTTTCTAAAGAGGTGATTTTGGAAAAAGAAAAAAGGTATCTGGATCTCGGTTATCAGGTCATCAGTATTTCTTTGTTAGATGAGGAGTCGGTTTCTCCCTTTTGGGAAAGTTGCAAAGGGAAAAGGACGTTTCTTTGTGGAAACTCAGGGGTTGGAAAGTCGAGTTTAGTGAACCATTTGCACAAAAAGACGATCCAAAGGACCAATTTGGTAAGTGGATCCACAAAAAAGGGAAAACATACAACCACAAACTCCTTTGCGCTCTTTTTAGAAGAGGACACCGTCATCATTGACTCTCCCGGAGTGAAGGAGTGGGGGATTCTACATTTGGATCGAACCGAACTTTTGGAAAGTTTTCCTGAACTTGGTTCAAAAAAGGTCCATTGCCAAGAGGTCCACTGTTGCCATTTGGACGAAAACTGCCCTATGCTTCTCGCCATGGAGACTGAACTGGAAGAAACGAGGTTCAAAAATCTGGAATCTATGTTGGACAGTCTTGAAAAGCCCCACCGAGTGACTAGGAGGGATCATTGGTCGAAAGCCGTTACAAAAAGATACTAGGGAAAAGAGTTGCCAGGGCTTCACTTGTTACATAGAGTAAGAAAGGAATTTCTTGGAGGGAGAACCATGAAACTAAAAGCAAACAATCTATTCCGGATGATAGGTTTTGTGGCAATATTTGCCATAATTACTCTAAACTGCCAAAAGGACTCAAAAGAATCTACAGTCACTCAAACTGAAGAATCTCAAACAAATGTTGTGATTGCCTTCGTAAAAGGTGACGTCGCCATACTGCGTGAAGGTGGACAAGTAAAAGCGAGCTTAGGTGAGCCTTTGACCGCCTCCGACACAATTGTAACGGGTGAAAATGGAAGTTGCGAAATCCTTCTTGGGGAAGACGGTGTTTTAAAACTTAACAAGAATACATCTCTAAACATCAACCAAGCGATTGTTTCGAATGACTCTGGAAAGGAAACAGAAGTAAACATACAATACGGCAAACTAGTTACGGTTTTAAAGAAAGAACGTAAATCGGATTCTTTTAATATCGTTACACCAACTTCTATCGCCGGTGTCCGTGGAACAAGTTTCTTAACAAGCGTTGAAAACCCAAGTGGAAAGGCAGGGAATGTTGCATGTGCACAAGGTTCATGTGTTGTTAAGTATTCTGTGTTAGATGGTGCAATCGCTATTCGTAAGTCTAACTCGTCTAACGAAATCGTTATTGATAAACAAAAAACAGCAGAAGTTGGAAATGAGACAAAACTCAGCGAAAAAATGATTAAGCCGATGGACAAACAATCCTTAGGTGAAATGAAAGAAATGTTAGTTTTTGAAAACACAAAGATGCTTCAATTTGAATCTCTAGCTAACGAACTCAAGTCCAACAACGAAGAATTGAAAAAAATGGAAATGGGAAGTTCGATTGAAGAAATGGAAAAAGCCACCAAAACTCGGGAAATCACAAAAACGAAATCAGATGAAGTGATTAAAACCGCAAAGGCAATCGAAGACTCTAAGTATATTAAAAAAGATGTTCAAAAAGATTCCTTAAAATTATCACCTAAAGAGAGTTTTGATAAGACGAAATGAAATATGTTTATTTACTTGCTTTTTGTATTTCCCTTTTTTCGTGTGCTTCGGTAGAAAAAATTGAAACACTAAATCGATCGATCGCAAAACCTGAGTTTGCTTCTCTAGAATCTGGGGAAGTGGAACCTTTGCCGTCTGGTAGGGATTACAAAGAAAGGCTCGTAAACAAAAACAATCCCAATTTCTCCCTCCTCTGGAAGGAAATTCCAGAGGGCATTCAGCCTCAGGATCTGGTGTTGGTGGAAACTCGAATCATCCAACACCACAGTCTTTTTGGGAACTTCAAAAAAGCCCCTAAAAATATTCCCGATGGATTTTATGAATCATCGGACGTAGATATAGTACTCAATCTTTCTGCAAAAATGAAAGACAATCGATTGCAGGTTGATGTTCACTACAAAGATCCAGTGTTGGGTATCTCTTTTGGGCAGACTCTCTTCGTTTTTACCGAAGAAAGATTAGATCCCTCAAAAACCAAAAACTCAATAGATGTATTTCATTCCAAACAGTTGTTAGTTCCCCTTGGAAATGATGTTTCTTCTTATTTTTCGGAGCTCTCGGCGCCCAAGGAAGACGAAGTTAAGGAAATCTTAAATTCCTCACTCTTTGGCTCTATATCTGTATTTTCTAGTACCCCTGGAACATCTATCTATTTGGATGAAACTGAAATTGGCAAGGCTCCGTTGATAAATTTTAAATTGATCAACGGAAAACACAAAATCGGCTTTTCGAAACCAGGTAAAGACCGAATCATTCGGAATATCCTTGTACGTGCAGGAAAAACAAACAGAGTTTTTCAAGAATGGAATGATGATATTTCTCAAGGAACAGTTGTAGTAACAAGTTTTCCATCTGGCTTAGATTTATACATCAACGACCAAAAAAAAGGTGCAACTCAGTACGCTGAAGCAGGCGTACCTTATGGCAGTTATCCTGTACGACTTGTTCGGACCAAAGAATCCCGTAAATTTGAGTATTCAAAATTTTCGGTACAGATTCGACCTAAAAAAATCACTCAAGTTGCCTTTCCATTTGCACTTGAAGATGGAATTGGCTGGGAAGCCGAGGAATTTTGGAATCTGACTACTAAGTCTCCAAACTTTAATGCATCCTTCCCTGGAAAATTAAATTTTAATAAAAGTTCGAATTTGCCCGCTGGTTGGTACGGAGTGTACTCAGAAGATTTAATCCCCGAAAGAATGAACTGTGAAGTCAATTTCGGTTTGGAAAAAGAATTAAATGGTGGACTTGGAATCTTTTTTACCGATCAAAAAAATCATTCCATATTAGTTTTTGTTGATAAAAACGATTTTCACACTGTAAGTTATTCTGCTCCTGAAAAAGAAGCTCCTGTTCGGTCATCCTATCGTTGGAAAAAAAATGATCCTGAAGATGGCCGAAAGATATTTATCGAAACCGATCCTGAGAAAAAAATTATAAGGTTGAAGTTTGGTAATAAACTGGTTGAAGAAATTCCTTGGGAATTTGATGGATTTTGGAATCTAGCGGTTCTTACTCCCGCAGAATCTCCGCTAACGGGCCCACCTCTCCGCACATTAAAAATTAAATATCCCGATATTATCTCTTTTGAGGAGAGATTAAAAAAATGAGATTTATAAAATTTACTTTAATCCTTCTGGTTTTCTTTGCTTGTAAATCACGAGAATACAAAGAGGTCAATATAACTGATACAGTTGTAGAATCTGCTTCCGTGGCAGATAGACAAAATATCGATGAGGCAAGACAACTTGTTGCAAGTGGAAGCAACGACTTCCAAAAAGGAAATTTTGAAGAGGCACTACAAAAAGCTAAGGCATCAGTGAAAAGTTATGAATTGCCTGACGGTTACGCTTTGATTGGTGCATCTTATTATCAATTAGGTGATTACGAAAACGCAAAGATATCGTATGAAAAAGGAAATAACTTAGATCCAAAAGATGAAAAGATATTAATCGGATTAGGTACGGTCCAATCCACTCTCGGAGAAAATGAGGGAGCACTTAAATCCTACCAAACTCTAAGCTCTTTGAAACCAAACGAAACTGTTTATAAATACAAAGTCGGAATCATTTTAAAAAACTTGAAGCGCTATGACGAAAGTTTTGTCACATTGCAGGCGCTTGATGGAGATAAAGATTTTCCATATCCAGTTGAGCTTCTGAACCAGTTGGGTGATGTTTGTGTCGAACTCAAAAAATATCCGGAAGCTGAGGTCTACTTTTCAAGGGCAGAGGCATTAAACCCAAATTTAAAAGCTGCAAAAGATGCAAAACAATCTACAAAAATCGCATCGCTCATCCAAAAGGGAAATGAGGCACTGTCGAAAAAAAAATATCCTGAGGCAATCGCTGAGTTTAAAAAAGCTACAGAATTACAGCCAAACAACGGCTCACTCTGGTCGTTTCTTGGAAATGCTGAGCTCCTTGGAAATAAAACCAAAGATGCGGAACAAAGTTTTAATAAATCTATTTCTTTGTCAGATACAAACCCGAATGCGTATATTGGTCTTTGTAACGTTTTTCTTAAAAATCACAACTATTCAGAATGCTTAAAGGTTTCCAAACAAGGCTTATTAAAAATTCCAAAAAATCCGGAAATCAAAAACAAACAGGGGATATGTGAATGGAAGTGGGGTGAACTTAAAAAATCCACACTTAGTTTTCAAGATGCATCTACCTGGGATCCAAACTATTTGGAACCAAGAATCAATTTAACATATGTTTTGATAGACCAATCAAGATTTGATGAAGCACTTGATGTTTTAAAAAAATTAGAATCACACCCAAAAACCAAGAAAGATGAGATAACAAAGATTAGAAATCTTGCTGAATCGCAAAAATACATTGCGGAAGGTGATATTTTCCTTCGCCAAGACAAACGAAAGCCAGCACTTACACTTTATGGCAAAGCCTTAGGCATTCAACCTGAAAATCCCGCTCCGCATAACGCATTTGGTCGTGCCTATTTTGCCTTTGGTGATTATAAAAAAGCAGAAGCATCTTTTTTAGAGGCATATCGTTTGGATAAAGAGAATCCAGGTGCTCTTCAGGGTCTTGCGAGAGTTTATGCAAAATTAGGAGAATCTAAGAAGGAAAAAGAGTATTTAGGTCAGCTAGAGAAACTTTCGAAGGAAGATCCTTTCAGTGCTATTACGCTAGGAAGGATTGCAGAAGATGCCGGGAACTGGAACGAGGCAGAGAAAATATACTTTGACCTAAAGAAAAAATTTCCAAGTTCAGAAGCTATTGATTTTAGGATAGCAACTCTTTATTACAAAAGAGCCGTTGAAGAAAATTCGAAAGAAAATTATGTTAAAGCAAACGAATTTATACAAAAATCAAAGAAATATTCTAAAGATATTCCTGAAGTTTTTGAGACTGAAAAAGTTATATCGGAAAACTCTCGTTTTGCGGAAGTGATTCCGTTTGTAAAAGAAGGTAACACTTTATTCAACAAAAAGAGGTTTTTGGAAGCAATTACCCCATATCAAAAAGCATACGATCGTGTACCAAAAGCTTCTCTACTCGTAAAAATTGCAGAGTGTTATATCGAAAAGGGAGAAGAGGAAAAAGGTCTTTCTATTTTGGAATCGGCTGTTCGTAACAATAAAGAAAATGAAACATCCTTTCGTGAAGGAATCTATGCATTCTTCTACAAAAAGAATGAGTTAAAAAGGGCGGAAGAGGGATTTGCAAATATTTTAAGAGATAAACCCAACGCATATTATAGTTATTATATGTTAGGTTTAATTGAAATGAAACGTAAGAATTATGATGCTGCAATTTTTAATTTTGATCGTTCCATTTTAGTGAATGCTGAATTTGCTCCAACAAATGTGGGTAAGGGCCTTGCTTTTTATAAACTGGGTCAGGTTGATTTGGCAAAAAAGGAATTTGAAAAAGCCAGAATCAAAGATGGCGAGTTTGGACTATCATCGTACAATTTAGCTATTGCGTACTTTAACGAAGATCTCACGAAAGAATCTAAGGAAATATTGGAATCCATTCGAAAAACGGATCCAGATTTTACAGATGGTGAAATTCAATTGGCCTATATTTACTTTAAAGAAAATAAGTTAGATGAAGCGGAAAAGATAATGGATCGCGTGTTATCTGAAAATCCCTCATCTGAAGCTTACTTTGCTTCCTTTCGGATTCTAGATGCAAAACAGAAACAGTCACCGTCCGAAAAAAACAAAACAAAGCGAAATTGGGTTAAAGGAAAACTTCTTAAAGAGTATGGTGATACGAAATATGCTCGTCTCCTTCCGTCCGATGAGTTGGATGAAGCGCCTCTACATGTGACAGAGTTAGGTCTTTCGGGGACACCTATTTCCACTCCTATTCTTTATCCCAATCGAATCATTGTCAATTATGGATCGGCGATATCAGGATTTGATCGAGTAACGAAAGAACAGGTTTGGAAAGTGTATACAAATACGGCTTACGATTTGATAGTTCCAGGACAGGAACTTTATTTGTCTCGTGGCGAAGAATTGAATCGTTTGTATCCAGAAAGTGGAAAACTAAGAGGCAAAGAAACTCTAATGCCAGGTTGGATCATCAAACAGATTTCAGGCGGTAGGAAGAATGTAGCCTTCCTTTTTGAGAATCTAAAGTCCAAATCTAAAAAACTTAAAATTTACGATCTAGGTCTCGAATCTAAGGCAGAAGTTGATGGGAATGATGTTACTGACTTTGGATTTTTGGAGACGGGTATTCTAGCCATTATTCGGGATACAAAAAGAGAGGTAAAACTGGAAACAGTAGAACTTGTCCCAAAAGAAGATGTAACGATTGTTAACCTGAAACCACAGTTGAGTTTGGCAAAAAGGGATGCAAAAGATTCCGCAACTTTTGTTGGGTGTTTACAAGATAGTTGTTTGATTCAAGTCGGTGCCGAGATCTCTTTTTGGAGTGGAGGAAATAAAATTACTTCACTAGGAAATACGAACAAAATCCTTTCCATTGTTCGTTTGTATGATTCTTACTTAATCAAAACAAAAGATACTGTATACCATTGGAATGGAAAATCAAAATGGAAAGATAGTTTTTCGAGTAATTCTGACTTTTATCTACCTTTGGACGATGCTGTCTTGGAAGGAAAAGCTAAAGAACTCGTACTTACGAAAGATAAGAAATCTGTTAACATCCCTTGGAATGGTGATCGGGACGGTTTGAAGATAAGTACAATTGTTCTAGACTAGTCGGATTGGTATGCGAACTTGTCTCGCGAATACCAACTCCTTTTTTGGAATTACTTTTTGATTCTCTCTAAGTAGTAGATTCGTTTGCCTTCTTCTTTTTTTTCAGATTCAAAGAAGGAGACAGGAAAGTCGGGACGGCTAAAAGAATACTCTGGTCCCGTCCAAAAAAAGTAATTATTTTTTCGGAATAGAGAGATAGTTTTCCGAGCATAAGGACCGTAGTCAGTTGCAAAAAGTATCTTCCCGCCAGGTTTGAGTAACGCGTAGATTTGATTTAGCATCGGTTCTGTCATCAATCTATTTTTATGGTGTTTTCGTTTCGGCCATGGATCAGGAAAATTGATAATCACCGTATCAAATAACTCTTTTTCCAATAGCTCTGAGAAAAACCATTGAAAGTTAACTGTCATATATCGAATATTTTTTAGATCCGCGGTTTCCCTAAGTTTTTCCGTAGCAATGATCCGATTGATCTTTTTTTCCATAAGTAAAAAACCAGTGTTTGGCTGTGATTTTGCAAGTTCAATGGCAACCTCTCCCCAGCCAGAACCTAACTCTAATGTAAACTGTGAAATCCCTTGAGGAAAATATGCTCTCAGATCGATTTTTTTTCCTCGCTCTATGGGTTTCAAAAGATAGGTTGTAGAATAGGAAGAGTTTGTGGTAAACTTCCATAATTTTTCCTGGATTTCTGAACTAACTAACAATGAAGATCCATCCGATATTATATTTGCCAGGTTTTAAGAAAGGAAATAGATGAAAATAACTCTTTTTGGTGTTAGAGGAAGCCTTGCTACACCAACTCCCAAAGCGGACCAAAAGGAAAAACAGCTCAAAATATTAAAAATGGCAAGAGAAGAATGGGCAAAAAACCCAGAAACTTTCTCAGAAGAGGACTTCTTAGCAAATCTCCCGATCCCACTTTCTCAAGATTTAGGAGGGAACACCACTTGCGTTTATCTTGAAGGTGATAACGGAGAGAAACTTATTTTTGATATGGGCACTGGGATTCGGGTTTTGGGAAACCAACTTGCTCCCCTCGCATTTAGTGGCGAAGAACTCGAACTCAACATTTTAGTATCACATACACATTGGGATCATATCCAAGGTTGGCCTTTTTTTAAACCAGCTTATTCTCCAAGTTGTAAGATTAACTTTTATTCGGCGATTCCAAACTTGGAAGAAAGAATGGTACGCCAACAACACCCAGAAAACTTTCCAATTACCTTTGATCAGATGGCATCAAAAAAATCCTTCCATTTGTGGAAAGAATTTGATTCGTATATGTTAGGTGGATTAAAGATAATTCCTTTTGGACTTAGACATCCTGGTTCCTGTACTGGCTACCGCGTAAAGGAAGGCGACAAAGTATTTTTATTCTGTACCGATGTAGAGTATCGCGAGGAGGACAGAGAACATCTTTTGAAATTAAAACCTCAAATTGCTGGTGCAGATCTCATTATTATTGATGCCCAATATAGCTCGGCGGAAGCGGAGAAAAAAATTGGATGGGGCCATACGGCTGTAGGTAAGGCGGTCGATTTTGCTGAGATGATGGAGATTCGGTCTGTTGTTCTGACCCACCATGAACCAGATCACACGGACAATGAAATTGTTAAAATCATATTGGATGAATCGAAAATTTTAAAACACGATCGTATGCAAATCCACATTGCACATGAAGGTCAAAAGTTTATCGTATGACAATTGGATATGAGATCATTTATTCATTGATAAGATAGTTGGAGTGGGACCCTTTCCCCATCCCTGACCAGGTTTTGGGACAATCAACCGACACTTCTGCGGATGAATGTATTTGATACGGTTTTGCGAAGAAAAGTTGAATAAAAAACCTTAGAAAGCTGGAAATGTTTTCCAAAGCGCTCATACTAGCAATGGTCTTTGTTCGATTGACCAGTATAGAACAGCTACCTTCGAAAAAAGTCAATTTTTCCAATTTTGGAATTGTGTATCCAGAAATAGAATCTTTTTCCCATTTTAATACTTCCGCTCCTTCAACAGTAGCTTCGATCGTTGGCTCACCGTTTGGTGATAGTACTACGACCCTTCTGTAAAATTTACCTGGGAAATTCGAATTTCCGATAAATCCTCCAGTAAAGATCCGAAAGCCATTTTTTGTTTCCGCGCGAACTAACTCCCATTTTTTTGAAAATTTATAAACTGGGTAATTTGTCAAAAGGTGTTCCATTCCACCGGTGCCAGAAACTTCCTCTATTACATCACCTTTTTTGATCGTTCCAGTTACACTTGAAAAGGAAAAAGGAATGTCCGCCTGAACAAAATTAGCTGGGTCTAACAAGGGGAATTTTCCATTCGAAATGGGAACGGAGCCTTTTTTAGGTTTGTAAGAAAGTTTAATTTCCCATTCTGGATATTTCATATAAAAGGAATACAAACCATCTTTGTATTCCATCCAATTTTCGCCACTGCGTTGGTGGAATGTATCAGGATTAGATTCATAATCATCAATAGAAAACTCGCGTGTAGAGTAATAGAGCGGATTGCCTTTTTCTTTAATCAAAATAGAGATTCCATTGTTTTTAGAACCGGGACCAAAATTACTCACCAAAAATGTGGAAAACACGGAATACCTTTCATTGTGGAAAGTAAAGTTCCAAGCCTGCAAATAACCTTCCTCAGGTGAAAATTGGGTTTTGAAATCCGGAAGTTTTGATTGACCTGAGATTCCCGAAAAACCCAAAACCAAAACAGATACGAAGTTTAAAAGGTAACGTTTGCTTTGTTTCACATCTGGAAATTTGGTTATGGATTGAAAAGAATCAACATAAATTCAAAAAATTATAATACCGGATTCTCTGTCTCAACTGCGATTTGGAATAAATCGCCAAGGCAAACTAGTGAAAATACGGGGTGTTCTAGGTTCCCGACTTCCCGCATTTTCATTCGTTCTTCAGCTATTCCATCTATGTGAATCCAGGACTCTATTTTTGCGGTCTTTGGTATCGCGCAGGCAACTTGGTATTCGTACTCACCGATTTTAGAAAAATAGATCTGAATATCGCCCGGATCGGTTCGAACTAGAGTTTCTCGAAAGATAAATCGCTCCGATCTGTTTTCTCCCCTCATTTCATAGTAATGATTCAATATCCTCAGGATATGTAGGAATTCGTTTTTTTTTGTCGTAAGTTCGCGCCATTTGTTTTTGATTTCGTTCATACTTGGGAAGGTAGACAACTCGCAGTTTGGTCCCTAAAAAAAGGGATTCTCACTTGAAAAATCCTTTCCCTTGGTAAACATGAACGAAACGAATGCTAGCAGAGATTCTCAATATATTTTGGAAGGAAAAACTTCGATTTGTTCAATTTTGTTTTGATTCTTTAAAATCTTGCGATTCGGCAACACTCAATCAAAAAAGTGAATCTTCGAAAAAATCAATTCGTTGGGCCATCCAGCAGATGATTGCCTCTGACTCAAATTTCAATTTTTACCTTCCCATTTCCGTTCGATTCAGTAGCTTTTTTTTTCTAGGGTCATTTAGGGACCAAGAAATCGAAAGGGATTTGGATGAAATTCGAGATAAGTACACTCCGCCCGCTTTCCCACCTCAATTTTGGGAAATCAGCATCCAAGAAGCGGAGGAATTGCGAATTTTGTCTGATGATGAGGAAGTAAGAAAACTATGCGAATCTTGGAAAGAAGTCCTAGCTCGGCTCGAGGCAAAACTTGTAAAAATTTCTGAAAAAGAAGCCTATAGAAAAAGATATACATCTTTGACAGGAATTCATACTATTTCAGGAGCCATCAATAATTCGACGGAATATTGCCATTATTTATGGAATCTATACATCAAAGACCAGATTTAAATGCGAAAGGAATTAAAAACAAACAAAGGAGAATTCAATGGGGAAAATTAAGGTAAAAACACCGTTAGTCGAGTTAGACGGCGACGAAATGACAAGGATCATTTGGAAAGAAATTAAAGATAGATTCATCCATCCATATTTGGATATAACATTAGAATATTATGACTTAGGCGTTGAATACCGAGACAAAACTGATGACCAAGTGACTGTCGATTCCGCAAATGCAATCAAAAAACATGGTGTAGGTGTAAAGTGTGCAACTATTACGCCGAACGCTGATCGAGTCAAAGAATACAACCTCAAACAAGAATGGAAATCACCTAACGGAACAATTCGTGCGATTCTTGATGGAACCGTTTTTCGAAAACCAATTACAATTAAAAACATCCCTGCTGCTGTAAATTCATGGAAGAAACCAATTGCGATTGGACGTCATGCTTTCGGTGATATCTATCGAAATGCGGAGATGTTGGTTGATGGCGCAGGTAAAGTTGAGCTCGTGTACACAGATGCGTCAGGAAAAGAAAAACAAAGATTGCTCGTAAACGAGTTTAAGGGTAGTGGAGTCGCAATGGGAATGTTTAACTTGGATGAGTCCATTAAATCATTCGCGCAAGCTTGTTTTAACTACGCATTATCCGAAAAAATCAGCATCTGGTTTGCGACAAAAGATACGATATCAAAAAAATACCATGCAAGATTCCGTGAGATTTTTGATAACCTTGCTAAAGAAAAAGAAGCAGAAATGTCAAAGGCTGGTATTACCTATAGCTACTATCTCATTGATGATGCTGTTGCCCAGATCATGAAAAATGAAGGCGGGCAACTTTGGGCACTTATGAACTATGATGGTGATGTAATGAGTGATATGGTGGCTTCCGGATTTGGCTCCCTTGGACTTATGACCTCCGTTCTTGTTTCCCCAGATGGAAAGTATGAATACGAAGCAGCACATGGAACTGTTACCCGCCACTACCGTAAGTACCAAAAAGGTGAATCTACATCCACAAACTCTGTTGCATCCATTTTTGCTTGGACTGGGGCACTTGCGAAGCGTGGAGAACTAGATGGAACACCAGATGTTGTAAACTTTGCTGTCAAATTGGAAGAGGCAATCATTGAAACCATCGAAGGTGGCGAGATGACAAAAGACCTTCTTTCTCTGTCTACTGCTGCAAAAAAAACGGAACTGGATACCTTCCAATTTATGGAAGCAGTTCAGAAACGTTTGGATGCCAAACTGAAATAAACAAAAATCCGTCGGGAACTCTTATGAAATCATTCTAAGTGTTCCCATCTTTGCCATCTTCTCGAGTCTAACTGGAATGTTAAATGAATTTGTTGCCTGGTACTTTGAGATTTTACCAAAGATTGAGAATACCATTGACCTATTTGATAATTTCATAACTTTTTTACAAGAACACCAATTCCAAATCATTCGTGCGAATATAGGGACACGTACTCTCCACCCTCAAGTAGAAACCTTATCCTACCTTTGGGCACCGTATAACTTAGAATCGATGTTAGAGACAACGGTAACCCCCTTTTTTCATTCCACAAGAGATTTCCAAGTTAAATCTGGTTTGTTAAAAGAATCTAGATTTAAAGTTGGGTCTACCAGTTCAACCCAATTTACAAAAAGCCCCATACAATATATTCTCTCTAACAACAAAAGTTACTCTTATCAATTTACAGATGAGAAACCTGATGAATATCCATTCCCGATTCTGGAAGAGTTGGCTCCTTTTGGAGCAAGCGGTTATCTCGCTGTACCGATTGTTCAAAAAGGAAACAGTCTCGCTTTTTTAAGTTTACTCACAAAAAAACCAGGTGGCTTTTCCGCCGATGATCTCGACTTTTTGGAAAAAGCACTCAAACTCATCTCCTTAAAATGGATGACCTTTCTCCAATCAGAAATGACTGAATCTCTTTTGGGAATCTACCTTGGTAAGATGACTGGTTCAACGGTTTATTCCGGAAAAATCTACCTTGGAGAACATGAAAAGATAAACTCTGTTGTATGGTTTTCCGACATTCGAAACTACTCGGGAATCAGTGAGGAGTTGTCTCCTACAGAAGTGATCCAACTACTTAATGCATATTTTGGTTTAGCAATTCCCATCATAGAATCTTATGGTGGTGAAGTTTTGAAATTACTTGGTGATGGAATTCTTGCAGTTTTTCCTTATTCTAACTCTAATCAGGTGTTAGTCGGGAAAAAAGTTTTATTAGCTGTTCGTAAAATTTCAGACGATTTGATGAATCTTAACAAAAAAAGAGAAAAGGATGGAAAAATTCCATTTTTTCATGGAGTTGGACTTCATTCCGGGGAAATACTATATGGTAACATTGGATCTAAAGATAGGTTGGATTTTACTGTTATCGGTGAAGCAGTGAATTTAACGAGTCGTATTGCTGGGATGTGTGGAGAACTAAAAAAAGCAGTTCTTGTTTCAGAAAATTTAGCTGATCAAGTCCCTGTTAAATGGGAATATGTAGGGGAACACAAATTAAAGGGAATTTCAAATCCGAAACGTATATTTGGAATATCGGAAAAATTGAAATAAAAGGCAAAATAAATCCAGAGAATCTTTCATTCTCTGGAGGATACAATCTTTATTTTTCCACAACTTCTTTTAGTTTCGAAAGTCCTGCCTCAAAATCCTTTCCAATCATTGAATCTAAGAATAATCCAAAAATCCTTCCAATTGGGTAATCTAAGTTCCCTTCATTGTGCCAGATAACAATTGTTTGGTTTTCTTTTGGTTTTAATTCGAATTTGGAAACGGCAACCATGGCTTGAGGTTCATCGAACACAAGACTCATTTTCACATACACATTGTTTTCGCTTGAATCAATTGTCATCGATCCCTTTCCATTTATCGGTCCGTCCCATTCTTGTTTGTGTCCTGGTTTTCCTGGTTCCCCAGACACAGTTAACTTTTGGTTCGGATCAAGTGTGGCCCAAATGGACCATTTTTCCCATTCTGCAAAGTTTTGAATGTAAGGGTATACCTTGTCTGGAGTAACATTTACCGTGATCGATCTCTCCACATGATATGTTGCCGGTAAAAAGGCCGAAAAGATAAGGATTAGAGCAAATAAACCGACCAAGCCATAAAGAATTTTTTTTAACATCAAAATACCTCTTTAATTGAATATATGTATGTTCGTTTAGTTTGAACTGCAAACAAAATATAATAATTTGAAAAGAAAAAAGAATTTATGAGAAGTTGTTTTGAGTTCTTTTGGTATTAAATTTTGATTAAAAATATAAGTAGAAAAAGAAAGTAACTCCTAAAAGCAAACCAAACAACCACTCATCTCTTTTGGCAAAAGATTTCCAAAAGTTGTTTCCTAGCTTTGCTTTTAAATAACTGATCCAAATTCCAATAAGAAAGACAAAAAATCCTCCAGTAAAAGAGTTTTCAACTTGGTACTTAGGTAACCAAATTCGAATTCCAATAAAGATAGAAAGTAGGAAAACAATTAGAATTCCAATTTTAAAGAAATGCTTTTGTTTTTTGATTGAAATTAGAAAATTCGATGCGATTTCATGCAAATTAACATTTGTATGATGGCGATCAAATAAAGTCGCTATCGTCAGAAAAAATACTGAAAATTGAAAACAAAGAAAAACTCGATGAAGAAAGTTAAGCTTTTGCCCGAGTACACTTTGGATCAATTCCGGTGCAATGTGAGGATAGAGCTGGACTAACAGAATGGAGAAAATCGGAGTAAGAACAATGTTGATTCCAACATAAACGGAACGGACGGGAATACTCAAAATTCCAAATAAAAAAGTTACTAATAGAGCTGGTGTGAAGTGTGAACTTTGAGCAGATAACTCAATGAAAAAATTACCTTTTGAATTTGGATCGGTAAAAAACAAGGTTAGAATTGTAACAAGACAAGAAAAAGCTAAGAGAAAAAAACGTCCGGCTTGTAGCTCTTCCGTTCCTTCCATTTTTGTACCAAACCTTTGGCGGAGTGGTTTGTAAAAGTCAATTGCAAATAGCGTAGCTGCGGAATGTAACATAGAGTCAATACTTGAAAATATAGCTCCTAAAAGTCCGGCGAGTATCACACCAACGATTCCATAGCCTATTGGTACAATTAGTACAACAAGTTTAGAAAAAGCTTCGTCTGGATCAATTGACTTTGTTTCTCCAAGTCCCGCCCAAATCTGAAACGCTGCAATCCCTGTGAGAACAGAAAAGAATGGAACAGTAAGTTTCAGCAGACCACCTGCTACAATACCAAGTCTTGCCTCGCGCAGACTTTTTCCACCTAGCGTTCGTTGAACGACATATTGATTTGTATTCCAATAAAATATATGAAGCAAAAAAAGTCCAGAAAGAGCTCCAGTCCAAGGGAGTACTGGATGATCGCTCGACAGATAGAGATTCATTTTGTTTTCCGATACAAGTCGAAGTTTCTCAGTCTGGATAAGTTGGAAAAATCCTCCGACTTCGGGTCTAGTGATTGCCAGGTAAGCCAACAAAATTCCAGATCCAAGAATTAAAAATGTTTGGATTACATCCGTATAAACAACGGATTTTAAGCCACCAAACCAAGTATACACGGTCGCTGAAAGCGAAATCAAGATTACAAGCTCGTTGTAACTCATCTGAAGACCCGCCATCTTACAAAATGGTAAAAAGGATCTAGCTCCTATATATAAAGCTCCTGTTAGTTGGATTAAAATTAGAATCAAAGAAATCCCAGAATAGAGAATACCGGCACTTCTTCCAAACTTACTGACCAAAAACTCGGATAGGGTGTATATTTTCTTTCTGCGAAACAAAGGCAAAAAGACGAAGGCAAGAAGTACGATTGCTGGAATCGATCCAAATTCATAATGGCTTTGGGCAAATCCAATGGAAAATCCGATTCCTAACATTCCCACGAGGTGGTTTGCGGAGATATTGGTGCCAAAAAGGGATCCTGCAATTCCCCACCAAGGTAAGGTTTTCCCTCCTAGAAAATAGTCTTTAGATGTGGTTTCGTTTCGCCCTGCAAAAATTCCGACGAGAAGGATTCCAAAAAAAGTTAGAGCAAAAAATAGTATATCGGCTAGGGCTATCATAACGGAAAAAGTATTCACCATATTGAACTTTCGCTGAAAATCTGACAATCAGAAGTTCAAAATTTTTAATTCTCCTTGCGAATCTCTGCAAATATTTCGAAGTAGGTGGACATGATTTCTGAACTCAAATCTCCTCAAATACGTTCAAACGACCCGAAAGTTGAGGTCGCTTGGTTTTGTGATCTCTGTAATGGCGACTATAGATACTTAGGTGTTCCCGAGGGGAACTTACGGTCAAGTTTTGAGCATTGTTCCGAGATCATAAGAACTGCTGATGAATTAGGATATCAGAATATTCTGTTGCCAAGTTCTTATCAAGTTGGACAAGATACTCTCACGTTTGCTGCCGCAGCATCTACATTTACTCAAAATATCTCTCTTTTAACAGCGATTCGATGTGGAGAAATCCATCCCCCGATGCTTGCGCGAACTTTATCAACACTCGATCATATGCTAAAAGGTCGGTTGAACATTAACATTATTTCATCAGATTTACCAGGAACGTTGAAGGACTCAAAAACTCGGTATGAAATTTCCAGGGAAGTGATTCAGATATTGCAACAAGGTTGGACAAGAGACCAAATATCTTTTAAAGGCAAATACTATGAATTTGATTTGCCTGCGGATCCCGTAAAGTCCTACCAACCGAACGGTGGTCCGCTCCTTTACTTCGGTGGAATCTCTGAAGATGCGAGAGAGCTTTGTGCAGAGTTTTGTGATGTCTTTCTCATGTGGCCGGAAACAGAAGAAAGGCTATCCGAGACCATGTTTGACCTCAGTGAAAGGGCTAAAAAATACAAACGGTCTATCGATTTTGGCCTTCGAATCCACTTGATTGTACGAGATACGGAAGGAGAAGCGAAAGAAGCCGCCAAATCATTATTATCTAAAATCGATTTGAGTCGGGCGAATGAAGTAAAACATAGAGCCTTAGATTCAAAATCTGCGGGAGTTTTACGTCAAGATGAACTGAGAAAGTCCGCAGACTCAGAGCTTTTTATAGAACCTTTTATTTGGTCGGGTGTTGGCCTTGCTCGTTCTGGCTGCGGATCAGCCATCGTTGGGACTCCAGAGCAGGTTTACGAAAAAATCCAAAGATATATCAAAATGGGAATCCGCGCCTTTATCTTTTCAGGTTATCCACTCATTGAGGAATCCAAAATCTTTGCAAAGAATGTCCTTCCTCAATTAGACACAATAAATTTCGCTGAAGCTCAAGGTAGAAAACCCAAAGGTATTCCTGTAACCCCTCTTACTACTGGAGAAAGAAAATGACCGTCCCAAAAATAGAAATCGCAAAAGATACATTAACTGTTTCAAGACTTATTTACGGAATTTGGCGAATGCATGAAGACAAAGAAGGTGTTTCACCCAAACGGGTCATTGAAAAGATTGAGGCTTGTCTTGCTGTAGGTATAGACAGTTTTGATCACGCCGATATATATGGCGATTTCAATAATGAGGAACTGTTTGGAAAAGCCCTAGCCGAAAAACCATTGTTAAAGTCAAAAATCAAATTGGTTTCGAAGTGCGGAATTCAAATTCCGGGCAATAAATTTACTGTAAAACACTACAATACATCTAAAGAACATATTCGTTATTCCGTAGAGAGATCGCTAAAAAAACTCCATGCCGATCGTTTGGATTTAGTATTGATCCATCGGCCTGACCCACTTATGAATCCGTCAGAAATGGCGCAAGTTTTTGAAGAGCTCATCAAAGAAGGAAAGGTTTCTCATTTCGGTGTTTCTAATTTTACGAATTCCCAATTCCAATTATTACAATCCAAATATTCTAAAAAACTGGTCACAAATCAGGTAGAGTTTAATCCTCTTCACACAGAACCCTTGTTTGATGGAACATTTGACTTAAGCGTTGTAGAAGGTTTTTCACCTATGGTATGGTCTCCTACAGCAGGTGGTAGAATATTCAATCCAAAGTCAGAAAGGGAAATCGCCGTAAAACAAAAGATAGATGAAATTGCAAATCGATACAGTTGTAATTCAGATCAGATACTATATTCTTGGTTTTTGAACCATCCTGCCAAATTGATTCCGATCCTTGGAACAAATGACATCAAAAGAGTGATTTCTGCATCAAAGGCCTTTAGTTTTCCTATTTCCAGAACGGAATGGTTTGAAATTCTGGAAGCAGGTCGCGGTAGAGAAGTGGCTTAGATTAGCGTATTTGATGCGGTATATAACCGCATCCAGCTTTTACTTCCCGATCCGAATGGCAATATATGCCATTGGAATATAGGCAAAAACTAAATCGACGATAGAAAACCAGAGCGGACCTGGTAACATAAGAATGTTAGCAATTCCACCACTCAAAAAAATAAGGCCAATCACATATGCGAGAATTTGATGGTGTGACTTTACAAATTTTACAGTAAAAAAAGCACCAAAGAAAGTTCCAAGTGAATGTGCTAAAAATGGAAAGATAAAGTGTTTTGGCTGAAAGAGGTGAATCGATTCTCTCAAGCCTTCCATGGTAGTCACATCTGCTCCTTCTGGTGGAGGAATGATTTGTCCGCTTATCATGATGAGTCCCATGTTCACAGCACTTCCGATTAAAAACCCGATAGCGGTAATTGTAATATTTTGCAGAATCACTTTCATAGAATCTATGACCTTCCTTTGAATCTAGTTGAACGTATCACCAAAAAATGGTATCGTAGGCCGTCGTAATGCTTTGCTCTTTAGAAACATCTAAAGAAAGTAATTCACCATCACCAACTTGTCTGATTTCTCGGACGAGAGATTCCGATTCTTCAGGATTTCTGCAACCTACGATTACATAAACACCTAACATTTCTAAATCGAGAGAAACCTGTTTGCCAATGCCACGGTTTCCCCCAGTTACAAGAGCAACTACTTTAGTTCCGATATCCATTTTTCAGTTTCTTTTTCGATGAATGCCTTATCAGTGATGATATACTTTGACATTAGCACATGCATTCCATTTTCAATGGCTACCTTTTTATTCCTCGGATTAGGTGTTTTTTCTAAACCTAGATTTGAGAATACTTCCAACATTTTAGGTACACTTGCTGTTGGATCTTGTTCTTTTTCTGATTTGTAGTAGTACAAAAGTAAGGCGGGAGAAGTAACCTTTTTGTAAATCTCTGGAACGGAAGCGTAGTTCTTTAGATCGTTCACTCCAACCAATGCAGAAAAGTACTGTTCCGGGTACCAATAATTGTTTCTTTCTGGTAAAACTCGTGGATCACCTTCTTTTGTAGTTTTGCGTACTTTTCCCTTTAATAAGTGTATAAACGTAAGTCCACCTGGGTAGTTTAGAATATTCAAACTTCCGTCAACTGGTGCATAGAATGGGTTTGCCAAAACTAGACCATCTACTTCCTCAGGATATTCCGCTGCAAGCCATGTAGCAAGCAGTCCGCCCATAGAACTTCCAAAGACGATAACCTTGTCACCTTGTCCTTGCATCATATATAAGGCTTCTCTAGATGCATCTAAGTAGTCTGAAAACTTTTGTTCAGCTTGGTCTTCTTTGTTTGTGCCATGACCAGGCAATCGAAGTAGGTAAGTATTTGCTTTAAATTTTTTAGAAAGCTTCTCTAAAATCTCCTCACCTTCGGCCCGTGAGGCGCCAAAACCATGAATATATAAAAAAGCTAGAGGAGTTTTTTTGCCGTAGCTAATGTATCTCTCTTCATTTCCGGGTCTGTGCTGTTTTGCCTGACTCAATTTTAACTTTTCTTGGAAATATGCGTCAAAATTCGCATAACTCAAATTAGCTTTCGGCTCATAAGCGGGTCTTCCCGCACAAGAAGCTAGGACGAAGGAGAGGGTGATTACGAAAAGAAATACCCTTTGGAGGTTGGGTTGGAATAACGAACACAATTTAGTCATACAATCCTGGAATTTTACAAGATTTTTGCTCACTTGTAAAGAGAGAAAAACCCTTGGCACAGAAACCCTCGTACGAAAAAAGGTAGTAAATACCCGATTCTTAAAAGGAAAATCCCGGAATGTATACGCAATTCACTGAGCAACAGCTGGAAATTAGAGATTTAGTTCGCAATTTTGTGAAAAAAGAAATCCCACATGAAGTGGCACTCCACTGGGATGAAAAAAACCAACACCCCAAAGAACTCGTTGATAAAATGAGACAAGAATTGGGAATCAACGGCCTTGTAATCCCTGAGGAATACGGTGGATGGGGTCTTGGAGCGATTGAGCAGTGTCTTGCGATTGAAGAGCTCTCTCGTGGATGCCTTGGGATAGCTCTAGGTTTTGCTTACACAGGTCTTGGAATCCTTCCGATTCTAAAAGGAGCCACTCACGAGCAAAAATTAAAATGGCTTCCTCCAATCGCTGATGGAAAATTCGGCGTTTCATTCTGTCTTTCTGAGCCAGGTGCTGGTTCTGACGTTCCTGGTATGACAACTCGCGCAGAAAAAAAAGGCGACAAGTGGATCATCAATGGGGCGAAACAATGGATCACTGGTGCATCTGATGCGCAAGCCTTTACGGTTTTTGCTTATACGGACAAAAACCGTGGAACTCGTGGAGTGTCTTGCTTCTATGTTCCACGCGATGCAAAAGGTCTTACAGTAGGTAAAAAAGAAGACAAACTCGGAATCCGAGCTTCTTCCACACACCAAGTTATTTTTGAAGATTGTGAAGTAGGTGAAGACGCACTTGTTGGAAAGGAAAACCTCGGATTTGTTTATGCACTTCAAACTTTGAATGCATCGCGACCTTTTGTTGCGGTAATGGGTGTGGGTGTTGCGCAGGCGGCTCTTGACCATGCGGCAAAATATGCAAGAGAAAGAGAGCAATTTGGAACTAAAATTGGTACTTTCCAAGCAGTACAACACATGTTAGCTGACATGTCCATTAAAGTAGAAACAGCAAGAGAGATCACGTACAAAGCAGCTCGACTTTCTGATGCAAACGATCCAAACCTTCCAAAATACTCTGCAATCGCAAAAGCATATGCTTCTGAAATCGCGGTTCAGTGTGCAACGGATGCAGTTCAGATCTTTGGTGGATACGGTTACACAAAAGAATATCCTGTAGAAAAATTGATGAGAGATTCCAAAATCCTCACAATCTTCGAGGGAACTACGCAAATTCAAAAAAACGAAATCGCGGCTTACGTTATCAAAGAAGCGGCTTCTAAAAAAGATTAATTCAAAAGGCTAACCACCGCCGATTTAACTGGCGAGTGGATATTTTGAATAAAGGGGAAACCTCCAGTATCAAATCTGGGGGTTTTTTTATATTTGGTGGATTAAAAGCTACAGTTGTTCTCTCAAAACCGTGGATTTCTTCCTTGCAATTCAAATGAAGTTGGGCTATTCTCTCTGCCATGGTAATTTCAACATTTATTTCTGATCTCGTTTTAAGCCTTGTTAGCTTTTATGTTTCCTATCAATTCAAATCGGCAAGCTCCATCTCGTATCGCGCTGCACTCTATGGTTTTACAATCATAGCCACCTCTGCTGGTTTGGGCGCGATTCACTTTTTGGGAATTAATGTTATCGATTCTATCTATTCATTTTTTGTCGGTCTTGCTAGTTGTGTGGGAGTGCCTCTTCTAGGACTTGCATTTTTTCACCTAGGCATTCGAACTATTACAGAACGATTCTTTACTTTCAAAGTTCTTTCGATGTTTATCGGTTATCTCTTGTTTGTTTATGTATTTCCTATGCCGATGTATTCAACAATCGTCGGTGGGATTTCTATGGTTATCATTTTGATTGTGGGCCTTCTAAAATGGAGACGAAACCAAACTGCAGCTGTTCTTGCGATCTCTGGTGCCGCACTTTTTGTAATCGCCGGACTTGTGGTTGGAACAAGAGGTAAAACTGGTATCATTTTGAACGTTGATATCTTTCATATCCTCCTTGCAATAGCCAACCTAGTGATTGGAAAAGCGATCCTCAAATTGAGATAATCAGAATCATATGAAAAATTTATACTTCGGTTTCTGTTTTTTGGCCTTACTCCAATTCAATTCGCTTAGTTTGTATGCAGAAAAAAATCCCAGTGAGGATTGTGATTTAACCCGTGCAAAAGTACAAATTTCTGAGACGAACATCGTACCGATCCAATCTTTAGATGCTTCCAACAATCGTAAGCTACCTTGTTTGATGGATCTAAAAAAACATTTTACGGATGACGACTACCTGATTCGCCAAGTGTATATTACAGGGGATCAAAAATGGCTCATCGTCCTTAGTGGAACTGGAGTTCTCGGAATGATTCATTTTATCGAGGTGAATTCCAATCGATTGATTAAAAAAACCTATTTAGATCAAATTAAAATTTTGAATAAAAACTCCATTCAATTCTTTACTCGGAAAAACTGCCAAAGTGCAACTCTCATCCAATTTCAAAATGGAAAGTTCATAAAGAAGAAAGATAGGCCGTATGAGAGTTGCGATTTTTAGTTCGTGCTTAAGCGATACATTCCATTTTCTTGAGGTATTGCTTTGAATCCAAATTTTTCAAAGTTCGGAATCCATTTTTTATCAGCTAAAAAAACCGGGAGACCTGGCTTGATTGAATTTCGAAAATTTATATCATAATACTCTTTGCCTTTTAGATACTCATGGACTTGAAAAAACTCTTCTCTTTCATACCAGATCGGAATTAAGGTTATTTTCTTTTCTTTTTCTTTTATCTGTAACAAATAATGTAATGTTTGCCAAGTTTGGTCACTCGTGATGATGAAAATGCATTCTTCGTTAAGAGCTGCTAGATACTTTTTTGCTATCGCTCTGTGATAATCTTCTTTTTCGGTAAATTGATGGATTTTCTTAGAATTGTATTTAAAAATTGTTGCCAATCGATATGATAACAAGACGGAAATGATCAAAATAAATGCTTTTGCATAAGATGGATTTATTTTTTGAAACCATTGCTTTAAATTTTCAATTCCTATTCCGACTAAAATTAATAATAAAAAATAAACGGGAGTATAATAACCCCAAGGATCATACACATCAAAAGAAATTGCAAAATATATATTGAATGCAACGGAAACACTAAGGAATATCAGGAGAGGGCTTAAATTCCTTTTTATATATGCAAATATGAAAAAAAGAGTCAAAAAACTAATTTCCCCCGACTTAAAAAATTTATAAGTCATCGGTAATTGAAAAGTTCTTAACTTTTCCCAATTGATAGTGTTTAATTGACCTTGAAACTTTCCTCCTGTGATTTCGTTAAAAAAGGAATTAAAATCATAAACATGCATCTCCACATATACATCATTAGGTGCATAAAATCTTGCGTATATGTATAAATAAGGTAACATTCCTAATAAAATTCCTAAAGCACTATAGAGATAGATTTTGAAATTTAGTATCAGCCTCCATTTTCTTACAAGAATATAGATTAGCAGTCCAGGGAACAGGCAGATCGATGTTAAGTGATTGGAAAACATCAATCCAAAAATGCATAGAGCATAATAGTAGTAATTATCGTTACCTGTATTGTAATGCCGAACAACCAAGAACGTTACGATACTCATCAACATTATATGCAAAGAATATACTTCAGATTGATAACTAATGTACCAAAACGTAAGAGAAAAGGCTTGTAATAGAACTAATAGGAAAGAAAAAAATAGACTTAAGGATAGTTGGCGAAGTATAAAAAATAAAAAATTGAGAGAGATAATTGAAAACAAAAGATTGAGTAGGTTTTGTCTCCAAGCGATTTCCCCAATAATCAGAGTATTCGTAAACAACCAGGAAAGCAAAGTGTGTAGTGGATAACCTGATGTGTGAGGAACTCCAAGAGTATAGCCGATAAATTGAAATTTGGCCGTATCATATGTCCCCACATCCTTCACCATCCAGATGTAATGTACTACAAAGATGACCAAATTGATTCCTACGACAACAAAAAGAGTGCTAGTTTTCAATCTCTTGATTAACGACATAGCTTTCATAGAGGGGCTTATCCTTTTTTTAAAAAGTGGGCAAAGAGTATGCGGTAAGGATAGCTATAAAAACTCTGGATTGTAAAATCTTTTTGGATACACTCTTTTACAAATTGGAAAAAAATTGCAAAAGAAGGATACGCCCACCCGTCGCTCCGCCATCCTGGCTACGCTCGCGCGGGCCCGTCGACTCACTTTTCCGCATCCTTGCGGAAACTGCTCCTATTGTCGCAGTCGTTCGTCTCTATTCGAATCCTTCACATTAGTTGTTAGATGAAACTGTTGTCGTAAATAGGGGAGCTAATTTGGGCAGGGAAGGATTCGAACCTTCGAAGGTAAAACCAGCAGATTTACAGTCTGCCCTCGTTGGCCACTTGAGTACCTACCCGAAGAAAAATGGAGCCGCCTGAGGGATTTGAACCTCCGACCGGCTGTTTACAAAACAGCTGCTCTACCACTGAGCTAAGGCGGCGTGTTTTTCCAATTTTTTAGAAATCTGAGTAAGGTCAAATAAAAATTCTTTGAGCCATTCGGAGACCGTCCAAAATGGTGAAAGATGGCTCTATTTTGGATCAATAGTTTAATGACTGCCTCTATTGTGGCTTTTTATTTGGGGTATACTTTTCGTAAATCAAATCTCTCCACGCACAGAGTTTTGAATACAGCTGGAATGATTTTTAATCTATCCGCAGCTATTTATTTGCTTGCCATTAAATACTTGCTAGGTGGTATCACGGAACACCAAATCTATCCTACTATGGCTCCTATTGTCATTATCATCCATCGAATTTTTGCAAGCATTTCTCTTTGTATGATGTTACTTATGGGATACTCTGGCTGGAAAAGAAATCGAACTTTTCACGTAAAATTGCATTACATCTTTTTGCCACTCTACACCATTGTGTATATCTCTGGTTTGTTTTTATTCCAATCACAGCCAAATTAAGGACCATTCATGAATAGAATCGAAGTCGCAAACAATTTTGCAAAAGAAATCCGTCGAGAAGTGATAAAGATGGTCACTGCTGCCAATTCGGGGCACCCAGGTGGGCCATTAGGACTCGCTGATATCTATGCAGCTCTTTATACATCGATCCTCAATCATGATCCAAAAAATCCAGATAAGAAAGATAGAGATCGACTAATCCTTTCCAATGGACATGTGTGTGCAGTGAGGTATGCTGCAATGGCCCTTTCGGGTTACTTTCCTGTGGAAGATCTAAAAACATTTAGAGCAATGGATTCCTTTTTGCAAGGTCACCCTTCTACTCGTTATATGAAAGGAATTGAATCAAGCTCAGGTTCACTTGGTCAAGGTCTTTCAGTATCTGTTGGTCTTGCACTAGGTGCAAAACTGAAGAAAGAGACATATAAGATTTATACATGCATATCTGATGGAGAGTGTGGAGAAGGAATGACTTGGGAAGCTGCACAATCTGCCGTACACTTTAACACAAATAATCTCATAGCCTTCATGGATCGCAATTATATTCAGATTGATGGAAATACCGAAGAGGTAATGAAGCTTGAACCACTAGATCAAAAATTCAAGACCTTTGGTTGGAACTTGATCAATGCCGACGGACATAATATGGAAGAGATTTTCCAAGCCTTTGAAAAAGCAAAGACGTACACATCGGGACCTACGTTGATCGTGTTCAGAACCGTTCTTGGAAAAGGAGTTTCCTATATGGAAAACAATCCTAAATGGCACGGCACGCCACCAAACAAAGAACAGGAAGCGCAAGCACTTGCAGAATTAGTCTAAAAGATTAGATTCAGTTGACAATTCTATTACATTCCTGAAACTCTTTGCAATGGCACAAAGTAACTATCCCAATTTTTATCCAGAAGACATAAACCGTCTGTTGTTTGATTGGGAAATTGCTCCTTCTGAAAAAAAAAGATTCTTACAAAAACTCATAGCATCGCGTGTTCCTTGGCAACTTTCTATGGAAGAAGCCATGGAAGAAGTGCAAGATCCTTTTTTGCGGGTTCAGGCAAGGGGAATGATTTCGGACCTAACTCGGCATAGGTTACGACATAGCTTTTATAAACTAACGCTTAGAGGCCATACTAATCATTACCGCGACTTAGAGGAAGCAGTCGTGCAACTTTCCTGCATTGGATTCCCAAATCAAAGTTATACAGAGATAAAATCGGAACTAGATCGAATCACACTTAGGGTTTCTGAACTTTATGATGATCATTCCTCCTATTTAACAGATGAATTGAAAGTTCAAATTCTCTGTCAGGTACTTTTTCAGGAAGAAGGTTTTGTTGGGAATATTCAAAATTACAATGATCCTGGAAATTCTTATATCTTCCAAGTAATCAAAAGTAGAATGGGAATTCCTATTACGCTTTCTGCAGTATATCTGTTAGTTGGACAAAGGTTGGGTCTACCATTGTATGGAACCAACCTTCCTTTGCATTTTTTACTTCAATACGAATCGGAGAATTATTTTACCTTTATCGATCCATTTCATGGTGGAGTTTTACTCGATAAATTTACTTGTGAAAAGTTTTTGGAGGCGAATGGATATCCAAACTCTAGTCGTTACTTTACCAAAGCAAGTACCCTCTCCATCACAAAAAGAATGTGTCGTAATTTGATTCATATTTATCGCGAGAAAGAGTCTAATGAAATGGAGAATACTCTAAAAGAATACCTTCAAATTTTAGAAAGCAGATCCACTCACGCTGAGTAATATGAAATCCTCTTTTGAGATAAAAAAACTAATCTCTAAATTTGACAAAAATTTAGAGAACATCATCCAAGAGGATATTCCTGTATTAAAGCAGATTAAAAAATTTGTAATCACATCCGGTGGAAAACGAATTCGACCAGTTACACACTATCTATTTTGTAAGTTTTTAAAGGTAAATCTGAAGGACAATCATTGGTTGGACGTTGGTTCCGTTGCGGAGCTAATCCATGCGGCAAGTCTTTTGCATGATGATGTTGTTGATAACGCAAGTATTAGGCGAGGCAAACCAACTGTGGGTGCTAAGTTTGGAAACAAAACGGCAATTCTTGCGGGGGATTATCTATTGGCTTGCGGCATCAGTCAACTCAATCGATTGAATTCACCCGAGATCATGGAAATTTTTACAAAGGTTTTACGTGAGCTTTCTGTCAGTGAACTATTGCAAATGGAATGGGAAAAAAATCCGAAAATTACTTTGAAAATTTATAATTCTATTATATACGGAAAGACTGCTTCCCTTTTTGGTGCTTGTACGGAATCCGGTGCAGTGCTTGCTGGACTCGTTGGAAAACAAAGAACTGAGATCTTAGAATATGGCATTCGTTTAGGATTGCTCTTTCAAAAAAAGGATGATTGTTTGGATTATTTTACAGATAGTCGAGAATCTGGTAAGGAATTCTTAAAGGATTTTTATAACGGCCTCTACACCTATCCTATTTTGGTTTTACGAGAGCGAGCCGATCGTTCCGATAAGAAAGTGATTTCAAACCTCTTTTCTAAAGAAAGTAGAACTTCTTTCGAGTCGCAAATGATTTTGGAATTAATGCAAAAGTATCAAATTCAAAATCATTTGAATCATGAATTGAAAAAAGAAAAAGAATACCTAATGAACTTTTTGAATCGTTTCGAAGACTCAAATGAAAAAACCCTATTCGTAGAACAGTTGAGCAAACTTGGTTGATTAAAAAATCAGTTCGGAACTACATTCGGCGCATTGCAACGAAGTGTTCCGCGAATTGTAACTGACCTTGCATCTGTCGCTGTATTCTGCACCAAACAAGTTCGATTGTCCGATGTAAAACATTGAGTGGAAGATTGACCTGAAGTACAATTTACCCCATCTAAAGTAAAGCACTGGTTGAGAAGATTCGAATTTGTGCCAGCACTATTTGTGTCGCTGAAGGTACCAGTAAGATTGATTTCAATATTAAAAAAAGATATTTGCTGAGCACTTTGGAGGGAAGTATCTACATTGATCCCTTGGTTAAACCATTCAACAGTACCAATGTTTCCTTGCACTGTCTTATTCAAAGCGCCCCCAGAAAGTACAAAACCTTGTTGGGAATCCACTCTACCTTGGATTTGGGTGCTGTCATAGATGTAACGAATGTTGAGGGTCTCGCGTGTTTTAAAAATCAACTGAGATATAATCGAAAAACGCGTGTTATTAGAAGTGGACCCACCTGTTTGGGCAGGTGCACCTGGTTGGGTCGGTGTTCCCGTATTTGCTGCAGTTGCAGGTGTTGCCGTTCCACAGTTGGGGGTGAGGCCGCTGTCAATCTCTCCCAGAAAGTAGATAGCTGGAAAACCATCACTCAGAAGCCCCGTAATCTCTGTCTTGTTTGCATCCTTATTACGGCAACTGAGAAAAAATAAAAAAGCAATAAAAGTAAGCAAAATAGAGCGTTTCATTCCTTCTATTAGACAAAAGAAATTCGCCTGGGTCAAGAGGATTCTCTGTTTTTCCTTGGGAAAAAAGTACAGGCTCCTAAGCTTGGCGTATGGGGCAATCGAATCGCTTTCGGAAGTTGTTTTCTATCCAAGGATCGCGATCGATTTATGTCTATTCTTTGCTGATTGGGATCTTTGCTGGGTTTGGTGCCTACGGCTTTAATTGGACACTCACCTACGCAGAAAGTTTAACCTTTGGAAGACTTATGGGCTATGATCCTGGTATTCCTTCTGGAGATCTCCATTTCCACTCGATTCAAAAATTGGGAGATTTGAATCCATGGGCTATTCTTCTATTGCCCGCCATCGGTGGTTTATTTGTAGGCCTAATTACACAATTTTTTTGTGCGGAAGCACAAGGTGGAGGTACAGATTCACTTATCCACGCATTCCATTTTAATGAAGGAAAAATCCAAACGAAAGTTCCTTTTTTTAAAGCTATTGCTACCATTTTAACATTAGGCTCTGGTGGATCCGGAGGGAAAGAGGGACCTACTGCCCAGATAGGAGCAGGATTCGGATCTGCGTTAGGTGGTTGGTTGCAGTCTGGGGCGAGAGCTCGTCGAACCCTGATGTTAGCCGGAACAGCTGGTGGACTAGGAGCCATATTTCGTGCACCTCTCGGTGGAGCCATCACAGCCGTTGAGATGGTTTACCAAGAAGACATAGAAAGTGACTCACTTGTTCCCTGTATTCTTTCCTCGGTGACTGCATATCTTACTTATGTGGGCCTTGCGGGAAAAGGATCTATATTTTCCGTTCAAGAGTATAGTTTGAATGATTATAGGCATATTCCAATTTATATTGGATTGGGGTTCCTTTGTTTTTTTGTCGGTGCTTTTTTCGTAAAGGTGTATCATTCTGTTCAAGATAGATTCGCAAAATTGCAAATCCCTATTTTCTTGAAACCTGCATTAGGTGGATTGTTGGTTGGTTGTATGGCATTGATTTTCCCAGAAGTATTGGGCTCTGGTTTCGGTTTGATCCAGAGAATGATTAATGGTGAGGTCATTGAATCAACCAATTTCGGTTTTAACGGACCACTTTTTTTACTATCGGTTGCGCTCTTTAAAATTTTCTCCACATCACTTACTGTTGGTTCGGGAAATTCGGGTGGTTTACTTGGTCCGTCATTTGCAATAGGAGGAATGTTAGGTGCATTTGTGGGATCTATGTCCCAAATCCTTTTACCAAGTTGGAATATAGTAATTTTCCCTTTTATGTTGGTTGGCATGGGTTCGTTTTTTGCTGGTGTGGCAAGGGCACCGATTGCAGCCATGATTATGGTTTGTGATATGATCGGAAGTTATGAATTGCTTCCTCCACTGATGATCGTATCGGTGATAGCTGCTATTCTATCACATAAAATATCTATCTACCGAAACCAAGTCAAAAATAGATTTTTATCTCCTTCGCACCATTGGGATATGAATCAAGATGTTTTGGATAGAGTTTCAATTTCTCAGCACTTTAAAGAATTTAGAAAGTTTGCAATTGTATCCGAAAATTTACCTCTTACTGCATTGCAAAAACAAGCGATTGAAATCCAAGCAAGTGATTTTATAATATTAAATAATGAAAATCATTACAAGGGGATTGTATCTCTTCGTAAAAATCGAATCTTGCCAGAATTTGAAAATGATATCAAAAATCTAATTACTTGCCATGAAATTGTACAAGATGTACCTTCTGTAACCCCTAGCGATAGTTTAGGTCGTGCGCTCCAAATTTTATTGGAGTATGATGTAGATAAATTGGCGATTGTTGATGGAATTTGTCTAGGTTATTTACGATATATTGATTTGTTTAATGCATACCTTTCGGAAGTGAGAGCAAAAAAACAGAAGTTGACTTAAAATAAAATGAATTGTTCAACTATAGCGAATTATAAGTCTAATACATACATGCAGAAACTTTTTTTGATCTGCTTTGCTTCGTTCATTTTTTTTGGATGTTTTTCGGGCCAACAGATTGTTGAAAAGAAGCCCGATATTAAAGTTAAGCCTATCGTTATTCCTCCACAGTATCTAAAACCAATCATTGGTCGCGTAGAATGGGTTGAGTTTCCGAATTGGAAGCTTAAATTCAGAGCGAGGATTGATACTGGTGCCAAAACTTGTTCAATCCATGCGATGAATGTGGAACGATTAACTGAGAATGGTGAAGTTTTTGTGGCATTTGATACACTACAGGAAGATGGCAAAACTCTTCGTTTGAAGAGTAAATTCATTAGCGAAACCAAAGTAACTAGTACAAGC
>JAPZTS010000051.1 GCA_027533185.1 Leptospira sp. | reverse complement strand
CTCCAGCTTCCGTTTCTCTCGCTAGAATTGTTACGTTAGTCACGCTACTGTGTATGTTGTAAATGATCTATAATCGCAATCAGTGCGGTTCCCTTCCGGGCTTCTTCCAATCGCCGTTTCACCATCTTTGGGAATGTACCCCATACGTCAAACCATTTTTATAAAAAAGTTTAAGGAATTCGGAAGGTAATTTTGGTTCCCAAACCAATTTCGCTTTCTGCCCAAATCTCGCCACCATGCATACCTATAAATTCTTTGCAAAGAATCAGTCCAAGCCCAGTTCCTTTTTCACCCTCTAAACCAATGCTCGTTAGTTGAGCATCAATCCGAAACAATTTTTCCAAATTATCGCGCCGGATTCCAACCCCAGTATCTATACACTCCAAAAATGTACCTTCGTCATTTTTATAGATAAGAACTTCAATTGTTCCACCAACACTTGTAAATTTGACGGCGTTTGAGACAAGATTTCGAACCACAGTATGGATCATGGCTTCATCTGCATTGACAATACTGGGATTAGCCGCTGTAAGTTTGAATTGTATTTGTTTATTGCGAAGTCTCTCCTGGTGGTCTAAATACACACGGGAAACTAACTTATATAAATCAAAAGATTCTTTCGTAAATGGCATGGATTGAGATTGAGTCCTCGCCCAATCCAACAGATAATCGAGAAGTTGGTAGAGTCTTTCCGAGGATTCATGGATTCGATTCAATATCTCCTGAATTTCGAAATCTGTATACTTTCCAAAATCTTCTATAACCATACGAATGAGTTGGTTGTAACTACCCAAAGGACTTTTTAAATCATGGGCAATGATTGAAAAAAACTTATCTTTTGTTTTGTTTGATTCATTTAACTTTCTCTCGGAAAGATTTAATGCCTCAATGGCAGTGTTTTTTTCAAAGATCTGTTTTCTAAGTAACTTAGTACTTTCAAAGACTTTTTTCTCTAATTCAAACTGATAGTTTTCCAATCTAAAGTAGAGAATCGTTAAAAACTCAGACAAAAAAGAAAATGGTATTAAAAAAGAGACTAAAAAAAGATAAGACTCTGAATCATTTTCATAGACAAATGGGCCAAGTTTATGATTTGTTAAAAATATACTAACAACGTAAAGTTGCAAAATTCCAAAACTGATCCCCTTCAATCGATTGAAGTAACCCAACATTGTTAAAACCAAAAAGGAAAAAAAATAAAAAAAAGGGAAATACGGTACAATGAATATTAAAAATAAAAATTGAATACTGATAAGAATTAAAAAACCAAATTTACTTCCACTAAATCCCGGACGCATCCAATGATAGTATAAGGGGACGGTAATGAAGATTCCCATCGCATCGCCTAAAAATAAGACCCCAAGGGTCTTAAGAGTTTCGAGGAGAGATATTCCTTCAAAATACGAGAAGGTATAAAGATTCAATCCGAGACCCAAGGCCGATCCCAAACAGGGTAAGAAGGATATTAGGATGATAAAATAAATCAAATCGGACACGGAAGTTAAATTGGAGCGGATAAATTTCTTCCAAAATCGATAGGCAATTAATGGCTGGATTGTATCAATGATCGCAGAATTCGTGATTGCCCAAAGAATATGGATCTCTTCTATATTCTTTGCATTTTGGTGAAGCCCATCCCAGTTGGAAAGAAAACTTGCTAAAAAAACGAAAGGCAAAGATTTGTATCCAAAAGATAAAACTGCTATGATTGCTATTCCCGCTGGGAACCAAAGTACTGTTAAATTGGCAGGATGAAGAGCTAAGTAACTCATTCCTAACTTTGCGGTAAAAAGATAGATAAAAAAAAGAAGTATTGCTTTTAAATATAACATCAAACCATCAACTAGCCAAGAACCAAAGAACGGTAGGCCGACTCAATATCTTCCGATTTCATAAAATATGTCCCGATGAGAAATGAATCCACCACTCCTTTGTATTGGACTAAGTTGGTTTCTTTTGACACTCCTGATTCGCCGACGATGACCTTTGACTTGGGAATCAACTTAGATAAATCAAATATCAATTCATTATGAATTTCAAATGTATCTAAGTCGCGTGTATTGATGCCGATGACCTCAAAATCCAATTCAATCGAAGTCAACACCTCTTCTTGTGTATGCGTTTCTACAAGGACTTCTAATCCTAATTTTTTTGCATATGTATACAATTCTTTCAATCGATTGGGAGTAAGAATACGGACTATAAGTAAAATTGCAGAAGCGCCATACGCATAAGCCTCATCGATTTGCAACTCATCAATGATAAAGTCTTTACGAATAACAGGAATTTGAACTGACTGAGCTACCGATTGGAGGTGTTGTAAAGAACCAAAAAAAAATTCTCTATCTGTAAGAATGGAAATGGCGCCCGCACCCATCCTTTCATAGATTTTTGAGATAGCCAAAGGATCGTACTTATCTCGGAGGATACCCGCACTAGGACTCCCTTTTTTACATTCGGCAATCACAGCCAAAGAGTCTTTTTTTTTGAGATTGGTGGCAAACGGGAAAACTCCGTGCTTTCGCACCGGAAAATCTGAAGTACGAATGTCTGCTACTTCAGACTTTTTTTGGGAGACGATTTTTTGAAGAACGGGATTCGTAAAAAACCCCAAAGACTAAAAAGCCTTTAAGGCTTGGTCTTCCGAATCGTGGATATCGAAGAGTGAGGTAAGTTCAATGACATCAAAGATCCGTTTGACAGCTGGTTTGATATTGGAGATTTTTAATGCACCGTCTTTTGAATTGAGTTTGCGAAGAGTGGAAATGCAGGCTCTAAATCCAGAAGAGGACATATACTCAACGTCTTTCATATTTAGGAGAACCTTTCTATGACCGGCATTTTCGATTAAGTCCATAAGGCCCTCCTCGACTTCATTTGCCACAGAAACGTCCAATCGACCTTCTAGATATACGACGAGTTTTCCGTCTTTCACTTCGTGTTTCAGCACCGATTCACCAACCTGATATGATTTTACAAATTCGCCGTATTTTAGAGGACTGTCAATCAATGTTTTCTCATCCCATTCCCACACCCGAAGAGCTCCTATCCCACTCCCGTTTTTTGATTCTCGGAGGTGGGACTTCTGGAGTCTCGGCAAGTAAGCTCCTCCTCAGTCTTGGACGCGAGACCATCCTCGTGGACAAAAACCCACCTCAAGGTAACGAAAAGGATTATTCAAAAGTTTTTGCAGAATCCGATGGAGAGAAAGCAGTTTCTCTTTCTGATTTTCTGATCAAAAGCCCAGGGATCTCCCCGAACCACCCCATTTTGAACTTAGCACAACAAAAGGGGATCCCGGTTCTCTCCGAAATTGCTTTGGGGCGAGTTTTCTATAAAGGACTACTCGTTGGTATCACGGGAACCGACGGCAAATCAACAACAACAGCTTTAACATATCATATATTAAAATCAGAATATTCTAATTCTAGAATAGGTGGAAACATTGGAGTCCCATTTACAAGTTTCTGTAGAGAAAATCTAAACCTCGTTGTATTAGAACTCTCGAGCTATCAACTTGAGGATTCGCCAGATTTGAGTGTAGATGTTTCTGCCATTCTAAATCTGGCACCGGATCATCTGGAAAGGCATGTGAGTATGGAAAATTATGCGCGAGCAAAATGGAAGATTATAAGCTCTAACCCAAAAGCCCACGTCTTTTTAAATCGAAAAGTTTTGGATTACATTTCAGCAGAGACTTTTTCAGACACGGTATGCCACAAACATTTTGTTGGCGAGGCAGGAGGTGTTTTGATTGAAGAAGAAGGACTAAAAATTTCTAGTCCAAAATACCAATACAATCTAACAAAATTTCCTTTAAAAGGAAAACACAATCACATGAATCTTTGTTTTGCCATAGGAATCGCAGAAACATTGGGAATGGCACCCTCTAGTATTGAAGCTGCTTACGAAAGTTTTGAAGGTCTGAAGTTCCGTTTTGAAAAAATGAAATTTCCAAATGTAGAAAAGGATTTTGAGAATTTCACTTTCATCAATGATTCAAAATCGACCAATTTACATTCTTTACTATCTGGTCTGTCTGGTTTTAAAAAAGGTGACTCAGTCTATCTCATATTAGGTGGGATACCCAAAGAGGAACCTCTTGATCCACTTCTTAACAAGCTGAAAGAACTGCAAATTTGCGTATGGGTTTATGGGACTGCAGTCTCAAAATGGAAAGAGGAGCTTTCAAAATTAGATCTGCCCATTTTTTTCCTTGAAAATTTGGGACAAACGATATCACACCTCAAAACATATTTAATAGAAGAAGGAGGAAGAATGTTTCATGTTTCTGGTTCTAAAAGAGACGGAACCATCCTCTTTTCCCCAGCTTGTGCAAGTTTTGACCAATATAAGAATTTTGAAGAAAGAGGCCGAGATTTTGAAAAAAAGATCTCGGACTCTTTTAGTGAATTGAACTAACCGCGGATATGGTATCCACCATCCACATGGCGGATTTCTCCGGTAACTCGGTTTGTTGGTCTAAACAAATAAGCCACTTCTTCAGCGAGATCTTGCGGTGATGCATTCCCTAGTGGAGATAGTTCGTTACAAAGCGCAACAGCTTCCGTAAGACCCTCAATAGCTCCGCCCGCCTTACTTCCAGTAAACGGTGAGAATCGGATTATATTTACTTGGAATCCATCCGATTTTCCAAGTTCCAATGCCATTTCCTTAGCAATTCGTTCCAATGCAGACTTAGACACTCCCACATTTTTATAAGGGTGCGATACCAATCTCTCCGCTCCCAAATAACTCAGAGCCAAAAGTGACGCTTTTTTTGCGAAAACTTTTGCGTTGTATAAACTTTGTGTTAGTGCCAAGAATGAAAACGCGGATACGTTCATGGCATCCATAAACTCATCTCGGTTCACTTCCATGATAGGTTTGACTTTCCCTTTTCGAATGGTTTTATCCATTGCGATTGAATGTAAAAAACCATTCAACTGAATCCCTTTCTCTTGAAGATTCTTTGAAAACTCATCTATACTGTCTTGCAAACTAACATCTAAAGGTAAAGTTAAGATATCTTTGCCCAACTCTTCCCAGACTGCTGTTTGAAAATCGGAATAGGTTCGCTGCAAATAAGCAGTAGAATTTTCAGATAGGTTTTTGTGGTGGGGTGTAAGACCTAGTCCGGAACAAATAAGTATTGCTCCTTGTTTTTGACATTCTTTAGCAATCGCTAAGGCAAGTGATGATTTATCGGTAATCCCAGTAATGAGTATCGTTTGACCTGAAAGTGTCGGCACAGTATTTTCCTCTCTAATATAGACAGAAAAAATTTAGCTAATAAAAATACCCGAATATTTTTTCATGTCTCAAGCCGTTTGTGAAGAATTTTTTCGTACGCCTTACTCTCGATAAAAATATCCAGAAGGTCCCCGTCGATGTGCTGGTCTCGAACTTCCATTTTGAGTATGTCGAACGCGCGTTCTAAAGGTACGGCTTTTTTGTAGGGACGGTCCTGGTCTGTTAGAGCATCGAAAATATCTGCAATTGCCATCATCTTCGCTTGGACAGGAATCTCAACGGCAGTGAGTCCTCTAGGATATCCTCCCCCATTCAGTTTTTCATGGTGGCCATGTGCGATAGCGGGAACCATTTTGAGTTCCTTTGTCCATGGAATTTTACTTAAAAATTGGAACGTATGTTCCACGTGAGACTCTATTTCGCGTCGTTCTTCAAAATCAAGAGAACCTTTCCGTATGGACAGAAAATTAAACTCTTTTGGTGCAAGTAAGGTAATCTGATTTCCATCTGTCGTTTGGTAACTGAGTTTGGAAATCTCTTCTAAAAAATTGGAATGGCCCTTTTCCAAAATGGAAGGTTCGTTTGACTCCACAATGATACGAACCATTTCTTCTAGTTTGTCTTTCTCAAGTTGGTATTCTAAATCGATGGATTTTTCAAAATTCGAATAACCACTCTTCCCATGTTTTTGGAGGTAATCGATCTTTTTATGGTTTAATTTTGCTTCTACGTCCTTTAAGATAAACTGAAACCGCCATCGGATGAGATCCAACTCGTAATCCTCCAGTTTTTTTGCCTTAACTAAAACCTTTTCACGAACGCCAACTTTACCAAAGTCATGGAGTAGAGAAGCATACCGTATTTCTTTGATTTGCGATGTATTAAAGTGAACATCTTTAAATCTGCCGACAGCAATCGCATTAACGGATTCAGCTAACCCAACCGTATATTGTGCAACTCGAAACGAATGACCTGAAGTAGTCGGATCTCGAGATTCAATGGCGGAAACTGAGGCAGTAACAAATCCCTCAAACAATGTCTCAATATCATGGATTAGATTATTATTTTGAATGGCAACGGCAGCTTGACCAGCCACAGCCATTACTAACTCTTCAGAATATTTATCATATTCTAATACAGCTGTAGATTTCATGTCCTCAAGAGTTAGTTTTGTTTGGAAATTGCGTTTGCGGTTGATAAGTTGAATGACACCAACAACTTCGTCATGGTGGTCCTTCATAGGAACCACTAACATAGACTTGGAGTAATAATTGCTCATCTTATCAAATTCGCTGTTGAATTTATATTCTTCGTTACCCGATAGTTGGTAGACGTTCGGAATATTTAACTGTTTTCCAGTATAAGCGACGTAACCTGCTATACTCTTTTTATTGATTGGAAGGATAAATTCATCTGAATCCAAATCCAATGCAGAAATTTTGAATCGTAGATTTCTCGGATTTCCTTTTTCATCTTTTTCAACCAAATAAAGGGAGCCTGAATCTGAATTGGAAATCTCTCGTGCGGACGTTAAAATATCTCGGAGCAACTTGGTGAAGTCTTTTTCATTTGCAAGACTAATTCCAATACGTGTTAATTTCGATATTTCGTTTGTTGATACATTGATGCGCTTTTGCAATTCGAATTTATCAACAACCATTTGTAAGCTGGTAAAGGCATTGACTAACGATTTGACTAAAAAAATCGTTGGTGCATCGTCTGGTACATTCGTAAAAAAGAGTTCCTCTTCTATAGAGAGACTCATATAACCAGTGTAGTCGATGGGAGCCCTAACTATAAAACTGCACATCAAAGTTGGATTGAGTTTTAAAGTATCGTGAATCGATTGGTGTTTGGCTTCCAACTCATGTCTTGAGATATAGAAAATAAGTTTTGCAATCTGACCTTGTGATTCTTCCAATACCTTGGGGAACTCTTCAAACTTGACGATCTGAGCTTTTATTTTTTTGGAATAGTCTGCAATTTTTCCTTCGAAAAAAGGATCATCGGAAACGATGTATTTAAAATCGATAGCCTTGGTCACAGAAGTAGTATCGTCAGAAAAGTGGCTCTGTCTATTGTTTTTTCCGACTGACTCGACCGCGGAACAATAAAAGAGCCCCACAAACAATCGAAGTCAAAACAAAAACATACAAAACTAAAACCAAATCAACTGCTAACAAAACAAAGGGGGAATGGGGCCATAAATTTCTCGGGACAAGCAAACTGGGTAAAAATGCTCCCAACACGCCCGGAAAAAAGAAAGAAACGAATCCTTCCCGACCTTGTTTGGACCATGTTTTTTTCTGTAAAAATCCAAGTAACAGTGAACCAAATCCTCCCAGAAGAATTGCGAGTGGCAATTGCACAAGCAAGTCACTGCCCAAAGATGGGGAAAAAGCCACGAACCCAATAAAGGCTCCGATCTCAAACTCCGACTCTGTTTTTTCCTTGATGAGAACAGAAGTAACATAGAATCCAAAAGCACTGCCAACGGAGATTACAAAAGCCTCAAAGAGCGATGAAAAAAAGTTCCAATCTAGAGGAATAGAACCCAAAGGAAACATTGCAAGCGGGGTCAGAAGGAGAAGGAAACGAAGAGAGCCCGGGACAAAATTCTCAAACTCCGATCTTTCTAACCAGAACATTTCAAAAAACCAAGTTGCAGTTCCAAGTGAAATCCAAATCGGTAAAAGACCTAAATTGTCCAAATACGGAAAGGGAAACTGCGGTTTTCCAGCATTTGTTTCCAGTAAAAAAGGAAAGAAAAGAAAACTAAAAAAACCAAAGATTATAAGTAACACCCCAGTTTCCAAACCAGAAAGGGTCGGTTTCAAAACCATAAAACCCAAAAAAAACACCAAATTGAGTTTTGCAATGGTTGAGAAATTCGGGAGAAAAAAAGCATAAGAAACTTCAAGTCTCGGGAGTAAAATTGCTAGAAAGAGAGTAACAACCATTAGACCAATCCAAACAGATTGTAATTTGATTCGAACGGGTTCCGACTCTTTGAAAAAAATCCTAAAGATTAGAAGGAAACTAAATGCGAAGAATAAAAATTCTGTTTCTAAAAAGTTCATTTATTCTTCCTCTGGCAAACTATAGGTGAGAATTGTGTAAGGTGGTTCGCCGTTTCTATCCAAACTTTGGAAGTTGTGGTGGAAACCGCGGATAGACTGGTTTCCTATTAGTGTAAATTTTTCGCTACCTTTGGGTTTTAAAAGAATGCTACGATTAAAAAAATACAGAACCGCATTTTCTTTGAGAATCTTTGCCATGGACTCAAAATGAGGTTCTATTTTTGTAAAAGGTTCATAGATATCGATGGAATTTGCTGCCCTTAAAATGATTGTTTTTCCTTTGAGTTTTGGTATCGGTCGATTCCTGAGAATCCAGTTCTTCTCATTTTGATAGTCCGATTCAAAATCTCCAACTCCATCTGCAGAAAAAATTCTGATATTTTTAAAGGAATAAAGAAAGTCCTTTTTCTCAGGTTTAACTTTCAACAGAAATAAATTAACTTCGGTAGGGAGCTCCCATAATACCACCTCCATTTCAGGAAAATGTTTGGCAACTGCCAATGAGGTTACACCAGGATATTCAGGATGGTTTAAAGCAGGACCAATATCAAAAAAGACAATTTGGTTTCCTTTACTAAAGTTTGAATAGTCACCAAACAAACGTTTCTTAAGTCGATTAATATTCTTACTCTTAAACTGATTTTCTTCGATGAGATCGGAAAGGAATAGGTTTGTATCCTCAAGTCGATTTTCGTAAGTTCTTGCTCTTATTTCTTCGTCCTGTCCATAAAAAATATATCGGCCAGTATACGATTTGATTGTTTTTTCTTCTAATTCCAAGAACTTTCCTTGTTCTGGAAACTTTAAATCATCTTGATAAAATTGAGTTCCAACAATTGGTTCAGATTCTAAATTTTGAATCTGACTAAAACTTGTTATACGAGTATATTGTTTGTAATAATTTTCAGACGCATCTAAGTTGTTTCTATTTTTTTCTATTAGAGCCAAATTAAATAGTGCATATCGATAGTAAGGTTTGTCTTCGATATTGTAGACAGATTTGGCTTGCACGATGGATTCCCAGGATGATTTGGCAACATTCCAGTTTCCAAGCTTCAACTCAATTGCCGCAATTAGATTTAAAGTGTATAATGAAATATCATGGTTCGTAAGTTCCATTTTTGATAAAATCTTTGTTTGTTTTGCGATCCTAACTTTTGCTTTTGTAAAGGAAGCCAACCGATAATCCAAAAGGGACAGATTGTAATGAAATAGAATTTGACTTTCTTTTGTCAGAGAATCAGACTTTAAGTCAGATAAACTATAGTTTGCAAGTTCTAATTGGGAAAGGTCGGCTAAAACCAAACCATATAAATAACGGTTGTTTACCGCAGTTTCGTCAGAAGAAAGCCCCAGTGTATCATACATTTCCTTTGCGGATGTTAAGAAAAAAATCGCCTCTTCTTTTTTATTATTTCTGACAAGAATATTACCAATTAAATTTAGAATTTTACAATATTCAGGATGATAGACTTTGCCAAAGGCTTCCCTTTCCTTTTTTGAAGCCAATGCAAACTCCAAAGCTTTGGTTAGCTCGCCACGTTCAAAATAAAAATCTGCTATATGAAAAGCAAGTTTGGATTTTTGAATGGATGGAAACATTTGATTCCCGCCCAAGTTCTTCCAAAGCTCTCGATTCAAATCTTCTGATTTTTTTAGCAGAATGGACTTCATATAGAGAGTTTTTACAATGGAGGATTTCTTATCGGATAGATTGTCTTTTGTCTCCAAGTAATAAGAGCCATTTGCAATTTTGATTTGGTAAATTAGTTCTTGCCACTCAGATTCGGAAAGGATCTCCGTGGGAGTCGTTGCCCAATTCGGAACATCCTTTTGTATACGTTCCAAACGAAAGGTCTCGTTCAAAAGGGACGTTAGACCCATGTATGCTTTCGGGAGAAGTTCCCCTATTTCCTCAAACGAAACTTGAACAGGTTTTCCTTTGAATTTCTTTTTAGAGTCCAGCCATTCCAATTTCGGTGTAAAGGCGATAGAGGAATCTAAGATTTCCAATTCTCCGGAGAGGATGAATTCCGTACGTTGTCGATTGGGATTTGTCAAACCATCCCAAACTCCTAAGTATACTAAATTTCCAGATTCAGATAACAATTGGTCTAAACCCGCCTCCAATACCAAAGGGAATCCAGGTTCCGTTTTAAGATTTTTTACAGTGATGGACTGAAGGCTGAGAAAAGGAACTGTTCTAGGGGACGTGTATTCAATCGGACGAGATTCCTTTTCTACTGTTTCTTTGATTGAATAGTATAGCGGTGGATAGGCGATAAACGCCAGTATCAAAGCAGTTAAAAGTGTATTTTTTTGAAAGGAAGACAAGGATCTGCTAAATTCTAAAAATAAAGGATACGCCCAATATTCTTAGAATTTTGCAGAACTCAAGGAAAAAATGATTTAGGGACTAGATTAACGTTTTAGTCCCAAAACCTCTTGGATCATTTGGTCAGAAGTGACAATAGTCCGAGAGTTTGCCTGGAATCCTCTCTGAGTTACGATCATATCTGTAAACTGGTCAGATAGGTCTACGTTTGACATTTCAAGAAGACCTGCGTTGATCTTTCCTCTCCCTTGAGATCCAGCTTCCCCAATGTTTGCTTCCCCTGAATTTAGAGAGTAACTATACATAGTGTCCCCTTCTTTGTTGAGACCTGCCGGGTTTGTAAAATTTGCCATCGCAATCCTTGCGAGGGGCTGTCTTACACCATTGGAAAATACACCCGTTACAGTACCCGTATTGTCAATCGAAAAGGATTCCATATATCCCATCGGGTATCCATCTTGTTTTACTGCTTTCGTTGTAAAGTCAGAGGAGAACTGTGTGATTCCACCAACGAGACCCGCTTCCCCTAGATTGAGACTGAATTTTTGAGCTGTTGGATTTCCAGGCAATCGAAAAGAAATATCAGCCATAAGTTTTCCAGTTGTTTGAGAGTCTACACCATCTGAGACGCTTATGATTTTTCCATCGGGTGTAAATGAAACTTCAAGTTCTGTATTCCCTGGAACTGAAGTATTTTCACCACCCGTTCCTTTTACGTCTACGGAAACTTGCGATGCGTCATTTAAATTGAAACGCATCTTCCAAACATTGTCTCTCATTTTATAAAACTCAACACCTAACTGACGTGTGTTTCCTTGTTCATCGTAGACATTGATGGATGTTACGTGGCCCCTTCGCTGCCTAGGATCTGGGTCATTGATATATCTTTGGATATCTTCTTCTGTAGCGTCTGGTGGAACCGCAGGAACACTTGCATTGAGATTGGATTGAAAGTCTACATTTTGTGTTGCTCGAGCCGGTTCCTTAGAGTAAAGGGGGATTACGATATCTTCGATGGAACCTGCGGAATTGATGTACTTGTTTCCGTTATCGTCCAATCTTGAATTCCAACCTTGGACTTTGAGACCATTTGCAGGGTTCACATAGTAACCATTTTTATCCACGTTGAAAGCTCCCGCTCTTGTGTAGAATTGTTTGTCTCCATCTTTTACGATAAAGAATCCTTCACCTGAGATTGCAATATCAGTATTTTTTCCCGTGGTTTGTAAAGCACCTTGAGTCATAATTTTATCGATAGCTGCAATGAGAGAGCCGAGGCCTACTTGTTTTGGGTTTGTTCCACCAATGTTTTCCTTTGGTTCAGATGCACCTTGTAACTCTTGTGAGATCATATCTTGAAAGGTTACTCGTTCTGTTTTAAATCCATGAGTGTTAACGTTGGAAATGTTATTTCCAATTACATCCATTCTTACTTGGTGGTTTTTGAGTCCGGATACTCCGGAGTAAAGTGATCTCATCATAAGGTTTGTTCCTCTCTTTTTTTATCGGCCTTTTAAAATTAATCCTGATATGCTTCTTGTTTTTTTAACGTATTATTTGGTACGTTAGTTGGTCTAGGGAGTTCTGGCTCTGAATTTCTAAGTAACTCTGGATCAGAGATCAAATTCAATTTAGAAACATCCAACATCCTTCCATTTACCCGAACATAAGTTTTTCCTTCATTGTCAAATAGGATTGCCCCAGCAAGACCCGTAACATCTTCGCCAGTAACTAGGTCGGGACCCGAAACGATCTTACCAACGACCGAATAACTTTGTTTAGATTCCATCCTTGCAATTCCTGATGAGATGTTCTTCATTTGTTCAAGGGAAGAAAATTGCGCCATTTGTGCGATAAAATCTTTATCCTGGACAGGATTGGTAGGATCTTGGTGAGAAAGCTGCGTGAGAAGGAGCTTCAGAAAATCATCTTTCCCTAACTCCTTTTGTTTTTCCCGTATCTCGATTCCTTTTAATCCGCTTGTTTCCTCTTTTTCCAATTGGTTGAGGTGTTTTCGAATATTAAAAGTTTTGTCAGACTCAAAATATTTAGTGCGGGTTGAGTTTTGTGTAGATAGATCTTGGATTCCGTCTGGCATAAATTTTCCTTAAACAAAAAATTCCATTGATTTGGTTTGGTTCTCTAGCGAATCCACGTGAGATATAGATTCCTCTGTTGACTTTGTTGAATCCGTATAACGATATTTAGCCTGTTCGATCATCAATCGTTGCAGCTCTTGGTCTTGTCCACGAGAGAATGCCTGACTTCCATCATCCCAAAGATCAATGATAAGGCTTCCGAGTTCTAAACCAGATTCTTTCAGATTTTCCTTGATTGTTTGGATTTCATTTTGTAAGGATTTCACCATCTCTTCCGAATCAACAAGGATCCTTCCTTCCACTTTGTCACCCTCAACAGAAACTTTCAAAGTCAGACGACCATATTCCTTGGGATTCATGACGATTTCAGCACTAGATTTACCATTCTGAACGATATCGAATTTGGCTTGTTTGATGAGCTCATCGATATTCTGTTTTACATTAGCGTCTTTTGCGGGTTTGTTTTTTTCTAAAGATACAATGTTTTCTTTTAGTTGCAAGCGTATCTCAGATCCGAACGATACAGGCTCACCAAAGGATCTTTTTTCGTTCGATTGGTTTGTATTTCCTTCAAGAAGGTTGGATTGCACCATTTGAACTCGTTCTTGGTTCGATGTGGTCTCGACCTTTACTCGTTCTATGTTTTGATTTTTTTGAACTTCCGATTTTTGAAACTCTCTATCTTTGATTCCGAGTGTCCGAACAACTCGATCTGAATTTTTTTCGAAGACTTGGGGAGTGTTGTCTTTTTCCTTTATCTTATCTTCCCCGGTGGTTTCTGTCATTTTTTTAGCTTTGGATTTATCTTTTTCCTTAACCACAAAATCAGAGTTAGATTCTCTCTTTTCAACAGCCATCTCTTTTCCTTTTACAGATATGGCTTCATTTGTAATAGAACCTTGGTTGGTTTCTTTAACTTGAACTTCTTTTCCAGAAGCTTGATGTTTCTGAGTTGATATTCTCGCAACGGATTCTTCTTTTTTGTTGGGGAAGATCACAAGGTTGGATTGTTTTTTGTCTTCTCCAATTTGAACCTTTTGTTCGGGTAACAGGGTCCCTTCTGCCTTTTTAAAAAAAGATTCTGCCAATTTTTTTGTATCTTCTAAAAAACTAGAGGAATTTTCTTCCTTTCGTTTGTAGACTTGCAATTGTTCTGTGGTCTTAGGATGTAGAGCTTTACCAGCATTTTCTTGGTTAGGATTTTTCATTTCATTTGCTGGTTTTACTTCCGAGAACTTTGGCAAAAAATCCATAATTCTGATGCTATATTCCAAAGCTTCTCGATCCAAATCCTCTTCTGCTACCTCCTCCTCTTCCGTATCAGGATTTATCGAAGTTGTTGTTTTTTCAGAGGATTCTGTATGCTTTTGCGAATCTTCAATAGGGTTACGATCTGCTTGCAAACTTGAATGAGGTTGCGATTCTTCACTTTGTTTTATAGACCAATCCGAAGTCTTGGATTCCATTTTGTCAGAATGGAGCATTTCCAAGAATGTGGGTGCAGATTGTACGGAAGAGACAGATTCCGTTTCCATTTTTGGTGCTTTAAAATCCATTGTTGGAAATGGTATAACGTTCTTGGTGTCCATTTTGAGATTCATTTATTGTCCCTATCCTTCTTTAGGATCGAGAGAATCAAAAATTCCTTGAGACAATTATCTTCTTCCTTAGGTGAGCTATGTCTCTTTCCCTTTTGTTGGCTCTAAAGTTAGGTAGTCAGGGATCGTTTTAACAGAAAATCTACCAGCTTCCACCATCTAGAATCCATTGACAAATCCCAGAATGGTCGAAATACTGGCAAAAGATTCAATAAATTGGACAAAAATTCTGATTTATTGGTATAAATCGGAGGAAATATGAATAGAATTAAGGGTATATTAGATTTTTTGAAACAGTCTTTGGCTTTTGGCGGAAGCCTATTTTTCGCTATTTTTCTGGGAACTCCCATCCATTCTAATGATTTCCTCCACGTATCCTTTGATCCAACAAGAGAATTGTATGAAGAGGTGAATGTAGAATTTTTAAAGAAATACGAATCGTCTGGTGGAACAAAGTTCCAAATCCAACAATCCCATGGTGGTTCGGGCAAACAATCACGAGCGGTCATCGATGGCCTGGATGCAGATGTAGTATCTCTGGCATTGTCCTATGATATTGATGCCATATCGAAAATGGCAGGACTAATTCCAACAAATTGGGCCGCAGAATATCCTAATTCGTCAACTCCAAGTTATTCGACGATAGTTTTTTTGGTGCGAAAGTCCAATCCGAAACAAATCAAAAATTGGGATGATATTATAAAACCTGGTGTTGAAATCATTACCCCCAATCCAAAAACATCTGGAGGGGCTCGTTGGAATTACCTTGCAGCTTACGGTTATGCCCTCAGAAAGCACAAATCTGAAAAGAAAGCAATTGAGTTTATCAAAGGTCTTTATAAAAACACCTCCGTTCTGGACACAGGGGCAAGAGCTGCGACAACCACTTTTGTTCAAAGAGGAATTGGCGATGTTTTAATTACTTGGGAAAATGAAGCAAAACTCACATTAGCCGAAGAAAAAAGATCCGGAAAGAGCAATTTTGAAGTTATTTACCCAGAGGAAAGTATTAAAGCAGAAACTCCGATTGCCATCGTAAAAAAAATAGCTGAAAAAAAGGGAAACTTGGACAGAGCAAAATCCTATCTTAACTTTTTGTTTTCAAAAGAAGGCCAAGTTCTCTATGCAAAGCACCACTTTCGCCCATATGATGAAAAGGTATTTCAAACTGTTTCTGCAAATTTTCCAAAGATTAAAACATTCAATTTAAAAGATATTGGAGAAACTTGGGAATCGGCTCAGAAAAAACATTTTGCAGATAAGGGAGTCTTTGATTCCATCTACCAAAAATAGAAATTTTATGTTTTACTTAAAAACCAAACCTTATCAAAAAACGCACTTAGGATTAACATTAGGAACCACGGTATTTTATTCCTCCGTGGTTGTTGTACTTCCTTTGTTCGCTTTGATTGGAAGTTCGTTTGGTTTGGGATTTTCAGGAATTCTTGAAATTTTTTCTGAAGAAAGAATCCAAACAGCACTGGTTTTAAGTTTCGGATTGGGTATTGTATCCGCACTTTTTAATCTCTTCATTGGATTCTTGTTTGCTTGGGTTCTTGTTCGATATGATTTTCCTGGAAAAAAGCTCATCGATACTTTGGTAGATTTGCCCTTCACCTTACCGACTGCAGTTGCGGGAATTGCCCTTACAACGATCTATTCCAAAAATGGCATCCTCGGTGCACCATTTTCTACTATTGGAATTGATATCGCTTATACACCAATTGGAATTACGATTGCTCTCATCTTCGTGGGATTTCCATTTGTCGTAAGATGCGTACAACCTGTACTCGAAGAATTTCCCAAAGAATGGGAAGAAAGTGCAAAGTGCCTTGGGGCAAGTCCCTTTCAAACTTTTCGAAAGGTAATTTTACCGGAGCTCTATCCAGCAATTTTAACAGGTACCGGTATGGCATTTGCGAGGAGCATTGGTGAGTATGGATCGGTTGTTTTCATTTCTGGAAATATTCCAGGAAAAACGGAGATTTTGCCGCTTCTGATTGTATCGAAGCTAGAGCAGTACGACTACGCTGGAGCAACGGGAATTGCCATTGTTATGTTATCGGTTTCGTTTGGCATCATGTTTTTCTTGAACATGATTCAAACAAAAATGAGTAAAAAATTTGTATGAAAAAACCTAAATCAGCCACTTCCGTTTTTCTTATTTTACTCACGTATTTATTTTTTGCAGTATTGCTTATACTTCCTATCTATACAGTTTTCGCAGAGGCATTTTCAGAAGGAATGGACAAGTATTGGTCCTCCATAACCAACGAACAAACGCTATTTGCAATTCAACTAACACTTAAAGTTACAACTGTGTCCGTTCTTCTGAATACTATTTTTGGAATTCTATCTGCTTTTGCGCTCACAAGGTTCCAATTCCCTGGGAAGAATATTTTACTTACCATTATTGATATACCTTTCTCAGTCTCACCAGTTGTCGCTGGACTCGTTTTTTTGCTGCTATTTGGACGGCAAGGATACTTTGGTGACTGGCTCCTAGCAAATGGAATCCAAGTAGTTTTTAATACGACAGGACTCATACTAGCAACGGTCTTTATCACGTTTCCATTTGTAACTAGAGAACTCATTCCGATCTTTCTTTCAACAGGTAAAGAAGAGGAAGAAGCTGGAATTCTACTTGGTGCAAACTTCCTACAAGTTTTTTTTAAGATCATCATTCCCAATATCAAATGGGGACTTATGTATGGTATTATTCTTTGTAACGCCAGAGCGATGGGTGAGTTCGGTGCCGTCTCTGTACTGAGCGGACATATCCGCGGAAAAACCACGACCCTACCCCTACATATTGAAATGCTATATAATGAGTTCGATACTGTTGGAGCCTTTTCCTGTGCAAGTATCCTAGTCTTTTTATCATTAATAACTCTCGTATTTAAGATCCTTTTAGAAAAGAGAAAATCCGATGCCAATTGAGATCAGAAACGTCACCAAAGAATTTAACGAATTCAAAGCTCTGTCCGACATCAATTTAACGATACCTGATGGACAATTGGTAGCTCTCCTTGGACCCTCTGGTTCTGGTAAAACTACCTTACTTCGAATGATTGCGGGACTCGAGACTCCAAGTTCTGGTGAAGTAACTTTTGTAAATGAAGATCAATCTAAAGAAAAAATCAAAGAAGGCCAGGTAGGATTTGTATTCCAACACTATGCATTATTTCGGCATATGAATATATTCGAAAATATTGCGTTTGGTTTGAATGTTCGTTCCAAAAAGACCAGACCCTCAAAGGATGAAATTTCAGAACGAGTTTTCAAATTATTGAAGCTCGTTCAATTGGAATCCTACCACAAACGATATCCTCACGAATTGTCAGGTGGACAGAGGCAAAGAGTAGCACTTGCTCGTGCCCTAGCGATCGAACCTAAATTTCTTTTGTTAGACGAACCTTTTGGAGCTTTGGATGCAAAGGTTCGTAAGGAACTTAGGACTTGGCTTCGACGCCTTCACGATGAGATTCATATAACAAGTGTGTTTGTTACTCATGACCAAGAAGAAGCTTTGGAAGTAAGCGATTCCATTGTTATTTTGAGAAACGGACAGATTGAACAGGTAGGAAGTCCAGACGAAGTTTACAACAAACCAAAAACTCCTTTTGTTTTTCATTTTTTAGGCGATGTGAATTTGTTCCATGGAAGGATTGAAGGTGGGAAAACAAAAATTGGCGAACTATCCCTCGAAAGCCCAGAACACCAAAACATCCAAAACTCAGACGCGGTTGCGTATGTTCGCCCTTATGATGTGGAAATTACTCGGGAGAGGGATCTGGGAATTGCAGCAGACATCCAATACATCCATTCTACAGGTCGAAATGTTCGGGTAGAACTCAAACGGCTAGATACAGGCACCCTCATCGAATCCGTCCTGGACCAAGAGACCTACCGTCTCCTCAACCTATTGCCAGGAGAGATGGTATTTTTAAGGATCAAAAAGGCAAAGGTTTACGTGGAAGACTTCTCGATCTAAGAAATTTGATCAATATACTTTACAAAATATCCAATATACGAAACATTGGATGGGGTTGGGGGTAATGTATGTCAAAAACGACCGAAGCCTACGCTGATTTAGATCTATCCGCCGGATTGAAGAAACTGGTGGCAGAATACGAGGGCCCCCATGTTTTTACGACAAGTTTCGGTCTAGAAGACCAGGCCATTACCCACGCCATCCTATCCGAATCCTTACCCATTCGGATTGTGACACTCGACACAGGACGTCTTTTTTCGGAAACCTACGAAGTTTGGCAAAAAACGAACCTTCGGTATGGAGTTCATATCGAATCTTTTTTTCCCGATGCAAACTTGATTTCCGAATACATTCGAAAACACGGACCAAACTCTATTTACGATTCCCTTGATCTCAGAAAGGAGTGCTGTAACATCCGCAAGGTGCTACCTCTTGATCTGGCATTGAAAGGCGTTAAAATTTGGATCACTGGTCTTCGTAAAGAACAGTCGAGTTTCAGAAATGACCTTTCTTTGTTTGAAGAGGACAAAACCAAGGGAATCTTGAAATACCAACCTCTTTTGAATTGGACTTGGGAAGACACTTGGGCCTATATCCGAGAAAATAATATTCCCTACAACAGCTTACATGATAAAGGTTTTCCAAGCATTGGATGTGCACCGTGCACACGCGCCATAGAAGAAGGGGAAGATTTCCGAGCCGGACGATGGTGGTGGGAGCAAACGAGCCAAAAAGAATGTGGCCTCCACTGGGTGGATGGAAAACTCATGCCAAAAAAAGGAAACTAAGATGAACACTCGTCTTTCGCATCTTGAACAACTTGAAGCCGAATCCATTTATATACTTCGCGAAGTAGCTGCACAATTTGAACGGCCTGCTCTCCTTTTTTCAGGAGGGAAAGACTCAATATGCCTTGTGCACCTTGCTTTAAAAGCATTTCGTCCAGGTAAATTTCCTTTTCCTTTAGTTCATATTGATACTGGTCATAATTTTAAAGAGGCCCTACAGTTCCGCGATGAACTAGTAGAAAGAATTGGTGAAAAGCTCATCGTTCGATATGTTCAAGACTCCATCGACCAAGGGAAGGCCGTTGAAGAAAAAGGAAAGTTCCCAAGCAGGAATGGAATCCAAACGGTAACCCTTCTAGATACAATCGCCGAATTTAAGTTTGATGCTTGTATAGGTGGCGCAAGAAGGGATGAAGAAAAAGCGAGAGCCAAAGAACGTGTATTTTCCGTCCGAGATGAATTTGGTTCTTGGGATCCAAAACTCCAAAGACCCGAGTTATGGAATATCTATAATGGAAAGATCCATGTTGGTGAAAACGTACGTGTTTTCCCAATTAGCAACTGGACCGAGTTAGACGTTTGGGAATATATCAAAAAAGAAAACATTGCACTTCCTTCTCTCTATTTTTCACACAAAAGAGAAATCGTTTGGAGAGAAAAGCTAGTATTCCCAGTTTCTAAGTTTATCAGTTTAGACCAGACGGACAAAGTTGAAACGAAAACCGTTCGTTTTAGAACAGTGGGAGATATGACATGCACGGCTGCTGTTGAATCGGAAGCAAACTCAATAGATGACATTATTTTCGAAATCCAAACCTCACGAACTACAGAAAGAGGATCAAGGCTCGATGATAAAAGATCGGAGGCTGCGATGGAAGAACGAAAGAGAGGCGGTTATTTTTAATGGATATTCTGAGATTTATCACTGCGGGTAGTGTGGATGATGGGAAATCCACTCTAATTGGAAGACTTCTTTATGATAGCAAATCTGTTTTTATCGACCAATTAGAGGCAATTGAAAGAGCGGGTCAGGTGAATGGAGAGATCAACTTAGCACTACTAACCGATGGATTGAAAGCTGAAAGAGAACAAGGGATTACAATCGATGTAGCCTATAAATACTTTTCAACTCCGAAACGAAAGTTTATCATTGCCGATGCACCAGGTCATGTTCAATATACGAGAAATATGGTTACAGGGGCGTCTAACTCAGATCTTGCGATACTATTGATCGATGCCAGGAAAGGAGTGATTGAACAAACATATAGACATTCGTATATAGTTTCCCTTCTCCGTTTGCCTTATGTTGTTGTCTGTATTAACAAAATGGACTTGGTAAACTATTCAGAAGAAGTTTTTCTTAAAATTAAAGAACAATACCTTCAGTTTTCAAAGGACCTAAATTTAAAATCCATTCACTTTCTGCCAATCTCCGCCCTAAAGGGTGATAATGTGGTGGAACTCTCCAAAGAGATGCCTTGGTGGAAAGGAAACACCTTACTTGGATTTTTAGAAGATATCGAGATCCATACAGAAGAGGATAACCCTACTCCCCGATTCCCTGTACAATATGTGATCCGCCCACAAACGACAGAATATCACGATTACCGTGGTTATGCGGGCCAAATCCGAAGTGGTCATTTCTCTGTTGGTGATCCAGTTACAATTCTTCCTAGTGGTCTCCGTTCTAAAATTAAAGAAATTGATACCTTTGATGGAAAAGTAAACGAAGCATTTTCGCCAATGTCTGTCACAATCCAATTAGTGGATGACGTTGATGTTAGCCGAGGAGATATGATTGTTCGTTCGGATGCCGAACCTACTTTAAGCCAGGATCTCGAAGGAACGATCTGTTGGATGGACACAAAAGCGATGGTTCCTGGTAACAAATATATGTTTCGGCAATCCACAAACGCAGTAAAGGCATCCATACGCTCACTAAACTACCGAGTGGACACACAAACTCACGAAAAAATGGACGCAGATCGATTGAATCTAAATGAAATTGGTCAAGTAACCATTCGAACGGCAAAACCCGTTGCATACGATCCTTATGAAAAGATTCGTGGCACCGGTAGTTTTATCTTAATCGATGAAGGAACCAACCAAACCGTAGCAGCTGGCATGTTGGAATAAAGACTTGTATCCTTTTGGAATACTGCCGGTATTCTTTGGTTTTGAACCATCGGTCTGTTTTGTACGTAGTCTATCTCAATTCAAAATCCCAATTCTATTAGTAAAATCCCCAAACGATTCGCTATCTTTTCGTTCCTTTTTGAATCTATCAAATAGCGTGTCCAATTCATTTAGGATCTTGGACTCATCCAAATCCTCTTTGTACTTTTTGTTCAATCGGTAGCCTTCAAAATCAGCACCCAAGTGTAGATTGTAGCGACCGTAAGCAGTTCCAACAAGTCCAATCTCAGATATATAAGGTCTTGCACATCCATTTGGACAACCGGTCATACGAATGGTAATAGGCTCAGAATCCAATCCATGTTTACCAAGGAGATTTTCAATTTTATCGATTAAACTTGGTAGATATCGTTGTCCTTCAGCTAATGCCAACGAACAAGTATTTAGCGCAACACAAGCCATTGAGTTCTTTCGGATTGGAGATGTCTCATTTGTTTTTCTATGAACACCAAACTTAACAAGGATCGACTCAATGAGGTCTTTATCCTTCGGAAAGATATCCGAAAGGATTAAGTTTTGGTTACATGTAAATCGAAATGTAGCTCGTCTTGTTTTTGAAACTTCCAAAAGAGCAGTTTTGAGATTGTAACCATTTTCATCACAAACTCTTCCATTTTCAACGAAGACAGTATAATGCCAGTTACCTGCAGTATCTTGTTTCCAACCAAAATCATCTGTACGAGTCGAGAACTTATACTCTTTTTCTGGTTCAAAACTAATCCCTGACCGTTTTTCTACTTCATGTTTGTAAAATTCGACTCCCAAACGATCAACTGTATATTTTAATCTGGAAAGTTTACGATCTTCTCGATTTCCAAAATCCCTTTGCACCGTTACAATTTCATATACAACTTTCAAAATATCTTTTTTGGGAACAAAACCAATCACAGTTCCTCGGCGTGGGTATGTGTCGGGATTTCCGTGTGTTGTCCCAAGGCCCCCACCAATTGCTACATTGAAGCCAATCAAGGTATTGTTATCTATAATGGCAATGAGACCAATATCATTTGTGAATATATCAACATCATTGTAAGGAGGAATTGCTATCCCTATCTTAAACTTTCTAGGAAGATAAACTTGCTTGTAGAGTGGATCTTCCGGTTCCTCTTTTTCTGCAATTTGAGTCTCATCCAACCAAATTTCATAATATGCTCTAGTCTTTGGCAAAAGGCTGCGACTGATTTCCCCAGCATAACCAAACACTTCTTTATGGAGGGGACTTGCCGCAGGATTGGAAGTACAGGTAACGTTTCGATTTACATCACCACATGCTGCAATCGAGTCTAAAAATACGGAGTCGAAGGCTTTGATTGTGGGTTTAACTTTGGATTTTAAAATTCCGTGTAGCTGAACTGTTTGTCTGGTTGTAATTTTAATTGTGCCAGTCGAATTTTCACCAGCAACATTGTGTAAGGCTTCCCAATGAACGGGACCTATCATACCACCAGGAATACGGAGACGGATCATAAAAGAATAAAGTCGCTCTAATTTTTTTGCGGCTCTTTCATCCCGCCGATCCCTATCATCTTGTTGGTACATACCATGGAATTTTAGGAGCAATTGATCATCAGGTCGCAATGAACCAGTGTGTTCGTCTTTTAAACTTTCTTGCAGAGTGCCCCGAAGGCCACGACTAACACGCTTTACTTTTTCTGCATGGGATTCTTTTTTTTCCGTATTTGACATTAGTATACATCCTTTATGTAACGGCCAGATTCTTCTAAAGATTTTAAATATTCCTCCGCAGGAAGGTCAGTTTCAAAATTTCTTTCTGAAAGAATCTCAATAAGTTTTACATCCACATCTTTACTCATAGGATCCTTTGAACCACACACATAAAGTATAGCTCCATTTTGAATCCAATTGAGTAACTCTTGTTTATTTTCCCACATTCGATCTTGAACATAGACCTTCTGTTTCGTATCTCGAGAAAATGCTGTATTCAATCGAGTGAGTAAACCTGTATCCATCATCCCTTGGAATTCTATTTGGTAGTAAAAATCCGAGACAAAATTTCTTTCCCCAAAAAAGAGCCAATTCTTTCCGCTTGCTCCCGATTGTTCTCTTTCAAAAAGAAAGGAACGAAATGGGGCAATGCCTGTTCCAGGTCCAATCATAATGATATCCTTTTCAGGTGCGGGTAGTTTAAAACTGGTATTTTTTTGGATAAAAAACGAAACCTTGTCTCCCTCTTTTAGATCCGCCAAATATCCCGAACAAAAACCTGACTTTGGTCCAGTAAAGGTTTCGATTTCAACCTCGGCTACTGTTAGGTGGATCTCATCTTCGCCATGAAAGGAAGGAGATGACGCAATTGAATAGTATCTTGGAACAATCGGCTCAAGGATTGAAACTAATTCTTGAATGTTTAGACCAGAATCCTTCGGGTATAGTGTCAGGATGGCATCTAAATCTTGTTTTCCATTTGGAATATCTTTGTTAACAAGTTCTGCATACTTTTTGATTACACGATCTGGCAAAAATCGAATGGATAACTTTTTTTGGAAAAGATCATACGCCATCCATGTTTCATCTTTGAAAGTAACACGAGTTTCTCTTGGCACTTTAAGCAAATCCAAAATATGAGAAACTTCTTCCTCACGATTAAAGGCAATAAAGCCAGCGCTATCTCCTGCCTCATAATCAACGGGAGAATTGGATTTTATCTCGATATGTCTGGTACTTTTCGTGGCACCAATATCATTTAACACAAAATTGGTTTGTACGACTCCCTCATACGTAACTTTTCCGCTGGATGCTTTTTTTTCCTTAACAACACCCACATTGGATTGTGTTTGTGTTGTAGCAGTTTTTGTTTTTTGGTTAAGAACAGAGATCAATTCTCCCATCCAAGGTTTGGCAACGAGATCGTAGTCCACATCACATTTGCCAAGAGTGAGAATTCTTGATCCACCTAACTTTTCTAACATTGCATCAACATCCACACCAGTTTGACAGAATAAAGGGTAACTTGTATCACCAAGTCCAAGTACCGCAAACTTAAGATTTGTTAGTTTGTCCTTACAGTCAGTAAGAATTTGTATAAATGGTTTTGCCGCCTGAGGTGGTTCGCCGTCTCCATGGGTAGAAATCACAACAAATAGATATTGTTCGTCTTTTAAATCCTTTGCCTTGTAGGTATCCGTACTTTTGAGCTTTGCATTGTGACCGAGTTCTTTTAATTTTTTAACAAGTTCTGTGCCCAGTTTTTTTGAATTTCCCGTTTCCGTTCCATACACAACGGAACAGTGAATGGGCTCCGCCTTCAGGTCTCCGAGACCTCTTTCTCCGGAAAGACTGACTGGGGTTTCTATCGAAATGTCAACACTACCACCTGCGAGTGATGCTTGGGTGAGCGCAGAAAGATAGCCAGACATCCAGACCCATTCATCTTTAGTTGAATCCTTTAAGAGCTGAAGAAATTTGGAGCGTTTGTCATCAGATAGCATAAAAACCTTTTCGAAGGGGGATTGCTTTTCGAACAGTCGACTCCAGTAAAGCGTCCGAAAAGTCTATTAAATTGAATGTTTTTCCAAAAGTTTTCCTCCGTAAACCATAAAACTGCACAAAATGTGAAAAGTTTTTTGCAATCACTTGACGTCTCTCAAGAGATTTGAAGGATATAACAGAGATGTCCTCCAATAAGACGGAATTTGGTCCAGTGAGTTTTGTGAGTGGAGGTCCAGGTCCCATTGACCTCCTCACTCTCAGAGGAAAAAAGGCAATTGAGTCGGCGGAGGTCATTCTGTACGATGCTCTACTCGATTCCGAATTTTTGGATCTATTTCCCAAAGGATCGGTAGCCATTTTTGTTGGGAAACGAGCCGACGAACACTCTCGAACCCAGGCAGAAATCAATGAACTTATCTTAAAATGGGCAAAGAAAGGAAAGAGGGTTGTTCGACTCAAAGGAGGTGATGCATCGATCTTCGGTAGACTCGCCGAAGAAATGGAAGCCCTCGAAAAAGAGGGAATCCCTTTCGAAGTGATCCCTGGAGTGAGTTCCGTAAACGCAGGTGCAGCATCTCTGAAAACCTCTTTGACGATCCGAGGAAAAGTTAGGCAAATCATTATCCTCGATGGACATACGATTCTGGAAGATGATCGTGCCTGGCAAGGAATGGAAAATTTCCAAGGGACGATTGCCATCCTAATGGGCACCAAACAGGTGAAAGCTCTCTCTGAAAAACTGATCTCAAAAGGATTAGGTCCATCCACTCCTATTTTTTTATGTGAAAATGTTGGGAGTAAGGAAATGGTCTATACCGAAAGTAATTTGGGAAAAGCAAGATCGGACGGAATCACAAAAAAAACAAAAGGACCTGGAATACTTTTTATCGGTGAAGCTTTGGATAACAATTTGATATCCAAACGACTTTCGAAAGAATAATATCCACTCAATATGAAATCTATAAAAAAGTATCCTGCTTTTATTGATCTATCTGGACGAAACGTACTTATCGCTGGTGGTGGAAATGCTTGTTTTGAAAAACTTTTAGGTTTGGAAAATACATCTGCGAAGATTCATATCATTTCAACTTTTTTTAAACCTCAAGTGTTGGAATATTTAGAAAAACATCCAGAGATTCAATGTGAAGAACGTCCCTTGGAAGAAACAGACCTAGTCGGCAGAGATCTTATTTTTTTAGCAACCAGCGATTCAGAAACAAATGCAAAATTCAGAGCCGTTGCCAAAAGCCTAAAAACATGGGTCAATTCAGTTGATGATCCAAACCATTGTGATTTTTTTTCCGCATCGGTAATTGACTTAGGTCCAGTTCAATTCTCTATTTCGACAGATGGAAGATTTGCTGGCGTGTCCAGTACACTTCGGAAGTTACTCGAAGAAGTCATTCCCGAATCCGACTCCGATCTTTTCGAAACACTCTTCCAAATGAGAAAGGAATTAAAAACAATACTTCCCGATATTGAGGAGAGGAGACTTGCTTTGAAAAAAATAATTAAAGACCTGGAAAGTACCTACTTTCGAAAACAAAAATAAATCTTTTTCACAGAAATTATTTTTTATCGATACGAATGGTAGTTAGCTTGTGCTCATCTGCCCACATAGATTGTAGAGGAAGGTTTACGATCAATTTAGTATCGGAATCAAGTCTCACCGTCCACTCCCCAGGTTTCCTTGGTTCTGTAAACTTTACGCTTCGTATTGCGTCTGAAAATTCAACTTCGAATTGGATGAATTCGACCAGAGTGTTAAATCTAAGTAGATCATCATGATTTTTACCTTCTTCAAGAAGCTCTCTTATTTCTGATCGATTGATCTCTAATGCAGAAAGCAAAGGTGAGTTGACACTTGTGTCAATGACAAGATAGCTACTTAGGACTCCCTCTTCTTCCCATTTCAAAAATCGAAAGCCTGGTGGTAAAATCGTATAGAGATTTGTAAATCGGTAACTTCTTTCTTTAAATTTTAATTCCACTTCCCCGATGGGCTTTAATCCTGTTCCAAAGTTTTTTAATTGGGAACTCCTTTCGATTTTTTTTTGGTATAAAAAAAGTTCACCGGATCCATCGGAATTCACTCGTATCTTTATATTCGCACCAGCACAGTGGCAAATGAATCCGATAGAAAATACGATCATTAATTTTGAAACCATTTCTCTATAGAACGAAATTCTAAACTTAAAACGAGCTAAAAAATGATCTATCCCAAACATTTTCCAGGAAAAGTCAGAGATTTTTCGAAAGAACGTGAATTCCACAAACGATTTTCTGAAGATTTTCCGAATGATTCCTATGTTTATTACTCATTAACATTGATTACACCCGATGTGCCGATGCGTGAGATCGACTTTGTCATTGTCTGTCCCATGGGTATTCTCACCATCGAATTAAAAAACGGTAGATGGAGGGTCAAAAAAAATATATGGGAATTTTATAATGTTCGTGCGAGGAATTGGGAACGGGTAGAGGGCAAATCCTATGACAGCCCTGTTTCGCAAGCACTTAGCCAAAAAGATCTCTTGTATGAATTCTTGAACAACCACAACCAACTCGATGAACTTGTTCCAAAGGAATACTTCCACAGTTCGGTTTTTTTCTTAAAAAATCTGAGGTTGGAGTTTCCCATTCCAAATGTCCCAAACCTACATCTGTTTGGTAAAAAAGAACTAGAAGATTCAGATAATCTTTATGAACTGGCGAAGCAAATATTCTATAAGTCCAGTTTGCCTCCCTTACCGAACCAAAGCTTAGAAAAAATTCACAGTATAATCAAAAAGAATTTAAATTTTTTTCATACCTTTCGAACAACTCCCAAACAAGATGAAGAAGATCTTCTGACACTATCCAAAGCTCAATTTCAGCTGGTAGAAGGCATTTACCAAAAACCTAGGAATCTAGTATTCGGAAGTTCTGGCTCTGGAAAATCAATCCTCTCAGGAGAACTGGCAATCCAGTATGCAAAACAAGGAAAAAAGGTGATCTTATGGCAAGGACAAAGCTCTCTTTATTGTATCTGGAAAGAAGAACTTAAGTTTTTAAAAGAAAGAGACAATATACTTTTGATTCAGGATCTTAGTGAGATCAAATCCGATGACTACGAAATTCTTATTGCCGATGGGATTGAATCTTACCTAAACTGCGATATAAAAAAGTATATTTTTCCTTATCTTGCTCCCCATTTTTGGGAAACAAAAAATTGGGTTTTATTTATTCATAGAAGATTCAAATATTCAAATAAAAGCTTTTTGAAATTTCTCGATGAGACTACATTTCATATATGGGATATAAGACGAAATATACGCAATTCCCCTGAAATCGTAAATTTCACAAATCTCATGTTAGGTGATTTTTCCGAATATTCGACTCTCAGCGATGAGAATGATGTACAACTTATAAAAATGGAAGAAGATCCAACCGAACAAATTCGATGGTGTATCGCTTATACAAAAAAGATTCTTTCAATAGAATTTGATGAAGTAGTAATTGTAACTCCCGATTTAGATAACAAAGATTTTTTAAAAATAAAACCGTATTTGGACGAGCATCAATGCAAAATTTTTAAATCGGATGATTTTCGTGGTTTGGAAGAATCGGCAGGTATTCTATTTGGATTTAGCGGTTGGGCAACAAACGAAGGGCGAGAGAGAATTGCGGATACTATCCTCCAATTCCGAGATTTAGTTTGCCTATTTTATACCCCAGAAGAAGAGGAAGTAATCCGAAATCTTTTGAAACAAAAATAAGAAGAAAAATGACTCTGGCCCGTAAGCCGGATTCTGTTCTATGCGACCATTTATCTATGCTCTCTACCCACAACCTGGCGGGACAGGCTCATAACGGTTGTTTACTTGAGATTGCACATTGGAGGGTTTGCCTTACCTGAATTTTTACAAACACAAGAGGTGGGCTCTTACTCCACCATTTCACCCTTACCTCCCACCACTTTTTTTCGTAAAAAAAAGTCGTGGAGGGCGGTATACTTTCTGTTGCACTTTCCGTCCCTTCTAGAGATCTCTCCCCAAAAAAGCCCGAGCGTTACTCGGTCCAATTGTCCCCGAGTGTCCGGACTTTCCTCCCTAAGGTTCTCCAAAAGAGGAGCTCCCAAAAGCGATCGCTCGGCCAGAGTCAATAAAATTCTCCCCTCTCCTCGCAGAAAGTCCAGCTGAAAATCCCGTTATGGTACAATTTATGCACATAATGTATCAAAGGTATTTCTTTAGGGGTTTTGTATGAAAATTTGGCAGATTGTAGCTTTTCTGATCATGGCAACTGGTGTTTCGGCAGAAGCCCATTTGGATAGCACATCCAAAGAAATTTTAGAGCGGGTAAGACTGTCTAGAATCCCTCAAGTAATCACTGCTTTGGAAGAGCGAGCTGCCAAGTCTATGCAGTCTGACTTAATGTTAAATGCACGGGAAGACCTTAAGAAAGCCATCCAACTCAAACAGGCGATCGGAATGAAAGAATCCGAAGGGAACGCGAAACTGTTGGAGCGGATTGCATCACTAGAAGCCAAACTCGGAAATGGTTGTGAGGCAAAACAACTTTCGAAACTTGCCAGACAAATCTACCTGCGTATCGGCATGAACCTCGGAGCCGTGAGTTTTGATCAAAAACCTGCAGTAACCTGCTCCGAAGTTTCCTGGCTAAAGGACTAGTATCTCTGCTACTTGACTTTCTTAAAGGAAAGAGAGGCTGAATTCACACAATAACGTAGCCCCGTAGGTCTTGGCCCATCTGGGAAAACATGGCCTAAGTGAGCCCCACACCGACTGCAAAGTATCTCCGTTCTTCTCATTCCATGCGATACGTCTTCTTCTGTTGCAATTGATTCTTTTTTGACTGGCTCGTAGTAGCTAGGCCAGCCACTTCCCGAATCATACTTAGCTTGTGAGGAAAAAAGCTCAGCGCCACAACATACACAGAGATAGGTTCCCTCTTCTTTGTGTTGGTAGTATTCGCCCGTAAATGGTCTCTCCGTTCCTTTTTGTCTAGTGACCGCGTATTGTAAGGGAGTTAGTTTATCCTGCCAATTTTCATCTTTCCAATCCATTCTATATCCCCCAGTTTTTTTCCGAAATGACAGTGTTGTGACATTCTCCAATCTGTATCTGATAGTATATTGCCTATGTGGTCGAATTTAATTCTTCTTCATTCAGATTTTGAGAAAAGACTTCCTTTAGACAGGGACAACCTTGTTGGATGGCAGACCTGTCAGAGAAATATCTATCTTTCCGATTCTCGCATCTTTTCTGAGAGTGGTCTGGATCTTTCTGCCTCGGGCTACGAATTGTATTTAGGCTATCAGGCATATAAATTCCTTTTAGAAGTGGTATCAGGTTTGAAGTCCAAACTTTTTGGAGAATCCGAAATCCAAGCCCAATTCAGGGATAGATTCAGAAAAGAAAATCTGGGAAAAACTTCATTTTCTGAGTCACTGACCCTTCTCCGCGACCAAATTTTAGAGCATTCCAAACTCATCCGATCTCAGTTTTTAGTTGGAATTGGTCGCCAAACCTATGGAAGTATCGCAGAACTAGAACTCAAAGCGGAAAAAGAAGTATTACTCCTAGGAACGGGCAAACTAGCAGAGTCAATTCTCCCATACTTGGTATCAAAAGATCGTAACATTCGTTTGATAGGCAGAAATATGAATCGAATGAAAGATTTGAAAGAAAAATTCCAAGTAAAGATTTCGCATTGGGAAGATTACTCTCCCATAGGAGAATCCGTTGTGATTGCAAGTAGCTTCCTTCCGTTTCCATGGGAAATGAAATTAGAGTATGCAAACAAAATTATTGATTTCCGCGAACGTAGCTTTTTAAAAAAACCTAGTTCATCCTATATTTCTTTTCAAGACATTTTAGGCAAAATTCAAGAGACAGATGAAAATATACTACAGCTTAAATTACAAATAAATCATTTTATTGACCACCTAACTCAGGAGAGAGAGGATGAACAAATCCATTTCCTGAATGGTTGGGAAGAAGTATCTTGTCTCAAATAGTCAGGCTCGGGGGGAGATCCTCACTACTTTCCAAAATCCAGGTTTTAAATGTCAAACGAGCTCTATCCGAGCGGTTTTTTAGTTTAGATATCCAATGTTACTTTCGTGAGTCGAGCGGAGACAAAGATTTAGAAACTCCTCTTTGGCAAATGTCCGAATCTGGTGTGTTCACAAAAGACCTTCAGGCAGATTTATTGGAAAATAAAATTGATGTGGTAATTCATTCTTACAAAGATTTAGATCTTAGAGATAGACCCTATACAAAACTGATACCAATTCTCGCGCGAGAAGATTCACGGGATGTTCTATTATTAAAAAAGTCTAAATGGTTAAATCCACCCGAAGAGTTAACTATTTTAACATCAAGTCCAAGAAGAGAGTATCATATCCGTCCCTTCATTCAGAAATACTTTCCCAATCCGATAAACAACTGCAAGGTTGAAATACTTTCAGTTCGCGGAAACGTGCAAACTAGATTAAAAAAATATATAAAATCTGACGTGAGCGGAATCATAATAGCTAAGGCGGCTTTGGATCGTATCTTAGGCTATACAGGCGAAACCAATGATATTCCCGAAATCCGCGAAGTATCCCAATTTATCAGAGAGGTGCTGAACGTTTCGATCTTTATGATACTTCCTCAGTCGATTTTTCCGAGTGCGCCTGCACAAGGTGCACTTTGCGCCGAAGTTCGAAAGGATGACATAAATACAATCAGTATTATTGAAAAATTAAGAAATACGGAAACAGAAGAAACGACAAACGAAGAAAGGCAAATTCTTTCAAAATATGGTGGTGGGTGTCATCAGAAAATTGGTGTAACTGTTCTCAAAAGAGCATTCGGCAAGGTGGTATTTGTAAGTGGTCTTTCCATAGAAGGTAAAGAAATTTATGAAACAGAAGTTTATCCAAAACCAAATATAAAATTTTTGCCTTCGGAAGTTTGGCCACCTGACGGAAAGATGGCGGCAAGACAAAGAGAACGTTTAACATATGGTCTACCACCTAAGGTTGATATTTTAGTTTCAAAAGCCTATGCTTTCCCCTTAGATCTTTCCGTAAGCCCTACTTCGCAAACACTTTGGTCTGCAGGTTTGACTACTTGGGAAGAGCTTGCCAATCGAGGATTTTGGGTAAATGGTACTTGTGACGGACTAGGTGAAACAGAACCTATCTCTATTCGACAACTGCTAGGAAGAAATGAAAACTTTGTCAAACTAACC
>JAPZTS010000052.1 GCA_027533185.1 Leptospira sp. | reverse complement strand
AAAAAATTCAAATAACACCAACAACAAAAAAGAATGTCTCCTATTTTCCGATGCTTTGTAAATTTTGATAGATTTCATTCCTATAGATAAATGCAAAAATGAACGAAGATAGAAGTAGGACTACTAGAATGGCTGTTGTTAAAATTTTTAGATTATCTCGGCGGCCCATAGTTGACGTCTTCCTTTACAGTCTCTTGCAATCATTGCACAAATTGGGTGTTTCGAAAAGTTAGAAATGAAAGTTCCAGCAAAAAAAATCACTGTTGTTGCTCTTTTCTTTTTGCTCCTTCAGGAAGCCCTCCAGACTCTTCCGAAGCCTCACGACCCTGATGAATTGGGACAGGTTCAAATTTTAGAGTCCGCTTTAGAAATTGACCCTAACTATGTCTTATTTCTCGCAGAAGATTTTGAGGGGGAACGACCATGGAATTTTTACCGAGGGGATTCGTTTCTTCTTGAGACAAAGTTCACTGGTAAAATTCCTAAATCAGTAGCGTTCGCAAAAGAAAATCTGTTATTTGAAAAATCAAATTATCCCAATCTTCAAAATCAAACGAGCTTTCTAATTCAGTCCTATGTCGAGAATCCAAGATTGGACCATTGGGAAATCCGACCAATAGAACCAGTATTACTTCCGTTAGGTTCTCCCATTAAAGGAATCTTTTGGGTTTATTCCGAGGGACATCATATCAATCTCAGTATTTGCCTTTCACAAAAAAAATCAAAAGATCTTTGTTTTGATCTGGGGACGCTAAATTTTGTCGGATGGAGAAGGATTTCTTTTCCAATCCAACTGCCAAAAGCAAATACGAGACTTATGGAGTCGCTTGTTTTACCAGTCTCTCTTAAATCCATTCAATTGAGGTCCCTCGTCTCACAAAAAAAAGGTGAATTTCATATTTACTTTGATAATCTAAGTTTTGTGATCGATAATAGAACTTTTATCTATCCTGGGGCCGAAGTATCGGACACTTGGGGAAACAAACGATAATGTATTTCCTATACACTTTACTCGTATACGTGATTTATTTTTTTGTATCAATTCTCATAAACTTCTTTCCAAAATATAAAAAAATCCAAAGTGAGAGAACACGACTCCTTAAAGAAGTTCTCTCAAAAAATGCGGAAGGAAGAGAAGTAATCTGGCTTCATTCGGCAAGTGTTGGCGAACTTGATCAATCAAAAGCCCTTATAGCTATTATAAAAAAGAAAAACCCAAAATCATTTATCTTACAATCGGTGTTTTCGGCGAGTGTTACCGAAAAACAGCTGATAGATCCTCAGATAGATGCATATTTTTATCTGCCATTCGACATTCCCAACTTTTACAAACCAATTCTTAAAAAATTTAAACCAAAAAAACTTATCATATTGGCTTGGGATACCTGGCCAAACTTGCTAAAAACCTGTTCTGAGTTTGGTGTTAAAACTTTTCTAGTTTGTGCGGCTTTGTCCCCAAATTCAAGTCGAAAGAATTCGTTTCTAAAGAAGCTCACAAAGGAAAGTTTTAGCTACTTGAATGGATTGTATCCAACGCATCCATTTTCAGAAAAGGAATTTAGAGATTTGGTTTCTGACTCAACAGACTTCCAAGTATTAGGAGATAGTCGTTTTGATAGCGTATTAATCAAACTCAAAACTAAAAAACCAAAAGAAAGTTTTTTAAAGTACATTCAAAAAACGGAATCCCATTGGAAAAAAAAACCACCCTATATCTTTGGATCAACGTATTCAATTTGTGAATCTTATATTTTAGATTGGATTTCCCAAACAGAATCAAAACAGGCGCTTTGGATTTTTCCACACAAATGGGAAGAAGAACGGGGAAACCAATTGGTAAAATCGCTCGGAAAGTTTATGGAGACCAAACGTTTTTCCGAAATTTCGGTCTCCGGTAAAACTCCTGACTGTATTGTTTTCGACGAATTGGGCATCCTCGCCTTTGCATATAAGTATGGTCGACTTGCCTATGTTGGTGGCGGATTTCACCATAGAATTCATAACACAATTGAACCTGCGGCCTTTGGCCTTCCTCTATTGACTGGTCCAAAAATAGATAACGCTCCAGAAGCTCTCGTTATGCAATCATTAGGTGGATTAAAGAGAGTTTACAACTCAGAAGAATTTGTAACCACTCTACGAACGATAGAAACAGATAAAAAGGAATTCAAAAGGATTGGTCAAATCAACAGAAACTTTGTTGTAGAAAATTCTGGTGCATCAGAAAAGATTTACAATAGAGTCTTTTTGAATGACAAAACTTAAAATTTCCGCTGTTTCCATCAACACAACTCCCTTAGACACAAAAGGGAATTTTGAGACTATCAAATCAGCTTTACTTTCGCCAGAATGTAGCGATTCTGATATAGTATTATTTCCTGAATTATCGATCACTGGCTATGGTTGCGAAGATGCATTTTTTAAGGCCTACCTATGGGATTCAGCCCTTACTTCACTCGAACAAATTAAAAATCTAACGACCGAAAAGCTGGTATTAGTTGGACTTCCCCTTTTCTTTGATGGTTTTTTATACAATTGTATGGCAGTTCTTTTAGATGGAAAGATCCGAGCCTTTGTACCAAAAATGCATTTGGCAAATACTGGTGTGCATTATGAAACAAGATGGTTTCACTCGGAATCAAAATCACAAAACAAAACAATTCTTTTAAATGGAAATACAATTCCATTTGGTAATTTCATCTTTCAATATAAAGAATATTCATTTGCTATCGAGATATGTGAAGATTCCTGGAATCATTTCAAACCCTCACTCACGTATGCAGAACAAGGGATCGATATTCTCCTCTCCCCGGGGGCCTCTCATTTTTCCCTCGGCAAACAGAATCTTCGAAAGAATATTTTCCAAGAGATATCACGTAGCCAAAATAATTTGGTCGTATACACAAACTTAAATGGAAATGAATCTGGAAGAATTATTTTTGAAGGTGGTTCTCTATTTTGTGAATCAGGAAAACTATTACAGGAAGGAAAGAGGTTGTTCTTTAGTGAATATTCTATTACAAACCATACAACTTCCTTAGAATCGATTCGATCCAGAAGGGCTAGAGAATTTCGTAGTTCCAAACAAAATCTTTACCCAACCACTAAAATCTTTTTAGAGCCAGCCGCTAAAAAATCCTTCACAGTGACTGACAAAAGAGAGCTTTTTATCAGTTCGTCTGAAGATCGAGAACCGGAACTTTCTATTTTCGAAGAATTTACAAAAGCTGTTTCACTTGGACTCTTCGACTACTTGCGAAAGTCCAAAACGAAGGGATACACTCTTTCACTCTCTGGTGGAGCTGACAGTGCTATTTGTGCACTTTTAGTTGTTGCTATGAAGTCTCTTGCCAAGAGAGAACGCAGTAAAACTTGTTTTAAAGAATTGGGATTAGATGAAAAAAATCTTCTAGTCACCATCTATCAAAAAACAGTTAACAATTCTAGTACGACAGAACAAATAGCGGCACTTCTATCCGAGGAGCTCCAAATTCCCCACCATAACATCTCGATCGATGGTGCTGTAAAAACATCGGTAGAGTTAATTGAAAGCGCCATCCAAAGAAAATTGGATTGGAAAACAGACGACCTCGCCATGCAGAATATACAAGCAAGAGTTCGTTCCCCTCTTGTTTGGCTACTTGCAAATCTACACGGACATTTACTCATCTCAACAGGAAACAGAAGTGAGGCTAGTGTCGGTTATACGACAATGGATGGCGATTCCTCCGGTTCGGTTTGCCCAATCTCTGGCGTTAGTAAAGAATTTTTACTAGAATTTTTGGATGACTTGCAATCGGGAAAAAATCGGTTCATCACGCCCAAAGAATCGATTCGTATGTTACGAGAGACAAAACCTACAGCTGAGCTTCGCCCACTTTCTGAACACCAAGAAGATGAAAAGGATTTAATGCCTTATCCCATCCTTCAAAAAATTGAAGAATGTATTGTTTATCTTGGCTTATCAGAACAGGAAACCAAACAACGATTAACCGAATCATTCCCAGAGGAATCTGAATCTTCACTGCTAGCAAAAATACAAAAGTTCAAAAAACTATTTATGAATTCCCAGTGGAAACGAGAGAGGCTACCACCAGGCTTTCATTTAGATGCATATGGAATCGATCCCAAATCAAGTTACAGGTTCCCTATCCTATCCAAAGAGTCTTAACGCATCGGCGGTAATCCAGCTTTTTGGAAGGCGGCGCTTGCTTCCTTTTCGATTTGTTCGTTTTGGTATTTGATATTTTTTAATATCTCATCAAATTTTTTGTCCATCTCAGGATCATCCCCGCCTTGGGATTCGATCAAATAGTTTATGATTTCCATTCGGTCCTTTCCTTGTTTTAGGACATGATTGTAATAGAAAGAAACATCCGTAGAAGCGGCCGTCCCGCCAAAGACTGCATTGCTTGCACGAGCAAACTTCTGATTGAACTCTTCTTGTTTTTGTTTTACTTCTGGAGTCAAACGCTTAGGAATCAAATCGTTATCAGGAAATTGTTCTCTCAGCTCATCAAAAGACTCCATAGCTTCTGGCGGATACGGTTTTCCCGTTTGTGGGTTGATCGGTATCTCCCCGTCGTTTTTGCCATCGGCAATGGCAACTTCATCTTCATACCTCATGCCACCAGCTTTGTAGTATTCAGAATCAAAAATGGAACTTGCGTCTTCTGTTTTCACACCCAAGCGGTTAGTTCCTTTCGGAGTGCCATCACCACCGCCAAAGAGGGCTAATGCATTTTTGGATTTTTCCTTTTTCTTTCGTTCTGTTTCTTCGCTATCGCCAGAAAACAGAATTGTTAGAAAGAGAAGGGCAAGAACGGAAAGAGATAGAAATAGTATTTTTTTTTGGATTCCCATAGATTGAATTCCTAGAAACTTGGAAGGCGAGAAGAAAAATGTCCCGCATTTCCATTTTAAAGCCAGTCTTTCTAGTTGTTCTCAGTTTTCTTTCTTTTTTTCGTTGCGGGACGAACACAGATACTCCAGTCGCTCCATTTATATTTCTCATTCCTCCCTCTGTCCCACAAATCCTCTCCGTTGTCTCTCTCAATAGCAATATCACTGACAAATTCGAGACGGACCTCTTGAATTTTACAGCCGAACCAAGACCCGAGTTTTTACTCCGGTATTTTATTACAAACAGAGAACCCCAGTTTGTTGGTTACAACCTCTATATCACGACCGCTACTCCAGGTGTGATTCAGACCATACAAGGGGAATGGTTGGAAGATGGAGTACAACCTAGTTTCCCACATCTACCATTTGAGGCTTCAACCGAATCCACGAAACTCATCTCTAAAAGGATTCGATTTGCCGTTCCTCCTCCCGGGGCGGAATTTTTTCAAAAATGTCAGCTCTATACATTCACACTTCGATCTGCATTGACTGGCGGACTGATTTCGAATCCATCCACACCTGTATCTTCCTGTGCAAATACGGGTCTTCTTGCGATTAAGGATGCCTGCGGTGTGGGCGTTGGTTGCAATACAGCTTTTTGTAGCAATGCATCCTGTTCCGATCGGTCTAGCTGTGCTGTTGGAACAGCTTGCAATCCCTGCTTGTTTCCTGCTCGGGAACAGAATGGATGCACTTGCCCACCAGGTTCCAGACCTCCAGGATGCCAATTCATTGGTCCGTAGGCAAGAACCAGGCAAAGTTTTTGTAGTGGCTACTCCCATAGGAAATATGGGCGACATTACCTTA
>JAPZTS010000005.1 GCA_027533185.1 Leptospira sp. | reverse complement strand
CCAAAGTTACTCATTCTTACACCCTTTTTAATTTATTTTGTTACATTCGCATTATTTAAATTATGCGAATCACTTGGATTAGGAGTCACATCACTTAGACAATTTTCCCCATTTTCAACATTTATAGGCTCCTTAAATAGAGAAGGATTTGAAAGGATGTGGATACATTGGATCCAGGAATGGACTCAAACCGAATTTCGTTTTTGGTTATTTTTAAATCTATTTCTTTTAGTTATACTAATCGTTTTTAGGCGAAGCTTTTCGAATTGGAAGGAATACAAGCCGTTTCTATTTCTTTGTGTATCACCCATCCTAACCATTTATCTACTTTCGATTTATTCTCTCAGTTTCAATTTACGGTATCTTTATTTTCTTGTTTGGATCCCCGTTTTTTTCAACTTTTTCATTCTACAGTTTCTACGATTTAAAAAGTCAACAATCGTATTCGTTTTTCTTTTTCTTTCTATGGGATATTTTTGGAGTTTGAGAGAGAGTCAGAAAATTTTTATCCAGAAAGGCAAACTAAAACGGGAAGGAAGGATGCGTTGTTTCTCTTCTTGGGATCTAAACTCAGAAATTGCGTCGAGCTATTGGCCCGTCAAATATATGAAGGTTTTTTCACCCGTTCCCGTCCGTATAGTTCCGTTTTCAGAAACTGGTCTCTACCACCATTGGATTCACAACCGCACTTGGGATAAAACGATTTCTCATAAACCATTCAGTGATTACCAATTTGCTCTGGTCGACGTTCCATCTTTTCCGCTTTATGAATCTAAGTTAAATAGTTTAGGTTTTTACGGAAAGTCTGATTGTATCGACTGGAAAATTTTAGAGAAAAAGTAGGCAGGATCAGGCTTTACTAATTTTTGCTAGATTTTTTTCGCGCCTTTCCATAGATTCCATTTACCTAAGGAAACACTATGTTCGAAAGTATTTTAGATCCCGGAATTTGGATGGCACTTCTCACCTTAACGGCCCTTGAAATTGTCCTCGGTATTGATAATATCATCTTTATTTCAATTCTTTCATCCAGGCTACCCAAAGAAAAACAAAAATCTGCAAGGCAAATAGGATTGATTCTTGCCATGTTAACTCGCGTTCTGTTGTTGTTCTCGTTATCATTCATAATGAAACTCACAGCACCGTTATTTTCGGTTCTTTCCGAAGAAATAAGCGGTAGAGATCTAATTTTAACATTCGGAGGACTGTTTTTGATCGCAAAAGCAACTACAGAAATCCACCACAAGTTGGAAGGAGAATCTGGGCATGCTGATGAAAAGGTAAAGTATGCTTCCTTTTCCAAGATCATTTTCCAGATTATGATTCTAGACATTGTATTCTCTTTGGATAGTGTGATCACTGCTGTTGGGATGACCGACAAACTTTTTGTTATGGTCACAGCTGTGATTCTCTCCGTCGGCTTCATGCTGGTATCAAGTGGAAGTATCTCCGACTTTGTAGACAAACACCCTACGATTAAAATCCTCGCGCTTAGCTTCCTCATCTTAATTGGAGTGGCACTTCTCGGAGAAGGATTTGAACTTCACATCCCCAAGGGATACATTTACTTTGCTATGAGTTTTTCCGTAATTGTTGAATTCCTAAATATGAAACTGAGAAAAGTTTCTGATAAGCCAGTTGCACTAAAAGGTAAATATTAGTGGATCGATCTAAATTTTTGAGAGGAGTCCTGTTGATCCTCTCGGCTTTCCTCGTTCCAAAAAAACTACTCGCAAACGATTCCTTTTCAAGAGTATCCTGGAAAGAGTTTTGGGATGAGGCTAGTAGATTGGAAGAACTCGTCCCCATTCTAGAAGCTCTGGAAAAAGGCACTCTCAAATTGGAAATACAAGGCAGTTGGTCACTCGGAAAAGTTCTGAGCCATTGCTCTCAAAGTATTCAATTTTCAATGTTAGGATATCCAGAAATGAAGTCAGTTTTGTTTCGGGGTTCAGCAGGAAAGATGGCCTTTTCATTTTTTGCATTTCGAAACAAGATGAGCCATGGTCTCGAAGAGCCAATACCAGGAGGGGCTGACCTTTCGAATGACGTTAACGTTCAACAGGCCGCTAAAAATCTGATTAGTGATATTAAGCTATTCCAATCAAGATCAAAAGATGATTTAAGGCCTCATTTTGCTTATGGCGAATTATCCAAAGAAGAATATGATCTGGCCCACACTCTGCATATCAAAAATCATTTTGATCGCATATCACTGGTAAACTGACTCGATGTAGTGAACAACATCTTCTACTCTATACATTTTGGAAAGATAGAGGGATACTATTCCCTCAATTCCTTCCTCTTCTAAAAATCCATCATCTCCGTTAACAGGTGCGTCAGAACTAAGTAATATTACTGGTATATTTTTATCATACCTTCTACCTTCCCATTCGTGCAAAAAAGAAACCCCATTCATTACTGGCATATTTTTATCTACCACAATAAGCGAGGGTGTGATTCTCATGAGATGTTGGAGGGCCTCTTCACCGTGGGATGCCTCGATTACAATCCATTCATTCCTTCGGAGTATCTCTGCTAAATCTGATCTGTAGTTTTCGGAATCATCAATTAGCAAAACAGATTTATTAGATTTTGCCAAATATACCTCAAAACTTGAGCCCACTCCCATAACTGACTTTATGCGAAGTTTTCCAAAATGAGCTTCCATGATGCTAAAACAAAGCTTGATTCCAAGACCAGTCCCTCTTTCTCCACTTGTCCCCGGAATACTTTTTATCAAATCTTCACCAATTAACTGCTGGATTTGTTCGTCTGTCATTCCGATCCCTCTATCTCGAAATTCGATAGAAATCCATTTTCCTTTTATCGAAATCACGATAGTAATTTCAGTTTTTGGGAAAGAAAATTTAATAGCATTAACAATTAGATTTTTAAAAACTTCACCAACCAAAGTTCGGTCTGCAATCACATATGTATCCCGAGTTAAGTGAGATTCCTTTTTGATCTGAATTTCTTTGATCACAGCTACTGGTTCTGTATTTGCTATGATTTCACTCAACAATTCATCAATTGAAAATTTTGTTTGAATAAGCCTAGATCCAATTGCATCAAATCTACTTACATCTAATAGTTGCTCCATCATACGCAAAGACTGAGTAACACCTTGTTTGGACATTTCTAAAAATTTGATCTTTTCTTCATTCGGAGTAGAATTGAAATTGTACAAAATTAGATCCAATAATTGCTGAACACTATTAAGAGGTGAACGCAAATCATGGGATATCAATGAAACAAAGTTTGCTTTCCATCGATTGGCCTTCTCTAATTCAAAAGTTCTTGCTTTTACTCTTTTTTCTAGAATCTCTTTGCGTTTGAACAATTCTTTCGATAAGGATTCTGTCCTCCTATAGATAGAAAACAGATGCATAGAAGCACCTATTGTTTGAGGTATAATAAATAAGTTCAGACTGAATTGGCCTAAAGGTCTGAATTTTGGTATTAACTCAAAAAGTAAAAGTAAATCTACTACAGCACCGAATATAGCAAATGCCAAACTAAACTTAAAAACTTTATTCTCAGTTTTTTGTGAATAAATAGAATAAGATACAAAAATGATTCCGCATAACACAAACAGGATTGAACAAAAATCTAAATAAAAACTCACTTTACCAAGATAATAGATGGGCAATATCAAAGTAAGTATTACATATCCGATGGAATATATCTTTAGTGCAGCTAGCCATTTTCCATAAATTGGAAGGCCGGGCATTCTAAAAAGTATATAGCCTCCCGAATACAATGCCAAGACAAAACCCAATCTCGAAAGTCGAATCACCGCAAAACAAAGATCATCTGGAAGTATATTAAAGAGAATTCGAGATTCAAGAGTCGTGATACACAAGATAAATAAACCAAAATAGAGGCCAGAAATCCGAAGCGCAATTCTCTCAGTTTTTTTTAGCTGAAATAGAAGATAATGATATAAAGATAAAAATAGTATAAAGGAAGCACCAATATAGGATATAATTTGTACCCTTGTCCACCAGGAATAGACTTGGCTCAATTCTCCTAATTTGGGAATTCCTCGCAAACCTCCATTTCGCACAGTAAAATTCGATACATGGACTAAAATTTCAATTTCAGAATTCTGTTTTCCAAGAGCGATAACTGCCTTTTTAAAACTCGGAGAATGTTTTTCGTCTGAATTGGAGACTTTTCCATTTTGACGAAACTCTTTTCCATTTACAAAAATTTGATACGCGGTAAGAAAAGGTGGCAAAAAAAGTGCAAACTGTTTGCTTTCATCATTTATCTTAGGCAAAATAACTGTTAGTCGATAAGTGCCATAGCCAAACCCGGGAAAATGTTCTCCGTTTTGAAAAAGGACATTTTGCCAAGTTTCCCCAGCCTTCAAAAAAATATTGGATTTTTTGGTTTTCGATTCGGGGGAATTGGGATCTAAAAATTCGTAAGGAAAAAACTCCCAGTCACAAGAAAGATCCAAAATTTCGTCAGGAAAAGATACATCCCTAGCGTCAAATCTCCCAGGTTCGTTCTTTCCTTTGGGCTCTCCATGTATAGGAATATTCCCAAACGATAGAACCACCAAACTTAGAAATAAGTGGTATACGAAGTATTTTAAGATTTGACGAAACATTTTTGGGATAAAAGGTAAGGCTAATTGGAAACTCATAGTAAAGTGGATACAATATCTATAGCAATTCTGGAAGACCATTCTGTTGTCACTCAAGGGATCATATCTGTTCTGAAAACCAATCCTTTCTTTTCCCTAAAGGGAGAATTTCATAAGGCAGCAGATCTTTTTTCGTTTTTAGAGTCCAATGCAATTCACTTATTGATCCTGGATATCGATCTCCCGGATAGGAATGGAATTGATGTTCTTCGAGAAGTGAAAGAAAAATACCCAAAGACAAAAGTGATCATTTTTTCTCTCCACGGAAGCAGAGTATATGTCGAAGACGCTGTAAAAGCAAAAGCAGACGGCTACATGCTCAAGTCAGATCCGATTACCGATATGCCAGGAATCATTGAAACGGTAATGAAAGGTGAGACATATATTTCAAGCGGCGTAAGCCAAGTACAGCTTCCATTTTCGCCGTTTCAAATTGAAATTCTAAACCTTTTAGTGAAAGGCCTGTCTCAAAATGAGGTTGCCGATCGCATCCAAAAATCTAGAAAAACAGTCGAGTACCATCTAAATCAAATGCGGACAAAGTTTGCTTGTAAAAATAACAACGAACTCATTTCTAAATACGAAAAAGAAATACAAAAGTAGCCGAGGAGTCATTCTCCGAAGGATCAAGTGCTGGTATTCTATATCTAATGAAACATATATACTTCCTCAGACATGCAAAATCAGAATGGGAAGAACCTTACGATACAGATGAAGAACGTTCTCTTTCTCACCGAGGCAAACAACAATCCAAGGCACTTCGTGACTACCTAAAAGATTCTCGCTTCGAATTTGATATTTGTTTGGTTTCTCCTTCAGAGCGTACGAAACGTACATATCATACCTTACGAAAGGATATCCTCCGACTTCCTAAACCTGAGTACCGAGAGAGTCTTTACGATGCGGAAAAGGAAGATATACTTTTTCTTTTGCACGGCCTTCCAACAGGTGTGCGGTCTTGTTGCGTCGTGGGTCACAACCCAGGGCTGGAAGAACTGGCATCTGAACTTTTATTTGGGGAAACAAACCATTCCCGGTTTCATAAGTTTCCGACAGCCGCGTTTCTTGGCTTAAGCTTTCCCTCAGAAAATTGGAAAGATCTTTCCTCGGGAACTTGTAAGCTTGTAGTTTATTGGATACCTGGTATGATAGGAAAGGAATGAAAGCTCTTTATTCTGAAGATAGAATCCATAACCGTGTTTCCGAAATTGCCCGTGAGATTTCTCGAGACTTTTTAGGAAAAGATCTGGTTCTCATCGGGATTTTAAACGGCGGATTTATCTTTACGGCAGATCTTTGCCGTTCGATCGCAATTCCCCATGAGGTTGATTTTTTAGGAGCCTCATCTTACGGCGATTCCACAGTTTCTTCAGGAAATTTTACAATTACGAAAGATCTCAAAAAATCCGTAGAAAAAAAATCCGTAATTCTAGTTGAAGACATAGTAGATACAGGAAAAACTCTAGAATTTTTATATTCGCTAGTCGAAAAACATTCGCCTAAGGAAGTAAAGGTGGCAGCACTTTTTTGGAAACAATCTAAGGCCAATCCTAAAGTTCCAGTCCACTACCCTGGTTTTATTATTGAAGATGATTTTTTAGTAGGCTACGGACTCGACTACCGAGGGAAATATCGAAATCTACCCTATGTTGCAAAATGGGAAAGTGACTCAGATACCTAGTTATCTGACACTGTATGAAACATTCACTTTGATCGCCAAGGAAAGCTCTATATAGTAGATTCAGGAAACCACCGAGTTCTTGCTTACTAACAAGAACTCATAAGATCAGATATTTATAAAATTATTTTGCTTCCGCCGAAACTTCGACTTCCGGAAGAGATGCTCGTAAATATCCTGATTGTAAGACTGCTGCTTGGCCCTCTTCGCTTGTTAAGTAAGTTACAAAGGCATCGATTTTATCACCTTGGTCTGTTTTGTAGATCATAAATAATTCTCGTGCTAGTTTGTACTTCCTGTCATAGACATTTCGTATGGATGGTTGGACATACGGATCATTCGCATTACGAGCGTAGTCAAGGGTTTTGATTTTATCCTTATTGTCGACCACTGCACTTCCCATTCCCATATAACCAATCGCATACGGATTTTCTTGAATGAATTTTGACATCTCTGAATTATCTTTTACGATTTTCGCAGTTTTGGCAAATTGATTGGATTTGTTTTTATCAAATGCGGAAATTCCCAAATCCTTTTGACGAAGAATATGATTTTCAAAATAGTCTTGAGTTCCAGATTTATCATTTCGAACAACGATTTGGATGGCTTTGTCTTCACCACCGATCTCTTTCCAATTTTGAATCTTCCCTGAAAAAATTTCAGAGGCTTGAATAAGATTTAACTTAGACACTGGGTTTTTGGGATTCACAACCAAGGCTACCCCATCATAAGCAAGTCGGACTTTTTCTAAGTTGCCGGTCTTTCTAAGATCATCAAATTCATTTTGGTTTAAGTCTCTAGAGGAAACTGCCATATCAATCTCTCCTTTCCTGAGTCTATCAATTCCAGACTCGGATCCTCCTCCCTCGACAGTTACGGAAATGCCTGAGTTTGATTTTTCATACTCGGCACCTAAATATCGCATCATCGAATTCATGGTTTCAGAACCTGCGACTTTTAAAGTTTGTTTTTCTTTGCACTGAACCAAACTGAATGTAATAAAAATGTAAAAAAGGGAGAACAGGATTTTCATGGTTCTTTGGAAATCGTACAGTTTCCTCCTAGAGTCAATCTTAAAAAAATCTTAAGAATTTTTAAGGAGTACGTACATTTTTTTCCAAAATCCCCGATCCTATAGTAGCAATGAAATTGAGTTCCGTATCAAAATTTTCGGTATTTGCCTTCGGATGTTTGTTCGTTTTAGTATCTGGTATTTTTGCCAGCACAGATCCAAACTCTGTGCTTTTGCAGTGGAAGTGGAAAGACAACCAGGTTCTAGAATTGAATGAATACCACGATATTTTGTTTCGAGTGGGAGCAAGAACAGTTCAAAGAGAGGATAAAAACCGGGTTGTGATGAAAACCAAACAATGCTCGTCTACTAAGTGCTTGGTGGATGCATGGTTTGATACTTACGTTCGTTTTGGCAAAACTTCTGGACCATTTTTAAAAGATAAAGATTTCCAGAGTACATTTTCTCTGTTTCGAAACGGCAGATATGAAGTTCCCAATGAGTTCATAATGCCAAACCTAAGGAGTTTTCCTTCCTTTCCTGATGAAGCGGTTCATGTAACGGATATTTGGAAAATTCCCGCTGAGGAATCGTTTGATTTTGTGAAAGAAAGAATTCGCGTTACAGTCGAGCCAGAATATACCTATGTAGGTAAAAAAAATTGGTCGTATGAGGGATTCAAAGGAACATCCGATAAAATCACTTATACGTATCCCATCTTTTACTCAAAATCAGATTCTATAAATACTCCACCTAATGTTCCAGTCAAAATCTTCGGCTTTGCAAATGGGGCCGTGTTTTTTAATTCCGAAAAAGGTGTCCCAGAATTTAAAGACGTAAAATTATCATATACTTTTATTTTTCCTAATGGAAACGTACAAGAAGCAAATTTTCACATCCAAGGAATTTATACTCTAAGAAACCAGATAGGTATTGCAGAAAGAAACACCATTCGCGATGAAGTCTTAAATGAGTTGATAGTTGGTTATTCAGAAGATCCAAACAAAAGATGGAAAGAAAATACTGATCGTGTTCCAATCCGCACTCTTTCGGACGATCCAAACCAAATTCGAAAAGATCAAGTTGGGGAAGAACCTATAACCGTTCGGACATCGGAGGAAGGAGTTACATTCTCTCTCAACTCTATATTATTCGATTTTAATAACTCTGAATTAAAATCTGATGCTGAAGACGCTGTTAGGCGAATTGCAGAAATTCTTAAAAAATATCCGGATCGAGAAATCAGAGTTTCAGGTCACACCGATAACATCGGAAAATTTGAGTACAACCAAAAATTATCAGAAGACCGTGCAAAAACAGTACTAGACGAACTAGTCAAAAAACATAAAATGAATGAAAAATCAATATCTTATAAAGGTTATGCGGATACAGTTCCCGTTGCGCCGAATGACTCGGAAGAAAATCGAAAAAAAAATCGAAGAGTGGAAATCACTCTGGTTTTAGATTGATAGAATTCCTATCAACCTATTTGTAAATCCAGTCCCACCGAATAAGGGGGGACCAGCGGTTCACTGATACGTTTTCCTCGTTCTAAGAGAATTTCCATTTCTTCTTGGATTCGATTCATTAGAGACTGAATCCCTTCTTTTTTGTTATTTAGATAGTTTGGATAGTATTTAGATATTGGGAAGGCTGGGCTAACAAGCACATAAGCCTTACGGGCTCGGAATTCAGTTTTGCCATAGATATGTTTTTCAAAACTATAAATCCATTCAATTAATCGTTCCGCAGAAGGCCATTGGATTAAATTTTTAGGTTTAGTTATGATAAATGTATAGGCTGTATCGACCAACTGTTTTGCTCTCCGAATGTTTTGTGGAGTGAGGTTTGTTGGAGTAGAAGGCAGAGGCATTCCTGCCTCTAGACAGTCAATCGCAGTAAATAAATCTCGTATCTTCTGTATCGCGTTGTCTGAATCGGAAAAACTCACATTGAGAATAGAAGCTGCTAAATTGAGAGCGGTATGCCTTGCTCTCCCCAATCGGTAATCAAAATCTTTTCCGTCGATTTCTGATTTGGGAATTCCCAATTCAAACTCTGTTTCTTCTAAAAGAACTCGACCCACAGTTAAAAATCGCCTAAGTAGTGTTCTACCACCAGGGTACAGTCTTAATTTTTTTTCAATTCGACCTAAAGAGGATTCAATTTCACGTAAGATAGATTCTCGGCTTCCCGAAATTTTATATTTTACGAATGTTGGTTGGATATACAACTCTGCGCCTGGTTCTTTTGATAAAGCAGCATCTAATCCCCAGAAGCCAACTTGGGCAACACCAGGCATAAAACTTACCAAGTTGTCGTTTTCTCCAGACATCATTCCTTCCGGATACATGACTAACTTTCCTTTAGGCGAAGCTAAAATTCCTTTTGCAGTTTTAAGCGCATCTCTGTCAGGACTTCCAGAAAGTACAGAAAAAGCACCGACACGTTTTATTACTTCTCCGACTAAGCCAAAACCCCAATTGAATATACTTCGCGATGCCATAAAATTAAATCGCGTTCCAATAGAATTTGCAACGTAATAAGCAACTGCAGGTTCAACATCACTAGGATGATTGGAAAGGTAGAGGACTCGTTTGTCCTTAATTTCGCTTAACACACGCTCATCTTCTCTTGGCAATTCGATTCCATCAAGATTAAACAATAGTTTAGAAAGAATAGGAAAACTGAGATCCAATCCAAGTACAAACGGCAATTCAAAACTAGGTGGTATGAAGGAAGATTTCATAAGTAGTATTGTATAGATTCGACAGAGATAGAAACCATTTCGAGCAATTATTCGTGAATATATCCCCAGGTTTCCAATATTTTTTTTACCTCTTTCCCCATCTCTCTTTGGTATTCGGATTCAACGGTTCCACTGAATGCACCATCATTATAAATCCAGGGAAGGGTCGAACTTTCCCAATCGTCAGGTTTTCTCGGCGAAAGAATAAAATCTTCGATCCGATTGCGAACTAGATTTGATTCCAAACCAAACTTTCCTAGTCGGGCAGACTTCGGGACACCATTCCTATAGTATTGTAACCCTAATCCAAACTCAGGATTGACGGTTTGGATGTACAACTCGATAGGATTCGAAGAAGTACTTAGCAAATTCCAATCGGCAAAGATGGATGCTGTTTTTGCGCTAGTTGTTACGATAGACAAAGTCTCTGGAACATCCCAACTGTAAACAGATCCTTGTATCTGTAAGTTCAAACTGTCTCGACAAGATTTGGATTCGCACTTGGGTATCAAAATTCGAAGGCCATTGCGTTTTAAAAAATTCTCCTTGCGAAAGTCAGTCCTTGCTTGTGTTAGAATTTTATCTCCTTCCGGAAGAACAGAAAGATTAACCCTCTCTTCCGGATCTTTTTTGATATCATACAATTCTTCCGCCATGAAATGGGGTTCGCCATCAATTGTTCTCTGAACTGTTGTAAATCCTGGATATCTACGAATATATTTATAACTCTCTGTGCGAACCGATTCGGACATCCTACCTTCTGTATAGATAAAATTTTCCTTCGGACATTTATTCGCATGACGAATGCAATTCGAATAATCTACACCTTTGTATGTTGAATTTTGTAATTGGATATCCAAAAGACCAAGAAGTGTTGGAGCAAGGGAAAGCAAAGAAGACTGACCGCCTATTTTAAACTGTGAACCAGCGGGAAACTCGGAACGTCTCACTAAAGAATTGGGAAGTTTGATAAAATACGGAACAGAAATCTCCTCATCGTAATGGGTTTCTCCATGTCCAAATCGGGTTTTCATAATGAAGTGGTAACTATAGTCATGGTGGGGGCTAAACAACTCTCCGTGATCGCCTGTTACAAGGATCAAAGTTTCATCATAAGTGCCTAAGTCCTTAAGTTTTTGAACTAATCTGCCAATCTCTCGATCGGTATAATGCAATTCACCTAAATAACGTTTGATGGGAGATTCATAGGCATTAAATACCGAACTTGGTACAATCTTTTGAACGGCATCCATATCTTCCTTTGGTGGCGAGTAAGAAGCATGTGGTGTGTTTAGATTGAAATGTAAAAAATAAGGAGTATCTTTATACTCTTCCACAAAACGTAGAGCATGGTCCGTAAGCACAGGTGTGTCTTCAATATCCTTTCCAACCTGAAATAGATTGTGGAATCCCAAATCCAAACCCACAGTTGTGTAATCCAGAAAGAAGACATTGTTCATAATTGACTTAGTGTAGTATCCCTGTTCTCGAAATGTTTTGGCAAGATTGTCCCTATTTTTTCCATAGTAAACTTTTCTTTGGTAAGGTTTTGTCGAAAACCAAGAATTCCCCAAACCAAGATTAGATGAATATTCCGAGTGAAAAAAAGACATCATCGATGGTTTTGTCCAATTTCCATTCGCAAAAGGTAATTCAAAAAAAACCGATTCAAGTGCCATCGCATCTAAGTTGGGCGTTACAGAATAAGGATATCCGTAAGAACCAAAAAAATCCCGCCTTGCCGAATCGATAACAATGAGAATCACTGACTTATGTTTGGGTATTTCTGTGTTCTTCGTCCTCGATTCTTTCAGACCGATAGGAGTTAGAATTGGTTCACCTAAGAAAAGATTGGTGGAATGACTTTCCCATTTAAGATCTAACTCCTCATCGATTTCCAAGATTGTTTCTTCAGAAAACCAAACTTCCGATTTTTTACCATCCCCAGTCCAAGTCCAAATGGGATTTCCTTTGGAAAAAAAAGTAAGCCTACCCTCTAGATTTATTTGGTTTGGCCTGTCGCCTAACAAACCTATTAGAGCCTTAAAATGGTATTTGCCTTTGGGAATTAAAAAATGGTAAGATTGCCCTTTTGGAAAAAATACCGAATCAATGGAGTGGTTTAAAAAGACTTCCTTATCTGTATTGAAGGTTACTTGGGTGTTTTCCCACTTTCTGTGTGTAGGCATGTTTGAAAGCCTACCCGGATTTTTTTTCCAGTGGTAGGGAATCGAATCATCGCTTAAGGAATGCAAGGATTTTGACTTTGCCAATTCCAAAACCAAATCGATGGGAAACTCTGGGCTCCCTCCGCAACTGGAATGAATGAGGGAGAGAGCCACTGTAAAAACCATTAGAACTTTCGTTCTCATTTCGCCAATCTCCCAAAGCCAGTTCGGAAGAGAAGGAAAAGTTCTTTCTTTTTGGGTTTGTATTGGGCATGTTTGACTTCTATGAGCAATTGGGAACAATCTTACTCCCGTACGGAGTCAACATTTCTAAACAAGGACGGTGGTAAAATCTACTACCAAGTGTACAAACCAAAATCAGGTGCCAAAAAGGTGCTTGTGGTCCACCACGGATTTGGTGAGCACAGTGGCCGATACAACAATCTTTTAGAGGCGTTGTCCAGCGAACCATACACCATCTACCTACTTGATGCAAGGGGTCATGGGAAATCGGATGGAAGGCGCGGGGTTGTCTCTCATTACACTGATTTTTTTGCGGACCTTAAGGAACTGATTGAGATCGCTAAACGCACTGAAGGTGTTTCCAAGGTAACTCTTCTTGGCCACTCGATGGGAGCGGTGATTACCTTTCTTTACACTGCAACAGACAACAATCAAAGTGATTTGGAAGCCTTTATCTCAAGTGCCCTACCGATAAAAGTAAAAACGGATTTTGTAATGGATGTTAAAAAATCAGCAGGTGGTTTCTTAGCCAAGGTTGTTCCATCTCTTACAATCCCAGCTGGTCTTGATGTAAATATGATTTCGCATGACAAGGATGTGGTGAAGGCGTATGTAGCTGATCCATTAGTTCACGGAAATATATCCGCCTACTTGGGTGATTTTCTTTTGAACTGTTACCAATTAGCATTAGAAGCTGCCTCAAAAATTACAGTACCAATCTATATGTTCCATGGAAAGGAAGATCGGATTGCTTTGTGCGAGGGAAGTGTCGAAGCATTTGAACGCGTTGCATCCAAAGACAAAACTTTGAAATTATTTGATGGATTGTACCACGAAACCATGAACGAAACTTTGAACGAACGAAAAGCCGTTCTCAAAGAGCTCGTATCCTGGATTCAAAAACACTAAGGAGAATATGCCAATGGCAATAACAAAAGATATAGTTGGAAAAAAACTAGATCGTTTTGATTTTACGGTGGAACGAGGAAAGATCAAAGAATTTTGCCTCGCCATCAACGAAAAAAACCCAATCTATTTCAGTGTAGAGGAAGCAAAAAAAGCTGGATACTCGGATGTTCCCGCTCCACCGACCTTCCCTACCGTGATCATGTTTTGGGGATATCCAAAAATTTGGAACGATATGGCTGAACTGGGAATTGACCTTTCCAAAATTCTTCACTTAAAAGAAGAATACACATATCACAAAATCCTATATCCGGGCAAAGTGTACGCTCAATCTGAAATTTCCGACGTAAAAGTGGGAAGAGCAGAAATCGTAACTTTCAAAACCACCATTTACGATGAAAAAGATGACCCGATCCTCTCAGCAGAGATGGCGATCTTCATTCGTAAGGACTAATCCAAGGAGGCAAATATGGCAAAAATTGAATTCGATAAAGTTGAAGTTGGTCAAACATTACCTCCACTAGACATCCCAGTGATCGAACATGCAAATCTCGTTCGTTATGCAGGAGCATCTGGAGATTTTAACCCAATCCATAATGACCCTGATTTCGCAAAAAAGGCAGGTCTGGATGGAACCATCTCTCATGGTATGTATGTTATGGCACAAGTCGGACGACTCTGTACTTCTTGGGCAGACCAAAAGGACATCGCATACTTTGGAGTTACGTTCAAAGCGATGACCAAACTCGGAGAAAAGCTTACATGCGTCGGCACCATCAAAAAGAAATTTGAGAAAGATGGTAAAAAAACTGTGACCGTTCTTGTGGAAGCAAAAAACGAAGCAGGCGAAGTAAAAGCGGGCGGAGATTTAGTCGTCAACGCAGTTTAAGTTAGAACCACCTATCCATGTTTATCTGTGTGCCTCTGTGGTAAAAAAATCTAGAATGATTCATACCACGGATAAACGCAGATGAACACTGAGAAAGATTGGCATTTGTCGCCAGTCAGAAAAACATACTTGCATATTCCTATATCGTAATAGCATTTTTTCTAAATGCACCTAACTCCCCACCAAAAGAAAATTCTGGCAATCGAACTCACCAGAAAGCGGGCATCAGGTGATCCAAACAGGATTGGCCAAGCAATGCTTGGGGCTCAAGTCGATTTAAACCCTCACCAGTTAGATGCGGCGCTTTTTGCACTGGAATCTCCTTTATCAAAAGGTTCGATCCTTGCGGATGAAGTGGGCTTGGGTAAAACCATTGAGGCAGGGCTCGTACTCAGCCAATTTCTTTCCGAAGGAAAGAACAAAATTTTGATCATTAGTCCTGCAAACCTACGGAAACAATGGGGTGGCGAATTACAGGAAAAGTTTCACTTAAAATCACTAATTTTAGAAAGTAAAAACTTCAATGCAGAGCAAAGAAATGGGAAGCAGAATCCATTTCTTTCGAATCAAGTTGTCATTGTATCGTATCAGTTTGCCAAAGCCAAAGCATTTGAAATTTCGCAGATAGAGTGGGATTTAGTGGTGATCGATGAAGCACACCGTCTGAGAAATGTGTATCGAGAATCGAATGTCATCGCAAATACAATTAAAGAATCTCTCAAAGGTCGGTTTAAACTTTTACTCACCGCAACTCCTTTACAAAACTCACTCAGTGAACTCTTTGGATTGGTTAGCATCATAGATGAACTAATCTTTGGTGATTTTGAAAGCTTTTCTCAGCAATTTTTACGAATCCAATCAGAAGACCAATTACAACTTCTAAAAAATCGAATCAGTAGTATTTGCAAACGCACACTTCGCAAACAAGTATTAGAATATATCAAATATACAAAACGGATTCCCATTACGAAGGAATTTGTCCCCAGTGACGATGAAGACAAACTTCATGAATGGATCAGTGCTTACTTGCAGAGAGAAAAATTGGCGGCACTTCCCAAAAGCCAACGCAAGCTCATGACATTGATTTTGCGAAAACTCTTGGCCTCCTCAACTTATGCAATAGCAGGAACCTTAGAAGCCCTCGTAGATCGATTGGAGAAAAAAATTGGGGAGGCTGATACCTCCATTGATGAAGAAATCGGGGATGTGATTGCCGAAGATTTTGAAGAATACGAAGAAATCAAAGAAGAATGGTTAGTTTACCAAAACCAAACAAAAAGTAGCACAACGCTCGAGCATATCGAATCTCTTGAAGATTTAAAATCAGAAGTAAAAGAACTCAAAGATTTTTTAGCTTTGGCAAATAGTATCCAAGGAAATAGCAAGGCCGAGGTGCTTTTAGTTGGTCTCAAACAAGCATTTTCCGAAATGGAACGCTTGGGTGGAGCAAAAAAAGCAGTGATTTTTACAGAATCACGACGAACACAAAACTATCTCCTCGATATTTTATCTAATCAAGGTTATGCGAATCAAATCCTTCTCTTCAATGGAAGTAATACCGATGAGACATCCAAAACAGTGTACCAAAATTGGATGGCAAAGTATAAGGATTCAGACAAAATTTCTGGCTCGAAAACCGCCGATATGCGGGCCGCTTTGGTCGAAGAGTTTCGGGAACGAAGGCAAATTCTCATTGCAACGGAGGCCGCCGCAGAAGGGATCAATTTACAGTTTTGCTCGATCGTCGTGAATTATGATCTTCCATGGAATCCACAAAGGATCGAACAGAGGATTGGAAGGTGCCACCGGTATGGTCAAAACTTCGACGTGGTTGTGGTCAATTTCCTTAACAACAAAAACCTAGCCGATGTTCGCGTGCACCAACTCCTGAGCGAAAAATTCCAATTGTTTAGTGGGGTTTTTGGTGCCAGTGATGAAGTGCTAGGCAATGTAGAGTCCGGTGTGGATTTTGAGAAACGGATTGCTGAAATTTTCCAAACTTGCCGAACGAAAGAGGAAATCCAAGAAGCTTTTGATCTACTCCAGTCTGAATTGCAAACCGACATCAACGAAAGGATGAAAGAAACACGAGAGAAACTTCTCACCAATTTTGATGAAATCGTCCAAGAGAAATTGAAAATTCGGATGGAAGAAAGCGAAATTTTGTTCGATCGCCAAACAAAACTTTTATGGATCCTTACCAAAGATGCGATTCAAAAACACGGGAAGAGTAACGATGCCGAGTTTAGCTTTCGTCTAGATTCCCATCCTTTCCCTGATACCCCTGTCAAATTGGGTCATTACCGAATGGGAAAGAGTTTATTCCAAGAAAACCAATACCATGCCAATCACCCTCTTGCCAAAAAGATTTTAGAAACAGCAAACCAAGTGGAAATTCCAGTAGAAGGACTCTTGACTTTCCATTTGAGTGAAGATCGTATTGATCAAAGTTATGCGAATTATAAAAACAAACGAGGCCTCGTCACTGCAAGCCTCTGGACATTGGATAGTTTTGAAACAGAAGAGATTCTGCTCGTCACCATACTTTGGGAAGATGAATCCGTAATGGACAATGATCTTGCCGTTCGCCTTTTTTCCAGAAACGGCAAATGGGAAAAAAACTCAGGTAAAACTGAGATTCTGGAAACACAAAAACAGAAATTAGAAGAACTCCATTCTCTCAAAAAAAATCAAATTTTACAAACAAGAGACTTACGAAACCAAGAACTCTTTTCCAAAGAATACGAAAAATTGGATGCTTGGGCAGATGACAAACGTTTGAGTTTGCAAAAAGAATTAAAAGCCTATGACGACGAAATCAAGGTAAAGAAAAAATTGGCAAAGGAATCAGGAAACCTGACAGACCGTTTGAAACTTGAGAGAGAAAGAAAGGAGATTGAACGAAAACGAGACGATGCTTGGCGTAACTTTGAGGTGGCAAGACGAGCCATTGATGAAGAAAAAGAAAAGTTCCTAGAAGAAATGGAAAAAAAAGCCCAAATGCAATCGGAGGAAACGATTCTCTTTTCTGCCCAAATCCAAATTCGTTAACACATTCGACCGTTACCATTTTTCTCTTGCAGAGATTCCGTTTTAGTCCTAGGCTTGGGATAGCATACCTACCAAGCCTCTGGAGTCGAATGCCAAAAAAAGTTAGGGAAATCTTACAAATATTGTATGACGATGGTTGGTTCTTGCAAAATCAAAAAGGAAGCCATATGCAATTGAAACACCCTACAAAACAAGGACGTGTAACAGTTCCGAACCATGGAATGGGGCAAGACGTGGATGTTAGGACAGAAAAAAGTATTCTAAAACAAGCAGGATTGTGGAGAAAGGAATCATGAAATATTTAATCGAAATTAAGAAAACAGAAACTGGATACTCCGCCCATTTCCCTGATGTACCTGGCGTCTTTACAGTCGGGAATACCTTAGAAGAAGTCAAAGAGCATGCAAAAGAAGCATTGGAATTGCACTTACAAGGATTCAAAGAGGACGGAATCGAACCTCCTCTGCCATTAACAGAAAGTATGTGGGTTGAGGTAGCTTAATGCCCGAACAACCCCCCAAACTCTCCCTCACTTCCCACATCCTATCCGAAGACAAACTCCGCATTCTCAAAGAACTCTTACCCGAAGTCTTTACCGAAGGAAATTTTATCGATTGGGACAGACTTCGCCTAACACTTGGGAGTAACCTCGAATCCGAGGAAGTCAAAGAACGATTTGGCCTCACTTGGCCTGGCAAACGAAACTGTTTTAAGGCCATCCAGTCTCCCACCGCAGCCACCCTACTCCCCGACCGCGAGGCCTCTGTGGACTTTGACACCACAGAAAACCTCTACATCGAAGGGGACAATTTGGAAGTATTAAAACTCTTGCAAAAATCCTACCTCGGCAAGGTGAAGATGATCTACATCGATCCACCTTACAATACGGGTAACGACTTTGTCTACCCCGACGACTACACCGAATCTCTCAAAACCTATTTGGAATACACAGGGCAAGTGGATGCTGGGGGCCGCAAATTTACGAATAACAGTGATACTACGGGAAGATTCCATTCCAAATGGCTGAATATGATGTATCCCAGGCTTTTCCTTGCTCGCAACCTCCTTCGCGAAGATGGAGTCATCTTTATCTCCATCGACGACACAGAAGTCGCCCACTTACGGAAGGTATGCGATGAGATTTTCGGAGAAGAGAATTTTGTGGGAAGTTTAATTTGGAAATCCAGAATTAGTGAAGATACTAGAGCATTGCATGGCTTATCTGCTGATCATGAATTCTTATTGTTATATCGAAAAACAAATGGATTCAGCCTTCGGGGTGAGGATAAGGATAAAACAAAATTTTCTAATCCTGACGATGACCCAAGAGGACCCTGGAGAAGCGCTGATGCCACTGGACTCCTTTCAAAGGAAGAACGACCAAATTGTCATTATGATTTAATTGATCCGTCAACAGGCTTAGTATATAGATGTCCACCAAGAGGATGGCGTTTTGACAAAAACACTATGGACCAAAAAATAAAAGAAGGAAGAATTCTCTTTCCATCCACTGAAAATGGTAGGCCTAGACATAAACTCTTCATTAATGAAATGAAGAGTGAGTTTAAAAATTTCTCTTCGATACTCTCTGATGTTAACACAGCGTTAGGAACCAAAGAAATGCAAGAATTTTTCAATTTGAGTCTCTTCTCTTATCCAAAATCAAGTAAACTACTTAAAAAGCTAATCATTCAATCTACCTCCCCCGACGACATCGTCCTCGACTTCTTTTCCGGTTCTGCCACTACCGCACACGCCGTACTGGCACTAAATGCCGAAGATGGGGGCAATCGCAAATTCATATTGGTACAACTCCCCGAACCCACCCGCAAACAAAAAGCAGATGGAACCTGGGAAGAAACAGAGGCCTCCCGTGCGGGGTTTTCGACGATTTCCGAAATAGGAATGGAACGAATCCGACGAGTGATTGCGAAATTAAAGGCAGAAACAACCGAAGAAGGATCCAATGGTGGCAAACAATCGGGAAAAGGGAAGGGAAAGGCATACCAAGTAAAAAAGGATGAGGCACCTTCCTTAGGTTTCGAGGAAACTTCCGACCATCTAACGCATAACGGGGGGGGTACAGAAAGGTCGCTTAAATCTCAGGATTTGGGCTTTCGGGTGTTTCGCCTCGCACCGAGTAACTTTCCTGTTTGGAATGGGAATTTGGAAAAATCCAAAGAGGCGGTCGAAGAGGCACTCTTTGCCACACCTGTTTTTCCGACCACAAACCCCATCCATGGCACAGAAGAAGCCATCCTATTTGAGGTACTCCTCAAATCAGGGATTGAACGAGCACTTGCCACCAATGAAATCAAAGAAGAGACAATTGTCGGACAAAAGGTCTTCATCGCCTACGACTCCGCCTACTATGTGTTAGGCAAATCTCACACCGCAGAAGTTTTTGATGAAATCATGAAACGAAAACCCTCTTTAGTCATCGCCAGAGAATCGGGTTTTTCAGGAAATGATGTTCTAAAAGCGAATGTGCATGCCCAGTTCCGACAGATGAAAGATTCAAATAAAGAAGTTCGGTTTTTGGTAGTGTAGATGAAAATCCATTTTGAAAACCTTCAGTTCCAAGAAGAAGCCACAAATGCCACCTTATCCTTGTTTGAAGGCATGGAAAAAAATCCCAGTGGATTTTCCTTTGCTCTCTCGGGGGAAAAAGGCTCTCTCTTTCAAAATGAATTGGGATTTGGTAATGCCCTTCCTCTCTCCGAAGATTCCCTTTTTGAAAATTTGCAGAAGGTGCAGGATCGGTTTTCGTTAGAAGCCACAACCAACGAACAATTTGAAACCGATGGTCTTCGGTTTACTGTCGAAATGGAAACGGGAACGGGAAAAACCTATGTTTATCTCAATACCATCCTTTCCTTACACAAAACCTATGGTTGGTCCAAATTCATCATCATTGTTCCGTCCATTGCCATCAAAGAAGGGGTCATGAAAACCCTGGAGATGACAGCCGAACACTTTCGGGAGAAATTCGGCATCCCCCTTGTCAAAGGAAGTACGTACAGTTTGTACCAAGGTACTTCCCCTTCCTCTCTTCGCAATTTTGCTTCCACCAACCAATTGCAAATCCTTGTGATGAACATCCAAGCCTTCAATAAGGATTCCAATATCATCCACAAAGAAATGGATGAACTGAATGGTGAAAAACCAATCAATTTCATTCGCTCTGCAAAACCGATCCTTATCATAGATGAACCCCAATCGGTCGACAATACAGACCTTGCCAAAAAAGCCATCTCCGAACTGGATCCCCTTTTCCAACTGCGGTATTCGGCAACCCCACGCACACGCTACAACCCGATCTTTCGATTGGGACCTGTGGAAGCCTTCCAGAAAAAACTGGTCAAACGCATCCAAATCCGCTCTCTCGAAGTCACAGGCACAGAAAACGCACCTTACATTCGTTTGGAATCCACGGAAGGCAAACCTGGTGCGGGGTTTTCTGCGACCATCACCGCCAATGCCAGCACCAAAGGCAAAATTTCGGAAAAGCGGATCAAAGTCAAAAAGGACGACAACCTCAGCGTCAAAACGGAAAATTCGCATTATGAAGGTTATGTTGTTGATACCATCAGCATCGAACCAGGAAACGAATACCTGCGTTTTACCAATGGCACGACTCTCTTTTTGGGGAAGGCAATCGGCTCACTCGATTCCGTAGTCCAAGACGAACGTATCAAAGAAACCATCAAAGCCCATTTGGAAAAAGAACTCCAACTCAAACGATTGGGAGTTGAGGCAAAGGTACTCAGTCTTTTTTTCTTAGATCGTGTTTCCAATTACCGAGAGTATAATCCCGATGGAACCACAAACCTGGGTAAGTATGGAAAGGTTTTTGAAGCAGCGTATTTGGAACTCATCCAAAAACCAGAATTTTCCGAATTACAACTTCCCTCCGTAGAAAAAGTGCATAACGGTTATTTTTCGGGAGACAAAAAGAAAAAAGGAAAGGAAGAAATCATAGAATGGAAGGACACCAAAGGGGATGGCGCCAAAGACGATGATACCTATGCCCTTATCATGAAAGACAAAGAAAGGCTTCTCGATCCTGCCGAACCTCTTCGTTTTATCTTTTCCCATTCCGCTCTAAGAGAAGGTTGGGACAATCCAAATGTCTTCCAAATTTGCACCTTACTGGATACCAAATCCGAATTCACCAAACGGCAACAAATCGGTCGAGGCATGCGTCTTCCTGTCGATACCAAAGGAAATCGAATCCTAAATGATGCCATCAACCAACTCAGCGTCATCGTAAATGAAAGTTATGCGAAGTTTGTAGACGACCTACAAAAAGAATACAAAGAAGAATCGGGTATTGAATTTGGAAAAATCCAAGCGCACCAATTTATGGAACTGATTTCTGGATTTGTTACCGACGCAACTTCTCCAAAAGAAAAACGAAAAGCCGCCGAAGATTTATTTTCGATCTTAAAGAAATTGGGTTATCTCAACGAAAAGGGGAATTTTACAACCTTACTGGAAAATGCGTTCCTGCGACCAGGTGACTTTGTCTTGGAAGGGGATTTTGTAGGTCGGGAAGAAGTGATTTTGGAATGGCTTCGAGGTCTCAATATCCAAACCTTTGTGCAGACAAAACGAGAACCAAACAAAATCAAAAAGAATGACCACCTTTGGAACCACCCTGAATTTTGGAAACTTTGGGACATCATCAAACAAAAAACGATCTATCGCTTTCAATTTGATTCGGACTCGATTCGAAAAGAAGCAGTTCGTCGCATCCGAGAAATCAAATGTGAACCGATGAAAGTTATCACATCCTTTGCACAAGGGACGGTTGCCCAAGGGGGAATTTCTGCGAAAGAAATCCGTGACAGGGAAACTAGAGAGGTTGTGAGCCCCTTTCCTTTGCCCGATCCACTCGAATACCTGCAAAAAGAAACAGATCTTACGCGCGAAACTCTCAAAGCCATTTTGAAAGAATCGGACTCATTAGATGAGTTTATCAAAAACCCACAAGATTATTTAGAAAGGTCTGCCCAACATATCAAAGAAGTGATTCGAGAGATTGGAATTCGAAATGGTCTCGAATACATTCCCCTTCCGGATACCTATTGGGAGCAGTATTCTATGTTTAAGGATCAGGATGAGACTCTCTCTGAAATTGTCAGCACCGCAAATCACGGATTGTATTTAAGCATGCCAACGGATAGTGATACAGAGAAAAGATTCGCACAAGAACAAGACAATAAAGAGTCCGCAGTTCAAGTTTTCACCAAACTTCCAAAAGAATTCAAAGTCCCAACTCCCGTTGGATACTACAATCCCGATTGGGCAATCGTAGTGAAAGAAGAGACTGGCGGTACAGAAAAATTTCTATACTTTGTAAAGGAAACAAAGGGTTATGCATCCTTCGATGAGATTCGATCGGAAGAAGAAAAACAAAAAATCAACTCCGCTAAAAAACATTTTGAAGTTGTGTTTGATTCCTACAAAAAACGAATGTTAGCGCAGAAAAAAACAAAAACAGTCAAAGAATCGCAAGAACCACATTTTGAATTCAAAGTCGTTTTGGGTACCGGAAAATCAGATAGCCAATTCAAGGAATAAGAAGCCAAACCACCGATCAATACAGATTTCTACAGTCACCACCCTCTTTTCCTCTCTGTTTATCTGTGTGCATCTGTGGTCAATGATTCAAACCACGGATAAACACAGATGAAAATTGATGAAGATCCATTGATCCTCATAACCAAACGTTCTTTGTTCTGATTCTAAATCATCCCACCAAATACCTGCTTAAATCCTTCACTTCGCATAGCACCGGAAATACGATGAAATTCTTTTCCATTTTTAAAAAGGATAAAGGTAGGAATCCCAGAGATTCCGTACTTACTAGCAAGTTCTTGCTTTTCATCCGTGTTGACTTTCACAATCGAAACCTTACCTTTCCAGTCCTGGGCTAGTTTTTCTAATTCGGGAGCAACCATCTGGCAAGGCCCACACCACGGCGCCCAAAAATCCACGAGTATCGGTTTGTCATGTGTTTGGATCAATTCTTCGAAACTCTTTGGTAGATTATTATCCATAATTTTTCTTTCTCCTTGTTCTCATTAGACGAATATACCCATGGGGGTATATAAAAATTTTTAAAGATTTATTCTTTTTTTAAGTCAAAAAGGAAATGAATCCAGAATCCATTCGGATCTTAAATGTGGTTTTCCAAACGAAGGGAAAGTTAATTTCTACACGAAAGCGAGAGATTTTTGCTAAACAAGGGATGGGTTTACAATCGGTTGGCCTTGTCAGTACTGGAAGTTTTAAATTGGTCTACAAACGAGATAAGAAAGAATGGATCAAGTCCTTTGTGTTTGCAGGAGTTTACTAGGAAGCATCCCTAGTTTATTGCAAAAAAAGAAGAACGAGTTGCTGATTTTTTACTTTTGGAACCCGAAGAAAGATATCGAAAGTTTATCAAAGAATATGCTACGCATTTGGATCAAATTTCCCAAATAGACCAAGCAGCCTATTTGGGTATGACAAACGTTAGTCTAAGTCGAATCAAAGCCCGCGTTTTTCCTTCTCTTCGTTGACAGCCTGTAAAAATAGTTCATTAAAAGCTTCACCCGAAAATGGATTTTGTGATGTGATAAGATTTCGGTCTCTTGTCGCATAACCTCCTCCAGGTAAAAAAGAAGATTCATAGATCATTCCTCGATCTTTTAAAAGGTTGGATATCTTTCTTACTTTTGGCGTTCCTTTCATTACAAAAGTTTCGATAAACCATTCTTCTATTTTTGTAACAGAATTGAAACGGTATCCAGAAAAAAGAAATCCTCCCCCATTATTACTGGAGGGAAGACTAATTAGAAGTGCTGGAGCATGACAGATAAGACCGATGGGTCGATTGTCTCTATGAAAATCTTCGAAAAGATTCGGAATCAAAGGATCTCTTAGGAGGTCGCTCATGAGACCTTGGCCCCCGGGAACCATCAATGCCACATAATTTTTGTTATCCCCTTTAATTTGTTCAAGGGATAAAGGATTTAAATAGGAAGGATCGGACAGAATTTTTTTTTGGGCAAATTCTCTTTCAGAGTCTGATTTCCAATACTTGGATTTTAAACTTTCAGGATCCAAAGTAGCGCGTTTTCCTTTCGGACTTGCATATATTATCTCAAATCCCTTTTCTTCCAATGCTTTGACTGGATGGTAGAGTTCATTTAGAAAAACGCCTGTAGGATACTTTGGATTGGAATCCAACTCCAACCAATCTGCGGCGCTTACTACCACTAAGATTTTTGGTTTGGCGAGCAAAGGAAATTGAATTCCTAAAAAGAAAATAGAAAGAAAAAGAATTTTGAACTTTGTGAATTTCATTTTGTATCTCCTGATGAATAGAGTGCAAAAATGTCTTCTGTACTTTTAACTTAAGTTAAAAAAATCTACTTTTGGATTTCGAAGGAGGTTGCTCTTTTCATAGAAGTGTGGGAGTCTTGACGGAGTATGCCAATTCTAAATCCCAATTCACCCATTTTAGTAACTGGAGGAGCAGGTTATATTGCTTCTTGGATCATAAAGTATTTATTAGAGGATGGAAAAAAAGTTCACGCAACAGTTCGAAGTTTACAAGATATATCTAAAATCCAACATCTTTTGGAATTTCAGTCAGAATTCCCAAGCCAGTTAGAACTTTTTGAAGCAGATTTACTCAAAGAGGGAAGTTTCTTACCTTCGTTAGAAGGTGTGGAATTAATTATGCATACTGCATCCCCTTTTTTTATAGCTGGCATCAAAGATCCACAAAAAGATCTCGTAGATCCAGCATTAGTTGGAACATCAAATTTATTAAATTCGGCAAACCAAGTTCCATCAGTAAAACGAATTGTACTTACATCCAGTGTTGCGGCTATTTTAGGTGACAATATTGATTCACTGAATGTTCCAAATAATACATTCACAGAAGATCATTGGAACACATCAAGTTCATTAACAAATCAACCATACTCGTATTCAAAAACAGTAGCGGAGCAAAAAGCTTGGGAGATCGCAAAGAATCAAAACCAATGGACTCTCACTACCATCAACCCTTCCTTTGTTATGGGTCCCTCTCTTTCAAAACGGTTAGATTCAACTAGTGTTGATTTTATGCGAAATATGCTGAAGGGAGCTTTCCGTCCAGGCGTACCGGATACTCGGATGGGCTTTGTCGATGTAAGAGATGTTGCAAAAGCTCATATTCTTGCCGGATTCAACGAGAATGCTACTGGCAGACATATTGTATCCAACGATGTTATACCTATGTTAGGTGCAGCAAATTTACTAAGAGAACATTATGGAAATCGATTTCCCCTTCCAACGGGCACTCTTCCAAAAATTCTAGTTTATCTTGTAGGTCCTTTATTCGGATTGAATTGGTCCTATACAAAAAATAATGTGGGGCAACCTATGGATTTAGATAACTCATATAGCAAAAAAGATTTAGGTCTGAGTTATCGAAATTTGAAGGATACTTTTGTGGATCACGCAGAACAATTATTGGCGATGAAGTTAATTTGATTTTTCCACTAATTTTTTCTTTAAATCATTTAGGTGGTCTCGGACTAAAGATTGTAGAGTAACATAGAATTCACTACTTATAGATTCTTTTTTTGCATTTAGATTGGTTACATCCTCTTTCAAAAATGCTCTAGAATTTTCTGGAAGAGGGTGGGGAAGATTTTGTATTAAATCTTCTTGTGTCAGGGAGTTTCTTGATCTTTTAATTTAGGAAAGATAGCGTTACTAAGTCTCTTTGTTATAAAGTTTTTAGCTGGATCCGTCGTCATAGGATCCTCTACCAAGAGCGAAAGAACTTCGGACTCAAATTTAAAATTGGAATCTGCCAAAATTTGCTCGGTTTTTTTGGCACCGTCAATTCATTTCTTGCATTTCTAACTATTGCAAATTTTCTAATGGTAAGAATCTTCAAGAATTGATTTGAAACGTGACAGTATATATACTATATTTTTTATTTCTAAGCTCTTGGATCCTAATCAAAAGCTTTGGAGAATCTTCCTTTCTGGGAGACCAAATTGATCAAATCCAGTCTGCGGACGCCCTTTGGTCCGGGAGATTGATTTCATTTTATGGACCATATCTTTCTACTACAAATCCAACAGTTTATCCGTTCGGCCCTGCTACGTATCTCATAATAAGTCTATTAAAAATTCTTCACTTGCCGATACCCTATTTTCAATTGAGCTTTGGAGTTTTGAATGTAATAATCGCATTATTACTGTTAAATGAACTGAGTAGGATTGATGTTATTTCTGGAAAGATATTTTCTCTTCTGATACCCTTTTCCTCCGTTTATATCTTTTCTTTATCCATGTTCTGGAATAATGTACTTATCTTTAGTTTTTCATCCCTGTTCTTTTTATTTATTCTAAAATTCTACCAAAATCCGCGCGGGATACATGTTCTCTGGATCATCCAGTTTTTTATATTGGGATTACATTTGCATTTGATTGGCATCATACTACTACCCGTTATTCTATTTTTATTTTTGCGAGGGCAGAAAGAATGGAATTCAGGGTTAGCACTTCCCTCCACTTGGAATCGGATTTTAGTATGGATTTGTCTCTTCTTTTCAATAGCACCATATTTGATTGCAGAATTGATTCGAAAATTTAAAAACACTAAAAATTTATTTTCCAATAGCAAATTAAGACTCGAAGAGAATCTAGATATCTCTAGGCTTAAAATCTTAGTGTTAGATTTTTTAATTCCCTTGGATTTGGATTTCACTTTAAAAGTTTTCATTGCTACTTGTTTCTTATTGATTCTTTTTTTTATTATAATTTACAAAATAAAGAATTACTTTCGAAATCGAAGAAATCCTCAAGCGGAATTAATTCGAAAACGCTCAATCTCTAATTTGTTTTGGTTTGTATCGCTGATCTCTTTCATATCTCTTCTCTCTGAATTGGTATTTTTTATTCTCACAAGACAACCCATAAGAAGCATTCATTACCAAGCTTATCTAACACCTATTTCATTGATCTGGGTTTGTGTTTTTTTAAGTTTTCTGATCCAAAAAGGGAAGCTAATGAATATTAAATTGATATCGAAATATTCAGAATTTTTTCTTTTAGCGGAATCTCTATTTCAAAAGAAAATTCTTTATTATTTATTCTTAATAATAATGCTTTTTTATACTAAATCATATGAAAATAAATATAAATCAAATTGGGCCTATGATACGATTATTAAATCCTTGGATGATATCTGCGAGGAAAGGCCGAATGTTTCTACTTTTGAAGTGGAGGCTTTTCGAAGCCCGCACTCAGAGTTTAAACCTGTTTTACAATATTTGATAGAAGCCAGATTAACGAGATGTAGTTTTGATCCAAATTCAAAATTGGTCTTAGTACCGTATACATTTGGTAATTCAGAAGAATTGCTCTCTCGTTATCCAATCGAAAAAAAATTAGAATTCATTCGTGATTATCCTCCAGGGATAGGAATGTATTTTCAAACAAATAGATAAAATTTGTATAGATTTTCAATTTAGATTTCCTTAATGCTCTCCAGAAACATATGAACAAAACTTTAAAAATCATTTCTATCAACTTATTTTTCTTCGTGGACGTTTTACTCTTTGCATTTGCTATTATCTACTTCGCTCCAAATTCAAGACTGAATGCAAATTTCGATGTGCCCATTCGAAATATATCTACGTACAGTTCGTCCGGAGATATATCTGAAGGGAAACGGCTTTTTTTGTCCCGGGGGTGCACCGATTGCCATGGTGATAACGGGAGCGGGAAAGGTGGCGTCGGAACAAATCGATCATTCTAAGGTTGTTGCTCAAGAAGTGATACCTAGTCTGAGCATCGAATATGGCAAATACGTAGCCGCGACTTGCACTGGCTGCCATGGAATGGACCTGAAAGGTGGGCCGATCCAAGGAGCTCCACCAGAATGGCCTCCGGCTCAAAATATCGCAGGCAGGGCAATGGCTAAATGGACAGAAGAACAGTTTTTAACGGCTATCCGAACAGGCGTTAGACCGGATGGCTCTCAGATTGCGTTTCCAATGCCATACCAAAGTTTGAAACACCTAACAGATATTGAACTAAAATCTATCCGTTTGTATCTCTTGTCCCTTTAAAAGAAAGATTTATTCACTTCACTTGCCTATTTAATCAATTCTCAAAATACTGTCCATTAGGCAGTATTTGAATTGATTGAACCCCTATTATTAACGTTGACGAATGTAACGACCATGTTCTACAACCAAGAACTTACAAAGGCCACTGGTTTTTTTTTCGAAAGGGATTATCGTCTTTTTTTAGTTACAGCACGGCATGTTGTACTAGACGAAATGACAGGACATAAACCAAACTTTCTTTCCATACAACTTCATACCAATCCTGGAAATATAACAATGACAACGGATTTTTCGATTCCACTCTATAAGGAAACCAAACCCGTTTGGAAAGAACTAGTAGATTCTGGTGGTATTGTAGATGTATGTACGATTGAGTTAGACAGAAAGGCTTTGGGAGATAAAATATTCTTTCATGCATTCAATACTGAATTGATGGTTAAGAGCACCGATGAAGTTTCGGTAGGTACATCTGCTGTCATTGCTGGGTTTCCTCTAGGTTTTTTTGATACACTTCATAAACTTCCTGTCGCTAGACAGGCGTTAATTGCCTCTTCTTATGGAATTCGTTTCCAAGGATATGGCTATTTTTTAACTGACGCTCAAATGCACAGAGGGACAAGTGGAGCCCCAGTAGTAATCCACTATCCATCCATTTTAGGAAAAAGAACTGACTTAGAATGGAAACTCATCGGCATACACACTTCTCGCATGGACATTTCCTCTCGAGATAAATCACAAGACGAACGATTGAATCTTAATTGTGCTTGGTATGCCGATATCCTCTTAAAACTTACAGATCCCTAGTCCTTACTAAAACTAATCTCAGCTCCCTGTTCAATTGAGTTGAGATTGGAGAATTTAACTACGGAAGTACCCTCCAGTTGCGATGATAGTTCTAAATGTAACCCATCTGTTCGGAGACCTGAACTTCCTGGTATCCAATCTCCTTTAAAATCTTTTGTGGGCTTTCCATTTACCTTTAGGGTTCCCGCAAAATTTTGATAGGATCCAGATAGACTCAATTCCAATTCTTGCGGACCAAATTTTGGATGCCAATGGAAGGCAGTCCATGTTCCTAAAAACTTAGCAGGAATCTCTTCTAAACTTAGTGCTCTTTTTTTAATAGCTGGTTTTTCTGGATTGATGAATACTGTTATGATATTGGAATCTTTCGACTCAGAGCCAAACTCTGATTTCGATCGAACAGAATACATCACAAGCTGTCCAGGTTTTCCAATATATGCCTCTGAATAGTTTGTTTGATTGCCTGGAACTGAATTTATAAACTCAAGTTTGCTTTTTTTGGAAAGGTCATTTGTATTACGTAATGTACGGTAGATATAGTATTCATGAGAATCTTTTACTGCTGACCATTTGAGAGTGATTTTGCTCTCTTTTTTATTTAAACTATGGGTAAGATTGGTTGGGGCAGGAAGTGTGGCTCCTCCCCCTCGTTTCGCAATCTCAGGATTTACTTTGCCTAAAGCCACCTCACTTGGTTCCGCATAACTTACATCATTCGCAGATATAACAGTATAAATAAAGTAAGGTTTTGTTTTTAAAATCGGATCTGTATCTTCAAAGTTTGTACCTGTTACCTCAAATTGTCCCGAAGGTTCAGCATCCTGATCAAAACGGTATAGATAATAAACAGTAGCTCCCGGGCTTTGACTCCAAGAGAGCTGAACCTTATCTGCATAATCTCCAAAACTTGCACGCAGATCAGTCACCTGAGTCGGAGCAAAATTTTCTTTGCCTACAAATACTCCAATCGAATCGCTCCAATCTCCTGCCTGTTTGTTTCCAATTGCCGCTGCTATGCGATACACATTATTAGAAGCTTGTACAGGAGTAGCGTCGGTAAAATTTGTACCCTTAATGAGCCCTAAGTTTTTCCATGAGTTTCCCGATGTTGATTTTGCAACGATATAAGCTTTTGCTCCATCAACTTCAGACCATTGAAGATAAACCTTATTTTGACCTTTGTCTATAAGGGATTTTCCAGTAATCCCTACAACTTTTTCCAGTCTTCCACCATTTATGACTTTGGCTGATGTAAATCCTTCCAGCTCGATGGATGGATTCGAAATTTGTTCAGAAGACATTGATATGATTCGGTAACGATAGTTGGTGTTTGGTGTTACACTATAGTCAGTAAATGTACTAGTTTCACTGTAGGCCAAATTTTCGTAGTTTCCGGAGTCTTCAAGTCGTTGGAGAAGATAAACTAACGCTTTGTCTACGGTATTCCAAGTCAAAATTATTTTGTTTGGGAATTCTCCTCGAGAAACTTGTATCTGGCTTGGCGGGTAAAGATCTGTGGGTTTTAGCGGTGTAATAGTTGGAGTGATAGAAACATCCGTACTTGAGGAATTGTTTGTCGGGGGTGTTTTTTTCTCATCTATCATGGAATAAGCTTCTTGGCCAACTTTTGCCATCATATGGTAAGAAATCCAACCGTAGCCTTTATCTCCCCAATAAGTTCCCCATGAGTTTTGGATCTTAAATGCACCTTTTCGACCAGATTTCGATTTTTTCGAATCATCATATCCTACGATTGTCATTGCATGACCACCATAACTCTTTCCACCATTTTGGTCATATACCTCAGCACCTTTTAATTTATAAAAAGCATCATCTATGATAATTCCAAACAATACTACATTACCAGACGCTAATACACGTTTCAAGTCGTCCGGGCTTTTCATGTTCAATCTAGAATAAGATTTAATTTTATACTTTAACCCCTCTTCCTTCACTGTTTGAGATGGCTGGGATAGAAAGTCTTTATCGGAGTATGGCATACTGCTCCAAGGAGCAACTCCACTCTTCTGCAGAAATTCCATCGTCTTATAATAATACAATCCTTGGTCTTTTCCGCCGTTCTGTTGGTTATAGATGAATGCGGGTGAAAACACATTCTGTCCCTTTCCACCTGCAAAAGGAGGATCATACTCTGAAATTTGTCCTCCATTCTTTACGAGATAGGATTTGATCGCATAACCAGAAGCCCATGCAACACAGCTATTTTGCTGACCTTGATTCCCAACAGGTGGCATCTTTGAAGACAGATCGATCGATGCTGGTAAATCTTCAAAGCTATTAAAATCTCGTTTAAGAGGAATGCTATCTTGGATTTCTTTAGGAGCAGGAAGATAACCACAGGAAAATTTTCCAGGTTTACAATCAATGGAGCGAACGCTACTGGGATCAAATTCTTGAGCAAATAGTGGTATATATCCCAAGCATAGTAAGATTAGGCTAAGTTTTATTTGTTTCATCATTATATCCCCTTTAAATAAGAAATAATATCATTTTTACTTTTAAACTTTTGGTTTTCTAAATCTTGTAAACGGTAGTAAAAAACTTTAGATTTTCCGCCCATAGTGAATCTAACAGAATTGTAACTGATACCCATTATACGATTTTTAGGAAGGTACTCAGTTTCAAAATTATGTATCCCTAAACTCAGTAAATCTTTCATATAACGAGAATAAGTTTTTTCATTGATCTGTATTCGTTTGAATTTGGGTTTTTGTTTTCCTTGGGATTCCGACCGTTGAAACAGAAAACCCTGCCGTGTTGCTAAAATCTGTATATTCAGATCAGATCGGAACTCTGGCGCTACAGGTCCAGAGGTTTCTTCCAGTTCAATTTTCAGAACTCTCCATCCGAGAGTTTTCGTTTGGATCGGTTTAAGAATGAGATTTTGCTCGGACATTAAAAATAATGGTATACTAACATTAAGAAAAAACAAGATTCCAAAAGAATTCAAAACATAGAACCTAGATCGAGAAAATTTATTGATAGCCAATGTTTTTATTTTCCAATTTCGAACGAGAACGCCCACTGATTGGATCGGTTTGGGAAATTTATTCAAGAAATATTTATAAATCCCTTGTTGATTTTTCAAAGCTAATTCAAAGTTGAGAGAAACCCAAAATGGCAAACAATAAGTATTTACCGAACGGATTGAATATTTTATTTGAAGACAGGGACCTTATTGTCGTAGAAAAACCGTCAGGACTTCTTACCATTTCGTCTGAAAGAGAAAAATCTAAAACCGTTTATGCATCTTTAATGGATTATGTAAAAAACGGTCAGAGGTCTAAAAATCGAATCTTTGTGGTGCATCGACTGGATCGAGATACATCAGGAATTTTGATTTTTGCAAAATCGGAAGAAGCTAAATTGAAACTCCAATCAAATTGGGATCAAAACGTCAAAATATATTATGCCGTTAGCTTTGGTATCTGGGAAAAAAAAGAAGGAATCATCGCATCTTATCTTACAGAAAACAAAGCAAAGGTGGTTTATTCTACTAGAGATAAAGAATTAGGAAAATGGTCAGAAACAAAGTATAAAGTTATAAAAGAAACTGCCAAATATTCGCTAGTAGAAGTTCAATTATTAACTGGCCGTAAGAACCAAATTCGTGTTCATTTTGCAGATAAAAAACATCCCATAGTGGGAGATAAAAAGTATGGTCTGACACAAAAAGAAAGATTTCCGCGAATGGCCTTGCATGCTCACTCGATAGAATTTATGCATCCATTCCACGAAAAACTTATGTTCTTTAGATCAGAAATTCCAGCATTTTTAAAAGGTCTTGTCGGTGGATTATAAGTTAACTATTGCTAATCTCCGTTTTCGTCCATTTTTTCTCAGCAATGGATTTTTTCATGTTTTCAATGAGTGCTACGGTAATATTTGTGTTTAGCTTTACCATATCTGGATCTTGTGCCACAAGAAGCATTTCATCAATCAAATAATCGATCAAATTCTCTATCGATTTTTTACCAGAAGGATCGTTCGCCAAAGCAATACTTGCTGAGGAAATGGCCTGGTAAATCGATACGCTCATTTGATGAGCCAGCTTTTCCTGAATCCCCGAAGGAAGAAGGGACATAGGCTTTAAATTTTTAGAAACCCTTTCGGATATTTCTGTAACAAGATTCTCTATCAATGCTTGGAGATTGGGATTTTGGGCAGATTTGGCTATATTATTGATAGCAACTTTTTTAAGTTCGGAGCGATTTTGATCTATCGCATTGACAAGTTGGTCTAGAGAATTGCCCGATTTAACTTCATTTTGGGTTTCTGTTAAGATCTGTATTGTTACTAGATCAGAAATTTCTTCCTTTATAATATTTGAATAGTATCGTATTGTTCTACTGATTAAATCATTTCCTAGGATTCGGGTAAATTGATTGGTTTGAAGCATCAAATAGATTTTGTATACACGGATCAAACGGAAGAATCGAAATTCCACAATCGGAATAAGACCCAGAACATCATACCAGTGATAGATTGGATACAGAAACCAGGCAATATATGTCTTATTTCGAATTGCTAGGAACCAGCTGATGGAAAATTCAGCGAGAAAGAAGAATAGAAACGGAGCATCTAACAAAAGATAATTATTAACAAAATTTCCATCGGAGGCAATGGCTCGATAATAATTTAAATCGAATTTTTCTCGATACAATGTGTTAAAGGTTTGAATTTTTACCTCTAAGCTTCGATTGGAATCTCTCCAATACCAAGCAAATGCGACTACAGTCGATGGTATTCGATCTTTATTTAGAATTGTATCTAATTCTTGTCTTAGTTTTAAGTCTCTCGCTTTGGTTTTCGATTTTTGATAATCAGCTTTTATATCTTCCTGAATTTCTCGAAAGAGTGCAGTTTGACCTGAAATACTAAATGGATTCGTTTCCACGATTTCTAACATTTTTTTGTCCATTCTATGGATGATAGCTATGGTTTCTTTAGTTTCATTTAAAGGATTCGATAAGCGGTTGATAAATGAATATTTTTCAGTGAGTTCGCTAAATTCCGAAATTTGATCCGTTTCCTCCATGACACTGAAAAGTTCATTCATTTGAAGAAAGAGCTCCTCAGTTTTTTTTCTTCTTAATGATGGGTCTGTTAAATTTCGTACATTTTTGAATTCAACTAACAATTGATCATATCTTTCACTTGATATTTGACTTTTTAAGTCTGTAAGTAAGAAAGAGATCTTATTTATGACAACGGCTCTTTCTTCTTCGCGAAATTCTTCATTCCGAAGTTTTGTTAAGAAATGTAAATCATCCACAAACTCTGTATAAGTAGTAGTCATTCGATGCGGTTCGATTCCCAAAATGGGTTTGTCATACATGGCGACAAACTTGGGAAAATTTTGAAAGTAATAAGGTCGAAGAGTCAGATAGGATAAATCAAATATAATGAGTCCTAAGTTACCTAAAACAACAAAGACCATAACGAAATCCCAAAGGATCGGAATTCCTAATTTGTGTTTTTTTATAAATTCCCAAGAGTTCATGATTTAACTCACCTAACGAATTTTTTATTACATATTTCTTCGGTACTGACCTCCCACTTCGTACAGACAGTGAGAAATTTGCCCTAAAGAAGCCACCTTCACTGATTCCAAAAGCTCTGAAAAGATATTTTCTTTGGCACGGGCAACTTGTTTAAGTCGATCCAGTCCTGAATTTCGACGATTAGAATTTCGATTTTGAAAGGTTTGCAAGTTTGCGATCTGTTGTTTTTTCTCATCGTCAGTCGAACGAATTACCTCACCTGGAATCACTGTGGGCGAGCCTTGTGTATTTAAGAAAGTATTAACACCTATAATTGGATATTCACCAGTATGTTTTAGCATCTCGTAATGAAGGGATTCTTCTTGGATTTTATTTCTTTGATACATCCTTTCCATCGCACCCAAAACTCCACCCCTTTCGGTAAGTCTATGGAATTCTGTCAAAATTGCTTGTTCTACTAAATCGGTAAGTTCCTCGATAATGAAAGAACCTTGCAATGGATTTTCATTTTTCGCGAGGCCTAACTCTCGATTGATGATAAGTTGAATTGCAACTGCCCGCCGTACAGAATCTTCGGTAGGTGTTGTGATCGCTTCATCATAGGCATTTGTATGGAGTGAATTGCAGTTATCGTAAATGGCATAAAGAGCTTGTAAGGTAGTTCTTATATCATTGAAATCGATTTCTTGTGAGTGGAGAGAGCGACCAGAAGTTTGGATATGGTATTTTAACATCTGAGATCTTTCATTCGCTTTGTATTTGAATTTTAAAGCCTTAGCCCAAATCCGCCGAGCGACTCTACCAATAACTGAATACTCTGGATCAATTCCATTGGAAAAGAAGAAACTTAAATTTGGTGCGAATTCATCTATCTTCATACCACGACTCAGATAGTATTCAACGTAAGTAAATCCATTCGCCAAAGTGAACGCAACTTGTGTGATTGGATTGGCCCCTGCTTCTGCAATATGATAGCCGCTAATAGAAACAGAATAAAAGTTTCTTACATTCTTTTGGATAAAATAAGATTGGATATCACCCATCATCTTGAGTGCAAATTCCGTTGAAAAAATGCAAGTATTCTGAGCTTGGTCTTCTTTTAGAATATCCGCTTGTACTGTTCCCCTAACAGAAGAAAGAGCATCTTGTTTAATTTTCTCATATGTTTCTTTGGGAAGTACATCTTCTCCTGTGACACCTAATAACAAAAGACCAAGCCCATCATTGCCATTTGGTAATTCACCACCAAACGATGGTCTCATTACAGCTTTTTCTAGAAATAAGGATTCAATTTTTTTCTTTACTTCCGTTTCGATTCCTTCTGATTTTATGTACTTTTCGCAAGCTTGGTCAATGGCTGCATTCAAAAAGAAAGCGAGCACAATGGGCGCGGGTCCATTGATGGTCATGGAAACGGATGTGCTTGGGTCACAGAGATCAAAACCAGAATAAAGTTTTTTTGCATCATCTAAAGTTGCAACATTGACCCCTGAGTTGCCAATTTTACCGTAGATGTCAGGTCTAAGATCAGGATCTTCTCCGTAGAGTGTAACAGAGTCAAATGCGGTTGACAGACGTTTGGCTGGCATTCCAGAGCTCAAATAATGAAATCTCCGATTCGTACGTTCCGGTCCACCTTCACCTGCAAACATCCGCGTAGGATCTTCTCCGCTTCGTTTGTATGGGTAAACTCCTGCCGTATACGGAAAAAAACCTGGAAAATTTTCTCTATACGAAAACCTCAATATCTCTCCCCAATCAACAAACTTGGGTGTTGCGACCTTTGGTATATTCAGTTGACTTAGTGAAACTGAGTAATTGTTTACCTTTATCTCTTTCCCTCGAACAAAATAGGAATATTGCTCCTGACGATAGGATTCTAAAGTTTTTTCCCAAGACTCTAAAATTTGTTTGGATTCGGAAGACAATTGGTTCCAGTAACTTTCATACTCAGATTTTAGCTCTGAAGTTAGTTTGCCTTTTTTTTCTAATATATCGATACTTCCTTTTAGGTTGAAAGCAGACCTCGCAAGAGAAATTTCTGACTGGATCCATGTTTCATTTCGTTCAATTTCTTCTTTAATCTCTGTTAAATAACGAACTCTATCAGGTGGCAGAACCACTGATGCGTCCGCACTGGCAAGTTTTTCCTTGAAATGAGAAATCCAAGTCAAGTTAGATTTCTTTATGATCGTATCAATTAGATATATGTACAAATCGTCCGTACCTTTATCTTGGAACTGGGATGCAATAGTTCCAAAAACTGGCATAGATTCTAAGGGGTTTGAAAAAAGTTGTCTGGACCTCTGGTATTGTTTTTGAACATCCCTGAGTGAATCTAAAGCACCACGTTTGTCAAATTTGTTGATAGCAATGACATCCGCATAATCAATCATATCAATTTTTTCTAGTTGGGTTGCAGCTCCATATTCTGGAGTCATTACGTATAATGAAACATCAGCGACTTCAGTTATTTCAGAATCACTTTGTCCAATTCCAGCAGTTTCGACAATGATCAAATCATATCCTGCTGACTTTAGGATTTGAATAGCACCCTTTACGCTTCGATTGAGAGCTATATTTGCTTCCCTAGTTGCGAATGACCTCATATAAACTCTTTCATTAAAAATTGAGTTCATACGAATTCTATCACCGAGCAGAGCACCTCCCGTTTTTCTTTTCGAAGGATCTACTGAAAGAATAGCAATAGTTTGTTCTGGAAAATCATCCAAATATCGTCTAACAAGCTCATCCGTGAGAGATGATTTACCGGCTCCGCCAGTTCCAGTTATACCCAAAACTGGAATATTTTTTTTAGGAGCTGGAAAATCTAAATTGATCGAATAGCTGGTTTTTTCTTCGAGAAGTGAAAATTCCATTTGAGTGATAGATTGACCCAAAGCTAAATAGTTCTTCTTCTGAACTTGCGAAGCCAAATCTCCGTTAAATGTAACCGGACTTGGAAAATCAGACTTTCGGATTACATCATTTATCATTCCTTGGAGTCCAAGACTTCGTCCTTCATCGGGAGAATAGATATGTGTTACTCCATACTTGTGTAAAATTTGAATTTCAGAAGGAAGGATAGTTCCCCCTCCACCACCAAAGACGCGAATATGAGATGCACCTTCTTTTTTTAATAGGTCTATCATATACTGAAAGTATTCTACATGACCCCCTTGGTAGCTTGTGATGGCAATCCCTTGGACATCTTCTTGGATTGCACACTGGACAATCTCCATTACACTTCTATTGTGGCCCAAGTGGATGACTTCAACCCCACTTTGTTGTAAAATTCTCCGCATAATGTTGATCGAAGCATCGTGTCCATCAAAGAGAGAAGCTGCAGTCACAAATCGAACTTTGTTTTTCGGGGTATAAGGGTGGGTTTCAATCGTCATACAGAACAATGTTCTCAAACGAAATCAACAGTTTCAATAGCAATTTGAAAAACAAATGACACAGATGGTCAGGATTTGCCTAAATTTTTGAGAGACCATACGACCCGTTTTCTGGTCGCTTGGTTTATTGCTGGAGACTCAAAAGCATTGCTCTTTAGAACTTCAGTTTCCTTCAGGGGCGAGCATCAATGCCTTGACTCGGTTTTCTAAGATTTCTGTAAGTTCTTTCGCAGCTTTTTTTTCGGGGCCAGTTGGAAACTCCGACGGAAGTATGGGTTTGCCTATATTGTAGCGAATTTTGGTTCGAAAGGCCTCTCCAGACAAAAAGGCCATTGGTTTGGACATATTGGTCGCTCCCGTTATCCCAGACGGAATGATGGGAACTCCAGCACGAATCGCAAGTTTTGCTGCCATGGCTTTGAAAGGAGTAAGCTCTCCCGTCTCTGATCGAGTTCCTTCGGGATAGATCGAAAGAAGTTCGCCTGATTTCATCAAATCCACCATATAGGTTTCTAGTTTTTCGTAATATTCCATAGCAGCCCGCTTGTCCATTTCAGAATCATTGGCTGCATTTCGGATGATCGGCATACTTCCCCAATTCAGCAAATTCTTCTTGAGAACACCACCTAGGGAGTTTAAGAGAATTTCAATGAATGGTTTTGTGAGACTGAGAGGGGGAAGCCGAAAGGGGGAATTAGGTCCATTGATATATGCTAAAATCTCTTCTTGCGGGTGGAACAATTCGTACTTTCCTAAATAAACAATCTTTCTTTCGGCAAAAGCACCCTGAACCGGTATGTCCAGATAATCCGTATGGTTGGACACGATGAGAGCCCCGCCCGACTCAGGAATGAACTCTTGCCCTGTTACTTGGATATCATAAATCATTTCCAAGAGGTTTTTTAGGAGGGTTTTGGGAACTTCCCTCGGAATGATGAATAGACTTTCTAGAATTTCGATTGGGTTTTGTTTGGATTCCATAGAAACATCACTAATTTGAAAATAAAACTTTATGAAATCAAGTTGGATTTTCATTCTAGATGGAAAATCATGAACCAACTCTTTCTTGGCCAAACTTCGATCTGGTTTTCGAGTTCCATTTTGGACCTTCTTCACAATTGGGATCCCATCCTCGGTCCCTTACTGCAACCCCTTTCTGTTCTCTGCCAGAATCTGGGCGGTTCGGTCTTTTTCCTTGGTCTGATTTCCTTTTTTTATGTATATATCCGACCAAAACTAGCTTTCGAATTGGCTCTAGCTCTTCTTACATCTGGATTCCTAGGTTCCATCGCAAAATTCTATTTAGAAAGTCCGCGTCCCTTCCCCTATCCAGAAGCTTATGACGAAAAAGCATTTGGACTTCCCTCTGGGCATGTTTATTCTTCATTTGTCGTATGGGGTTTGTTAGCCTATAGAATCCCAAAACTTTGGCTACGAATTCTTTCCATCAGTATCATTTTAATTATGCCATTTTCCCGAATGTATCTAAGACTCCACTACCTTGGAGACGTTACGTTGGGATTTTTATTGGGAGCGATTCACTTAACGATTATCATTATCTTACTGAAACGAATTGATAAAATCAATCTTTCGCATTACTTCATTCAGTCGGAAAAATATAGAACTTTAACTTTGTTGGGGATAGTTATCACTCTATCTCCCATCGCCCTTGATTCGCCTTTTTTATCTGTGGAACATTTCCATAGCCTCTCGATAGCTTTGATGTCTTCAGGAAGTTTGGCTGGTTTTTGGATTGGAATTCTGTTTTATCCAAGATTTTCGAAACCGAAGTTTCTCTCATGGTCTCTGAAATTTGAAAATCATTCCGATTTTTGGAAAACTTTTGCTATGCGAACGATCGTTTTGGCTATTATTATGATTCTTTTTTATGCGATTCCAGGAATGATAGTTAAAGGTTCAATTTGGAAGGATGATCTTTTGATTCGATACTTTCGCTATATGTTAGTAAGCTTTGCATTGGTACTCATCTTTCCTATCTTAATTCAAAAAATTGCGAATGGTAGATATCTCCTAGATTGAACCAATGCAAAAAATCAAAAAAATTATTCATATTTTAAAGACAGAAGTCTCGAGAGAGGGAGTATTAAAGAACTCTCTCTTTGTAAGTTCCTCAAAAGCTATAAGTGCGATCACAAATTTAGTTTTTATGATCTATTCCGTAAATCTTTTGAGTAAGGCAGAAAATGGAAAGTTTCAATACTTCCTTGGATTCGTGCCTGTTGTTTTGGCAATCGCAGAATTTGGACTTCCAAATGCTTTGATTAAGTACATATCGCCCCTTGCAGAAAAAAAAAGTTCACCTGCGGCAATTTTAAACGCCTCTCTTCGAATCAAATTCTATTCATTTTTGTTTTTGAGTTTCATTTGTTTTATTACTTATTTTGTAAGTGATAAAAATTTCTTCGTTTTACTCTTACTTTTATTCGGTGGGATAATTATATCATTCATCTCTTATTTTGAAAGCTTATTTGTTTCCTATCGTAAATACAAATCTCTTTCTCTTTGGAACCCCTTACCCAATATAGTGCGACTTGGTATTCTATTTTTTATTTCCGAAACGACCCCTCATCCTATGACCTATATGGACATTTTGTCCATATTTTGTATCTCTCCGATTTTTGTTCTCTTTCTATTCTTTTTCTTTTTTAACTCGGAAGAAATTTCCTTTACTGCAAATCCATCTGAAATCAGGGAAAATGAAAAAAAACTTTTACTTTTCAATCTCTGGGCCTTTGTAGCTTCTATATTTGCGATTTTGTCTGATAGACTAGAAATCTTTTTTCTAAATCAATTTCATCCTCCTGAAATTGTTGCAGATTATGGAACCGCATTGCAATTGTTTAGCGGTTTTGTGATAATTTTAGCTACCTTCAATTCAATTATTTTTCCAAAGATGGCAAGGATGGTGGAAACTGATGAGTTTCCTCAAGTTTTAAAAAAATCAGTTCTTTTGGGAGGTATGATCGCATTGATTTTGTTCCCTGGTATCTTTCTTGCAGAACCCATTTTAACCTTACTCTTTGGTTCCAAGTATATGAACTCTATCTCCGTTTTTAAAATATTATATCCCAATTTTTTACTGCAGCTGGTATTTGCCCCATTTGGGACAGCCCTATTCGCTTTAGGCCTCCCCCGTCTTTTGGCAGGTCTTGCCTTTCTAAGATTAGTATTTGGAGCGATATTCGATTATTGGATAATACCTGATTGGGGTGCTAACGGAGCCGCTGTTTCATTATTTCTGGGACAAATTGTATCCTGGTTGTTATTAACCGGTTATTTTATGGCTTATTTTCGTAAGTAATTTTTTCCGCATAAGTTTTATAGTTTTTTTCAAATAAATCCCATTCGGCATCGGAATAAGATGTTCCATATAACTTTGAGTATGCAGATTCTACAGAGTTTCCTTCAGAGAGGTATTCCTTATATTTTAATAACGCCAATTTATACTGAATGGAATAACTATAGATATCAATTTTACGATCTATCTTTGCGCCAGCCATCGCTTCCATCTCTTGGACAAACGACTCCGGCAGGTTAAGTATTCCAAACCCTTTTTTTGCAGAGGTTTTCATTCCAGTTCTTGTTTTTGCCCATGATAACAAGAATAGAGATGGCAAAGGTTTGTATCCACTTAATAACACACCATCTGGGATTTGGATCCTAACTGAGTAGCGTACGATGGCCCTTGCGAGTTCTTTTTTTTCCCGAGCAGAGATTCCAAAACTTTGGTCTTCGGAAAGAAGAGATATGATCATACTCTCCTCTTTACTCAGATCCGATTTAGAAAAAAAGCGATCAACATCATATGAAAAACGAGTGTCAGCTTCTCCCAGCGAAAAGATAACAAGTAAAAGAGGAAAAATGAGAAGGAACCCATATCGATATTTCAAAAGAAGTTTCTTCATCTTTTTAAGTATCGGGGTGATTGTTGTTTCAGTTCTCTCTTTTTTTAACCCACTCGCGGCAGAATCGTATTCAGACTTTGTTTTCGACGATGCGAAGTCGCACCAAAACTATGGAGCTGTATCCAAGTCCAAACCAAAGTCTATAGAAGCAGAAGGCTGGAATGTTGATACCCAGCTCTTTCTGTCTCCGAGTTTTCGCTCTCAAAAAGGAGGAGAAGACTCTGAAAGGGCGAATCGATACCTCTCAAAAAACCAAATCGTGGCTCCAACGAGGATCCAAAATACCCAATCAAATTTTAATTTCGGGTTTCTCATATCCCCAAGAGCAATCTATACAGAAGAAAGAATTACAAATCGTGAAATACAAAAAATAGGCGATAGTGAAGCCTTTCTGTATTGGACTCAGAACATTAATACCACCAAACTTAAAATAGATGCAGGAAGGGCATACAATCGATTGGATCGATTCGGATTCCTATTCGTAGGAATGTCAAATTTTGGACAAATACAGATTACAAGTCAAAATAGATGGGAATGGAATCTAATTGGATTGGTATTCAAAAATGAAGAAGAAAACTTGGATGAACGCGCATTTCGACAAAAGACCAGAAATATTGCGGGCACTAGCCTAAAATCGAATGATCTATTTTTTTGGGAAGAATGGAGAATTTTCTTTTACAGATATAAAGAACCAGTATTCAACCCAAATCAAAATCCATTCTTGCCCCAAAGAAATTTTGGAGAATTTATGTATTCGGGTTTTGATTTTCGTAGTAAAAGATTGAATGATTTCTATTTCTTTGATCTTAGTTTCATAAATGCGTTAGGTGAACGTAAGAATTCTTTTACACCTTTTTCGGAAACAAAATTTGTAACTAATTCTATACTGGCTTATGGGGCGCTACACCGGGAAGAATCGGACTTGTTTTTAAGTCTTGCTGGTTTGTACACAAAAAAAGATCAAAGGAATCGATCAGATTTTAATAGCAACGGTTTTGCGGGATCGGGTGCAGAGCCCCGGGTATTAGGCGGATATTCTTCATTTTTACTATACCAGACGATCTCTGATTCAGAGCCGATTTTTAACGATACAAAAATCAATAAAGATCCGAATTTTGAAAACAAAGGAATCCAAATTTTTGGAATGCAAATAGGAAAGAGATGGAACTCGAAACTTCGAACAGATCTTTTTGTAAATCGATCTGATTCTAATTTAGGAAAAGGAACAGAAGTGATCGCAAAAGCTCACATCACACCATTTGAGAGTCAGAACTCTTTCTTTCAATTCTCAATTGCCTATGCACAAGTTAATCCGATGACTTCAAGAACACTCCTAATTGAACCATTCTCGGAAAAAATTCCAGTTAAAGAATATGTTCGGATCTATCTATCTTCTGCAATTCAATTTTGATTCAGTTTGGCAGATTTAATAGTCCAAGGTTTGAATAGTCGAACTTCGTTCCCTTTTTCATTATAGACAATTGATTCAATATTCATCTTTGCTAAAAAGATTCCACGTCCGCTAACGAGATTTGCAGCAGGATTTTCAATGGGATTGGGTACATCCTGCAATGAAAAACCATTGCCATCATCAGAAATAATAATTGTAATTCCAAAATCATCTAAATGTAAGGTGACATGAACAAAACGATTCGCTGTCTTACAATGTTCGTCAACTAACTTGAGATAATCGATATTTGACTCCAAACACTTCTGTTTTTGACTATAAGACATCCCAGCCACGCCATGTTCAATGGCATTTGCCAAAAGTTCATACAAAACAATTTTAATCGGGATCAAATCCTCATTCTCACTGATTGGTGAATTTGCAATATGCTGAGTAATCATCCCTACATAAGAATTTATTTTTTTAATTTGAGGTTTGATGGAAAACTTGTACTCACCGTTAAAATTGGAAACTTCACCAGTGGAATAAAGGGAAACTATATCTATGTCAGCTGTTTCAAATTTTTTTATCCTAGAGCGGAGGGCAACCATCTTAAATGGCTTCAAAAAAAGATCCACTGCACCCATCCGAAAGATATCGATAGCTAATTGTATATCGCTATCCCCAGTGATAATCAAAAAAGGAGTTCGGTTCCCCAAGGCTCGAATCTTTTGAATGAACTGAATGCCATTCAATTTTGGTAAACTGATGTCTGAAATGATGAGGTCGAATTGAGACTTGGAAGCTAACTCAAAAGCCTCTAAACCATCTGAGGCCATCGTCACTTGAAATTCATCTTTAAAATATTCGAAAAAAAGATCACGGATCGTTTCTTCGTCATCGACAAACAGTATCTTCATGCAAAGTCCATCCATGCAAATGGATTTTGAATATAAAAGCCAGGATTACAATTACAATTCAAAAATTTACTCTTGAATGTTTTGAGTTTTCCCTATTCGGTAGGTATTTTGTAACTCTTGCTCGAGTTCCATAATCTCTCGCCTTGAAAAAAAAGCAATTTTTCCCCCAGAGAATTCAAATGCAAAGTAACCCTTGTCATCCGTTTGGATCATATCTTTGAGTTGGGATAGTGATGTTATGCGAATTCCATTTACTTTTTCTAGAACAATGTCGGAAAAGTCATGATATCCTAGGTTTCCTTCTAGGGGGAATACCCTACTCAGAATGACAATTTTTTCACGAACCGGATGAACCTTTTTTTGGTAGTATTCCGTTAGATACAAAAGTTTTTTTTCGGACTTTAGCCTATATTCCTCACCAAACTCCTTCAGATAGGCATTCGTTAACTCTGTAAAAAAGAATCCACCAGCGATTAAATAGAGAGGTCTTCGAGATTTGGCTTCATCTGGTATTAAAAAATCATCTGTTGTATATTTTCGTAAATCATAACTGACAGTATTTGATCTATTGTTACGATAGAATTTTAGTTCTATTTTTTCACCTAACTTCCGTAATTTATCTTTTGAATTTCTCAAGACTAAATCATAAATTCTATCTGATTTGTCCCAGCTATCTAATTTTCCCAATTTTACGGAATTGATTTCATAAACTAAGTCACCAGGAAATAAGTTGTAAGCAGGTCCAACTCCAGGTATAGACTCTGTTACCAGCACCGTATTCTCTCTTTCTTTGGAGTAGTATTCCATCTCCGATGGAGTGAGCATTATATCAAAAGTGATTCCAGGATGGGGAATTCCTACCCCTCCGGACTGAACAAAAAAGCGTATATATTCAGTCGGAATTAAATAATCAGAATATTCGATCCCACACAGTACATTATTTTTTAAAACAAATTTTGGTTCGAATGTCTCTTTTTTATCCAGTAAGAAAACACGAATGGGTGTCTTCGAAAAAGGAAGAAAAACATATCTTGTTTTCCCTTTTTGGCAAGTTTTATTCACTTGGTATTCATCGATAGATACAGAAAGAACAGACTTAGGAACCTCTCCTATTTTCATAAGAGTGAAACCTGTCTCTGAATCATATGCTGTGATATTTAACTTTGGAGCAAAAAAATCGAAAGAATCAAACTCCGCCAAACTAGGATTTTGTTTCGTTTGGGTTATTGCAAAAAAAATGCCATTCCCCAAGTAAATAGCTGAACTTTTTTTAGTAAATGGTTCACCAACAAGCCATGGATTTTGATGGCTGAGTTTTTGATGAGTAAAGTTTACATCTAAAATTCTCGCATTTTCTATATTATGCGAATAAATCGGAACTGTTATTAGGATAAAAATGAGAAGTAAGATTTTAAAGGTCTGCATAATTTGCTCCATATCTTTTTTTAACCCTTTGGTTAATTTGTGCAGTGGATTCCTGTCGCAGTACTATTGGAAGATCCATACCTCTAAATTTTAAGACTATCATTCCACGTTTTTCGGTAGACCAAATCTTCTTAAAATCATCCATATTTTTAGGAATGATTCCGTTGATTGTCTCAACGACTTTATATCGATACTTTTTGTATTTACTTGTTTCTGGATCATTGAATATAAAGCTAAGTACTATATCTCTAGCTGTATATTTGTATAATAGGTCTTGAATAAAATAACTGTAATGGTATCTTAAAGAACTATCTAAATCAGATTCTTCATTTGCAAAAAAAGAACGAGAAATTGGTTGGAATACAAAACCTGCTTGCAACAAAAAATCATCCGAAGATTCCCTATACAATTCTAATGAGTATGTTTTTTGAAGTTTGACAGTAAATGAATTTCTATTGCCAGCCCGAAAGTAACTGAGTTCTATATCTTCACCTAATTGTTTGTTCTCGATATAGTCAGTTATAAATTCCTTTTTTGTTCCAATGACCATCTCACCATCGTTTGAAACCACAAATCCATCTATACTTGTAACAAAATCCTTTTCCTTTAGTTTTTCGGAAAAAGTAGACATAGGGTAGATACGATTTACAAAAACGCCTGTCTCAGTCAAAGGCAGTTTCATAGCTTGTTTTAAACTACGAGGACTTCCACTTTGAAATGTGAACCCTAAATTGGGAAATCCATCATAATTTCCATCCGCTATATCTTTCAGAAAATGTTGAATGATATCATTGGGAATTAGGTAAGCAATTCCTTTTTCTACTTTACTAATCTGAAAGACTAAACCGACAACTTTTCCATCTTGAATGGCAGGACCACCTGAGTTGCCAGGTTGGATATTCGCACTTACTTTCAGTACATTTCTGAAATCCAATCCCGAATAACTATAGCGATTTTTTTCCAATCTCAATATAGAACCTTTTTCCACGGAAAGATTTTCATTTCCATTCGGATAACCTAACATAAGCACATCAGTGCCCAAATTTGGCAAACCATCGGCAAAACTTAATGTATTTGTAGTTTCGCTAAAACTTGGATCTTTGACTTCTAGGAGAGCAAGGTCACAGTCGTAACCTATAAACTTAACAGTCGCTATAAATTCTTTTTTGCTTTGCGGAGTCCTCACCAAAATTCTTTTTGCATCCAAAACAACATGTGCATTCGTCAAAATCAATTGGTTGGGGAGGACTAATCCCGAACCAAAGCCAGTGTATAGATTTTTCCGCATCCAAGGTTGAGATTTATTTTCTGAATAAAACCCTTCATTACGAACGAGGACTACAGATTGAAAAATCGAGTCCACAGGAGGCTCTTCAGTTTGAGCTTCCAAATGCACAATTGATATGAGAAAAACAGCGAAGTAAAAGATATATCTATTCATAATATAAAACATAATTCTCCCAAAACATTTGTTTTTCGGTCATTTTTCGCAAGGTGGCTTTTCCCAAAAATCTTTCTCCTTTTTGGATTGATCCATATCTCACATTTGAAACAACAACTTCTCCCGAATCATTCGACGGAACACGCAAAATGGAATATGGAGTATCTTTAACACAACTTATGCGAAAAACATACGTAACAGTTCTATCCCAATAAAAACTTTCGTCTTTCTCTAAAAATTCCAACGGGCAACTCGTATCAAAAAAGACTTCAACGGAACTATCACTTTCCTTCCTTCTTTTGGGTTCTTTTGCAATTTCCTTAAAATAATGCAAATTTGAATTCAGAGGGGACTGAGTTGTTTTGAATTGTTCTTTTCTATGTTTTGGGGCCTGGTGTTTATTTGTTTGGTTGGAACTGACAGTAAGTTCGTTACCAAACTGAAAATCAGTATCGTTCCAAGCTTCCAATCTTGGTTTGTCTCCAAAGACTTCACTTATCTCAATTTCAAAATACTTCTTCTTCCCTATTTGTTGGAGTTTTTTAAGTCGAAAGCTGTCTTTTGGGATATCTTTTTTTCGAGAAGATTCAAAGGAGATTAGTTCCACGAATTTTCTCTCATCACAATACAATCCAAAATAGGTTACCTTTTCGTAGCTTGAGGTTTGCTGGATCTTGCAGTTCTCCTCCACCATAGTAAGGACTTTTTTCTTTTGAATCCAATTTCGAATTTCTTTGGATTGGATTTGTTTGGATGAAAGTAGGAGTTCATCTTGGATTCTCAATAAGTGTGTTTTGGCTTGGATTCCCGAACCCAAAAATACGATCAAAAATCCCAGAAGGATATGAGGAAGATTCACAATCATTCGAAACAGATTCATTGTTTAGTTACTATCTAGAATATCGGTTTTATACCCCCTAAGAATCAACTCAGTAGCTATTGATTTCTTTTCTCATTATGTCTCAATTTTTTTTTTGGTTTTCAGACTTTTAAAAAAAAGAGGGTTAGAAACTAATGTAAGAAATAGGAGATAACTTTTTTGAACTGGAGCTTTCTAAAAACTGATATAGATGCAGGTGACTTTTTAATCGATTGCAGAGCCCAATCCGCATACGAAGAGGAAACCTTAGAAGGTGCTTACTATTACCCATTTATAAAAAAGGCTTTTGGATCAGATCCAGAGTCCCAAAAAAAATTATACGGACCTCTTCTTGCAGTCATTCAAGAATTCCAAAAATCAAAAAAGAATCGTATCATTGTTTTTGATGAAGGTATGGGAATGTTTTCAACCCGTGCCGTTTATCTATTGCGTTCGATGGGAATAAAAGAATCTTATGTTTTCGGTCAAAAATGGCCCATTGAAGGGAAAAAAGAAAAAGGCAAACTGAAGTTTGAGCCGGCAATCGCAGACAAAACAAAACCAATCGAAGGTGTTGTCGACAAAGCTTATATGGAGAGAAACCTCACAAAACTTCAGATATTTGATGCTCGGACGATGGAAGAATATGAAGGTAGACTTCCGCGGCTGACAGCTCCTGAAGACGGCACTCTTTGTGGTCGTCTACCTGGTGCGTTCCTTTGGGATTGGAGAAATCTCTATGATGGTGAGGCAAATCTCATCGACAAAACTGTTTTTAAAAAACGCTTAAACGGTTTTCCTTTTATGCCAGAAAGACCTACAGTTATCTACGACTATAATGGAGCACGTTCTTGCCTTCTTGCACTAATGTTGAAAGAAGCAGGATATATTGATATAGCTACCTACCAAGGTTCGTGGTTCGAATGGAGAAAATCAAGCCTTCCCAAACAGGCAGTTTCTATATTTGGGCAAAAACAAACGGCACAGGCGGCCCCTCGCGTAGGCGGAATCGATCGAAAGAAAGTTTAAAAAAAGATTTACGAATCCCTTCCTGACAAGTCCACTTGGGTTTGCCTGGGAGGGCCTATGTCGATTCGATTCCTTTACCTATTCCAATTCATTGTCTTAATTTCGCTTACCAATTGTTCAGGCGGGCAAATATCTACCTCAAACCCTCTTCCCGAGGAGTCCTTTCCTCTTTCGAAACAAATCAAATTCGCACAAACTTCAGAGAATCTTAAAATCCTGAATGAGTCTTTGGGAGTTGAGTTCCTCTCACTTTCCTTGAAACGTCCTTTTCTCCAAGTCGCTTCGAAAGACACTGTTGCAAAGTATCGAATGGCTTCTTTTCGCTTCAAGGAGAGTACGGCATTCTTCTGCGACGACCAAACTATAGATACGATTGAAAAATCCACAGGAAAGATAACGCTTGTTGGTCGATTGTCAGGGAAGGATTGTGCATCTGAGTACAAAATAACATTTCAAGTTGTAAACGATACAGAGCTTAAATTCCAAATTACAACTTCAAACCCGACATTGAATCGATTGTATTTTACTTACAATTCCCTCCCGGATGAAAAGTTTTATGGTTTCGGAGAACAGTTTACATACGATGAATTCAATGGTAAAACTCCCTTCCTATTTACGGAAGAACAAGGCGTAGGCCGGGGAGACCAACCCATCACTACGGGGGCGAATCTACTGGCAGGAGCAGGAGGAAACGCCTATACAACCTATGCGCCAATACCGCATTATTTGAGCTCTGAGAAGAAATCTGTATTCTTTGAAAACAGTGGTTATGCGAAATTTGACCTCACCAATAAGGCATCCGTAACTGCGGAGTTTTGGGACTACCAAGAAGAAAAAAATAAAGATGTATCTGGAACGATATGGATTGGCACGTCTCCAAAATCTCTGGTTGAAGCATATACAAAAAAGACAGGTAGATTTCCAACTCTACCAGAATGGGCTTATGGAACCTGGCTTGGCGTACAAGGTGGATCTGCAAAAGTAACAACAATCGTCAAACAAGCAAAAGATGCTGGGAACCCAGTCACCGCTCTTTGGATCCAAGATTGGTGCGGTCGTCGTGTGACAAATTTCGGCGACCAGTTGAAATGGCGTTGGTATGCAGATGAAGACCTATATCCCAATTTCAAAGAATTTGTTAAATCGATGAACGCGGAAAATGTTCAAGTTCTCGGTTACATCAATTCTTTTTTAGCGGATACCGATCCCAAAAAACCAGGTGGTGACGATTTTAAAAACCCACTTCTCGCAGAAGCAAAAAGCAAAGGATTCCTTGTGAAAAACCAAGCCGGTGAAGATTATCTGATCCAAACAGTTGGTTTTCCTGCCTATCTAATTGATCTAACAAATCCTGCCGCTGTAAAATGGACTAAAGATCTGATCAAAAAGAATATGATTGATATGGGTCTATCAGGGTGGATGGCAGACTTTGGTGAGTGGCTTCCATACGATGCAAAATTGTTTAGCGGAATCGATGCAAAGATCTACCACAATATCTATCCTGTGGACTGGGCAAAGGTCAACAGAGAAGCAATCAAAGAAGCGGGTAAAGAAGGAAAGATCGTCTTTTTTACGAGAGCTGGTTACAGTTATTCCAACGCCTACTCCACCTTATTTTGGGAAGGTGATCAGATGGTAAGTTTTGGAACAAATGATGGACTCCCCTCTACTATCATTGGCCTTACCACTTCCGGTATAAGTGGATATTCGCTAAACCACAGTGATGTGGGCGGATATACAACTATATCCAACCCACTCAAAAACTACCATCGAACCAAAGAACTTCTATTGCGCTGGGCGGAGGCATCTGCCTTCACGCCCGTGTTCCGAACTCACGAGGGAAACCGACCTCTTAAAAACTGGCAAGTTTATCAATATACAAAACCCGATGGTGTGAGCTCCCTCTCTGATGCGGAAACCGTCCAACAGTTCGCAAAAATTGGTAGGATCCATTTTGCGCTAAAGTCGTATATCCAGAGTTTAGTGAAAGAAGCATCTGAGACAGGAATACCTGTCGTCCGTCACAACTATTTAGTTGAGCCAGAAGATAAAAAACTCCGAGAGTATCCTTACCAATACTTTTTAGGCGATGATTTACTAGTCGCTCCTGTAATCGAATCAGGCGAGTCTGAAAAATCTGTCTACCTTCCGCAAGGAAAATGGGAACATCTTTTGACAGGGACTCAGTTTGACGGAAACCAATTAGTTCGGGTGAAAGCGCCTATTGGAACACCGCCCGCATTCCTTAGAATCGGTGGAAAGTCAGAGGGAGTGATCCGATCCGGACTTTCATCTATTCGAACTAAAAACTAATAGATGTCATGCGAATATGAAGTTTGCACTGATTGGTGATATCCATGGGTATTGGAATGAGAGAGATGTCGAATATTTCAATTCAACGGATTATGACTTCCTTTTTTTCACAGGTGATCTTCTGGGTTCCCCTTTCTTTGGAAGACCCAATTTTTTAAACCTCAAAAAGAGAGCCTATCTCATCCCAGGCAATTGGGATGGGACATCTATTACGGGAATAATCGGTGAAGTCTTACAATCCCAAACTCTAATCCGAATGGGATCTTTCGGCCAAAGCAAGAGGGAAGAGCGCCTTCTCAAACACACAAAACCACTCACGTTACTAGCTTATAGTTCTGTCATACTTTCAAAAGAATTGGATTTGAGTTTGATCGTGGGTAGGCCACATGCCATGGGCGGCGGAATTAGCTTTTTACCTTCGCTACGAAAAACATTCAGTATCTCATCCGTCGATGATTCTATAAACAAATACAAAGCTCTCATTCAAAATACAAAAGAAAGGAATTTATTTTTTCTTTCGCATAACGGTCCTTTGGGATTAGGAAAGGAAAGAAATTCAATGTATGGAGCCGATTTTAAAAAGATGGGTGGAGATTTTGGAGACGAGGATCTGAAAGTTGCTATCGACTATGCCAAATCCATAGGTAAAAAAGTTCCAGCGGTTCTCAGCGGACATATGCACCACAAAATCGGAAAAAATAAAGAACGAGAAACCTTACACTATAAAGGTGGAACATTCTATGTTAATGGGGCTAAAGTCCCTAGGATCCAAGAGGGAAAACACTTCCACACTAAGATCGAGTGGGATGGAGGTGGGGCAACTGTAATTCCGATTTGGGTTTGAGATGTTATTTTGCAACTATTATCATAAAGATAAATCAGAATTTCAAATTTTCGGATTGCATGCAAGATTTCAGAGTGAAGTAAGCAACCTTTGGTCTTAGGTCTTTAATCTTGTTTAGTCGTTTTTACTTCTTTCCGAACTTTTGATAGCCACTCCAAATTTAAATGGGCCAATTTTTCCGCATAATCCAATGTCAATTTCCAATAGCGATGGTCTGGATGATTGTCCCAATCGACTTCAAGTTCTTTACGAAGTAGGTCTAACTGCAGTAAGTCTTTTTGGTTTCGATCTACTTGTGATTCTAGTTGTTTTATCAGTTCTGATCTATCCATATGTCGACCAAAAAACACCTTAAACAAAACTTCGTTGCGTTTGTTTTGTTGGATCTCCGAAGATTCCATCCAATTTTTGAATTCAATTAATCCTGGTTTGGTGATTTTATAAACTTTTTTAGATTTTCCGTTTGAATCTTTCTTTTCAAATTCACGGATGAGACCTTCTTCTTCCAAAGTTTTTAGTGTCGGATAGATTTGACCAAAACTTTCATTCCAAAAAAAACTAATTGTAGTTTCAACGTACTTCCGAATTTCATACCCATTCATTTCACATTGAGACAAGATTCCTAGTAAGGCATATCTAGTTTTACTTTCTCTTTTCATTTTTGTTTCGCATCCATTTATAGAAAATCCTGAAAATTACTTGATACGATATTATGAACTGTTCAGGATAGATCGAGAAAGTTACATAAAGCGTTCCAGACTTCTGCGGGTGCCTCGATTTGGGGCCAATGTCCAATGCCATCGGATAACAAATAGAGTTTTCCTTTGGGAATTGTCGTTTCAAATTTTTTGGCCATATGAATTCCAGAGTTCGGATCAAACGGCCCACAGATATAAGCAAGAGGGATTTTCGTCGAATTCATAGCAGAGATCCATCTCGTTTGGTATCTAGGTTTTTGAAAAACCAAACGGCCCAAAAGATATGCAATTTGTTTGCCTTCTTTGTAATTTAAGATTTCCCAGTATTGATTTAACTTTTGTTTGTTGATTTTTGTATTTGGTCCAAATAAAGATAGAATAGAATTTTCTATCTTTTCCCTAGAAAGATTCCGACTTAAATACTTTCCCATCCAATCTGGTGACTGAGAGAGAATTCTTTGGATCCATCTCGGTTTGTAAACATCCGAAAAAATACCACCATTCATAAATACAATTGAATTTATTTTTAAAGGTATATGCTCGGACTCCAATTTTGCTAATAATTCCTGAGCTATACTTGCACCTAAATCATGTGCCAGAATATCAATCGATTGCAACTTTAAATGAATCGAAAGAAAAAGAATTAAATCTGCATACTCCTCAAAAGAATACTTATGATCTTTCGGTTTATCCGAAAAACCCATTCCAGGTAGATCCAAAAGAATCCATTTGATTTTTTGTCTTAGGGGATTTGATTTTGCATATTCTATAAAATCTTTCCAATCATAACTATTGTAAGGGTATCCATGAATCAGAAAGATAGGTTTTCCTTCGCCGATTACGCGGTAGTATACGTTCAGATTCTTATAGGTAAAATATTCACCTGAATTTAGCCATTCCATCCAATCATTCATCGTAATTTCCTAGAAACCTTTCGCTGCTAACTTGGATACAACTTCTAACCAACGTTTCCGCTTCGTTTCACTGCTCCCACGGATAGGACCAAAGATTTTTACTTTCACGGGGCTTACTCCGCAAAATTCCAAGGTTCCTCGTTTCACTATACGTATACCTGGCTCACCATTCCATAGCCAGTAGTACCAGGCAGGAGCATCCATCGTGATAAAGATTCTAGCGGTCTTACCTAACAAAAGTTTTTCGGGAAGAGGCGAATTTTTACGGTATCTAAATGCGAATCCTGGTAGAAATACTCGATCGATCCAACCTTTTAAAAGTGCAGGCATACTCGCCCACCAACTAGGAAAAACAAACACCAGATGATCGGCATCTTGGATGTATTTTTGGCTCAATTGGATGTCTGGTTCCAAAGTCCCCGAATCCAATTTGGAATAGCCTGATCTTAGGTTTAGATCAAAATTCAGATCGGAGAGGTGTAGGACTTGGACGGAATAGCCGGAAGAAATCGCAGATTTTTGGTATTCGGATACAATCGCACTGCAATAAGAATCCTTTCTAGGATGTCCATTGATAAGTAGAATTTTGCGTTGGGACAAGCTGATACCTCTAATAGATATATCTGAAAAATATATCTATTAGATATAAGTCAAACAAAAAATTTGGTTATCCAGAAAACTAAGAGAGAAATCCCGCTAAGTTACTTCTTACCAATTCAATGGATGTCCCAGAAGTGATTCGTTTCAAGGCTAAATCATCCTGACCTAATTTTGCAATTAATCCAAGTATACTCAAATGAACTTCAGCAGGCGACTCAGGACTCAAAAGCAAAAACATAATCCGAAATCCAGAAAAATTTACATCATACGGATCCTTAATGATTCCAATACAAATTTCAGGTTTTTCTAATTTTTGAATTTTCGCATGCGGTATTGCAATCTCGTTTCCTATGAATGTACTTCCTAGTTTTTCCCGTTCGATAATTGCATTTTTTAATATATCCATCGGTATTTTTTTTATGGAATGCGATAAAGATAAGAGCTCATCTATTGCTTCTTCTTTACCAATTTCTTTTTCCCAAATTTTAATCTCTGCTTCTAATAATGTTTTATGAGCAATTTCATTTTGATTGTTTATTTTTTTTTGCAGAACCTTTTCTTCTTTCACTTCTTTTTCTTTTACAATTGCGTTTGAGTATACAATTATCGATTCAAATGATCTATGATCTAACAAATACTCCAATATAGATTTTGAGAAAAATTTGCTGAAGAGAGATCTTTTTCTTTGGGACAGTCCCAATATAATGTGACTTACTCGATATTCATTCGAAAACTGCAAAATAGTTTCTCCAATATGGTTTCCTTTCCATTGGAATACAGTTGCACCAAGTTCCTGCGCTAAGTTTAAGGTATTCGCGAGAATTCTTTGTAGTTTGGGTTGTATCAGCTGAGGACTTTCTTCGGGAGTTTGGACATAAAGAACATACCAATTCCGATTCAACTTCCCTGCAAGTCTTGAGGCATATCTCAACAATGCCTCACTATCGGGCCCCTGAGAACTTAGGCAAACAACGATTTGATCATTCGCAACTGTATTTTTTTCTGAATCAGGAGCGCGTTGTTTTTGATCCAATTGGAAGGCGAGTTCCCTCAATGTAAGTTCTCTCAATTGGAAGAGATTGTGTTCCTGAAAGAAGTTTTCAAGGGCTGTTGCAATCTTTTCCTTTGAATAAATATTTCCCTCCTTTAGTCTATCTCGCAGGTCTTCCGCTGTTACATCCACATTGATAATTTGATCAGCTTCCAAAACGATTCGATCTGGAACTCGCTCTTTCACTTTTACCTTTGTCAATCTTTCAACGGTCTCATATAAACTTTCAATATGTTGAACATTGAGTGCTGTAATTACATGAATACCTGCATTCAGAATTTCTTCTATATCTTGGTATCTTTTTTTATTTCTCGAGCCGGGCAAATTTGTATGTGCAAGCTCATCCACAAGCACAACCTGAGGATTAACTGATAAAACTGCATCTAAATCTAATTCTTTAATTATAATTCCATGATATAATGTTTCTCGCAATGGAATTTGAGTCAAACCGTCTGTCAGCTTTTGTGTTTCTGGTCTTCCATGTGTTTCTACATAACCTATTCGCACATCTACATTGGCTTTACGTAAACGATGTGCTTCTTGCAACATCTGATACGTCTTGCCAACGCCTGCCGCATAACCGAGATAGATTTTCAACCTACCTCGGTTTGATTTTTGAATTAATTTAAGAAATGACTCTGCCCGATCTTCTCTCATTTCTGTCAATTTTTTCATTTACTGTGGAAAGTTTTGATCCAAATATAGATTCACTTTTAAAACATTGAATATTTTCGAATTTTCGAATAATGGAATTTCATACAATTCTGGGTAGTTCAATAGTTTGGCAATATCATTTGCCTCGATATTACGAAGTTTTGCAATACGCTTCAATTGGAGTTTTAAATTATCTTCTGTGATAAAAGGGTCTAGACCACTACCAGAGCTCGTAACACTGTCCACTGTAGCAAAACCCTCAGCTTCTGACATTTCGGTTTTAATCTTATTTTCTGCTCTTTCCTTTAGTTCTGGATTTTTTGAACCCCAATTGCTTCCACCTGAAGCATTGGCTTGGTAATCTACAGCAGAAGGTCTTGGAAACACATAGATAGGATTCGAAAATTTTTGTGCAATCATCGAACTTCCTATATACTTTCCGAATTTATCTTTTACTAGATATCCGCTTGCTGAATACGACCAAAAAGTCATTCCTAATAAATTGATTGTAAGGGGATATAGTATCGATAAGATCACTATGCTCAAAAATACTATTCGCAAATTCGTTAATAAACTATTTAGAATTTTCATTTTATACTCCTACCAAAGATAAAATCATATCAATCGCTTTAATTCCGATGAATGGAGCAATGAGGCCACCAAGACCATAAATCAAAAGATTTCGCCTCAATATACTGTCCGCACCAGCAGGAATGTATTTCACTCCCTTCAAAGCGATGGGGATCAATAGAGGAATGATGATCGCATTAAAAATCAACGCGGATAATATCGCAGAATTGGGACTTGATAATCGCATGATATTTAGAACGGATAACCCAGGAACAGCTAACAAAAAAATAGCTGGTATAATGGCGAAATATTTTGCGACGTCATTTGCGATGGAAAAAGTTGTTAAAGCACCCCTGGTCATCAAAAGCTGTTTTCCGATTTCAATAACCTCTATGATTTTCGTAGGGTCACTATCTAAATCGATCATATTTCCAGCTTCTTTTGCGGCTTGCGTTCCAGAGTTCATTGCAACTCCAATATCAGCTTGCGCAAGAGCAGGAGAGTCATTTGTTCCGTCACCCATCATCGCAACTAAATGACCTTTTTTTTGCGACTCCCTAATATATTCTAATTTTCTTTCTGGTGTGGCATTTGCGATAAAATCATCGACCCCTGCTTCCTTCGCAATGCTTCCCGCAGTTAATGGATTGTCTCCAGTAACCATTATTATGCGAATTCCCATAGATCTCAATCTTGTAAATCTTTCTTTGATCCCTTTCTTGAGAATATCAGTAAGCGTTATCACACCAACGATTTGATCATTCTTCGAAATCACAAGCGGTGTCGAACCCTTACTCGCTACTCTTTCCACTATAGATTCTAACTCCGTTGCCAAATTTTCTGGTAATTTTTTTGAGTTTTGTTTTATGGATTCGTAGGCGCCTTTTCTATAAATATCTCCATCTTTTGTTTCAATACCGCTCATTCGTGTTTCTGCTGAGAATGGAATCACTTTGAATTCCAACAAATTCTCGTGGTCAACAGATTGATTTAGATTGGAGAGTAAAGTATAAATGGATCTTCCTTCCGCCGTTTCATCACCGAAAGAAGAAAAAAATGCATTTTTATTTACTTCTTCTTTTGAAAAACCAGAGAGAGGAAAAATTTCTTTCGCCTGGCGATTCCCCATTGTGATCGTACCTGTTTTGTCCAATAACAATGTATCTATGTCGCCCGCTAATTCAACTGCCTTCCCACTCTTAGATAAAATATTGGCTCGGAGTGCTCGATCTAAACCAGCAAGACCAATTGCTGACAATAAGGCACCAATTGTAGTAGGAATCAAACAAACAAGAAGAGAAACAAGAATTGGAATTGGAATTTCCACGTCGAAAAACTTTGCGATAGGATAGAGTGTGACAGTGACGATTAAAAATGCTAAACTGAGTCCTGATAAAGTAACGGTCAAAGCAAGTTCGTTCGGCGTTTTTTGACGAACGGCACCTTCTACAAGTTGGATCATTTTATCTAAAAAAGTTTCTCCCGGATTCACACTTACGCGGATCATGATCTGATCGGATATAACTTTTGTTCCACCTGTCACACCAGACCTATCCCCGCCCGCCTCACGAATTACAGGTGCTGATTCACCCGTAATTGCTGATTCATCCACCGAGGCAACACCGCTAATGATTTCACCGTCACAAGGTATCATCTCACCTGCAGACACAGATACAATATCCCCAATCCTGAGGCTCTCGGCATCTACCATTTCGATTTGATTTCCTTGAATTTTTTTAGCCTTCAGAGATGTCTTCGTTTGTTTCAATGAATTTGCCTGTGCTTTCCCTCTGGCCTCAGCAAGTGCTTCCGCAAATGTACCAAAGAGTACGGTTAGCCAAAGAATGACGGAAATCGTTAGGGAGAAAGAATATGCGACGGATGAAAATAATTCACTGATTGCAATGATGGTCGTGAGAATTGCTCCTACCTCTGTCAAAAACATGACTGGATTCTTTGCTAAATACTTTGGATGTAAGAGGATAAAGCTTTGTTTCAGAGCTTCCCGAAACTGTTGACCTTTAAAAAATTGAAAGATACTTTCGTTGGATCGTAGCGTATTAGAATGATTCATATAGTCCTCCTAAGGTGTTAAAAATGAAAGATGATCCGCAATGGGACCTAGGATTGCGACTGGCATAAACAATAACGCTCCGACAAATATTACAGTCCCGAGGAGTATGACACCAAACAGTATCGTATCGACACGGAGGGTACCTGAATTTTCCAGAGCAACTTTCTTAGTTTGCATTTTTGCCGAAATTATAAAAGGCAAGATGATTGGTAAAAATCTCCCCAAAAGCATTACAATTCCTGTTGCGATGTTCCAAGGGACAGTATCATCTCCTAATCCCTCAAAGCCCGAACCGTTATTAGCCGCTGCGGATGAAAATTCATACAGTATTTCTGAAAAACCATGAAAATTTGGATTATTGATTGCATCTTTTCCCCAAGGGAATATACAAAACAAAGCAGTTCCGCCTAATATCAGTAATGGATGGAGTAAAATGGCAAGCAGTGCCCACTTCATTTCTTCTGCTTCTATTTTTTTTCCTAAATATTCTGGTGTCCGACCTACCATCATTCCTGAAATGAAAATACCAACAATGATGTATAGAAGCATATTTATGAATCCTACTCCTACTCCACCAAAGGTCACGTTAAACCACATAGCTACCATAGGAATCAATCCAGCTAGCGGGTTTAAACTGTCATGCATCGAGTTCACAGAACCGTTGCTTGTTGAAGTTGTCAAAACTGCCCAGAGGGGACTTGTATTTGTGCCAAATCTCAATTCCTTTCCTTCCAAATTAGGGCCTTGGACAACTGGTAAATTGGTAAAAGCCTGGTTAGGTTGCGATTCAAAATATACGGTCAAACCAATCTTAACAATCAGTAAGATAGCCATCACAGAAAATATAACGCTGGAATGTCTTAATCTTTTTGTGAAAAATCCGTAGAACCAAACACAAGACATGGGTATCAGTAAAATTGCTAGGCTTTCAATAATATTTGTATACACGTTTGGATTTTCAAATGGGTGAGCGGAGTTTGTACCAAAAAAACCTCCCCCATTTGTTCCTAGTTGTTTGATCGCAACAAATGCAGCTACGGGACCTCTGGCAATTGTTTGCGTAATTCCTTCCAATGTCGTGACCGCAATGGAACCTTCATATGTCATCACAACTCCAAATGCTAAAAGAAGGGTTGCAAAAATCATAGCAATGGGGAGTAAAAAATAGAACGTTACTCGTAAAAGGTCATTCAAAAAATTACCAAAGGTTTTTTCTCCAATCAAACCCCTTGAAATTGCTGCCAGAGATGCAATGCCAGTTGCAGCAGATACAAACTGAAGCCACATAAGTCCAAAAACTTGCGAAAAATAAGATAGTGAAACTTCACCTGAATAGTGTTGGAGATTCGTATTTGTTGTAAATGATATCGCTGTGTTAAAGGCTAAACTCCACTCTAAACCATCCTTTGAATCGGGGTTCAAAGGAAGAAGATTTTGGAAAAAAAGTATACAGAAGACGAGTATGAACATGATCAAATTGAAAAAGATAAGTGAAGAAATGTAAGACTTCCAATCCTGTTTTTCAAGTATTGATTTTCCAAAAACTCTGCTTAAAAAAATGTCACCTCTACTTCTTTTATCCTCTTGGGATGAATAGGAAAGCAGAGCATTGAGATACTTACCTAGTGGGTAAGAGAGAACTGCCGAAATGAACAGTATAATTAAAAGGATCATCTATTTAAAACCTCTCTGGGGATATGATTGAAACAAAAAGATAACCAAACATTAAGATAGCGAGGACAAATATTAGCGTTAGAACCATGTTACTTTTCCTCAGATGTCAGAATGAGTTTATTGATGATAAGGATACAGAGACATGCTGCCGCCGTAATGCCAACGAATAGAATAAAAAGCATAATGAACTCCTAATTGCAAACTATGTAATCGGAATAGTAAATGCAAATGTCGTGCCAACTCCTACTTCACTCCGACATCGCACATTTCCACCATGAAGCTGAATTATCTCTTTAACGATTGTTAATCCAATTCCGACACCAGTATTTGGCTCTTGCCCAGAGCCTCTATAAAAAGAATCAAATATATAGGGTAAATCTTCCGCAGATATACCTGCTCCAGTATCAGAAATCGAAAATTCGATGATGTTATTCAAAACTGTAGCATTTATTCTTATAATACCAGCGGAAGGAGTAAATCGGATTCCATTGGAAAAGATATTCGAAAAAACATGTTTCATCTTATCTATGTCTACATCAATGGTAAAAGACTTTATGTTTACATCATTATAAATTTTCACACCTTTGCGATTTGCATGATCAATGGAGTCAAGTTTGCAAATTTCAACCAAATCATATGGTGATATTTTTGTTTTGTTTAAAAATGATTTTTTAGATTCCATTTTACTGAGATCTAAAATTTCGTTTATGATGTGTTCCAAACGATCCGATTCGTTTTTTGCCGCTAACATAACTTCGGTTTGCTTTGAATTCAATTCACCTATTCTTTCATCTAGTATCATATGAAAAGCCATTTGTATGGTAGTTAGAGGAGATTTTATCTGATGCGACACAGTTGAGAGAACAGATTTTTTTAGTTCTTTTTGTTCGATGAGTGAAGTTACGTCATTTAAACATATTGCTGCTCCACTCAATTGGGACTTACTAAGATTTGAATAAATAGGAATGATTTGGAATTCATAAAAATACTCATCTCTCTCATGAAAGATTTGAATATATTCACCTTCTTTATTTTTACAAATAACTCCATTCTCTAAAACGGAAGTGAAGCCATCTTTTAAGGCTTTAATGTTATTGTTCCAAATTGAATTGCCTAGATGGAATCCAAATATATTTGTCGCTTTCTCTGTCGAAATTTCAATCTTTCCTTCTGAATCGAGAATTGTTAGTGGAATCGGAATTGATTTAAATATTTCTGTAACGGCATGTTTGGTTCTTGAAATTGTTTTTTGATTTTCATCTCGGGTGTTCCTCAAGGCAAAAATCATATTATTAAACTCAATACCTAACTTACCAATCTCATCATTGCTCAATTTGGTGTAACTTAAATCAAAGTTACCTTTTTTTATTTCTTTGGAATAATCCGTTAGAATTTTTAGTGGTTTTAAAATCCAATAGTTAGATAAATACAAATAACAGAGAGAAGTGAAAAAGGATATTGCTAGAGTTATCCAAATAAGTTTGCTAATTGAATCCGATTTTTTTTTCGCCTCCTCTTTGGCCTCAATCATATTTTTTTGATTTATACTCGAAATTTCTGAAGCTAACTCAATGATTGTTTGTATCTCATTTTCAATCTTGGATGCATAAAATTTGAAGTCAAAGCTAAGAAGTTTGTTTTTATCTTGCGGAATTATTTTTTCTAAACGCAAAAATGAATTTTTCATTTCATTTGCTAAATCTTCTTCTCCCTCAAGTGTAATATTTCCAACTTCTATTTCGATTCCTTCTCGAATAACATCTAATGCGTTTTTGTATCGAATCCATTTTTTTTCAGGATTGAATGGAGTATCTTTGAATGAAAGAAGAAGTTGGTTTGATCCATTAATGATGTTCTGAGTAGCAGCAACACTGAGATAATTTTCTTTTAAGATTAAATCGATAGAGTTTCCCAAATAGTTAATTTGTATTAGGGTGACTGCTGAAGTCACAGAAAAAACAAAGACAAGGATTCCAAATCCAATGATTAGCTTGGTGCGAATTTTCATTTTCTATTCTTTTTTCTGCAAGTTTTATGCCTTTATTTTAAGTAACTTAAGCGCAGTTTTTCATGCCGTTTCCTTGCAAATAGCAATGATGATTCCTGATAGTCTTGCAATTTTCACTCTCTTAGTTGAGATTGTGCTTTTGCCGAAATCTCCAAAGAGTAGCCTGATCTATTTTAAGAATATCCGAAGCCTCTTTCACAGATTTTGAATTGAGTAGAATTGCCATTATGTGTGCATCTTTTATTTCATCTAAAGAAACGTTATCTCCTATTTTTAACCTGTTACCAACATTCATAGTTTTTTCGCTTAGATCTTCTTTGCTGATAAAACTTTGATTGCATAGTATGACGGCGCGTTCAATTGAATTTCTGAGTTCGCGGATATTTCCTGGCCAATCGTAATTCACGACAAAGTCTTTTGCTTCATCTGAAAAATCTAAAATCATTTTTTTATTCTGTTTACTGAGTGATCGCAATAACTTTGCAGAAATCGAGAGAATATCTTCTTTCCTTTCTTTTAATGACACAAGTTCAATGGGAAATACTTTGATTCGATAGTATAAATCTTCTCTAAATTTTCCAATTTTTACCAATTCCTCTAGGTCTTGGTTCGTTGCGGTAATGATTCGCACGTCCGCAGTCCGGGTTCTAGATTCTCCAAGCCTCTCATATTCTTTCTCTTGTAAGAATCTCAAAAGCTTTGCTTGGATGTTTGTCGGTAGATCCCCAACCTCATCCAAAAAAAGTGTTCCTTGGTCGCAATGGGCAACACGTCCAATATTATCTTTGAAAGCACCCGTGAAAGATCCTTTCACATGCCCAAATAACTCTGACTCCAAAAGTTCAGGATTTAAAGTCGGACAAGAAACCACTGAAAAGGGAAAATTCTTACGTCCACTCCATTCGTGGATAGAACGTGCAAGAGTGGTTTTCCCTGTCCCCGAGGGACCAAGCAATAGAACGGTTGTATCTGCATTCGCTACCTGTTTTGCGATTGAAATTACCCGAACCATTTTCGGATTTTGACTTTCAACATCCAAATGATCAAATTTTGAATCGTCTGATGATTTTAGTTTTTTAACCTCGTTTTCAAGTTTTTTAATCTCAACAATCCGTTCCAATGTTTTTGTAACAAGATCTGGATTGAATGGTTTCGATAAAAAGTCGAAGGCTCCCGATTTAATGCATTCTATTGCCTCTTGCATCCCAGGATATGCAGTTATCATAATGATCTTACTATTCGGTGAATGAGAATGAATTTTCTGAATCCATTCCATTCCATTTTCCATACCCAATCGTATGTCTAAAAAGATAACATCGAACAATTCATCCTCTAATTTTGCAAATCCTGAATGAATGTTTAATTCAATTTCAACTCTGTGTCCCAAACTTGTTAAGAAAATTCTAAATGTTTTTGCTATGTTGGGTTCATCGTCGATGATCAAAATGGAAAGAGGTAAAAAATTATTTGAATTTTTCATATCTAATCATGGTATGTCTGCAAAATTCATACCAAACTCAAGATGAAAAGATACCCTCAATTTATGCCGACTTCGTTTCAATTGTGATTTTTCCAGAAAGGAGTTTGTGCACTGGACAGGCATTCGCCACTTGCATGAGCCTCTCTTGTTCTGCATCAGATAAATTTCCCGTCAAATGAACTACTCTTGTGATTGTATGATCTTCTGCGGAAGCCTTATCGATTGTTAGTTCAACCTCCACAGCATCCAAAGACATCGATTTTCGGTCAGCATACATGCGAATGGTGATAGCTGTGCAGGCGCCCAAAGAAGATGCGAATAACTGATTGGGGGAAGGACCCAAATCAGTACCTTGTAAGTCAGTTGGTTCATCGGCTATCCATTGGTGTTTGCCAGAAACAACCTTAGTTTCATATTTTTCTTTTCCGATTTTAACCACTACCTTATCAGGAAATAAACTGGTCATAACTTTCTCCGTTTCTAATTTTTTCTACAACAACTAACGCGCGTTCTCTATTTTCTAACATTGCTTTTTCTACTTTCAAGCGCCAATTTTCAAATTCAGATTCATCAAGATTTCTAGGAATATAAATGGGCTCCCCATAAGAAACAACAAAGGTAGTAAAGGGTTTTGGGACCCTATGTTTGTCCCAGGCTTTTTCTAATACCCACTGCCACGTACATTCATAATGAAACGGAACAATTGGGACTTGAGCAACTTGAGCTGAGGCTACGATTCCCGATTGCAAAACCAAGGCGGGTCCCCTCGGCCCATCTGGCGTGATTGCACAGGGATGTCCTTTTTTCAAATGTAGGATCATTGCTTTTAAGGCTTTAGAGCCACCCTTCGAACTACTACCTCTGATGCTTAAGTTCCCAAAACGATGGACCACTTCGTTGATGAAATCTCCATCTTTCGATTCGGAAATCATCACAGCAACATTCTTTCCACGGTGTAAATAAGGAGAATAAAGAACATTTGTATGCCATATGGAATACAAAAACGGTTTTTTGTTTTTGAACAATTCTTCGTATGTTTCGTTTTTCAGAATTACAAACTTAGAGGAAAAACCAATGATTTTCTGAAGATTAACAGCTATTAGTGGAAGAAACCAGAGGAGAAATTTTCGCTTCAAAACGATTACCTAACTTACTCTGTTCAGACTATATCAGATTTATGTTAGGTATTCGAGCAAATTATGATTTTTTCTTAAAAAGATCTCCCAGTTTTCCTAGGTCTTCTGGTTTGATATTGGTGCCAGCGGCTTTTTTATTTTCTTCTTGGATCTCTTTGTATACCTCGGCACGGTGTACAGAAACATTTTTAGGTGCTTTGACACCAATCTTAACTTGATCACCTTTGATGTCTACAATGACGATTTCGATATCATCACCGATAATTATGGATTGGTTGCTTCTTCTGGCTAAAACTAACACGGACTAAACCTTCTCGGAAGACATTTCTTCCATGGATTCCACAATATTCTTTCGAATGGGGTGATTTTCATCCCTTGAGATAAATTGTTTACCTTTTCCCTGTTTACCATTGATTATGATTGGACCCTGTAAGTTCGCAGTCATGCCTTTCGGATCATCATGAGGAATGGTTACAATTAAAAAGATAATACCTTCCTTCCAAGTATCTAACCCAATTTCTAGCAACTCTTCCTCACCTATCGCAGGTTTGTAATTTGTTAAAAACAACTCTGGCTGGATTAGGATAAAGGCTAGTCCAGATTCCTTTGTTGACTGTAACCATTTGAAAGGACTTTCCGGACTTTCTTCAATCAATGCATATTCATTAAATTCTTCAAAACCTAAAAGTCCGTTTGGAAACTGAAGTATCTGTTTCGCGTCTACTTGAATTGTACCAAAGGGTTTTGTATGAATTGTAATGGGCATTCTCTATTTCCTATTTATAAACTTTTTTGAAACTTGGCATTGATGATTTATAATTTATCTTAAAAAATCCATCAATGTTGGTTTGATAATCTTGGAACCTACATTCAGCGCATAATTATGAATCGTCTCTAACCACTTAAAATTCATAATGGTTTCTGGAAAATCAATGCCTTCGTTTTTCGCTAGCAGTTCTGTCATATACATCTTGTCATAGGAAACTCGGTCTTGGTGTTGTTCCAAACGGTTCATTCTAGCACCAATAGTTGAACGGTGGCGGAGGATATTTTCCAGTGCCAGATCTAGATCACCCAAGTCCCGTCCCCCAATTCTTTCTTGGTCTTTTTGGATAAGGTCGTTTCGAAGTTGGATGAGAGTATCGAATACGGACAGTCCCGTCACTGTCGCCGACTTAGAGTAGTTATTTGGTGGTTCACTTGCACTAGGCTCAATGAGTCCAATGTCACGGAGAACCGTTCCACCATCCACATCCTCCAACCAAATTTGGTGGGGAGCCGTGGAAGAAATTGAAATATTATCCTGAGCGAGTTTACTCGCCTTAACTTCTAATGGTGCGTTGTTGATTTTGTCGATGATATCATCGATAGTATCCCCGACAGAAATATGAATCTCTACACCATCAATTTTGAATTTTTGGTCAGAAGTTGCTTGGTATGCTGAGTTGTCTACTTTGGACGTGACACTTACGTTTGTTCCCCAAAAAACTTTATTGCCGGGAATTGTGATTGGGATATATTCTCCCTTTTCGATTTCCCTTAGTTGCTCACCAATATCACCACGATACTCAACACCGACATATTGGTTTTTAAGTTCTAGTCCTTGGAGTCCTTTGATTTTGGATTCAATAGGTTCAAAGGGAGGTCTTTCGATTACATGACCACCAAACAAAGGCTGTCCTGTGGCATCCCGAGAATTGGCAAGATCAACAATCGCCCTTAGGTGTTGGTCGATTTCCTTTCCAATCGCAACTTCTAATTCGAATCCTTTGTCACCTTGGTAAATACCATTTCCTGCTTGGACAGTTAAAACTCTAACTCTCTGGAAGATCTCTCCCATCTTGTCCAAAACCCCATCGATCTGTTGGAGCCTTTGGTATCCATCACCGATGTTTTCTTCATATTGAGAAAGTTCATTGAGTCTGGATCGAAAGTACATTTGGTTCGTCGCGGCACCCGGATCATCCGACGGCTTTCGGATTTTTAATCCTGTTCCGAGTTGGTTTTGGGTTTCATCCATCGCCACTTGGTGACGATTTAAATTTCGCACCAAGGAATTATTTTGCATCATGTTTGTGATACGAATCATACTATGCACCTAACCTATTGATTATTGTATCTAACATATCGTTCATAGTTGAAATCATACGTGCCGCAGCATTATAGGATTGTTGGAACTGAACCATATTTGCCATTTCCTCATCCAAATTCACCCCCATCACGGATTGGCGCATGTTCTCCAATTCGACCATGAGTTCATTTTGGGTATTGTATTCCTGTTTTGCTTCTCTCGCTTCTGTTCCCAGTTTCGATATTAGAGAGTTGTAAAAATCATCTGTTGTTTTGGAATAATCGAACATAACCGGTTTTTCCCTTAAGGCTGCTGCAATCAAGAGTGCATTTGATCCGTCTTTTTGTCCGTTAGGTGAATTGTAATCTCCTGAGCCATTCACATCCTTACCACGTGCAGCGGCAATATTTGCTGGGTTGTTTCTTACTTCCTGCGACATTTTAAAAAACGAAGATGGGTGGTACATTGGGGTAAGTGTGATATCTTCCGAATTCGCCTGGAATTTATTAATCTCGCCAATTTTACGATAGTCAAAGGATCCAGCAACTCCCGATGCTGAGAGAATGCCTGTTAAGCCAACAAGAAGTTCTCCAGAATCCTCGAGATGGCGTATCATAAAATTTTCTTTTTTATCGTGAGGGTTTGTTGTTCCTTTTAATGCTAATTGGTTGTCATGCGACATGTAAGCAACCACACCTGTTTCAGAACGATTGATACGTTTGATGACTGCATTTAATGTATCATCCTTTGAATAAGGAACTAAAACTTCCGTTTCACCACCCTCCGATGGTTTTAAAAAACGTAAAGTTCCCGTAATTCCGATGGGACGGTCAGGGTCAATGGACGTTCTACCTGTTACGCGAAAGATAGCAGATTTATCATTGAGTCCATCCCCGTCCGTATCAATTTCACCAAACGTATTTGTAGCAAGAGATCGTGTTTCAAAAAAGTTTAGATTTGTCTTTCCATTCAATCCAAATCCGTCTTTATGGATTTCATTGATCACATCCATTGCATTGATTGCGAGTGCATCCACTGCATTGATTTTTTCAACGAGGATTCTATCTCTGATTTCGTAAAGACCTTGGATACTGCCCTTTCGAAGTAAAACCTTATTTCCAGTCTCAGACCACTTAAGATCCAGTAATCCATCATTATTAGGATTTCCAACCAAGTCAATTTTATGAACCTTCTGGCCCTGAACAAGAATCTGCTGTCCAACAAAAACCATAAGTTCGTCTTCATCACTTCTACCTATGGTGATATCAACCATTCCAGAAAGTTCTTGGAGCATGGCATCCCGTCTATCGAGAAGGTCATTTGGATTATCACCTAATGCTTGTGATTTTGTAATTTTTTCATTGAGGCTTTTGATACTTTCAGCAATCGTGTTGAGGTGGTTTACCTTTGATTCAATTTCTCGGTTGGACTGTTCACGAAGGAGAGTGAGTTTTCGGTAAACATCTTCCATACGAGAGCCAAGCGCCTCTGCCTTCTCTTGTACGACCGATCTATGTGCCGTTTCCTCTGGATAATTGGATAGGTCTTCCCAAGCAGACCAAAAATCATCCATCATCGAACGGAGTGTATTCCCTGTTGGTTCATTGAAGACTGTTTCTACTTGATAGAGATAGTCATTCTTTTTACCCCAGTAGTCTTTGATGGAGGAAGAATCAATGATTCGATCATCGATAAAATGATCTCTCACTCGTTCGATTTCTGCAACTTTTGCACCCTGTCCAATTTGACCCGCAACCTCTGCTCGATTGAGGGCTGGTTCATAGATTGGGTCCATCGTGTTCATAACAACACGTTGTCTTGCATAATGCTTATTATCCGCATTCGAAATATTATGACCTGTGGTTTGGATCGCCTGTTGGTGGACAGATAGTCCTCGTTTTCCGATTTCAATTCCCTGAAATGTTGATCCCATACGATACTCCTAGGCAGTTGCGTTCAAAATGACCGCACCCTTTTGGCCCTGCCCTCGCCTTGTTGGTTGTTTGTGTGAAGTGTAAACTTTTTCTTTATTTTGCTCTTGCAACGAGTCGATTGTGTTTTGCAAAAACTCTTTTTTAGTTTTTAGTATTTTCTCATTTAATAAAATTGCTTCTTTGAGGTCTGCTACTACCGCTTTCAATTCCAAAGCAAAGCCTTTCAGTTTGAAATTTGAGTCGCGATCAATTTGGTTCAAAAAATTGGTAAGGGTGATGTTCGGTTCGAGGCGAGTTAACTTTTCCTTTTCATACACCTCTTCAATCGCCTTCATCCGAACTCGTTCCAATTCAGATGCCTCGACCATAATATGGTAACTCTCTTTTACGAAAAGTTCTAGGGATTTACCGTCTGCAGAATGGATAGCAGCCTTTTTTTTGCCTTCCAATTCCAGAAGGCGTCTGTAACAGTCGATTTCAGAGGCGAATAAACCTCTTAGTGATTCTACCCAATCCAGCATGCGAATTCCTTTTCCTCTATGGGTAGAATCGACGGATTCCAAACTATGCTTAGGAAAATTTATAAAAATTTACTATTTTTGATCCTATGTCGCTAAAATCACCTTGCACGAAAATTTGTATGATAGATCCGGATTCTGGGCTTTGTTTGGGATGCGGAAGAACTTTGGAAGAGATCGGGCGTTGGTCAGGGATGTCAGATGAAGAAAAAAGGCAGATATGGGAGGAACTCCCAAATAGACAAAAAGGCCTACCAGGGAATTCCTAAGTCTTTTTTATTTTGTGCTTTTGTCAATTTTGTTTCGATGCTCTTCACAGAGTCGGTAGAGTGTGTTCGTCGATGGATTCTTTTTTGTAACTTTCTTTCCACAAACGATACAGAGACCCTGCGCCCTTCTTCTTTTGTAGAGCAATTGAACTCTCTCTGCACCTGATAGATTGTATTTGCTGATTTGAAGTCGAACTCCTTTTACCAAATAACTTCCAATGGCAGACTCTTCGCCCTTTTTTAACTCGGCAAAGATTTTCCCTAGTTCATCTGGTTTTATTGATTTTGGCTTCATACGTTCTCCTGCTAGCTTTCCTTGTTTAACTCTTTGTTAGATTTTTAAATGTTAATGCAGATTAGGTAGTACCCTCTAACGTGCAACAATTTTTTAAATACCCTTATTTTCCATACGTACGTTTTGACTCATTGGTAGTTTATTTATTTGATTGATTCTAATTCTTGGTTATATTTTTTTCTTGGCATAAGTTATTTTTGAATTAGAATTTTATCAGAGGATTTTATGGATAAAGAATACAATTCACTTTCGGAATTTTTCCCTTTTTATTTAGAAGAGCATAGTCATCCCGTTAATCGCGCTTTACACTTCATTGGTTCAAGTCTCGCATTGGGATGTATACTTTCGTTTTTAGTAACATTCAAACTTTATATATTAGTACTTGCTCTAATATCAGGTTACTTTTTTGCCTGGATTGGTCATTTCCTGATTCAAAAGAATCGACCTGCCACCTTCAAATACCCATTCTATTCCTTTGTTTCGGATTGGATTATGTATGGAAAAATGCTTACAGGACAGATTGAGTAACAGATGCGCTCATCAAAATTCAACAAATCTCTTTTCCAAATTCTAATAAGTCTAGGACTTATACTCATGCTTCCAGGTTGCAAAGAAAAACCTATGACAATGCAGGATATTTCAACCTATCAATCGGAATACCAGGGTAGCAATTTGGAATTTGGAGCCAAATACCTACCAAAACTGTTAGGTCCTCATTTCAAATCGATTGAAGAAGGGCTTGGTGGGAATCAAAAAAAAGAAATTCATTTGGTTTATGGTGGAAATACCGCGCTCACGTTTACTGATGAGAAAGAGTATCAAAATTATACCATTTCCTTTCACAAACTTATACTCCTAAGAATGGCATTGCTTTTAAAAGTTTGTACGACAGAAAATTACTCTCTCAGTCTTTCTAAGCCATTTTTTGTAAAAGGTGAAACAAACCCCGAGACAGAAATCCAAGAATTTGAAGTGTTAAGAACAACTATTCCCAAATCAAAAGTAGATTCCATTCTTCTTAAATACAAAAATTGGAATGTTCTGGAAAATCCAAAATTAGACTCTGAGACTTGGCTAAAGATTTCCAAAGAAATCGATGAGGCTTGGATAGTTGAATTGAATGAACTTTCGCGTGTTAGTTTGGAATAATCCAGAGTTTAGGATTTTGAACTGCTTTTTCAAGCCGCTTCAGATAGTTGGATTTAGGGATTTCATAAGCGCCTAGTTCCCAAGTCACGTGGTTGAGTTGTTGTGTGTCAAACAACTCAAACCCACTGTATTTCAATTTATCAAATAGATGGTATAAGCCTATCTTTCCTGCATCGGATTCGAATGAAAACATACTCTCCCCAGCAAAAAATCTTCCTATTGCAACTCCGTATACGCCACCAACAAGCTCTTCTTTCTGATTCCAAACTTCGACACTATGAGCATATCCTAATTTATGGAATTCCGAATATCCTCTGAAAAAACCAGAAGTGATCCAAGTGTTATCTCGCTCTCTGTAAGAGCAACCTTCCATAACTTGGCGGAAGGCTTCGTTAAAAGAAATTCGATACCGGTTTTGTCGGATTTTTCTCTGTACAGTTTTAGAGAAGTGAACCCTCTCTAAATCAAAAATAGCCCTTGGGTCGAGACTGTACCATCGGATAGGATCTTCGGACCAAGGGAAGATTCCGTGTGTGTATGCGTATACCAACCGTTCTGGAGAAAAATCGCCACCGACGGCTACAAGATCCTCCGTACTCGTTTTTGGGTCTTTAAAAAACTGTTCAAAATTTCTTTGCGTCAATCTTCCAATATATCCTTCGGATAATCATAAGTGATTTTTACCTTCAAGCTCTTTCCATTTTCATCGTTGATATTGGATAAGCCATCAAACTGTAGTATTCGCCTTGTTTGAAAATCATAAACTAACAAGAAAGGATTCACAACTTTTTTTAGAATAAAATTATCCACTTCCAATTTTAGATAGAGCGCTTTCCTTCCCTTCCAATCGCCCTCTTTTACTTTTTCTACGGCAAACTGGTAATCATCTAATTGGATAGGAGCAACAAAGTGAAATCGCATTCTTTCCCCGGCGGCCAATTGATCCCAGTTGTTTCGCACAAAATAGTCAAAGCCACCGTCCATCACTGCTGGTGTCTTTGGCGAATAAGTCCTTTCTTGCAACTCATCCTCTGTCTTTCGTTTGGCGAACAGCCGAACTTGCCTTCCTTTTACGTCAGCTCCTTCCGTGTAACCATCCCGAAAGTCTTCCGTTTTGAACGTGGGGAGTTCAGGGTTATTTTTAAACTCAATGTATTTGCTTCCGAAAACCTTACCCGACGCATCTTTATACACGATTTTGGAATACATATGTTTTCCATTATTGTAGTATTCCTCATGATTGTCTGAGTATAGGTAAACGCCTGTTTTTAGGTCATAGGCTTTGCCATTGTACTTATACTTCGGTTTTTCTGCGTAAATAGGTAAAAAGAATGGAAAAACTATGGCAAGAATTAGGGTTTTACGTATCATACTAATTAGACATGAAAAAGTATCGATTGACGGACCAAAGAACCCTCCTTGGGATTCTTTCTAAACTCACTTCCACGATTCTCCTTGATCCTGAAACAAAGCAAAAATTTGGAATTAGAGATCCGAATGCAGTGGGAGATATGGTGAGATCTGTTCACTTCACTTTATCCTCGCAAGAACCAGTCCAAACCAAGCCAAAATCCCTCACCTGCGTCCTGAAAGAAAACCGAGTGGAACTTAGAGTAAAACAGGTAAATCCCTACCAAGAGGATCTTTTCCATGTCACAGAAATTTTAATCGAACCTTTAGAACGATCTGCCAAACGAGCTAACATAGATTCCGTTTTTGCATACGATCTGAAAATGGCGCAAACCGCAGACCTTGGGACTGTCATTTCTGTATACGGCAAAACATCTATAATCAACCAGGCTTTAAACCAATGGCAGGTACACCTGGAGCAAACCTTATCTCACTATGGTTACTTTATCAAAAAAATCCAAATCGGTTTTTTTTATGCAGCAGATACGATACTGATGGAGTCCCTTGCCCAATCAAAGGTTCCGTTTTACATTCGTGATGCGAATCGTAGGATCTTCTACACGAACCGTGGCTTTTTTAGTACGAAAAAACTTTCCGAAATTTATGTACGGACCTATCTTGACTCACTTTTACTGAATAACATAAAATCGGTTCTTATTTTTCCCGTGTTTTCTACGAGTAAGGTTTTACTCGGTTATTTCGAAATTTCTAGCAATCTTCCAGATCTAGGAAACGCAGCACTCCAAGAAGACATAGAAGGAGATTCAGGAATCGGCCCTCTTATGGATTTTTTAGATCAAAAAGCTGAGGAATTTGTTTTTCAACTTGAATTTGCGTATGCAAAAGATTGGGAGATTGTTGCAAAAACAACTTCGATCCGAGATATAAGTCAGGATGGACGAGGAATCGGAATTTATTTGCCTAACGAAACTTTGTTGGAAGGAAAAAATTTTGGAGCACCTGTGTCTTTTGTAACGATGATCAACTCGACTCCGTATACTTTTTATGGTAGTATGAGAAATGTAAAAAAGTCGGATATAGATCTTCCGAGTATAGGAGTCCAAATCTTCCAATGTGACCGAGAAGATGGTTTGCCTTTGCTTGCAAGGTATGCATCCAATTTGATTGAAGCGACTGTGGTATGACACCTGAACAATACGAAACTCTTTTACAAATCCTATTGGAGATTAAGGAAAATGGTGAAGTTGGCTCTTACCGAGTTTTATTGTACTTAGTTCCGAATATTGGAATTATCTTTGGAACCTTACTTCTCTTTTTCTTATTCCAATGGTGGCACAAACAAAAAATGGCCCTAATCCAGTCAGGCCAGTACAAACCATGGTCATTTGACATAAGATTGTATTCTTTTTTCTTGGGTCTTTTGTTGACATTCACTGGTTTTGCACTATCGTTTGTATTTATACTCGTACTGGGAAAGTCCATGGCGATGTTAGGAGGGTTGATCCCATTCGCAATTGGTCTAGGTCTATTGACCTTTTACAAACAGAGCAAGTAACTACCCCTAAAATTCTCTGCAATCAAGAGGACTGGGCAGTCGTATGTGCAGTCCTAAGTGGGAAAAATGATCAATTTGAAACCCTTGTCCGCAGATACCAAGCAATGGTGTTCTACCAAGCCCGAAAGGCATTTAAAACAGAAGAAGAAGCGGAAGATTTCACCCAAGAAGTTTTTTTAAAGGCGTATGAGTCACTCAGTACGTTCCGCGGCGCTGCTCAATTTTCAACTTGGATTTTCCAAATTGCAAAATTTCAACTTTCAAAGGAATTTCGAAAAAAAAAGATTTCAGTAAAACCATTCGATTCCACAGAACACGAGTTTGCAGAGTCAAAAACCATTTCAGTTGTTGAAGAGATCCACCAAGAACAGACTCATGGAATCCTTAGGGACATGATTGCGAAGTTACCAAAATCATACCAGTTACCGATCATCCTTCACTATTTTGAAAATAAACCCCTTAAAGAAATTTCGAGTGAACTTAATATCAAACTCAATACAATAAAAAGTCATATTTCACGTGGAAAGGAATTGATACGAAAGTGGTGGAAACATGAAATCGATTGAATTGAATTCTCAGCTTGCATCGAAATCAAATTCTAAAACTGATGATAACGAACTCTCTCTCTTCAATAATCCAGATATCTACTTAAAGAACAAACCCGTTACTCATTCATTCGCATTACGAGTGTTAAGTCAAATTTTACCTTATAAATTCCTGGTTTATTCCTTATCATTGAGTCTTTTGTTGTTTTGTATCCCGATCGGTACTCTGATTTGGGGAAAATCTGAATATGTTGTACATTCTGCCTTTTTGCCGATTCTAATCAGCTCTAGTTTGTTCTTCTGTTTTTACTGTTTGATCTTAGGCTTTTTACTCCTCAATACAAGAATTCCTTTTCTAACAGAGTGGAAGGAAAAACTTGGATTCGAAGAGGTATAAGTGAAACTTCTAATTTCTATCCTAATTCTTTTCGTTTCCGTATCAATATTCTCCCAAACGCCCTCGAAAACCCTTCCAACGGCCAAAGAACTTTTAGAAATGGATCTGGACAAAACGTACCCGATCATCGAAACTCTAACAAAAGAGGAATCGAAAGAGCTAATTTCCCAAATTCGAAAGGAAGTGAAGAATGAGTTCAAACAGGCAGATCATTTTTATTTTTTAATCTCCCACCTTGAAGAAATACAGGCGATTGAAAAAGAACAGGCAAGATTGCGCTCTTTACTCTGGGTATTGGGTCTTGGCTTCGTATTGTTTTTTGCCTTTTTAACTTACATCTTTTTTAGCCAAAGACGGGCTATTCGAGATATCAATCAGATGTTGGAAAAGTAGAGATTCAAAATTGTAATATTTTTGTATTCCTTTTGTAACTGAAATCGACTAGATTGTAATCTATTCATGAAAATCCTTGTTGTTGATGATGAAGAAGACATAGCAAGCCTAATCCAATTCCATCTAGAAGAGGAAGGTTTTCAAGTGGAAGTTTGCCACAATGGAATGGAAGTTCTTCCAAGATTAGAAAAAAACCTACCCGATGGTATTATATTAGATTTGATGTTACCCGGTATCGGCGGTATGGATCTCTGTCGACGGATCAAGGAAAAATACCCGCAGATTGCAATACTTATGGTCACGGCAAAGACAGGAGAAACGGACGTGGTTCTCGGTTTAGAACTAGGTGCCGATGATTATATTCGAAAACCTTTCAACATCAGAGAATTAGTTGCAAGGGTTCGTACCGTAACGCGACGGAATTCCGAACCAAATGCAGAAACTGCCGGAACTATCACAACGGGAAAGATCCAAATCAATCCGACTGCCCACAAAGTGTATGTCGATGGAACGGAAATTGATCTTACATTAATTGAGTTTAAACTTCTCCAACTATTTGCAGGGAATCCCGGCGTGGCATTTTCTAGAGATAAACTTCTAGATCGAATCTGGGGAAAGGATGTTTTTGTTACAGACCGTACGGTCGATGTAAATATCAAAAGACTACGTGATAAATTATTAAGCGAAAAAGAAAGGTTAGAGACAATACGCGGGGTCGGCTACCGATTCCGAGATGCGTAGTTTCTTTTCCACATTACTCCTCCTAAACTGGGGACTATTACTTCTACTCTTTTGTCTCGCGGTAGGAGTTATGTATGTCGAAGACATTGTTTCCCCTCAGATACGACCGATCATCCTTTTTTTATACGTTTTAGTGGCTCTCTTTGGCACCTTCTACATGTCTATAAAGATTGCGCGTAAAATCACAGATCCCTTGGCTATGATCGAAAAAAAAACCAAGGATATCAATGCGGGAGATTTTGGAGTCGAACTTTCTTCGCCTGATATACGTGAGTTGGCAAATCTTACATCCTCAATTAATGAAATGGCGAGGCGACTCAAAGTTCAATTTTTAGACCTAACAGTTGAAAAAGAAAAATTCAATTATCTGCTTCAAAATCTAAAGGAAGGTGTATTTGCGATTGATCGAAACAAGAAATTTCTTTTCTTAAATAGAAATATTTCTGATTCCTTAATAGAAAAAAATTCTCAATTTAAAGATATAAAATCCTCCATCAACAATCCCGAACTTTTACAATTTATTGAAACAAAAATCAAAAAAGTCCAAGAAGGGAGAACTGAGATTCAGATTGGAAACCATATTTATACTGTTCGAATTTATCCAATTCTATCAGAATCCATGATTCAATTGTTTATTGGAGTTGTATTAGATATAACAGAAGATAGGCAAAACCAAGTAATTCGAGAACAATTTTTTCAAAATGCTTCACATGAATTGAAAACTCCTATTACCTCGATCAAAGGTTATACGGAAACTCTAGAGTACAAACTCAATTTAAATGAGAATTCGAATGAACGTAAATTTTTGGAGGCGATACTTAGAAACACAGATCGACTGATACGAATTGTGGAAGATATGTTAACTATTTCAAAATTAGAAAATCACAAAACTATTCTTAATCTAAAAGAATTTTCGTTATCAGATTTGGTTCAAAATGTTTCTGACTCGCTAGGTGTAATCTATTCAAAAAAGAATCAAAAATTACAAATTGAAATACCTGCAAAAATAAAGGTCCAAGCAGACCAGCTTCTGTTAGAAGATCTTCTGGTAAATTTAATATCAAATGCCTCTGCTTACAGTCCCGAGGGCTCAACTGTTATTGTCAAAGGAGAGGAGTATTCGGAAAAAATTCTTATACAAGTTATAGACCAGGGAATTGGCATTTCCCCAGAAGATGCGGAAAGGATCTTTGAACGATTTTTTAGAGTGGATGAAAATCGCTCTAGAAAAGAGGGAGGGACAGGTCTTGGCCTTTCTATTGTAAAACATATCGCAAGACTTCACTCGGGAGAGGTTTACGTCAGTCCCAATCCGAAAGGAGGCTCCATTTTTAGCTTCGAATTTCCTAAAAAATAGATTCTAGTAAATGTATGGAATCTATAAAAAATAGGTAAAATCAGGTACTTATGAAATATCCCATTGGTTTTTTTTCATTCGGAAAAAATATAGGAATCAAAGACAATACACTAGACTTTGCTGTAATTTACTCACAAAATGTATGTAAGGCGTCAGCCGTTTTTACAAAAAATAATTATCCGGGAGCACCTATAGTAGTCGGTAAAAAACATATCCAAGATGGGATTTTACAAGCCATTGTTATCAACTCAAAAAACTCCAATGTTGCAACTGGAGATCGTGGAATTCAAGATTCGTTCGAAATTTGTAAGGCAGTTGCGAAAAGTTTGGGTATCAAACCAGAAGACGTCTTACCATCAAGTACCGGGGTTATTGGTGTACCTCTCCCTATAGAAAAAATTTTAAGCGCATGTAAAACTATCAAATCTGATTTAAAACCAGGTAATCTCGAAGAAGTTGCGGAAGCGATAATGACAACAGATACCCGAAAAAAAATATCTTTTCGAGAAATCCAGTCGGATGGCAAAACGGGTGTTATGTATGGAATTGCGAAAGGCGCTGGCATGATCGAGCCCAATATGGCAACCATGTTATCTTATATACTTTGCGACTTTTTACCAGAGTCGGAAGATCTAACAGGAATTTTGCGTAGAGTTGTTGATAAGTCTTATAATTGTATAACTATAGACTCAGATACTTCAACGAGTGACACAGTAGTACTTATGTGCTCAGGTGTTCTTGGATCAATTCCCGATTCATTGTTTGAAAAAAACTTAGAAATGATCGCTATCGACCTGTCCAAAAAAATTGCGAGAGATGGAGAGGGAGCAACAAAGCTAATTGAACTCTTAGTATCCAATGGGCGAGATGATGTGCAGGTAACAAAAATAGGAAAATCAATTTTAAACTCGCCACTCGTCAAGACAGCGATCTATGGCGGGGATCCGAACTGGGGCAGATTTGTAATGGCAATTGGAAAGGTTTTTGATGAACCAATACCATATGATTCTTTAGAAATCCATTTAGGGGGAATTTCGGTAAAAGGAGCTGACGACCATACAAAAAAACTACTCTCGAATTATTTAAAATCCAATGAAGAAGTTCAAATTCATGTCAATCTTGGTACGGGTCATTCTCAAAAAACCTTTTGGAGCTGTGATTTTACGGAAGGTTATATCAAAGAAAACGCATATTATACGACATGAACTTTTTTAAGTTAAAAAATACTTTAAAATATTTTTTACCTTCAAGTTACCAACTAAAGGTATCTATTACAACTATCCTTACACGTACTTTATTTATACTGCTTGTTTACATTTCTTATTTTTTTATTCTAGATAAAATTCCGATTTTAGTTCCTTACCGTTTGGAACTTGCATTTTTACTGGTAAGCGCTGTATCACTCATCATATATCTTCCATTTATTGAGAGACTAACTAAATCGATCCGTTTAAAATTTCTTTCAGAATACCTCACAGAAGATGAAGAGAGTTATAGGCAAGCAATCAAAAGGTTCAATTTTGATGCTTTGGTAAAACACGTATTCCCGGATATGGTTAAGTTGACAGGTTCTCAATCAGGTACGATGGCCGTTTTGAATCCCAATGGATCGTTTGCCTTTCATTCTTATTTTCGAGGTAGGCAAAAAAAATTAAGCCCTACTAAAGATATAGAAGTTAAAAAAACATTTCAAGAGTTTCTAATCTCTAGACGGAATGGAGCTTCCGTAGCTGATGCAGTTGCAAACCCCGAAATCAATTATGATTTTATGGAACTCCATGCAAATTATGTTTATCCCTTTATATTTCGCGAAAAGTTATTTGGGTTTATAGCTGTTTCCAATATTCCTAGTCCAGATGCAGAACATAGTATATCTCTGTTAGCAGGTCAATCGGCTGTAACAATTCACAACCATATACTCTCTTATCATATCTCAGAAAATAAAAAATACCAAAAAGAAGCGGAATACGCAATTCGAGTTCAAAACTTGTTAGAAACAGGGACAATTCCAGAATTGCCAGGTTGGAAAATTGAGGCTTTTAAACGCACAAATCGAAACCTCATAGAATTCTTTCAAGTTGAAGATGGATCTTGGTACTTTGTAGTCTTAAATGCTGGAAGATCATACCAACATATAGGCATTTTGCTTTCATACATTTTGGGTGTAGTTTATTCGCAGTCGAAACTCCGAATATTAAAGGGATTTTCTGACATCAAAGCTCTAATCCACTCAACATTTCAAAAATTGGAATGGAAATACAAACCTGAATTGATTATAGGAAAAATAGGTTACAGCGAATTGTTTGTTATCCAAGAAGGACTTCAATTCCGTATAACAAGTAAAAACGAAGAAGTAGTGGCAAGTATTGGATGGAAAAACGTAATCAGCATGGACAAAGGTCCGATTACAATCCTACAAAATGGAGAACCCATTCTCAAGTTTAAGTTTGAAGAGATAGATTTTATATGAGAGAATTAACGATAACAATTATTTCTTCACTGCTATTTTTTCTAATTCTTTTCTTTGCATTTTTAGGAATTCAGGATACGGAAAAACGACTTCCTTTCTTTTACTATCCCTCGGGTTACATAGTAAATGTTGGTAACGATTATCAAATGTACTGGGGAAGCAAAATTAACCTAGAAGATTTGAAACAATTGGAATCTTTAAAAAACAATCCTGATAACTCCGGAATTTCTCTGAGAATCGAATCTCCGTCAGGCAATGAATCAATGATAAGGTTTCCACTCCAAACATTTCAAAAGGAGGATTTTGTTATAAGCTTCTTTTCGGATTTATTTCTCGCCTTCTTTAGTTTTGCAGTAGCAATTTATTTTTACTATTCTACTAGAGACTCTTTGATTTTTGCATTTTTTCTTAATTTGGGTATCAGCTTTATTTCAAACATCTTTTTGTTAGCTTTTCATAAGTCTCTCTTTGTATTAGTTTTTTCTCTCTATTTAAGTAGTTTTTTAAACTATCACCTAATCTATCGTTTGAGAGGAAAGGAAATTCCTTCCAAATGGATTTTACCTCAGGTTTTAATTGCTTTCATATTGGCATTGATATCCTCTCAAGAGTCCAACGATAACGATCTTACAGAAAAAATCTTGTTAGTTGCTCATTCTATTACAGTATTTTTTGGATTGATTAACATATCGATCAATGGATTCGAAATATTTCGCTCAAAGCCTAAGGGCGAAGCACTGATTAAAAGAATATCACTTTTGACATCCATTTTCATATATATTTCAGTTCCGTTTTGCATTATTTTCTTTGACGGTTATCCTTGGTTTTCAACTAACAGGTATCTATTTACATTTAATTACTTAATATTTATAGTTTTATTTTTTTATGGCACTTACAGATATACTTTTGTACCATCCCTCGTTATCTTTACCCCTACGATAGTAACTATCGTTATTGTTATTATCATTGCCGGGGCTTATATTGGTCTAGTTGTTCTACTTGATTATTTTTTTGATATACCGTATTTAAATGACAGATGGGTTTTTAACTTATTCTTCCTTTTCATTCTGGCTGCTTACTTAATTCCTATTAAACTAAAAATCAAACAACTTATCGACTATCTATTTTTTGAAAAGAATCCAATTTTAAGTGAGGGAATTAATAAAATTACGACCCTTCTTTCTTCTCCTCTTTCGATGCGGAAGACAATTCTGTCGATCAATCAGACAGTAAAAGATACCCTGGGGGTAAGTAATATAATCATTCTGATTCCTGGAGATCAATTTGTCCGTACAGACTTAAGGAACGTAAACTTTGTAAGAATTCCTTCTCAATCCGAGATTTGGAACTACTTTATAAGTACCGATCGTGTCACTGTCACCTCACATTTAGAATATGGTATAGGTTTTCGAGAAACTTTATATAATTTTTTAAAAGGCATGAATGTCCAATTGGCATTCCCTGCCTATGATTCCTCGAGTAATAAAAAGAATATTCGTGCGATGATTTTATTTGGAGAAAAAACCAATAACAATTACTTCACGATAGGTGAATTGAAGTTTATAAATGAAGTCGTAAAAATTTCGGGAATGTTACTTGAAAATTATTCCCTTCTCGAAAATGAAATCCAAAAACGTAAAATTGTAAGGGATATCCAAACTGCATCTATCGTAGATAGTACACTTAGGATAATACCTCCAAACGAAATTTTAGGAATAGAATATGGTTATTATTCCAAACCCGCTGTTGGAATTTCGGGTGATTATTTAGACATAATTCCATTATCATCTTACAAAGCTATAGTTTTGTTAGGTGATGTAGCAGGGCATGGACTTGGAACTGGTTTTTTGGTAAGCGCAATTAAAGGAATCGTACGCGAACATTTAAGAAATGGTACTTCTCTGGAAGGACTCTTTCGCGAAATAAATTCGTTTTTTAGAGCGAGGTACAAAGGGAATGAATTTATGACCTTACTCGGTGGAATCTTAGATAGCAGAGAACATAGTTTTAAATTCGTAAATGCTGGCCACCTATCACTAATTGAACAAAGAACCGACGGCCAAATCAAACTCCACAGCAAAACCCAAAGAGTATTGGGAATTTTGGATACAGATTATGTGTCACAAGAACTTGTCTTAGTTCCTGGAACTAAGTTATTTTTATTTTCAGATGGAATTACAGAGTCATTCAGTGAAAGAGAAGAAATCTTCGGTGAGGATTCTCTTGTGGATTTTTTGAAATTCCATGCTCAAAAATCAGTCAAAGAGCTCCCAAACCTTCTTGAAAACCATCTTATTCTGTTTAGAGGTTCCAAAGAACAAATTGATGATACAACATTTATTGGTCTTAGTTTTATACAAAACTAGCCGATACTTAAAGGGATGAACGCAGACAAACCGATCAAATTTGTCATCTTTCTCTCCTTGATACTAAGTCTCGTCGCATTTTGGGACCACCAATTTACTTCATATCTTAAAGATTTTGTTGTCCTAATCCATGAGATTTGTCATGCAACAGCTGCCCTCTTCACTGGTGGAATGGTAAAGGGAATTGCCCTACACGGAAACGAAGGTGGAGAAACAATCGCAATACCTGCAAGTTTTCGCGGATCCTTCATCCTGGTTGTCTCTGCCGGATATATTGGTTGTTCCTTGGTTGGAGGAATTCTCTTACGCTTAGGTTTTAATAGCCAACATGCACGACAGACATTAATTTTGTTTGGTTTATTTTTAATTTCGGTGAGTGTACTCTATTCCAAATTAGGAGACCTTGCCTATTTTACTGGTATCATCTGGGGAGTATCCATACTTGTAATAGGTATGTTAGGCGAAACGATCAGCATTCTAACCTTGGTTTTTTTGGGAACCAGTATTTCTTTATATTCTCTCTATGACCTGTATGACTTTGCAGATCGTTTGACCGAAACCGATGCTGGTATTTTGGCCTTTTGGATGGCAGGGCTTGGACCAGAAGATCTAAACTCTGAAGATATCCCCCGAGTCGTAATCATACTTGGTTACATGATCGCCACTCTTTGGTCCCTACTGAGCATTGGAATCGTTAGCTTCTTTTTAAAAAGTTCTCTTACCCACAAGCCTTCACTTGAGACCCCAGATCCTGCGGATTTGCTGGAAAGGTTTCCAGGAGAACTTAGCCCTGAAGCAAAACTTTGGCTCGAAAAACGAGGGGTTGATCCAGACAGCGGGATTGTGATTCCTCCCGACTTATTGTTCGGGGCAGTAGAAAGAGATAAAAATCAACAATAACAACATCCAAGATTAGAGCAATTTTTCATTTGCGTAGGACACTATCCCCAGGGAAAGTGAATCCAATGGCAAAAAGAATCCTCATCACAGGTGGTGCCGGTTTTATCGGATCCCATCTTGCAGAGTCATTGTTGCAAGCAGGCAATGAAGTCGTCGTTTTAGACAATTTCCACACAGGAAGAAAAGAAAACGTATCCCACCTTCTTTCTAACCCGAAATTCGAATTGATCCGACATGACATCACAGACCCGATCAAAATAGAAGTGGATCAGATTTACAATATGGCATGTCCTGCTTCGCCAGTACATTACCAAAACAATCCAATAAAGACGATCAAAACCAATGTATTGGGTATGACGAACATGTTGGGACTTGCCAAAAGGGTAAAGGCTCGTATCCTCCAAGCCAGTACTTCAGAAGTATACGGAAACCCATTAGAACATCCGCAAAACGAGTCTTATTGGGGAAATGTGAATCCGATTGGAATACGAAGCTGTTACGATGAAGGCAAACGAGTCGCCGAAACTCTTTGTTTTGACTATCATAGACAACACAATATTGATATTCGTGTAATCCGAATTTTTAATACCTACGGACCACGAATGATACCTGATGATGGGAGAGTTGTTAGTAATTTCATAGTACAAGCGTTACGCGGAGAGGATATTACAATTTATGGTGATGGAAGCCAAACAAGGTCTTTCTGTTATGTCGATGATTTGGTTAGGGGAATCATTTCAATGATGAACGTTGATAATTTCATTGGACCAGTAAATCTAGGAAATGATGGCGAATTCACGGTTAAAGAACTGGCAGAATTGGTCATCAAGGAAGTAGGATCGAAATCAAAAATTGTATATCTCCCTTTACCTCAAGATGATCCAACGAGAAGAAAGCCAAACTTAAGTTTAGCGAAAGAAAAACTAAACTATAAGACAACAGTACAGTTAGCGGATGGCGTCAAAAAAACCATCGAATATTTTAGAAAAAGAGTATAATATGAAAATAGGTGTTGTTAAAGAACCATCATTTGAAAATAGAGTTGCGATTACACCAGACGTCGTTGATCCTTTAAAAAAAATAGGGTTTACAGTTGCCATCGAATCTTCAGCTGGAGATCGGGCATTTTATTCGGATAAGGATTATTCGGATGTGGGTGCCTCCCTTGAGTCGAGAGATTCAATTCTATCCAACTCTGATATCATCGTATCAATTCACTCTATTGATCAAGAATCTGCTAAGAAAATTGGAAAAGATAAAATCTATATCGCAACTTTAACACCTTTGGCATTTCCTCAAAAAATAAAGGAAGTTGGAACAATTGGATTTAAAGTATTTTCGATGGATACTATACCACGAATCACAAGAGCCCAATCAATGGATGTATTAAGTAGTCAAGCTACAGTCTCTGGCTACAAAGCTGTTCTTTTGAGTGCAACACATTACAGCCGTTTCTTTCCTATGCTAACTACCGCTGCTGGTACAATAACACCTGCCCGTGTTTTAATTCTAGGAGCGGGGGTTGCCGGTCTTCAGGCTATAGCAACGGCAAAGCGATTAGGTGCTGTTGTGGATGTATTCGATACTCGTCCAGAAGTTAAAGAACAGTGTACGTCACTCGGCGCAAAGTTTGTCGAAGTCGAGGGCGCCGCAGATGCCACTTCTAGCGGAGGGTATGCAGTGGAACAATCCGAAGACTACAAACGACGTCAAAAGGAAGCGATTGCAAAGTTTGCTGAAAAAGCCGATATCATAATTACAACAGCTTTGATTCCGGGCAAAAAGGCACCTGTCCTGATTACAAAGGAAATGGTTGATAGCATGAGACAAGGTTCTGTGATAGTTGACCTTGCTGCTGTTAATGGAGGGAATTGTGAACTTACTGAAAATGATAAAACTGTAATCTATAAAGGTATCACAATTATCGGAAATTCAAATCTTCCAAGTACACAGCCTATGGATGCAAGTAAGATGTATGCAAAGAACATTGTGAACTTTTTGAAATTATTCGTGAACAAGGAAAAACAATTTCATCTTAATATGGAAGATGAAATTATTGATGCATGTTTGGTTGCGGCGGAAGGAACAATTCGTCACAAGCCAACACTTGCTCTCTTAGGAAATTAAAAAGTTTTTATTTAAAGCATCCCTACTTTGGAGGTTGGGTTCTCCATCTACGGTGGACCCAAAAGTATTGCTCTGGAAACAGAGCAACTTCTTCCTCTAAGGTTTTGGTCCATACTTCCGTATAGTGTCTTAGGACTTCCTCTTTCGTTGGATACAGTTTTTTATCAACAAAACCTAATTCTTTTATACGAACGATTACCTTACCTTCATCACCTGCTAAGACAGAATAGTACAACATTTTTGCACCGGTCAAATACGCCATAAGTGCTGGACCGACAAAAGTAGAGGCAGGTCGATTCATAAATGGGACAAAAATACCTGCCTTACCCGCATTCTGATCACTGCCAAATCCTACCCAATATCCCTGTTTGAGCATTTTTATAACAGTGGAGGACTCTTCTACCGGTACGAGTTTGATTCCATTTTTTGCCCGCATTTTATACAAAAGCCAGTCCACAAAAGGATTTCGGATTTTTTTATAGATCCCGCCGCCCTTCATCCGTATTCCCAAAAATTGAACTAATATTTCCCAAGTCCCAAAGTGACCCGAAATCAAAACAACACCTACACCCTGTTTTTTGGTCTCTTCCTCGATTTTTAAACTTTCTTCATCTAGGACCAAATAGCGATCCAGCCACTGGCGAGTCATACGTGGAGCCCAAAGGGTATGCGCAAGCAAAATCCCCATATGGTGAAAGCTTTTTCGGACGAGCGTTTTTATCTCTTCTTCCGTATACTCTGGAAATGCGAATCGAATATTATCAGCAGCTATCTTTCTATGTTTTTTTGCGATCGGAAAAATCAACGATGTTAAAAAGGTTCCGTACGACAAACACCATCGATACGGTAAAATTTTAAAAGGAAAGTAAAAAAGGTAAACGAGTAAGAATGAAAAGGGATATGAAATTTTTTTTAACATAATAATTTAGATCCAATGTTGAAGAACCATCGTATGAACAAAAAATGCAATGATTCCGATTGTACATCCGATCAACCAACCTCCAAGTATATCGCTTAAAAAATGATGGAGAGTTACTAACCGTCCAATGCCCGCAAACAGACTAAAAAGAAAAAAATACGGTGTTTCAGAAAAAATTAAAACTAACATAGTTGCAACAACTATGCTATTTGCACTGTGAGCAGATGGGAAAGAATGTTTCATATCTGGATTCGAATCAATTTTTCCCATAACACTAATTAGTGGTCTTTTTCTTGCAAAATATTTTTTTAAAACAAGTACCATTCGATCAGTACAGTACGTAAATAACATAACAAATGGAATATTTATATAAGCTGGACTATATTTCTCAGAAAAAATCATCAAAGGAATTAAAATTATACCAAATACTTCACCTCGGTTAATCCGAGAAAGAAACCAGCTAAGCCTTTGGTTATGGATATTTTTTTGGATCCAAATTGAGAACTTTTGATCCAAAACAGTTACAAAGTTCATTTATTCAGATCTTCTTTGATTGTTTTTACAATCTGATCAGGTGGTATTGAAAATTGAGTTCTATTCTTCATATCTTTCAAGGTGACTAAATTATTCTTAGCTTCATCTTCTCCTCGAAGTACGATCCATCGGTATCCCTTTTTTTCTGCGTAGGAAAGTTGTTTTGCCATCTTCTGAACGGTTAGGGAAGTCTCAACAGAGAGATTGGCCATTCGCAGCAGTTTGGCTAACTTTTGATTTTCCAAAAAGCTTGAATCATCGAGAAGAGGTATAAAAAGGACACCATCATTGTCAAATGAAGGCAGTAGATTATGTGTATTTAAAAAATTAAGTAATGTAACATCACCCAAACCAAAACCGATTCCAGTCAATTCCTCATTCGAAAATAGACCTATCAAATTGTCATATCTTCCTCCACCATATAACGAACGCTTATTGAGAGGAGAGGTATCAAATATCTCAAAAATAAAACCAGTATAGTAATCAAAACCTCTGACTACAGAAGTATCCAACACAACAACATCTGAAAGTCCAACCTCAGTAACAGCGGCAAAGAGATTCTTTATTTCTGCGATAGTCGTTTCCGAAATTCCAGGTATAGTTTTTAAAGTATCGATATCCGCCCTCAAAAATGAATCGATGGATGTAACAGCATTTGGATTTCCTGGGATTGCGGTCTCGACTAATTTTTTATATTCTTCTTCCGTAATTTTATTTTTTTTATCTAAAATTTTAGAAACTTCATGTGCTTGTTCTGGCTTTACTTGCAAACCAGCTAACATAAATTCATCGAGAAGTGCACGATGAGAAACTGTTACCTTGAAACTGTTTCGAGGTGCACCAAAAGCAAATAAAATATCGCATGCAAGTGCAATAATTTCTAACTCACCTCTAAAACCAGATACTCCAAACATATCAACATTCAACTGCCAATGTTCCCTAAGTCTTCCATGCCCAGGCTGTTCGTATCTCCATAGGTTTGGAATCGAGAACCATCGAATTGGTCTTGGAAGTTCCCTTAGTTTTTTCGCCACCATACGTGCGACAGTCGGTGTCATTTCCGGACGAATTGCAACTTCTCGTCCACCCTTATCTATAAAATTATAAATCTGTTTCCCGACAATTTCTTCACCAGTTTTTGCACGATACAAATCTAAAGACTCTACCATGGGACCATCATATTCTTCATAGCCATAGGATTTCACAACATCTTTCATCACTGAAAAAAGGTAGTTCCTTATGCGCATATCTTCAGGATAAAAATCCCTGGTGCCTTTATAGTTTTCGGTTGTTAGTTTTTGTGGTTTCAAATGCAGGCCTCTATTGGCCGAGTCAATGGTTTACCTAAAAAATTCGATAAGACTGTGGTAGATATCTTTTGCTTTTTTATCTCCACTAAGACCAATGATACGGCTTCCAACTCTGAAAAAATCATTCACTTGTTCCATATGCCTTAGTTCTAAGGCCATTCGAATAGGGGCTTGTAATTTGAAATTTATATCCACTGTGAACGCTGGTTTCATTTTCAACGACTTCACAATTTCAGGATGATTGATCTCAATTGCAACCCCACCTTTCGAAACATTCAAAACATTTTGTTTTATGTCCAAAATATGGGTATTGGAATCCATTATTCTTTCTTGGAAGGTCTTTTCAACATCTTTATACAAGTTCAAGACAGCCTCTGGAAGACCAGGTTTTTCCCATTCCAAAGACAGATACGCGAAAAAATGCATTTCCTTCATATAAATGAAGATCGGGTACAACAAAAAAGATCCAATTTTCTTACGTTTGTATTCCGAAATCTTATCATCCAAGATGAAATCATCTTCAAAAAACGGCTTCGGATCAATTACGTCATCCGATGGAAATGACTCCATCGACTCTGTATCCTGAACAAAAATAGGTTTTTTGTGAACTTTCATAAGTTCAAGCTCATCACTATTCGTATGAACTGATAAAAAAATCACCTTCGAGAGAGGATAGTCCTTTAAGAGAGCTTTGTGAATATCGGTTAGAATCACCTGGGAGCTAACTCCCGTTAACTTTGAGAAATCAATATTTGTTTTTGCAATGAGAAAATTTGAAGCAAGTACGTTTTCACGAACTTTATCATTTCGATCTTCTTGTCTCGTTTGGTAAGTCTGTCTCTTCTCTAAAATCTTACAAAGTAGCAAATTATCTTTTTGATTTACGAGTTCGTAGTCAATTTCTACATGAAAAGAAGGCGTTGCCTGAATCGTAAGTTTCGATTCGATCAACTCTGGTAGATTTTCAAGTTCAAATACATGATCCCCATCTGGCCGTGAACCTTTGAATCGAACCCTCAATGGACTTTCATAACCCTTTAAAAACAAGCCACTTCCAGACATCATCTGCTTGTAAAACTCAGGCAGAACTCGAACAGCTTCGAGAGGAACGTATTCTCTCTCTGTCATAAAATGGGTTTTAACTTTATGAATCATTTCAATCTATCTTTTTAAAATTCACTCTGCGATTTTTTGCTCTACCATCTTCTGTTTCATTATCTGCCATTGGTTGAGAATAGTAATATGCCTGCACTTTCATTTGTTCTTTTGGAACCATCTTGATTCTTAAGTACTGGTAAACTGCAAACGCTCTATCTTCACTCAAAGTGATATTGTATTCCTTATTTCCAACATTGTCAGTGTGACCACCGATCTCAATTTTTTCGTTTTTATTTTGGATCAGAAAATTAGCAAGTATATCCAACTTCTTCTTATCATCATCACTTAAATCTCGTTCATTGAATGGGAAATAAATTACTGTATTGTATAGATTATCAAAATCATTTAGATTTCTGAGATAAATAATAGTCTCTTTTCCTTCTATTTCGGAAATTTGTTTTTTCTCGAAGATGAAGGTTTCTTCCTTATATCCTCTAGCCCGAGCTAGTATTTCGAAATCCAAAGTCAATTTTTCTTTTATGTCGAACCTGCCATCCTTTGATTCGATTAACTTACCTTTCCGTGTTCCATCATCAAAATAAACAAGTTGAGCGTTTGGAATTATCAAATTTGTCTTTTTATCCTTCACTAAAAATCGGATTCCAGAAATAGTTTTGTCAGGGCGATCTATTTTTTCTGGCCGAATCGGCAATAAGACAATCCTGGAATACTGTTCCTTCTCTTTTCCGATATTGCCACGCAAATCTAATAAAATTTCTGTCGGATGAAAACCAGGTGATGAAACTTCGACCCTATAGAGTTTTCCTGTTTTGATTGTAGTTCGAAAGTTTTCCATATCAGAAACTGACAAATCGCCACCGATTCGTTTGGAGGTAATGATTTGAATGGGTTTGGTATCATCATAAATTTTTAAGGTGGAATCTAAGCCTATCATGATTGCCTCCGATCCATCTAATACGAGTCCACGGAAAACAAATTCATAAGTCTTTCGCAAGTCCTCAGGAACCATTGTCCTATAGATATCGAATTGACCTTCACCTCCCGGTCGATTCGATGCAAAATAATACCACAAGTCATCATGTGTAACGGAAATTCCTTCGTTGTCACTTTCTTCCCAGAGACTATATGTCGAATAATCCGAAGGTGTATCAAAGGGATATCCAGTGCTGTCGGAAGCTAGCGCTTGTTTGGTGTTAAATGGAGACCCCAATAAAATGGGCAAACTAAAACTATTTTCTAGGGGACTGTATTCTGTGTAATAAAAACTGAATTTTTTATTTTTATCCTTCCCGTTCGAACTGAAATAAACTCTGTTTCCATCCCAGTGGAAAGAAGGACTGATTTCGTCTTCAGTAGAGTTCACAATGGTTCCGGCAGAGATGGGTTTTTGCCAAATCCCATCTCTACACATAATTTTAGGTTTATCTGGGTTTGTAGTCGGAGCTTGATCTTTTGTTGCAGGTATTCTATGGCTTATCCAAAGATCAAAACCTCCAAATCCACCTGGTCGATTGGATGAAAAAACCATTGAACATCCATCAGGCGATATGGCTGGCATCTTATCATCAAAGTTTGTATTTACTTCATTTAAGTGAATAGGCACAGACCAAAGTCCTGTTCTCGGATTAATTTTAGTATAATAGATATTCAACCCGTCATACCCTTCTCTAGTTTTCTTTGGGTCGATAGCTGACGTTTCTCTGACAGAAGTAAAATAGAGTTCGTAGGGTTTTTCTGCCTCATCGAAGAGAATGCTAAACATTCCTTCAAAGTTAGGAGAGTTCAATTCTCTAAAGTTCTTAGGGGGCGACCAAACCGGTAGTTTCATACGATCAGGAAAACTTTGGTTCTCCGAGATCCAAATATCCATCCCCCCTTCCCCTCCTGGTCGGTTTGATTGAAAGACTAGATACTTTCCAGAGGGAGATATAATGGGATTGTATTCAACATTTTGAGTGTTTAAGGGCTGAGTAAAACGTGAATCTTTTATCCGAGGAAGAGGCTCTGACAAAATAGGGATCACTAAGAATAGAAATGTCGTAATAAATTTTTTCATGCCCGTCTCTCTAATATATCGGCGAAGTACAAAAATATGCCAAGGTAAAAAATAGGCTTGAGCGCGCCTTAACCTGTGGCTCCCTAACTCTAATGGCAGAACTTTTTGGAATCTTAAACCTCACGGATGATAGTTTCAGTGATGGAGGAAAGTACGTCTCCAAGGAGGCTGCCATCGAAAAAGGAAAGTCTCTCTTACAGGAAGGTGCGGACTACTTAGAAGTCTCAGGGCAGTCTTCGAATATAGATTCACAGCTTGTTTCCGAAGAATTAGAATGGCAAAGGGTTTCTGATCCCATTCGATATTTTGTAAAAGCCGGTGTTCGTTTGAGCTTAGATAGCTTCCGAGCTTCGGTCCAAATCCGGGCTCTGGACGCAGGCGTCCGTGTCATCAATGACATTACTGGATTTACCCAAAACCAAGATCCAAAATTTTGGAAAGATCATTTTTCCACAAAAAAAGAAACAAAATTAGTTATAATGCATTCGCATAACGGATTTATGGCGCAAAAAGAGAGTAATTTAACAAAGGAGAATGCATTAAAAAAAATCCAAACTTTTTTTAGAGATAGAAGATCGGAACTCATTAGCTGGGGAATTCCAGAAACAGCAATGTATTTCGATCCTGGAATGGGTTTTTTTCTGAGCCCAGACCCGTCTGTTTCTTTCTACGTATTACAGGAATTGAACCTTTTAAGATTAGAATTTCCTAATTTAATGGTAAGTGTTTCAAGAAAATCTTTTTTAGGAAATTCTCTGGGTGGTGTTCCTGTCGACAAACGAGACGGAATCACACTTGCCTGCGAGATCTATTTGTTAGATAAAAAAATTCCCTGGATTCGTACTCACGATGTACTCAAGCTACGCCAAGCAGAACGGATTTGGAGTCTTTGTAGAGGAAACTAGCGACCGGATCGGAGTCCCTTTCGTTCTTGTTTTCCTCTGTTGTCCAACGTTGGGAAAAAAACAGACTCAGGAACGATATAACCTCGTTCTATTGCTTTTCGATAGTATGGCAGCAACTTATTCCAATTCGGATCATCATACAAAACCAAAAGTACATCACGCCATACTTCTAAAAATTGAATTTCCGATTTTTCTGCACTACTTGCGGATTCGGCCCACTTAAGAGCTTCTTCATAATGACCCAATTCATAATTTGCTTTTAAAAAATAATAAGAGTATTCTTTATTCTTTGTCGCAGAGAGCTTTACAGACTTTGCATAATCCAAAACAGAACTCCATTTTTCTTTTCGGATTTGAATATCCATCATTCCATACAAAGCATTTTCATGAAAAGAATTTACTTCTAAGATCAAGTTGAAATAGTTTTCTGCAAAATCAAAATTACCTAACTGCAAATAGTAGAACGCTAACTCCTCATAGGCAAAAAGTTCCCAACCTTTCACTCTGCTTAACCCATCCAATAATACGACTCGTTCTTCAATACGATTCGTTTTCATGAGTTCTTCTAAAATAGATTGATACAGGATAGAGTTTTTGGAGGGGGATTGTTTGACGATTTTCGCTTTAAAGTACTCGTATTCTTCGAGTAAAAAATAGAACCTAAGTCGATTTAGGTGAATAATTTTTTCATTGGTGAATTTTTCGATACATTCATCCCAAGAACTTTCTGCCAAATCCAATTTGGCTGCGCGGGAGAGTTGGATTGAAATTTCGTTACAATGGCTCTCATTTGATCCAGGAATAGAGAGAAATTGTGTATCACTCTCCAAAATGTCCTGTTTCGGAATCGGATAACTACATTTGATCAGAGTGAGTCCAACTAAACAAAAAACTAGGATGTGTTTCACTGATTCCAAAAATTATGCCTAACTTTCGCCAGTGTTTTCCTTGATCTTTTGTGCAAAAACTAAATATTGCATCGCTTTTTCTGGATTCCCGTTGAAAAGATAGAGTAAGCTTAAGTCCAAAGCATCTTGCGGTTCGGGCGGGGAAAACTCTTCCGGATTCTCTTTCGAGAGTTCTAGTTTTGTTTGAAACTCTTTTAATTTCTTCTTCGCCTTAGTTTGGATTCGCTCCAGACTTTCCTTTACAATCTCATCCTCTTCTTTCCAAGCGGAACTAAGTGTTTCATTAAAGTTAGTAAAACCTGTATCCGTTTTTACCATATCCACTAACAAGTTTGCACTTGCTTTAAAATTTCCCTGTTTTGCAAGTATTTCAGATTGGATGACCCTCAATTGAGTATTGCCTGGATACAAAACCAGATATCTTTCAATCATTTTCAAACTTTCTGGGTAACGACTCCTTTCGTAATAGAACATAGCAAGTCCTCCTAACGCTGACTTGTGATTTGATTCAATTTTAATTACATTATTTAAGTAAATTTCTGTTTTCTCATCGTTCCCTAACTTTTGATAGATTTGAGCAAGTAAAAGATGGGCCGAAATAAATTTCTTTTCATAAGTAAGAGTTTGTTTTAAGAAGTTTACGGACTTTTCAAGTTCGCCCTTTCTGTATAGCGATACCGCTAAATTATAACAATTTTTAATGTTTTCATTTAGCTGAAATGCCTTCGTAAAATAGTAAACGGCATCCGAATGATTTCCTTCCCGTGCACTAATTACACCTAAGTTTTGATAGGCGAGATGGTAATTAGGGTCCGCCTCTAAAATTGCCTTATATGACTTTTTAGCAGATTCAACATCGCCAGACCGCTCCTGTTTCACTGCTTCATTAAAAAGATTCGGAATTTCCATAGTCCCTTTGGGAATTATCGAAACTATTTTGGTTCTCGCCTAAAAAATCTGGTGTTCCTTGGAAAAAGTTCCGATGAGAAAACTAAGAATCCAAAAGAAGGGGGAAGTCATGCAAAGACTTTTATTCTTATCCATCCTCAGTTTGATCATCACCTGTTCCTCTGCTGATGCTACACGCAGAAACTACAGCGCCTCAGGTGATCCAGAAGATATTTTCTTTGAAAGGTCTCAAAAATCTAGAAGCACAGGTGATCTTGCAAAAAACGATGATCCAGTTGCGAAATCGATCTTAGATGATCTGGACTCTACGTCAAAATCGAAAACAGTTGCTCCACTCCCAGAGAAGAAACCTACTGCGAATTTTGACGAAGTTGGACTTTCCTCTTGGTATGGACAAAAATTCCAAGGTCGCCCCACAGCTTCCGGAGAACCGTTTGATCGAATGAAGATGACCGGTGCGCACCGAAGCCTTCCACTTGGTTCCGTAGTAAAAATCCAAAACTTGGACAACCAAAAGGAAGCAGTAGTTAGAATCAATGACCGTGGTCCATTTGTGGAAGAACGTATTGTCGACGTATCCGAAAAAACAGCAGAACTCCTCGAATTCAAAGATAAAGGAATTACGAAAGTGGGAATCACTGTCCTCAAAAAAGGAGATGAGGATTTAAATGCCGACGATCTCGACGATTCTGATCTTTTAGATGATGCACCTGGTAAACCTGAAAAACTAACACCAGTAAAGCCGGGAAACGGGAAACAGTCGGTTGGACCAAAAGGGTACACTGTTCAGGTTGGAGTCTTCAAAGAACAAGAAAGGGCGATGAAGTTTCAGGAAACAATGAAATCTGAGTACAAACAATCCGTTTTTGTAACAACAAGAGAAGGTAAGTTTGTTGTTCAAGTTGGAGATTTTTCTGACCGCGCAAAAGCAGAATCATTAAAGTCGAAAATGAAATACGATGGGATCGATTGTTTTATAGTAAATAAATAATCGCCGAGTAAAATTTCTTCCCCACCAAAGTTCAAATCTGTGTCGAAACGGCGCAGATTTGCACGAAGAAAGGTGAAAATGAATTGATTTCAGATTTTCCCTTGTTACGATTTCGTATTAAATTACCTACCAGAAAACCTTATGAGTGAAAGCACAATTTCCATACAACATATACTCACAAACTACTACACATTCGGAAGTTTAATCGTAACAGTTCTCCTTGCCGTACTCTCTACATTCTTCTTTTCCCTAAAAGATAAAACAGCATCCACGAAACACTTAGCGCTTGCCTGTACTTTTTTATGCCTTTTCCAATTGGGGTATCTAATCGGTGCTTTTTACTACCATCCAATTGCGGCTTACCACCGTTGGCTCACAGGTGGTCTCATCCTTTTTGGGATCACTCATTTTGGTCAGTTTTTCTTTCGATTTCCTGAGGACGAAGATCCTAAAATTGCAACTATTATCATGTACATAATGTACGCAGTCGCTCTAGTTGTAGTTGCTTGGTTTTTGATCAACGTTTCTAACGGCGAAAAGAAATACCATTTTACCGCCCACCATTGGGATTTCAACTCTGAGGGTGCGAGCCGTTTACTCGGAATCTTTATTATGGTGTATTCTCTCTTTGGGTTTGTCCTGATGCCCCTCTATAGAATTATGCATATGGGGAAGGGAAAACGAAGAGCTCTAACCATACTTGCGTTAGCTGGACTTTTGGCAGCAGTTATTCCTAACATTTCAAATGTTATGAGTAGAGATGGGGCCATGGAAAGATCTACCTATCTTACCTCACTCGTTTTACTTTTTACTTTTGCCTTTTTTGTTATTACAATTACTTTCATCAATAGCAGCAAAGAACGAACCACATTTATGGTTAAAATTGTGGGTATTTCTTTTGTGACCATTCTGGTTATCATGCAGGCTTTCTCCTATATCGTAGACCAAGAGAAAGAAAATGCATTCGACAGTACGGCAATTCAAAAAACATTGCGAGCGGTTGAAGGTGGGGAACGTTCAAAAGATATCTTATTTATCATTGATTATGATATGAATAACCAGACGATTCGAAAGCATTACCTTCCTAAAGAGGTAAGCTTAGACCTTCCATTAGTTGTAGCCGACCTATACAATACGTCTCTGTATTCTGAATTAGTAAATTTAAAAACGGAAAACTATCGTTCTAACTTACTTTCGTTACTTGACAAGACCCCTTACTACTTTGCAGGTTACAAGGACGCAATCGTTCAGTTTTTAGATGAAAATAAAGAATTAGAATCAGAAGAGTTAAAGGCCGAAACACAGAAACTCATAGAAAAATTAAATAAAAGAACATTTATCAATACTAACAAACTATCAGATATCTTACCTGAAAGATTTTGCGAAGAAGGAATGTCTTATATACAAAAGGTTAAAAATGTTGATAGTTTCCGCGATGCGATACTCAAACACGTAAATAATTGTAATTGGGATGGAAAAGAAATTTCGGGCAAAGATTTGAAGGTTGAAATGCTGAAATTCTTTCGCTATTTCAAACCCGATCTCACACGCCACTACAGAAAAGATTTAGATGGTTTATCTCATTATGTAGCGTATATGTCTTATGATCCAATCAAAAAGATAAATTACGAAGTTGGCTTCAATTATAGAGACTACCGAGCCTATATGCACAAGTCCGCAAAATTGGAACTTGTGATTCTTGGTATCGTGATGTTTGTCCTTCTCGTCGTTTTCCCATTATTTTTCCGCTCAGCACTCGTCAATCCACTCTATTCCCTACTCTCTGGTGTTGAAAAGGTAAATCAGGGCAATTTAGAAGTAGAAGTTCCCATTCTCGTTAATGATGAAATTGGTTATCTCGCGGAATCGTTTAACGGAATGGTAACTTCAATCCGGGATGCACGGAGAGAATTACAAGATTATGCAGAAAACCTAGAAGAAAAGGTAAAAGAAAGAACAAAAGAACTACAAGAAAAAATGGACGAGATCCACCGTTTGAAGGTGCAACAAGATGGAGACTACTTCCTTACTTCATTACTCGCCAAACCTTTGTTTTTTAATGCAAACAAATCAAGTAACATATCCTCTGATTTTTTTGTTCACCAAAAGAAAACCTTCGAATTTCGAAATAAGACTGGCGATTTAGGTGGAGATATTTGTATCACTGGTAACTTAAAACTCGGTAAGCCTGATGATTTTCGTAGATATACAATGGCGATGAACGGAGATGCCATGGGAAAATCCATGCAAGGAGCTGGTGGATCCCTAGTTATGGGAGTTGTTATGAATTCGATCATGGCAAGATCCGCTGGAAACAAACGTATTCTAAATCGTACACCTGAAGAATGGCTGACAGATGTATACGAAGAAGTCAACTCCGTCTTCAAAACGTTCAGTGGAACAATGGTAATCTCAGCTACTGTGATGCTTATTGACGACGAAACTGGTCAATGTTGGTACTTTAATGCTGAGCACCCATTTACGATTTTGTATCGGGACGGAAAGGCAAGTTTTATCGAGGAAGAGTTGAAGCTTAGAAAGTTAGGGTTAGATTCTGAGTATCCATTTGAGGTTCAGACCTTTCAGTTGGAACCGGGTGACCAACTTATTCTTGGCTCCGATGGTCGCGATGATATTGATCTTACGCCTGACGAAGATGTTCGTACAATCAATGAAGATGAATTTTTAGTTTTACGTTATGTGGAACAAGCCAATGGAGATATCTACGAGATTGAACGACTCGTTAAAAATGCGGGTGAAATTACGGACGATATTTCCATGCTGAGTTTAGTTTTCAAAGGTGATAAACTCCAAACACCAAAGGCAAAACCAGCAAATGATATAATCAACCAACCTGTTTCAGAATTCTTTGATGCTACTGATGATAACTGGGATGAAGCCCTTACAACAAACGGCGCATTTGAAGAAGGGAAAGTTCTTTACCAGAATGGTGAAATTGAGCGCGCCATCACCGTGATGAAGAAAGCTTTCTTAAGTGACCCAAGTAATCAAAAGTTGAATAAATTTTTAGGCCTTGTTAGTTATAAGGGAAAAGAATATGACATTGCTTCGAAAGTTCTTACAGAATTTTTAAAAGAAAATGAAGCATCTGGAGAGTATTGGTATTACCTTGCTATGTCAGAAAAGAAGCTGGGTAATTATGAAGGTGCTTTAAAAGCAGCTCAAGAAGCATTAAAACATGATTCAGAGAATTTCCAAAACTTGATTAATTTAGCGGACATTAGTCGATTGCTGGGAAATACTGATAGAGCATTGACCTACGTGACAAGGGCCCAAGCGATAGACCCAGAAAATAAGAATGTAGTGAAACTTTCTAAACTTCTAGAAAAAGCCACCAGCCTAAACTAAGTTCAGTAGCAGGGGAAATTTTCCCCTGCTGCTCTTCCAAAAAATAAAAATCAAGCTTGCCAAAGACTAAAATCCTGTCAGTCTATTGGAGTTAAAAATACAATCGAAGGATCCGTATGAAAAAGAAGTATCTTATCTCTATGTTTCTATTTTGCACACTAAGTGCAGGTTCGCTTTTGGCTCAGGAAGCTGATATCGCTATTGGTCGTTATATTCCTCCTGAAAAAGACTCCGTCATTGAAATCTTCAAGTGCGGTGACAAATACTGCGGTAAGACCGTCTGCATCAAAGACAATTTTTACCCAGAAAAAGATAAAGACAAGGGTGTTCCCGGTACTCCATATTTAGACCACAATAATGAAGATCCAAAACTCCGAACACGACCCAATCTAGGTATGGTATTTCTAACTGGATTTGATCATGTAGGTGAGGGGCTATACAAGAACGGAAGGATCTACAACCCACGGGACGGAAAAACTTACTGTGGAAAGTTTACTGCACTTGAGGGCGGTAATAGACTCGATCTGAAAGGGACTCTTTGTTCGTTCACTTTCATCGGAAAAACAAATACTTGGCTTAAACTCGGCAATTTAAATTTGGATGCACCAAATTGGGATTGTACCTTCAAGAAAAAATAATTCCTGAATCCCCTAATACCAACAAAACGGTGTTAGGGGAATTTCAAAAGGAATTAGGCAGTTTACTTTTCAAAATCCTTATACAACAATGAAGGCTGGATACCTTGGTTTGCCTGGTATTTCCCTGATTTGTATTCTTCAATCGCTCCCTCGACAGTGTGATAAAAAATCTGGCAAATCTGCACTCCGGCATACACACGTAGAGGATGGGTCACCTGAATCTCAAGGGTCCAAAATCCCTTAAAGCCAACATCTCCAAATCCCGCGGTGATATGTACGAACATTCCTAGCCGACCAATACTTGATCTACCCTCTAACATTGGCACCAAGTTGTGCGTTTCCGTGAACTCGATCGTACGCCCTAAATACAAAACCCCAGGCTCAAGTACTATCCCTTCCTCCGGTATTCTTAGATTCCGAACTGGATTTGGTTTTTTCATATCAAGAGGAAACTCTGAGTAAACCAACAAATCTTCATGTAAACAAAGATTATACGAATTTGGATTTAACAATTTTGAGTCATAAGGCTCAATTTTTATATCCGAACCAAGTCTTTTCAATATTTCTTTTCCAGTTAAAATCACTAATTATTCTCCCTTAAAGTTAGGTTTCCGTTTTTCTGAAAATGCCAGAAGTGCCTCTCGCCTATCCGCTGTTGCGATTGTCTCAAGATAACAGAGTCGTTCCCAGAGAATTGCATCTTTCACCGACATTTCTCTACCCGCTTGAATAGCTTTTTTTGCTGCCTTCACGGCAATGGGTGCAGACTCTGCAATCTCTTGAGCTAAAATTTGAGTAGATTCCACCAAAGTTTCATCAGAAAAGATTTCGGAAACCAAACCTTTTTCTTTCGCGATCAACGAAGAAACTTTTTTAGCCGAAAAGATCCATTCTTTTGTCGTTTGTTCTCCAACAATCCGTAACAATCTTTGGGTTCCACCCGCGCCAGGAATGATTCCCAGTTTTGTTTCCGTGAGGCCCATCAAGGCAGACTCGCTCGCATAACGAATATCACATGATAAAGCGAGTTCCAATCCGCCTCCGAAGGCAAATCCGTTGATACAGGCAATTGTAGGAATCGGAAGATTTTCCAAATCAGAAAAACATTGGTTGATGTTGTTCAGAAATATAAGTACTTCGTCCATGGACATGACATTTCTTTCTTTTAAATCAGCCCCGGAAGAGAAAGAGTTACCAGAGCCTGTGATGACAAGGACTCGGGCATCCGTTTTAGGAATCTCGCGTATCGTTTTGTGAAGTTCTGAAAGCAAAGCTCTGGAAATAGCGTTTTTGACTTCTGGGCGGTTTAATTCAATCCATGTAACATAATTCGCTAATTTCCGAATGGAAAGTGAGCTCATGATTTTTATTCCCTCAAAAAAATAGAAATGAATTCGAAGGAAAGAATCCGATAATGGAAAAGAGTCTTATGCTTCGGTTTAACTCCAAAATTGTTTTGTTGCTTGCGATTGGAAACTCCTTTTATTGCACCAAAAGTTCCTCAGAGGATCCGATTGCTGCACTTTTAGCTTCACCGCCTGTCTTAGCATCCGTCACACCTCAGATTGGAACACCCGCACAGAACAATTCGAACGGAATCTACGGAGCAACCGAAGTCATCATTAGAGGCGAAGATTTTGGTCTCGACCCAATAATTAGGTTCAATGAAATCCAAGCTATCATTACTGCCAATTTTGGAACGGAGCTTTACACACGTGTCCCAGACGGCGCCTATTCTGGCCTAATCACCGTTTCCAAATCAGGTGGTTCCTGCCTACCCAATGAAAAAACTGGAACCAATTGCACTGGAACGGAATTTTTTGTAGATTGTTACTCAGTCACAAACAAACAATATGGATCTGAACTTGAGCTCAAACAAGGTAGCAGTCTATCAGTTAAATTTGATGGAATTGAATCAAAAGCCATAAGAACAACCACACTCACTTCCAATACGAACCTTACCATCACCTGCGAAAGCATTCTGACTGTCCGAGTTTTTGATCGTTCTTGCCGCGCAACAGATTACGCACTCGTTCGAGATCCCACGATTCTATTGCCTGCAAATGTTTCCACCCAGTTCTATGTGACGGCTGGCTCTGCTACCTGTAATTTAAGTTTATAAAGATCTTTAATACGATTTGTTTTTCACGAATCGCTTGAAGACTATGATATTAGCTGCACCCATCCATTCGTTCATATATTCTCTAAATATTTGAACCCGTGGCTTTGAATCTTTTATAGATTGATCCAACTCATCATATCTTTGAATCGTATGAGCAGAAATCTCTTTGTACTTATCTTCGATCATTTCAGTAATTTTTTTTAAAAGAGCAAGGTTGTTTTTTTCTTCGCCAACATTTGGCAACACCATTTCATTCCAATAATCGATTACATGTTTTTTCACCACTTCACTAGGAATGACACGTGTTACTTTTTTTCCATCGCTTGATTTGACGTGTAGAAAGCCAGTCCCTACTTCCGTTAAAAACTTTTTTGCGATCATGTAAAAATGAGAAGGACCGAGATGGAAAAAAAAGACCCATTTAAATTGAGAAGGGATCGCCATACTCATCAAAACTATATTTTCACAAAACCCGAAAAAGGCATTCAAAAAGCTCAAATACTCAATTTCAATGTCAACTGCTGATTTGCTCTTTTTTTCTGCACTTGTTAGACTCCGAATCATTTCTGAACGTAACAACTGTTCATCGGCACCTAAATGAAGGTCCATGTTGATCGTACTTTTAAAAAACTCTTTTTCTTGATTGTATTTATCTAACTCGTATCGGAAATAATAATGAAGATCAGAATTCCATGAGTACTTTCCATATGCTTGGATGTAATTTACGACGATCTCTTTCTTAGCTACGGAAGGTTTGGTTATTTTAACAGAAACAGGTTCATCCTGTTTCTCTTGCTTTATGCCTCGGTCATCAAAACCCTCTATCCCAAAATAAGAGAGACCATCTTCTTCTGCTTGTCGTTTTTCAGATTTCGCATAGAGATTCTCTTCAAAAATAGAAGAAAGCCTATATACAGTGTTTTCGTTAAAAGTAGGCTTTGTTGGTTTAAATTCTGTCAAAAAATTTTGATTATCAATCCTGAGAATATATCCCATTCGTTTTAGAAAAATTTCTAGCTGATTTAATCTTTCTATGGTTGGGTAGATACGAAAAGTCAACAAAACAGAGTTTTGAAACTCGGAATCATTGAATTTTCCCATCGAAACAGCTTTCCGTATGTATTCCCAACCTTCTCGACTTTCGATGTAAAAAAACCGAAGCATTTCGAATGTGATATGGAATTGAACGAAGTCATCTCGATTCGCCTCACCAACATTTCGCGTAAAATAACGAGAGTACTCTTTTTTGACAAGAACATACATATGTTTCTCATCTAGGTTCACACTGATTTCTTTTAGCTTTTTTTGAGCTTTTTCGAGTTCTTGGTCGATTGCCTTTCGATAGGGCAGGAGGTCTCGCTTGTTTGCTTCCGATATCGCACCTGAAGAAACAAATTGTAGAAAACCAGCAATGAGTGTTTGGAAACCAGAGATGAAATACTGATAACCTTTTCGGAAATCAGCAATTTTTTTGAGTTCGAGGTCCTCCTCTTGGGTTGCTTCCAGCATACCCAGAGGATATTAAAAGGGTTTAAAAAAAAATCAACAGGTTTTAGTTAGAATAGTAAATCTCAATTAAATTTTGGCTTGGGTCCTGGAAAGTCAGACTTTCGCCGCTGTCAGTGCCCTCAGGGCCTTTGACGATTTTTACATTTTTTTCTTCTAATTCCGAAATTGCCTCTGTGAAATCATCCACATCCATAATGAAACTTAAAGATGGGAGAGATCTTTCAGGAACCTCTGCCTTGACCAAACGAATTCGGAAAGAGTCTAGAGTTAGAAATGCCTCATTCGCTTTTTTTGTCTCCACCTCGAAGTCAAAAATGTCACAATAAAAATCAATAGATGCATCCAAATTGGATACAGGAATACTTACGTGGCCAATGCCTTCAACAATGATCATTTTGGTTACATACCTTCGAGAACTTTTCTGTCATCTTGCTTGAAAATCCCGACTTGTCGAGAAATAAACAATTCTATACTTCAGAATCTTGAACGGAAAAATTAGGTTCCAATAAAAAACGGAAAAAATAGGATTCATTTTATGAAGATAACAGTGATTTTTTTATACATTTTTATTCTTTTGGGATTTTCTTGCAAAAAGGAAATTCCTGAGTTCTCCTCGAAAGAGCAGGAGCTTGTCTCAGCATTTTTAATGGAAAACCAAAAGATAATGGAAGAGATGTTAAAGGACAAACCTCAAGTTCGTTGGGACCAATTTCTGGAACTAAACAAAAAGTTTGTGGCATCTGAGCATTCCAAAATGTCAGAGTGGGGTCAAAAAATTTCTAATTTAATTCCAAAAGAATCTGCAAATCTAGAACAAAGTTTTGATAGTATTTCTAAAATTCAGGAAGTCTTTTCCGAAATGAAAGTTCTAGTTCCAGGTCAGTCAGCATTCAACAAGTTTTATTGTCCCATGGTTGACAAATATTGGGTTATGCAAGGAAGACAAATCCAAAACCCCTATGCGCCTGAGATGCGTGATTGCGGGGAAATTATCCCCTAATTCAAGTTATGCGAAAATGCTTTTTAGAGACAACTGTATCTGGGCATTGCCCACAGGGTTGTAAGAACAAATTCAATTACTCAGGGTCAGCGATTGAAGAGAATTGTATCGCCGATCTCAAAATGGAAGCATTCCTAAGAGACCAAGTTACGTTTAGAGTTGGGATTTCTGCTTTTTACGAATCAAATCCTCGTATTCTAGAAAAGTTCTTATGGGACTCGAAGGACTCCCAAGAGCTGATTTCCTATTTTCTATACATAAGCGAACCTCAACAGGTCAAAAATATCATTGAATCATTTTCCAACCATACACTCAGTTATCTTTTTAAAACGGATTTTTTCAATTTTCAAAATGTTAAAGATTCTACGAAACGAGATAAAAGCATTAAACATATGTTTGACGTTCGAAGTTATCGATATTGGAAATGTATAGATGTAAAAAGGATTTGCAGCCTGATCCAATATTTTGTGCATGAACTTAAGGAACCAGAATATGCATGCCAGTTTATCGTAATTCTACCATCTGAAGTTGCAGCAAACCTTCGATCTTATACAATTTTGACGACTGATGAGGAAAAATCTCTGTATACGGCATTGGGAGATTCTATTTATGAGCTGCCTATCCAATCTCCTAAAATTTACGACCATATGTTGCAACTATTTGCCGACGAAATGGAAATTTTTCTAATTCTGTCCACCATGGAAGAATTGATTCGGAGACAAGAAATGATTTTGGATAAAAGTGCGAAATTAATCGAATATACAAAAAGCCATCAAATCGTTATGAATATCCAATTTATTTTTTCAGAATTAAACGGATTGGATTTAGGGATAGCTTCAGAAATTCTAAATCAGCTTTTGGATAGCAAAATGATATCAATATCTCAACGCGCCTTGGTTCTTGACTTTATACAAACGGGAAATTTGGATATACTCAAACCATTGAGAAACGATCTTTTAGGCAGATAACCTGCCTAATATAAATTAACCCGCTATTTTAATTTTTCTTGCTAAAAATACACTGAAGACCAAACAAAATACCGCAATCATTCCGACTAGTTCATAATTTTGTAGACTCTTATCTGTATTTTGAACAAGAATCATTCCTGCAACAAAGGAAGCTAGCCCTGAAGCAATTTGTTGTATAGCCGAGTTAACTGACATAAAACTCCCTCTGATTCTAGGAGCCACAGAAGAAGTAATCATAGCAAACGCAGGAACCATTCTTCCTGATACAAAAATCATAAAAAATGTAGTGATTGTTAATATCTTTATTAGGTTTGTATGGCCTAATGTCGTTACGATAGTTATTGGAAAAATCGAAAGACCAGTCACAATTTGGTATACCTTAAATTTTCCATATCGGTCTGCTAATATACCAATATACCTGCTAGTAAAAAAAGTAAACATACCGCCAAAAAAATAAACCAAAGGTAGTTCGCTCTTCGCCAAACCAGCATTAGATACGAGGTAAGGGCTTAAAAAAGGAATCACCGTGAATCCTCCGAAGATTAGTGTTACCATAAAACCAAATGGTGCAAAATGAGACTTAGTTGTTAACACTTCTTGTAAGGATTTCCATTGGGATACTGCCACAATTCGAGATTCCAAGTGAATTCGGATGGGTGGCAAAATAATGTAAGCAACTGGTAAGGCCAAAAACGAAAAGACCGCCAACATCAAAAAAGGAAAGTGCCAGCCGTACAGGTTGGCCAGATACAGTCCGATGGGTATACCTACCACGGAGGAGACGGAAAAGGCGCTCATGACAACTCCTGTGGCTTTACCTCTCCTAAAAACGGGTATGATATCGCCGATAATTGAGAGAACCGTAGCACCGATCAATCCTCCAAATCCACCAGCAACAATTCTTGCAAATAAAAAGAAACCGTAAGTATGTGCCAAGGAGCAAAGAAGTGTTCCAAAGGCAAAACCGGAGAATAGTAAGATCAGCGTGTTCTTCCGGTCAAATTTATCCAAAAACAAAGCACCCAAAAATCCGCAGACACCAGCGCTAATCGAATAGGAGGACACCAGTAAACCAAACTTTGCTGAATTGATATGGAAACTTTCCATAAAAACAGGTCCCAAAGGCATCATGATTACAAAATCTAAAATATGTAAAAATTGAAACAAAGCTAAGATGAAAATGATTGCCTTCTCTTTTTCAATGGTGTGCAGTGGGTGGGAATCAGACTGGATCATAAAAACAAATATTGACCAGGCATTCAAAATGACAAAATGATTTTGCTTCCATTGGTAATTAAGTAATGCTATCGAAAAGACTTCTTCAGTTTGGAAATTTCTCTGAAGAAAACAAACTCACATCAATTAAGAAAAATTTAGAGGAAAGGAATGTTCCATTTTTGGACCTGACAAGTTCGAATCCAACAAACCTCGGACTAGAATTTCCAGATCCCATTTTAAGACATCTGCTAGAATCGGTAAATCTTTCGCATTACAATCCCGAGGTGAAAGGCTTAGAATCTGCAAGAAATTCAATTTCAAACTTTTATGCTGAGCGAGGATATACTGTATCAAAGGAATCTATCTATCTCACACCAAGCACTTCTGATTCGTATTCTTATCTGTTTAAATTATTAACAAATCCTGGAGACGAGGTCCTTACGCCGAGTCCTGGATATCCCCTTTTTTCCTACCTTTCCTCCATGGAAAATTTAAATGAGATTCACTATCCGTTAGTTAAGCGCGATGCAGTTTGGGAATACGATGTAGAATCCATCTTGAATGTTACCAGTACGAAAACTAAAATAATATGTTTAGTAAGTCCCGCCAATCCAACTGGGTCTCAATTGAATAAGAACTTTTGGTTGGAATGGAAAGAGTCCCGATGCCAGATTCCGATTCTAATTGACGAAGTATTTTATGGATACGATGGTTCAGACGAATTTCAGGATCGACAGACATTTCCAACGGATGCCGATTTCCCATTGTTTATTTTGAATGGAATTTCAAAGATGTTTTGCCTTCCGAATTGGAAACTGGGATGGATCTTATCTGCAAATTCGGATCACAGGCTCGAAAATGGACTAGAACTTATTTTAGATACATATCTATCAACGAATACAATCATCCAATCTATCTTGCCACAGATCTTCCAATGGAAACCAATGATTCAAAACAAAACGAAAACAAGGATCCAAAGGAATTTTCGAATTGCGTCTGATCTTTTATCAGATTCCAAATACCAGGTTCTGCCATACCAAGGTGGATGGTTTTTAGTTTTGAAATTGCCTGAACTGGCAAATGATGAACTGTTTTGCGAAACTCTTTTAGAAAAAAAAGCTGTTCTGATCTATCCAGGAAAATGGTTTGGATTTTCGCATAATGAATCTTATGGGATTATTAGCTTAATCACCGAAGAGGAAACATTTCGCTTAGGAATCGAAAAAATTTTAGTCTTTAATCAGATAGTCTAGAATCTCTTCCTTCTTTTCTAATGCATCGGATTTTCCGAGCTCGTATGTTTCTCTAACACCTTTAGGATTTGTGTAGTCAAAAGATGTAATTGGCAGTGCCCTTGAAGGTTTCAGCAGAAACGTGCGACCAAGAAGTTCCGGATCTTTACCAACAATCGTGTTTGGTTCGTAATGGATGCCTATAATCTTTGCGCCTGGAGAAAATTTTTCTATCACCATATTATTGGTAAGTCCCCCATCAAAATAGTATTCATTATTGACCGATTGAAAGTCCACAATGGGAGGGATAGAAGAAGAGTTGAGAATAAACTGTTCGATCATCTCTGGATTTGTGAAATCCTTTTCCGTAAAATCTACGTCTTCCATATTCCATTTTTTGATCATCTCATCTGTCCGATTTGCAGGGATTCCTTCTGATCTATCGCGATCATCTAAAAGGAAGGCTCTTCCCGTCTCAGAAATCAATCTCGCTAAGCGAAATTTATTCTGAAGAGAATTTTCTTTTGGATAAGCCCTTACAGAATGAATAAGAACTTTTGCACCGGATGCTAAAACTCGATCAAATCTCATTCCAAACCGAATGGTTCGTCGGTACATATCTTCATGTGGAAACGTGGATTCGCCGCGTAACAGATTGGAAAAATGAAAGTTCTTTGAATTACGTTTTGTAATCTCTTCGAAGTATTCAACCGACTCTTCTTCTGTTTGGGATAAGATACAAAGAGCCATTGCAGCACCAGCCGAAACACCAGATATTTCGGTAAACCGAACTCCCCATTCTCGTAACGTCTTGCCAACGCCTAACGCGTAGAATGCCTTACAACCTCCACCGGCGATAGCCAAGGAAGCATCATATACAGGAATAAAACGATTTAGTGTAAGAAGAACTTGATCACGGACACCCATGAAATCAATTTCTGCTAATCCTCTTCCCAACGAAAGCATAACGTATTCTTTTCTCCTAAAAATCGATCAAAGTATAAACTGGAACGACATTCAGATTCCGTTGCCAAAAAGAAGTCATACCCACCCGCGGGGTATTTTATCTTACAACAACCTTTTTTATCCTTTCTTTCAGGTGGTTGGCGAACGGATTTGTCCTGTCCCTTAAGATCTCCTAAACTTGGAGGTAACTCTTGTCCAGGCTGAGCGAAAATTACACCATAGCTCAAGAGCATTAGGAAGGGGATTCGAAATGTACGCATACCGTACAATAGACTGGCAGTTAACCTTACTAGTTCGAGTGCAGAAAAAAAATGATAAACTTAGAACGTCATTTCAAATATTTTCTTTACGGAGATATCTTTTATTCAATATAGTAGTCCTTCAAACTCATCAAAACCAGGAAACTTATGGAAAATAACCGAATTCAATACCATGCGAGTGGAGCAGGCTTATTCGTAATCATGCTCAAAAATATCTTTCTCACGATCGTGACATTAGGGATTTACAGCTTTTGGGCAAAGACAAACGTCCAAAAGTTTATTGCAGAGAATATAGAGTGGGCCGGAGAGAGACTTTCGTTTCATGGTTCTGGTAAAGAACGTTTCATCGGTTTCCTGAAAGCGGCCCTTATCTTAATTGGCCTTTATGCATTCAACCTAGCTATCACGTATTTGGTGAGTTTCCTTCCCATTCCTTATCTTTCATCCATTGTTTCTGTTGTTTTGACACTTGCTGTTTTCCTTGCTCTCGTTCCAGTCATTGTCGTCGGTGGAACAAAATATATTACTTCCAGAACTGGATATCGTAATCTCAGATTCGGATTTGATGGTAAAATTTTAGAAGTCGCTAAAATTTATGCAAAAGGAATTCTCCTAACAGCTATTACTTTAGGCATTTACTATCCTTGGTTCTATGTGGAAAAAGAAGCATATTTGAAAAGTAAAACACGATATGGAAATACTAATTTTGGATTCCAGGCAGATGGACAAGAAATGTTTTTTATGTTTTTAAAAGGCTTTTTTTTGATTATCGTGACCTTAGGCATTTACTACCCTTGGTATTTTGCCGAGGTAAGAAATTACATTTGGAATCACACAAGCTTCCAAGGAAAAAGATTTCAATCCGATTTGACTGGCGGTAACGTATTTTTACATTTTCTATTGGCTTACATCTTAATCTTTTTCACTTTAGGCATTGGATTTGCCTGGGCAATAGTCTATATAGATAAGATGTTATACGAATCTATCAGTCTTGAGACAGAAGTTGATTTTTCAACTATCACAGCGAAGACAGATACGAATGCCAACGCTACGGCGGAAGGTTTGGATGCACTGGCCGATGCATTTGAATCTTTTATATCCTAAGCCTTGACACTAGATCAAAGTTATTCGGCTCGCTATTTTAATGGAGCTTCAGCAGTTCCCGAATTGGGAACTGTTCGATTTCAAAATCCTATCCTAAGCTTCGTATCAAATCAGTACACGTATACTCTAGCGCTTCAAAATTTTGAAAGTTTTTCCAGAATTCCCAAAGGAGTTCGATTCACCCTATTTCGAGATGAACACAAAGAAAGTCCCGTTTTAGAGATTTTTTGTGATGTGAATGACGGAAAATTCTTCGAAAGAGAATGGATCCAAACCCAAAAAAGTGCTGGAGGATGGAAGTCTCTGACCGCGCGCATTCGAGAAACAAATATCTTTGTTTTAGCGACTATTGCGATTTGTATTTCAACTGGAATCGGATTCGCGTATACAAAAAGTTTGGAGTATGTGCCATATCTAATCCCAAAGGATGTAGACCATTCACTTGGAGAGAAATTTCAACAGGAAATAGCCAGTCAGTTGAAAGTCTGTGAAGCTAAAGAAGCAAATAGATTCTTCGAACTCGCATTAAAAGAATTCGTTCCCAAAAATAGTGCCTACAAATATAAAGTGTCCATCATAAGGAGAGACGAACCGAATGCGTTTGCGCTCTCTAACGGACAGATCTATTTTTTTTCTGGTCTTATTGGCGAAGCCAAAAATCAGGCGGAAGTTATTGGTGTTCTATCTCACGAAATTGCACACATCGAAAAAAGACACCATATTCGGAACCTAACAAAAGCACTTGGCACCACTTTTGCGGTCAGTATTTTAATTGGTCCTGGACTCGCTGATTACCAAATTGCCGAAACGTTAACTGAAATTGGATCTGCGGCTTTGCTGCTAAAATATTCACGCGATTTTGAAAGAGAAGCAGATCGTACATCGATTGAATTTTTAAAAAATAAGAATTTCACTACTAAAGGACTTTTGACGTTTTTCGAGAGAATGATGGTATTAGAAGCAGAAGAAGAGGAAACTGATTCTGAAACAGAAAAATCGAAGGATCATTTGAACATTGATATCGCAAAGTTGCTAAGCACCCACCCAGCCACAAAGGATAGGATTGATGATCTAAAGAAAATCATCCCTGATGAAACAAAAGCTGTCAAAAAAGAAATAGTTTCCAAAGCTGAATGGGAAAAAATCAGAACATCTTGCAGAAATTAGTTTAATTCTTTTTCGATACTCGAATAAATTTCTAAGAGCGTATCTTGGAGTTGGAAGCTAGGTAGCCAACCGAGTTCTTTAAGTTTAGAATTGTCACCAAATACTCGGGAAGTTTCCGATGCACGAATTCTTTCTATATCTACTTCTGGTTCAACACTAGTTTTTGATATTTTTATTAGAGAATCTAACATAAAACGGATACTCTTCTCTTCCCCGGAACAAATATTGTAAATCTCTCCCGATTTACCTTTTTCTAATAGATGAATATAACCAGAAACAATATCTTTTACATGCGAAAAATCTCGGGTAGGAGATAAATCACCTATTTTGATTTTGGAGTTACCAAGTTTTTTTGCCTGAATGATTTGATGGCAAAAATTTGGAATCACGAACTCTTTTCTTTGTCCGATTCCAATATGATTAAAAGGTCTCGCAATAACTACTGATACATACGGGCTGTAATGCGAATATTGGCGACAATATGATTCTGCCGCAAGTTTACTTCCGGCATAAGGATTTACTGGGTTTGGAATTAGATCTTCTCGGAGCGGTAAGTCTTCAATGCGTTGCTTTCCATAAACATCTGCTGACGACACATAGAGCATTTTGACAGGCTTTTGATTCTGATGGAGGCCTTCTAAGAGATTTAAAGTGCCGCGAACGTTGATCTCTTCCGTTTCCCATGGATTCTTGATTGCAATAGGCACAAACGCTTGAGCCGCTAAATGGACGACAAAATCAGGATCTGATGATTGAATCTGATTCTCGACTATGGATCTATCACGAATATCACCGGTAAAACTATGGATTTCGTAATTACTTGTCTCGATCAGAGCTGGCAAAAGGAAAGTTCCGACAAAACCGCTGGAACCGGTGACAAGAATTTGTTTTTTTTTCATATGTGAGGGAAAAATGCGATCCAGTTCGAAGATTTTCTTGCCATTCTCCCAATTTTTCAAATGCTCTCAACAAAAGAAAGAAAACTGTGGAAGAAGAAGCAAAATTCATGACGAATCCTTTTCTCGAAATCAGAGGCCCACAGTTAAATGTATCAGAAATCGTTCGTGAGATTGAATCAAAGATCCCCCGCAATCCCAAAGAGTCGATAGACTTAAATGAATTAACAAAGCTGAGTTACAAACCGGAGTCTCCCGCAGGTTTTCGCAAATTTGACCCAGCGGGTACGGCCCATCTTTTTGAAAAAGGAATTTCAGCTCCAAAATTTACAAACCCAAAGCTTTGGTTTATAAAAGGACCGATCAAGTACGTCATTTTGAGAATCATTTCAGTTTATTCACTCGTGGACAAAAAACTTTCTGAAAATCGGATACGTGCCTTCTTTTCCGTTTTGCATGAGCTCGTTCGATTGGGCAAACGGATGAACCAATTAGAGAAACGATTTGACGGATTTTATAGAGACCATCTGCTTCAAAGTAAAACAAAAGATATAGGGCTTGGTTTTGGATGGGCTACTAGTGAGTATTTTGTTGATTCAGGTCTTGATGAAGATTGGTCAAACGTGATTCAAGATTTAAAAGAATCCAAAAGTATTTCTGTGCTTTTTCCGGAATGGGGTGAACTGCTAAAACAGTGTTCTATTCATAAGTATAAATTTCAAAGTTTTAGCCATAGTGAATTACAAACAGAATTAATTCGCAAAAGAGTCACTGCCAATATTCAAAAAATCGAATCTACCTTCCCACTCAATGGGTATTTGCCCAAAGAATCAGATGTTATAATAAACAAACCTCTTGGAACATTCCCTGCCTTATTTTTAGAAAAGTTATTTAGTGAATTATCATCTAATATGAGTAATGGCTTTCACTTATACTTTATGATACATGAAAAAAAGCTATCACAGAATAGTCCATTTATTGAATCTCAGTTATGTACGATTAATTTGAAAGAACTGTCAGACTATATGAATAGACTCGGGTTTGTTGAAGAAAGAAATCTTTCTTCTAAATTAGATCAGCTTATTTTTAGATTCACAAAAGCAAAAGGATGAAGTTATTCCAACACCTGGATGAGTTAAAGGATTCCGATGGAGTAGGAAATGATGCCATTGGACTTGCTCAGAAATTTCACAACTTAGGTTATGAATGTCATTTTATCACGAGAATACCTAGATCGGGAAAAGAAATCCCGAACGTAAAATTTCATACTTTAGAAAATTTGCACGTAACAAGTTCTGAATCCGATGTGCATATTCTACACTATGGTGGAACGGGGTATCCCTATGATCTATTCTACAAACTTTTTGGGAAAAAAATCTTACGGTTTCATAACATTACGCCTGCAATGTTTTATGAACATACAACTACACCAGAAATCTATGCGGCAATGGCTAAATTTGAATCCCTTTCTTATTTAGAACTTGCTAGTTTTTCCATTTTTTGTGATGCAATCTGGTGTGATTCGAGTTTCAATTATTCTGTTATATCTGATTTAAATTTTAAGAATCCAACAATTCTGCCAATTTGTAAAAAATACCAAGAAACGAAAAGCCAAACAAAACAACATTCAATTGATGAGGGCAACATAATCTTTATTGGAAGGTATTCACCTCAAAAAGCCTGGGAAGATTTGATTGAATTTTTTTCTGTTTGGGTGAATGACTTTCCAAATGCTAAACTCTACTGTGTAGGAAACATAATAGGCGCGTTCGATGGTTATTTCGATTTTTTACGACGTAAAACAATTGCAACAGGTGTCGAGAATCGAGTTTTATTTTTGCAAGGCAAATCGGATGATGAGGTTTTAGAGTTACTATCAAAAGTTAGCGCGTTTGTTTCGATGAGTGAACATGAAGGTTTCTGTCTTCCAATTCTAGAAGCATTTGGAATGGGAATTCCTGTTTTTGCATATTCTGCAGGTGCAATTCCGCAAACCATGAATGGTGGCGGATTACTTTTTAATGAAAAGGATTACTATCGACTAAAAAAAGATATTAAATCAATCCTCACTAATCCAAAATTGAAACAATCACTAATTAAGTCTCAGTCAGATGCACTTAATTTTTACAACGCCTTTCCCTGGGAAATTGAATTAGCAAAAAATTTAGAGGAAATTGGTAGATGAATATTCATCAATTTGCCGCAGGCTTTCAGTTAGGTGATGCAATCTCACAAGAAATGTTAGAACTTAAAAGACTTTTAGGTTTGCAGGGTTATAAGGGCACAATATTTGCTGAAAATGTATTCTCATTCGATAAAAAATATGCTAACAAAATTGGTTCAGCTAAAATTAAAAAAGATGATATTCTGATCTATCACCATTCGATTCATTCAGAAGTTCTCGAATTCATACTGAAATTTCCTAACAAAAAAATTCTTATCTATCACAATGTAACTCCTGAAGAATATTTTTTACCGTATGATTTAAAATTTTCATACTTACTTCGGATGGGTAGGGAGGATCTTAAGATCATCAATAAAAACTTTGATCATTTTTTCGCAGTTTCAAATTTTAACCTCCAAGAATTAAATGAAAATGGTTTCTTCAACCCAAAACTACTCCCCCTTCATCTAAATTTTTCAAAGTGGCACCATCTGCTACCAAAGCGGGTAAAGCCTACCCAAAACAAAATAAATCTCCTATTTGTTGGAAGAATTGCCCCGAACAAACGGCAAGATGATCTGATTCGATTTCTTCGTGTCTGGAAGGATAAATATGACATACCCATAAAGCTTCGAATGATAGGATTTTGTAATCCTAATCAAGAGTCATATTTGGATGAATTGAGTTTTATGATCCATCATCTTAACCTTTTAAATGAAGTAGAAATTCTCCCATACGTCAATGACTCACTTCTAACGCAATACTACTTAAACAGCGATTTTTTTGTATCCATGAGTGAACATGAAGGTTTTTGCGTTCCCCTAATGGAAGCAATGTTTTTTGGTCTTCCCGTTCTTGCGTATGCAGCTGGTGCTGTCGAAGAAACTTTGGACGGTTCAGGTTTACTATTTAAGGAGAAGAATTTTGATTTCCTATGTTCTGAATTGTATTCAATTGCTTTAGATCATAAAAAATTGGAGCAAATCTTAGATGGTCAGTATGATCGTCTGGAGAGGTTTCGATCCAAATCAAATATTGAAAATCTTCTCGAAGCTATAAAATCTTAACGATGGCAAAGATACTGATTGTCACTTCTCGATTTTTGCCAAACTCGGCTGGTGGAGCTGAAAAATTAGCGTTTGATTATGCCGATATTCTATCCCAAAACCATGATATAACGATAGCTACAACTACGGCAAAAGATTACATATCTTGGAAAAACGAATTAAATTCTGGAGAGTCTTTCTATAAGAATATTAAAATTATTAGATTTAAGGTATTGAGAGAGAGAAATATAAAAAAAATGAATTCTGTGTTGGATTCATGTCTAAATAATCTAAATAATATTAAACCCCATCTAGAAGAAAAATTTATAATTGAACAAGGACCATATTGTCCTGATCTCATAGATTACATTGAATCAAACCAAAAAGAATTTAATTTGATTTTCCTTGTTGGCTATTTATATTACCCAATTGTTTTTTCTATCCCGTTGCTTAAGATACCATTCATCGTAGTCCCTACATTCCATGATGAACCAGTTTTAAATCTTCCTATTTTCAAAAGAACCTATTTGCCAAACTATTTTTATTGCTTTAATGCACCTGAAGAGCTAGATATTTACCGAAATAAATTTAGCAATCGAATCACAAACTATTCGATGATAGGAACATATATTCCTCTGCCCGATATTAGTCACGTACATTCTCAAATTCATAGTAATAACAATAGAATTGATATAGATGAAAGCTTTAAAATTTTAACGATCGGCAGAATTGAACCAGCAAAAGGATACCCTCGGTTATTATCCGAATTTACTGAATGGAAAGAAATTTCTAAATCAAATGAAATCAAATTAATTTGCTTAGGGTCAGCTTCCAATGTAGATATTAAAAAATATCAACATATACTTTTTCCAGGATTTGTTTCCGAAGAGGATAAATCAAATTTCTTAATTCAATCCAATTTATTAATTAATCCTTCTCCATTTGAAAGTTTCTCAATAGCTATAATGGAAGCATGGAGCTATGAAAAACCTGTTTTAGTAAATGCAATTTCAGAAGTGATGGTGGGGCATATAAATCGCTGTCAAGGAGGCTTGTATTATAGTGATAACATTAGCTTTTTTTTAATGCTAAATCATCTAATTCAAAATGATTCATTGCGAGAACGATTGGGCAAAAATGGAAGACTTTACGTTGAGA
>JAPZTS010000017.1 GCA_027533185.1 Leptospira sp. | reverse complement strand
GTTTCATTAGTTTACAAAACCAAAGTCAGCCTTTGAGTTTAGAGTCTCTTGAAATTCCGAAAGAATGTACAGGTGTAAATGAAGAGCCAATTAAAAGTGAATCGCCTGCCTTAAACTATTCACCCTCATCCAGAACACCTTCTATGTTATTTATGAACTATGTGATTGAAATTTATAAAAATAGTGAACTCTCGGAAAAGGTTTTATCAAAAACATGCAATACTCAGAGATGCGATTTGGATCTTACATCACTTTCCCAAGGTCAATATTTTTGGATTGTTCAATTAGAATATACTTTTATAAGAGAGTGTAAAAGGTATTCGAATCTACAGACCCCAAACAGAAAACCGGGAGTATTTGTTAAGCCATGATAATTTCTATCTGTTGTTTGTTCCCTCCAAATTCCGTAGCTTTTACTCCGAAATCCATTGCATTGGTGGTATCCCTTCATTAATGAAATGCAAAAATGCTTAGGACTCAGAGTTTGGTCTTATGATTTTTATACGGAAAGTTTCTTTAATTCTTCTCTTTAGTTTCATCTCTTGTTCTGCATTTACAAAAGAAAAACTTTCTGAAACGAATTCCCAAAAAATAGAACGTCAAATACAAGCAAAACTTTCTGAGCTTGCGGATTCGGGATTGGATTCTGTCACATACGCTGTATTATACGGAAATGGAACTTCTAAATCTGGTATTGTTGGCAATCTTTCTCTGAAACCAGATACACAATTCAAAATTGGAAGTATTACTAAACTATTTACTGGTATCGCCATTTTACAGTTGCAAGAACAGAGAAAACTCAATTTGGATGATCCTATTTCCAAATTCATTCCAGAAGTAAAACGAATGGCAACTAGAGAGAAAAACTATCGTGAGATAACGATTCGAGATGTTCTTATCCACAGGTCGGGATTGCCATCAGATCTTTCGAACGGATTCTTTTTAGATCCTAATGCTAGCAATGAAGATATTTTAAAAAATTTTCGAGACTTGCCAAAAATTCTTCCCAGTTTGGAGCGAAATGAACCTGGAAAAGTACATTCCTATTCCAACTTTGGATTTGGTTTGCTTGGAATCGTTATTGAAAGAGCAGCTAACCAAAGTATAGAGGAATACTTTCAGAAAAACATATTCCAAAAAGCTGGTATGTCAAATACCAATCTCTTAGAGTCAGAAGACCATTCAAAGTTAAGTGGTGGGTATAGCGGAATATTCTGGAAGTCCAAAACCAATCGTCCTATCATACGTGATTTGACCGCAGGTTCCTTAGCAACAACAGGTGGGGATCTGGCTCGATTTATGACGTCTTTTTTTGCAAGTAAAAGAAACCAGGGTCTTCTCAGCAAAAAATCCTTCGACGAGTTCCATAAATCGCAAGTCTCGGATCGAGCTATAGACTCCATGGATATCGGACTTCCCGTGATGAAGAAAAAATTTTTTGGAGATAAAAGAGTTTATTATTCCTATGGACACTCTGGATCTCTTCCACCCTTCATCTCAGATTTGACTTATGAAATTGAGACAGAGACGGCATCTTTTCTCTCAACAAATACTCTGACATTAGCCACGGGTAAGGTGATAGCAACAAATCAAAGTATTTGGAAGTTAGTCTTTGAAGAACAAACAGGCTCGAAACCAGAGCCACCATCACTACCAAAATTGGAAAATTTAAATCCAACAAAAGATTTTTTAGGAACATATGTTTCCTCATTAGGAATTCATGAGGTAAAAGATGGAAATCCAAACAAATTAAATTTTTTCAATTTTGATTTTAAATTAACAGAGGTAGATAATCGTTATAAATTGAATCTAGAAATTCTATTTGGACTGATAACAATTCGTGATCCAGCTCTGGACTCTCTGAGAGTGGAATTCGAAGAATGGAAAGGGGAAAAAATCTTCACGGTATACTCGGAGGAAAGTCCCAAAGGTATGTTAGGTGTTGCTACCAGATTCGAACCTGATTTCCAATACCCCAAAAGGGAATTTTTTGGAAACTATAAAGTCAAAGATCCATTCGCTTTAACGAAAAAAATCAAGTTAGAGAATGACAAGAGAGGCTTCGTAAAACTTGCCGTATACTATTCATTAGGTGGAGCTGAAAATGAAGCGAGTTTTGCATGTAGGGTAGATTCGGATGGCAACTTACGTATTTTAGGTTATGGAAGGAATTTGGGAGAAAAACTGGTCCTAAAAGAGAGCGAGAAGGGTCTTAAGATTTTGTATTCGGGATATGAATTTGAGAAGGATTAGGTGGGTCTTAATCGTTAAAAATAAAGCCAACTGCCCTTTCACAAATAGGAGCAGTTGACTATACTGATCTGATTATCTAAAATTTTAGAGTGTCGACAAGTCTACTACAATTTTGTTTGCTATAAATTTAGCATACGGTTGTGAGTAGTATCTGAAAAATTCAGGCTGTACGTCTTCATCGAAACTGGTTACGAAAAATCCACCGATAAGTGAGCTCACACCAAAGGTAAGAAACCAGTCCGCTGGAACAGTCCAAGTTCTGTCAAATTCAGATTGATTTGCTTTGAAGAGCATCTCGTATCGTTTTTCTACAGGTTGTCCTTTTTCGCTAACATATTTTATCTCTGTTTTGATATCTGCAGTGTACTTGTATCCATTCCAACCAGGCATGAAAATGTACACACCAGGCCAGTTGATCAAAAAGTTAAGGCCAGAACCGTCATACTTTATTCTTGGTCCAATCTCAATTACAAAGTCAGGCTTTTTGCTTTTAGAGGACAGTGGGTACTGAACTTCTGTAAATTGGTTCATAGCGCGTAACTGGAATACGATTTCATCAATATGCTTCTCAGAAATCTGACCCTGTCCATTGTTTACAATACCGATTGAAATTTTCTTGGAAAGGTATCCAGAACTCGAATAGTATTCATCCAGATTGTTTACTTTCATAGCGTAAGTGCAACCTTCTAGGAAAACACCTACAAATACTACTGATACTAAAAATTTTAAAATTTTCATTGTTTACTCCGAGTGTAATCATAGTCTCACCCTTCTAACGTCAACAATAATATGTGATAATTATCCTTCTTAAACTTGCGGCCGTTTGACCTGGGGGATTCCTTTTTAAAAACTTTGAATGAGTGTTCCAGCCGACTGAAAAAAAGGAAAATAATTTTGAACGGCTTGTAGTAAATTGGACTACATCTGGGATTGTTAGTCTTGAAAATTAGACGCAAATTTATTCCTGTTATTTTTCTTGAACAAACGTTCGTAACTTGACAACGGTTCATTTTCTTTAAGAAAACACGTTTTTTTAAATATGCCTCTTCTGGTTCCTCCAGTGCGCAATATACGTTACAAGCACAAGCGCACCAACCGGGACGGAAAAATAGATATGCACTTGGATGAGTCCCGCAATCATTCCGAGCACCCCGCCTAAAAATTGTATGACGACTAAATTTCCACCGGTATTGTCTAGAATCATTTTTTCCAAATCATCTGTATCAAGTGCCATTACACGTTCTTCGACGAGGGCCGTAACATTTATTTTGTGCACAAACTTTTCGATATTTTTTTTGAGATAGATTTTCCCTTCATCGCTATTCATAAATTCCAACAGGCGGCGTTTGACCCAGTCCACAGCTTTAAAAAAATTTTTTTCTATTTCTTGCCAATTGTTTGGGTCATCCAAATAGGATTGCAATCTTTCAATTCCTGTGGGAAGAAGGTTCTGCCTCGCATAATCCCCGCTTGCCTCAAGCCATGATGAGATTTTTCCAGTAATAAAATCTTGAGTCTCTTTTGAATTGAGTCTGTCTTGGAGTCGTCCCATGGCTTCGTCTAACATCTTCATGAACTGATCAGAAGTTTCCGGTTCCTTTACAAAGCGTTCTAATAACTCTCGGATGGCTTCATCGTTGAAGGAAAAAATCTTCTTAACACCAATACCAATTTTCCCAAGGGTATTTCTTGTGCGAAGGTATTCTTCTAGTCCTGAATTTAACATATTTGCGAGTTTTGGCATCTCTTCGAGGAGCACTACGCGGAGTTGGTTTCCGATATCTTCTCGATTGGCCTCTTCATTTAAGTAGTCTGTGAGTTTGTCTTTTGTGTAGGCCCAAAGTTTCTGGACTTCTTCGGGTCGGCTCGCCATACGTTTGATTGTCTCTTCCGAAAAATCAAAGATCACTTCCAAGATTTCGGGACCTCTTTCTTTTAACATGGAGATGATTTTATTCACAAGCATGGTTCGAATTTCATCATTGTGAATGGCTTCATCGATTTCTTTGGCTATCTTTTGGATGCCACTTTCAATTAGGTTTCTTTCATAAATATAAGCAAGGATGATATCTGGGTGGAGGAGGTTACTTTGGATACTTTCGCCTAAAGATTTTGCGATTTTGCTTTTGTTTTTAGGAACAAGGCCTGACCAGCCTAGCACCTTACCATGTTTAGGTTGGAAGAGCATTTTGATTGCCAAAAAGTTAGTGAAATATCCAACCATACCGGCCATTAACACAACAAAGATGGCATTAATCCAAATGTTCCCTTCGTAGTATATTTGGAGGCCACCAGCTACAACCGAAAAGATTACAAGTAAACGTCTATACCAAGTATCTAAAACCGCAACATCCATCGATTTATTTTCCGTCTAGGCTCAAAAATTTTCCGCTCAACCTGCGTAAAAGACCACGAGGCATCAATTCCGAAATCGTTACTGCCCCTTGGTTGACAGAACCAGTGATACAGACTGCTTGGTTGTAACGTAAAGCATTTAACGACTCTTCTACGACTTCAGATGCATCCTGCCACATAAAATCAGGATATTTGGATTTTTCAATTCCCGCCCTTCTGTGAAAATCAGAATGAGTGAGTCCTGGGCAAAGTGCTTGGACGAAAACATTGTAATTTCTGGCCTCTTCATGAATGGATTCTGTAAATGATTTTACAAATGCTTTGGTTGCGGCATAAATTGCACTTCCGGGTGCTGGAAGATAACCTGCGATAGATGCAACATTGATAAGGAATCCTTTTTGTCTTTTTTTGAAGGAATGTAAGGCAACATGGCTGAGTGCAACAAGCGCCTTCACATTTAAATTGATTTCGTCAAGTTCTGTTTCGAGGGGAAGCTCTGCAAACTCTCCTACAGTTCCAAAACCTGCATTATTCACCAGCAATTCAAAATCTGTATCTTTCTGAAGAATAGAAGATAATTCCTCCCATTCCTTTTTCCTAGAAAGATCGAAGGTAAAGTACTTTAGAATCCCTCTGCTTTGTGGTTCTAGTTCCTGAATTACTTTTTTTAGATCCGATTCGGATCTTGCGATCAAAAAAACATTGTAATTTTTGCATAAGGCCTTTACAAACTCCTTGCCGATTCCTTGTGATGCTCCTGTAATGTATGCGTTTTTCATAATTTTTCCTTTTTCATAAGTAGTGCTGAACTCCCATCTGGGTAATAATTCTTTCTCTTTTCCAATTCTTTAAATCCAACCGCCAAATAGAGGTTCTGTGCAGCTTGATTGGACTCATTTACTTCTAAAAAAAAATCCTTTCCAGGAAAGATTCGAAAGATTTCTTCCATCAACATCTTTCCATATCCCTTTTTTCGAAATTCTGGTAGTGTAGCGATTCGGAAGATTTCGACTTCCCAAGGAGTTTCGCATACGAGTGTATAGGCGACGGGAATTGGAATCTCTAATACATATGCCTTATGGAATTCCAAATGGGTGAGAATGTTTTTTTTGGACCAAATTTCTGTTGGAAAACATAGGCTTTCCCATTCAGAAACTTGCTCTAAATCCGATTCTCCCAATTCGCGGATTCGATGTGACATAATCACATTTTTTTCTTTTCACCGAAAAGAAAGAAACTAAAATCGAACCGATGGAACCAAAAAAGAGTCGGATTCACTCCCTTTTTAAGTTGATTCTTTTGGCATCAATGGTTTGGAACCTTGAAGCTTGTGATTTTTGGAAATCACTTACCGAATCTCGTTACAAAAAAGCACAGAAAGGGCCTTCCGAAAAAGATTTGGTCAACTGGAAAGAAAAACTAGCCCTAGATGAAGCTGAAATGGAAGAATTGGAAAAACGACTCCGGGGTTTGGTTCAGAAATCAAACCAAGCAGGTGCTCTTTCTTGGAAGATTGCTCGGGCCTATATGAGGGCGGGTTCTTCGGACCAAGCTGTTCGTTACTACGAAGATTCCATTCGGGAAACAACCAATACAAAGGATAAGGGTTATGAAATCCATTCTTATGAATTGGCTTTGCCTTATTTTGAAAAGGCAATTGAATTAGGAAAATTAGACAAGCAACTGTTATATGAGACGGCTGTTGCTTATGCAAATGCCAGTAAAGATATGGGCTGGGAAGAAAAACGAAGAGCACGAGCAATCCAACTTTTTAAACAACTGATTCGATTGGATAAAAATGATACGAGGTTTCCCTTCCAACTCGCTCTTTTGTATTTTGACTCCTCATTGAAGGATGAGGCTTGGAAAGGTAAGGTTAGTTCTGGGTTTGGTGAATTGGAAATTGCATTTTCTCTTTTGGATCAGATTTTGGCAGTGGAACCTTACAACATTCCCGCTCGTTTTGCCAAAGCAAATTTTAGCTACCAAATAGGCAGTATTGAAATTGCACGTTCTGAATACTCACGAATCAAATCCATTTTAGAAGAGATGAAAGAAAAAGGTTCGATCCGAGAGCCTCTTTCGGAGAACCAATCCTATCAAAACGTACTTAAAAATTTAAAACAATTGGGGAGCCAATAATCAAATCATTGTCCATTACTATACAATGGACGAAAGATTATTATATCATGCAAAAATCCAAGCCTTTATCCGAAAGACAAAGCTTTGGCGAGAATTTCAAAAAGGTACAGATCTAGTTTATTTTTTAAAACAAATTTTGGATAAGGATTTCATCCAAGTTTGTCAAAAAGATGCGGACCTTTGGTACCAAAAAATCCAAAAAAAGATACCAAATCTTGTATGTATCAGTTTGTATGATCCGTGTTATCCAAAACTTTTAAAGGAAATTTATGATCCACCCATTGTGGTTGCTTGTTTAGGTAATTTGGATCTTTTTTCCTACCACCTTACATCCATTGTTGGTACAAGAAAAGCTTCTCCGATTTCTTTAAAGGCAACAGAATCCTTAGTTGAGTCTTTAAAACATACAGAAAGGTTGGGAATTGTTTCTGGAATGGCTTTAGGAATCGATAGGAAGGCATTTCTTGCGGCCTTAGACCGCCAAATACCTGTTTTAGGGGTACTCGGTACAACTATTGAACTTCAATACCCACCTGGAAATCGGGATCTTTACAAACGCGTAGAAAAGGATCCTTCGAGTTTGCTCATGACCGAGTTTTTGATGTATACAGAACCTGCCAAATGGACTTTCCCCAAGAGGAACCGAGTGATTGCTGGCCTTTCCGAAAGAGTCTATATTATGGAATCAGGGAAAAAATCTGGAACCATTTCGACTGCCCTCTCTGCGATCAATGAAAACCGAGAGATCTATGTATTTGACCATCCATCTCAGTTCGACAATGCAGGTGGAAAAAAATTGATCTTGGATGGTGCGGAAAGACTAGAACTCAAGGATCTTCCCACAACTCAACCGATAGTAGAGTCATCAGTTCTTCTTGAGAATTCAGACTTGATGACGGAGACTGAGGATACAAAGGGAATGCCACTCGACGCCGAGATGATCTCATTTGACGAGTGGCGTAGACAGTTTGTAGAATCTATCCTTTGAATAGATATCCGGCCACCGTTGCAATTGCGTAGATGACTAGTAAAAACACACCAAATGGTCGTTTGATTTTATCCTTCGATAAAAAGATTCCCAATCGAAAGAATAGGAGCACAAGGAGCATAGATGGAAAGTAGAACTGGAAGAAGTTTTTAGGCGCCTCGAGTCCACCAGATGTAACTGCCGCGGCAGCACCAGCTACAAAAAGTACATTGAGGATATCAGCACCGATAATATTTCCGACTGCAAGTTCTGAGTGCCCTCGTCGAGACGCTTGGATGGCAGTCACAAGTTCGGGAAGTGATGTTCCGAAAGCAACTAACGTGGCACCGATGATAGAATCTGGAATAGAAAGTCGAACCGCTGTTTCCTGAACACTGGGAATTAAAACTTTTGAAGATAGTATCACGAGTGTGATCGATCCAACAAGTTTCAATATCAAAATCCAAGCTGGTGCATCATCAATTTCTGTTGTGTCATCAATCCCTGCTTCCAGTTCGCCAGGTTTTGATCTGGACCATTTGATGCTCAAATAAATATAAATTGCGAGTAGTCCGAGAAAGACAAACCCTGTTCCTTGATCGATCCTACCCCCCGAATTAAAAACCGAACCCAGATTGGACCAGGGGAGGGCAGCAAAAACCAAAAGAAACCCAGAAAGTATTTGGACCCAACCTTGGCGATTGACAAGTCGTTTGTCGATGTCTGGGGGCGAAATTAGAATGGCGATCCCGAGAATCAGTCCTGTATCGCAAATTATCGATCCCACTGCATTTCCGAGTGCAATTCCTGGGTTTCCTTCCAAAGCTGCAAGAACCGAAACCGAAACTTCAGGGAGTGTTGTCCCAAGGCTCACAATGGTTGCACCCACTATCATTTTGGGCACACCCCACTTTGTGGAAAGTGAGACTGCTTCATCGACAAGAACGTCCGCTGCTTTTCCCAAAACTAGAATGGAACCCAGAATAATGAGAATCAAAAGCGGAAGAGGAAGGGTCTGAAAAGTTGCTGATAAAAATTCATCCATGGATAAAGGTCAAGATATGAAGTTCTCGAAGCGATTGCGACTCTTTCTTTTCCTTCTCGTTCTATGTTTTTTTGTTTTCGCGAAGGGAGCGCAAGGGCAACCCCGAATACCCAAGGAGCCGACTCTTCCCAATATCCCAATGGAAGAAAAGAAGGATGACCGCAATGCCAGAGGAGACTCTACAAAAAAGGAATCCTCGGTATTGACACTCACTCTTTGTGATGGCAGAACCGTTAGAGGAGAATCACCAAACAAACAAGAGGTGATTCAGTTTGAACATACTAAAGATGGAATATTATATAAAAAAAAGTTAAATCTTTCCGAGATTGACTCTCTAAAAATTGATAACTGGGAATTCAAACAGAAGCGGGAAGATAAAAAAGGAATCAGTTATGAACTTGTTCCCAAAAAAATTCGCATCCGAACCAAAACGGGTGAAACATTCTACAAAGAAACGGGTCTTGCGGACTTACAACTTCTCAGTTTTGAAATCAAAAATTCCAATGGAGTTGCGAATTTATTTTCATATTGGGTGGATCTTAAGTATCCGAACGGATCCTGGTATTCTGGTTTGGCAACGGTAAAAAATGAGGCTAGTGGGAGAGAGGACTGTCTAAAGGATGTTGTTCGAATGATCGAATGGGAGTGAAATTTGGATGTGTCTTTTCCTTGGGAGTTTTCCCATATAGAAAAACGAGTAAATACGATTGATCCGATCAAATACGGAGCCAGTAGAAATTACATCGATGGCGATGTGACAAAACTATCACCATATATATCCAGAGGAGTGATCTCCTCCAAATACGTATTAGATCATGTATTGCAAAAAGGCTTCAAACACTATAAAATTTCCAAGTTTATCCAAGAGCTTGCTTGGCGGGAATACTACCAAAATCTTTGGTGGGAAAAAAAAGACCTTTTGTTTCAGGATTTAAAAAATGAACAATCTTTGGTAAAACACCGCGAATTCCCTAAGTCCGTTTTTCTGGGAGATATGGGAATCCATTCACTCAATAAAGAAATCTTAGATTTTTATAAAACAGGTTATTTGCACAATCACGTACGAATGTATCTTGCATCAATTATTTGCAATGTTGCTGGTGCCTATTGGGAATTGCCTTCCCAGTGGATGTTTTATTTTTTAAAAGATGCAGACCCTGCAAGTAACGTCTGTTCCTGGCAGTGGGTAGCTGGCTCCTTCAGCAATAAAAAATACTTTGCCAACCAAGAAAATATAAACAGGTATCTTCATGGATCGGAGACAGGAACTTTTTTGGACACTTCGTACGAATTTTTAATGAATAACCATTTAGTTCCTGAAATCTTGAAATCTACGATTTCCAAAAATGAAATGGGACTCGAGACAAATCTCCAAGAATGGGCTCTCAGTCGTGGGTTGATAAGCAATATCGATCAAAGCTTTAGTCCTTCCTTAGACTTTTCGGCAAGAACTTTGATTTTATATGATTTTTACAATCTAGATCCTATCTGGCATAAAGAGGGAGACGCAGAGAGGGTGTTGTTACTTGAGCCCAGTCTTTTTGATCGGTTTCCTGTTTCCAACCTGACTTTGGATTTCATATGGGATCTAGGAAGGAATATTTCCAACTTAAAGTTGTTTGTTGGTGAGTTTTCCGAACTAAAAAGTAGATTTTCCGGTGAAGCTAAGTTTTACTTCAAAGAACATCCAACTAATTCGCATTATATTGGTGTATCAGGGGATAGAGAATGGATGTTTCCAGAGGTTAGAGGTTATTTTCCTTCCTTTTTTAGCTATTGGAAAAAGGTAGAAAAAAAATACTTCGAAAATAAATCAGGGGAACCCCGTTTGTTCCCCGATCTTTAGAAAACTTTCTTTTTCGATTTTTGTTTTTTTAATTCTTACAAGGAAACACAATCTACAAAATAGGTAATTTCGCCATTCTCAGCTTTTTCTTCAACCAAACCATGGATATCAGTTTCAAAACCTGGAAATTTAACATTAAATTCACGAGCAAATTGAAGGTATCGAATGATCGTTCGATTGAATTTTTCTCCAGGAATGAGAAGCGGAATTCCGGGTGGATAAGGAGTTAGTAAAACGGATGTAATGCGACCATCCAAATCATCTATGGGAACTCTCTCAATATCTCTGTGGGCCATTTTTGCGAATGCTTCACTCGGTTTCATCGCTGGTATCATTGGACTTAGATACATCTCTGTTGTTAGGTGAGATATATTGTTTGCTCGGTATACTTCGTGCATCGACTGACAAAGATCGCGCAATCCAATTCGGTCATATTTAGGATAGGCTTGGGTGAATTTTGGCATCACTCGCCATAGTGGTTGGTTTGCGTCATAGTCGTCTTTGAACTGTTGTAATTCGGTAACCATTGTGTTCCATCGGCCTTTGGTAATACCGATAGTAAACATGATGAAAAAACTATAAAGACCTGTTTTTTCTACGATGATTCCATGTTCGGCGAGGTATTTCGTAAGCACAAGTGCAGGGATTCCCCATTCCGCAAATTCCCCTTCCACGCTCATGCCCGGTGTGATCACAGTCGCCTTGATTGGGTCCAACATGTTAAAGCCAGAAGCGATATCACCAAATCCGTGCCAACGGTCATTTGCTTTTAGAATCCATTCCTCTCTTTCGCCTGAACCTTCTTCTGCCAAAGCCTCCGGTCCCCATACACTAAACCACCAATCATCTTCCAGTTCTTCGTCCACCTTTCTCATGGCTCGGCGAAAGTCCAAAGCTTCTGTAATTGATTCTTCTACAAGTGCATTGCCACCAGGAGACTCCATCATCGCTGCAGCTACATCACAACTAGCGATGATTGCATACTGTGGACTAGTACTCGTATGCATCAAAAATGCTTCGTTAAAAATATTCCTGTCTAAAGTTTCCGTTTCACTGTTTTGAACAAGGATTTGGCTTGCCTGTGAAAGACCAGCTAACAACTTGTGAGTGGACTGGGTTGCAAAGATCATACTGTGTTTTGGACGTGGTCGGCCTTCACCAATGGCATGCATACCAGCATAGAACTCATGAAAGGAGGCATGGGGAAGCCAAGCTTCATCAAAATGAAGAGTAGAAATTTTTCCGTCCAACTCTGCTTTAATATCCTCTACATTGTACAAAATTCCATCATAAGTACTCTGTGTGATTGTCAAAACTCTCGGATTGCCTTTTACGTCCTTGGCAAACGGATGTTCTGCGATCTTTCTTTGGATATTTTCCCACTTAAATTCCGATTTTGGAATAGGACCAATGATGCCAAAATGATTTCTTGTTGGCATTAAAAAAACTGGAATGGCTCCTGTCATTGTAATTGCATGTAAGATACTTTTGTGGCAGTTCCTGTCTACGATCACTACGTCTCCAGGCGCCACAACACTATGCCACACAATTTTATTTGATGTAGATGTTCCATTGGTAACAAAGTACAAACTGTCACATTTAAAAATACGAGCGGCATTTCTTTCACTAGCAGAAATGGGCCCCGTGTGGTCTAAAAGTTGCCCAAGTTCATCTACCGCATTACAAACGTCAGCACGGAGCATATTCTCGCCAAAAAACTGGTGGAACATTTGCCCTACGGGACTTTTTAAAAATGCAACGCCACCTGAGTGACCTGGGCAGTGCCAACTATAACTTCCGTCATGCGCATAATGAGTGAGCGCTCGAAAAAATGGTGGAGGCAAACTGTCGAGATAGGCTTTTACTTCTCGAAGAATTGTGCGAGCCACAAATTCTGGAGTGTCTTCATACATATGGATGAAGCCATGTAGTTCTTTTAAGATGCTATTTGGGATATGGCGACTAGTTCGTGTTTCGCCATATAGAAAAAGTGGGATATCTGCATTTCGATGTCTTACTTGGGTTACAAAATCCTTAAGTTGCCTAAGGGATTCTGGAACCTTCCCTTCTTCTTCAGGTGTAAATTCTTCGTCATCGATAGAAAGGATAAATCCACCGGCCCTGCTTTGTTGTTGCACAAAGCTCGTAAGATCACCGTAACTTGTTACGCCTAATACTTCAACACCTTCACCTTCCAGTGCCTTTGCTAGCGCGCGAATTCCGAGTCCACTTGCGTTTTCGGAACGAAAGTCCTCGTCAATGATGATGATGGGAAATTGAATTTGGCCGTTTTGATACATCAGACTCCATAGGAAGAGTCCTCCCTAGAGAATCAAATTCTTTTAAAAATCTATACTCTTTTTTTCGGGAGATACTTGTAGTATTCCATCTCCAGAGTGTTGATCAGGTAGGTGTAGTATTTGACTAATTTTTTATCGAATTTCTTTTTATTCATCTCGTCTCGAAAGTGGTCTGCCAACTGACCACGAAAGAGAGCACTTTTCATATCATTTCGATTGATTAGGAGAGTGGAAGGCATATCACGAATGGCAACTTCCTCAGGCACAAGAATCGTTGAGACGGATTGAAGGCAAGCATACTCCACAGTGGACGCAATTTTATCGTTATCCTTCTCTTTGGCGAGGGTTAGATTGTTTCGTTTGATATTGTCCAAGTTTTCATAGATTCTTTTGCGAAGAGATTTTGGATCGAGCACCTTGTCGGTGATTTTATTAAACTTTTTTGGAAAAACAAAATTATCTGCCGCTTTATATATACTGGATAATTTCTCTTCTTTTTGTTGGCTCTGGGCATCGGACTCATCGTTATTCGAGGCAGAGTTTCCACCAAAGGAACTTGGTTTCCCCCAATCGGTTACTCCTGGAAACTTTCCTGAGTTTTTTACATCTTCTTTGATCTCTTCTGTTGTTTTTTCGCGGAAGTAAATAGCGGCCATAAAACCTAACGCAATGGAAAAAGGAACACCAAAAAAAATAGGCAATGCGGATCGTAAATAGTATCCAGCTGTTATAAACATCAGAGTGCTTACTACAAAGGTTAAAATTCCTGGAACAACATTGAAACGTGAGCGAATCTCTTCACCTCTCTCTCGTTCCATCTCTTCCATCTCCATATTTTTTACATCTGCATTTAGTTTCGCTATCAGATCAGGTTTTATTTTGCTATTGAGCTCTGGATGTTTTGGATTCGAAAGCCTATGATTGATAATTTTTGCATATTCTAATTGTTTTTTATATTCTGGGTTAGAACGACCATCTAAAGCCAATTTATGTATAACTGCTGCCATATAACAATGATCGACAACATAATAAATGGATGAGCCGTCAGATTTTTTTTCCTCATAATAAGAAAACTCAGAAAAAACATCATCTTTCAGTCGTTTGATGTATTCTTTTGTTTTTTCTTCGGATGTAATTCCTGCGTTGTCAACTTCCTCTTCAAAATTAATTCGAAGTAGTGTATTATTATTTTTTGTATGTTCCGGAATTTTACTGATTACGGCTTTCTTAACTGTACCATAGATGTTGTCATCTTTTCTGGTTAGAACGGATCCTTTCTCTTCTGAAAGTCGTTTGAGGATTTTTATGCTCTGTTCAATCGTCTCTTTAACAGCAAGTCCAGAGTTTCCTTTTCCCGTAGTATAAGGATATGTTTCGATTGCTTTGATAAAATTTTGAACCGTCTCTTCTGGGTTCATTTTTTCTTCAAGGGAAGTAAACCTAGGAATCGCCATATAACTGGATAGTTTTTCTAAAAAAGCCTCGTATTTTGATTCTTTTGCAAGTTTGAGTAAGTGGGAGTTGGCAAAAATTTCTAAGGCATTTACTTGCGCTAGTATCTGATTGACTACTTCTGGAAGTTTTTTAAATGTCCCGTCTGGGAGAATATTTAATTCATCTATTACGATATGGTAATCATTTAATATAGAAAGTGCAAGGTTTTGTTCTTTTGCAAAAGTAACAAAATCTTGTAAAAAATCAGGCATTGGGATGTAGGGTAAGTTACCAAAACCCTTTCTAACGAGGGAAGTGATCTCGGCCTCTAGTGATCCTAGTTTTGGATAGAGCCATTGTATGCCATCCTTGTTCTTTTGAAGTAAAATGTTTCCCGGATTTTCCTCGTCCCAGTTTCTTCCTTTTTTAGCACGATTTTCCAAAAGAAGTTTTACAAGTTCAGATGAAAAACGAAAACACGCCTGCCTATATGGTTGGGTATCTGTTTTATTTTCTTTTTGAGGTGCAACTAACGCGATTTTTGCGGAAATTTTGCTTCCGGTACGAATTAGATATGGATATGCATATGCGACTCGATTTTGACCTCTATGATCAATATCTAAAATTTGACGAAGAGCGTGGTAAATTGCGTTCTCGGATTTTCCTTGGGCACCAAGGTTGTTGTATTTGCCAAGTGCTTCAGGTAACTTATCAACAGTTAGTAAGTAACTTGCATGAATCTCTTTACTTCCGTGTTTTTCAACACGTTTGTGCCAGTCTTTTAATTCATCCATAATACATCGAGCAGTCGGAGTTAAACTGCCAATGGCATCGGACAAAAAGATATAGGATTGCGCGGATGGGCGATCGCTCTCTTCATCCTGTTTGGATGAAGAGTTTACGGCTACGGTGTCGGAAAGATCAATGCTATCGTCTTCGCTCATTTAATTCGCCTGGTACTTTGCCAAAATGTTTGCAAGCAATCTGGCTCCGTTAGCTAACTCTTCTTCACCTGCGCTGTATGTCAAACGTATGCATTCCCTGGTATGTGAAAATTCCTCATCTAGTCCAGGAAAGAAATAATGTCCAGAAACAAAATAGAGGTTCTCTCTTTTACAGATTTCATAAAGATCTTGGTTGGAAATTCTCAATGAGGGGAAACGAATCCAGATAAAAAAGCCACCCAAAGGTTCATGTATCTCGTAATCGATATCGTGCGTTTGGAACGCTGTTTCAAAAAGATCGAGTGCGAGCAGTTTTTTCTTCTCGTAATAGGGTCGTAAGGTGTTATTTGCCAGTTTTACCAAACTGTCTTCTCGGAAAAAAATTTCTGCCAAATAAATACCCAGGTTTCCGACTGCGAGATTTCCCATGCTTGCAAAGCTCGTAAGCCTTTCGATTGTAAATGAGTCTGATACGATGATCCCGAGTCGAACTCCTGGGAGACCAACCTTTGAAAAGCTAAGTGAGAGAATTCTTCCTTCTTTGTAATGAACAGGTTTCGCATCTCCAATGAGTGCTGGGAAGGGTGCTCCATAAGCCAAATCAATGATAAAGGGAAGAGACCTATTTTTGGCGACCATTTGCAGGTAGTCCAGGTCCTCCTCAGAAAAGACATTTCCTGTAGGATTAGTCGGATTCGAGATCAGTATTGCCCCAAAGTCTGCATTTTCTAGTCTTGTTTTATTTAGTTTATATAAAAATCGATGCTGATTGGTTGTTTGTACGAGAGGAGGAAAAGCAGTAAATCCATTTGATTCGATTGTTTGGTCCGCATAACCGATGTATTCGGGGACTAACGGTAAAAGAATCTTTGAAGTTTTACCATCTTCCATCCTGCCTGTATATAGGTTTAGAGCGTAAGAAAATGCGTTTTGGCTGCCATTAAAAAATGCAATATTGTTTTTTGCCAGAGTATAATTTAGGTAAGGCGACAAGTATTCCGCAGTTAGCTCACGAATAGAGTCATTGCCAATAGGGGATTGGTAGTCCCCGAGAAGGGATTTGAGTTTTGGGCTTTTGGAGAGTTTTAAAAAACATTCTTCAAAGATTGTTTCTGCTTCAGGGATATGCGCAGGGTTCCCTCCACCCAAACGAATGACATCGGTTCGGCCGGATACCTTCCCTAGATCTTCCATAAGAGAGCGGATGCCTCGGTTTTCTGTGAGTCTTTTTGCGAGGGCAGAAACTTCCATGCTTTGACCAAAATTTCAGGAAATTCCGGGGCTAGAATCTATTTTTACGGAGAAATTCTAAAAATTATGTTCGCATTTCTAAAAATGAAGTGACATAATTCGACAAAGCTATAATTAAGAGACATAATAAAGGAAAGCTGTTGGATGAGCGCGGAAACAATACAAAGACCGATCCGAAAAGAAAAAGAAATCGAATTTTACAAACCCACCCTCTCTCGAGAGGACCTAAAAGGTGTTTTGGAGTGTTTGGTTGACGAACACTTAGCAAGTGGGCAGATCGTTGAGAGATTTGAAAAAACATTTTGTCACACTTTTAAAACAAAGTACAGTGTGTCCACAAACTCACTCACATCCGCGTATCATTTAGTATTACTTTCATTAGGTGTGAAGGCTGGAGATTCAGTTCTTCTTTCAAGTTTTGCGCCAATTTCTGCATTAGATGCAATATTTTTAATCCAAGCAAAACCTGTTCTGGTCGACTTAAAGAAAAATTCCTTCCATCCAGATCCAGGCGAGTTTTTAAAAAAGAAAACAGAGCTGGATATTAAATACGCAATCTTCCATCATAACTTTGGTTGTTTGGTAAACCTATCAGAGTATCAGACAGAAGGTATGGAAGTGATTGAAGATTTTACGGAAGCAATCGGTGCCAGTTCAGAAACTATTTTGGTTGGTCGCCAATCTAAAGTTAGTATTTGTGGTCTAAGCGCCGAAAATATGATTACAACTGGAAATGGGGCAATGGTATTAACCCAAGACCAGGAACTTTGCCAATCGATCAAATCTTGGAAAACGGGTGCTTCCAGTAAAAGAAATGTTGGCGAACCTAAATTTGATTACAATTTGGTAGACTACCAAGCCGCTCTAGGAATCGAACAGCTATCCAAACTTGGAGTGATCTTAGAGAGAAAGAAAAAAATAGCAACAGCTTACTTACAAGCAGTTCAAAACTCCAGACTCGAAACCTACTTCGAAAGCCCACAAGAAGATACATTTCAAAGATTTCCTATTTTGGTATCTGGGCAAGGTTACGAGGAGATCCTTCGTTATTTCAAATCCATTCACATAGGAACCCAAAGAACAACGGACGAACCTCTCCATAGAGTTTTAGAAGAAAATCCTTTAGAGTTTCCTAACGCGGAAAGACTTTTCCAGAGAGGTCACTGTATTCCCATCTATCCAAACCTAACAAAGGATAATGTCCAAAGGATAGCAACGGCAATCAGGCGAATCTATTGATTGGCACGGAAGGTCTATTACTTAGATTCTCTATTCGAATATAGGCTTTCTCCGCATAATGTACGGATAGATGGGCCACTTCAGAGACGGAATGAATGTTTAGAAAAAATGTTTATTCCGCTCTCCAACACGTCCGATTTTGTATTGGTATCGGATCACCCTGATCCTCTCCTTCTCAACCACTGGGATCTAGCTGGTTTTAAATTTGGGACAGTTTTGCTTGAAGGAGACCTTCTTCCATCAGAAGAACTGGAGCTTGTTTCATGGGGGGAGCTCGTACGATTGGCAGATTCCCGTATTGAAGTGGATCCTGAAAAACTCGAAATCTCTAGAACTATTAATTCAAAAATATACCAATGGGATCTCAGAAAAGAAGACTCATTATTGTCTGCGAAAATAATTACGTCAGAGGACAATCTACTCTCTGAACTCGAAGATGTACATTCGCCCGTCGTCTTAAAGGCTGAATATGGATTGGCTGGAAGAAACCAAATCGTTCTTGGACAGGCCAGTGAGTCCTGGAAACTTTCGCAAATTCCCAAACGATTGTTTGGATTTCCGATTCTTATGGAAGAGTGGGTGGGTGAGCGAAGGATTTTAGATTTTTCTACCCTTTGGGATGTAGAAAATTCCAAATTTCGATACCTTGGAAATACCGTCATGGCTGTGGATCGGGACGGCACGTTCCGCGGAATACGTATATTTAAAGAATCCAATCCATTGGTTGAAACATTTTTACCAAAAATTTATTCAACCGTACAATCTGTATCTTCAAAACTTACAGAAAATTATTCTGGTCCATGTTCTGTGGATGGATTTTTCTTTCGTGAAGATACCATTCGGTGCCAACCAATCTCTGAATTTAATTTTCGTTATTCGATAGGTCGAGTACTATGGGAATTGAGACAAAAAAGGAATCCTAAATCGAATGAATCTGGAATTTTAATACTGCCGTATCCAAAGGTAGAAACTTTAAATGAGTGGGATTGGATTCAAACACAAAATGAATCCCTAAATGGATTTTTGATGTATCTCACACCTGTTAGGGATTCTAAAAAGAAGCCCTATCAAAATATTGTGCTGTATTACGAAACAAATTCGGTAGATCATTTTGTAGAAGAGATTCTATCGGTTTGGCCGAGTTAAACCTCGTCGCGATTTACTACAAATAAATGTTTTCCATTGATTTCAATTTTTGGATTTTCCTGATCTCCTTTGAACCGTAGCTCTAATCGATCTGTGTTTGTGAGTGGGAGAGTTGCTTCTAAGTTTACAACAACAATTTTGCCTGATTCAGTCCAAGTGCAGAGCATTTTTGCAGTTTCATATCCCATTTCACAGGTTCCATCATTGTGAAGGCTGATCTTTGCGATGTTGGATTCGGTTTTCCACTTTCCGATTGCCCATGTATTTTTTGGTGCAATTAGAATTGACCCTGATTGTGTTGAGTGAAACGCCATCTCAGCTATGGATGTATTATCCTTCCTTGTTCCTTTATAAACTTCTAAAATGGTTAATGATACTTCTTTACTAGAAATTTCTTTTTTTAACTCAATGGTTTGAAGAGAAAGCCTATCCTTAAGTGTGATAATCTCTTCTGTGCCATCCTCTGTTTTTAATTTCATCTTTTTTACTCGATTGTTTGCACCCCATAATTTAGGATCACCAAACCCATTATAAATGGAAAGATTTTGAAAGTTCACTGGTTCTTTGTATTTAATAGTGAGTGACTCTCCAATTCCATCCCCAAGAGCTCCCTCCACCCAACTTGTGTTCAATCTTCCATCCATGGCAAATGAAGGATTGAACTTTCGGGTTTTGGGTTCCAACTGGCTTGTGGATACTATTTCGGGAAGATTGATCGCTTGTGAAGCCAAACCAAAAATCATAGATCCAAATAGAATAAGACTTAAGATTGTTTTTCTGTTCATAGTATCTAAAATATGAGTGACCTTTTTTAAAAAACAAGTCTGAATTTAAGGCAAATGTATGCCCCTGAAGAAATCTTTAGCATTTATTCGACCTTCCCAAATTTGTTGGAGGCAGAGGAGATTGTTCACCATTTAATCAAAGAAAAGTTAATTGCCTGTGCGAATCTCATACCAGCAATCAAATCGATTTATGTTTGGGAGGGAAAGATTGAGGAATCCGCTGAGGTTTTGGGATTTTTTAAAACCAGTGGGTTGTATGTCGAAGCAGTGCAAAAAAGAATCGAGGAACTCCACTCGTATGAAGTTCCAAGTATTTTAGTGATTCCAATTCTCGGTGGAAGTGAGCCCTACTTAGACTGGATACGAAACTCTTTATAAAAATCACGGATGCTTTCGAAAAGAAATTCCAAACCCAGTCCATCACGGTATTCTAAATATTCAGCGGGCATTTGAACTGAATCAAACCACGGGTAGGCCGGACACTCTTTCGGTTCCGCAAACGCTCCAAGTAAACTTGCAACTGTTAGATCAACCCTTCCAAAATTTTTCCCATTAAAATACTTTTGTGTTTTGTAGATCTCTTGTATCTCTTTAGCCGTTGTAATAAATTTTTCCTTTACAGAGTCTACGGATTTCGGATTGATTTTATACCTTCTTTTTAGCGAAAGAGCAATGAGTTCAAAATGCTCTGGTGGTGGAACCTCTTCCGATTTTGTTTTTGGCTCCAATAAAAATAGTTTACCAACGATATTTGGATAATCCAGTATATAGAAATAAAGGATAGTTTGAAGACTCTTGCCGATTTCGGTATCGATTCTATCTTCCCAAAGAATCTCGGATTCGGTTGCTTTCTCGCCAAATGCTTTCTCTTCTACAAGGTCAAGTATGGCTTTTGAACCTTGTATTACGGTTCCTCCGTTGTCAAGAACTGGTACATAAGTATCTTTGACTAGAGGTTTCAGAGTTTGGATGTGTTGGCCAGGTACGAGTGGTTTTGATTCGTAGAAAAAATTCGCCATGTCCAGTCCGAATCGTGCCTTCTCAGAAAAATGAGAAATGGGAAATGTATACAAAATCGGTTTCATGAAGAAAATTTAAGGATTAGAATCTTTATAAGCAAGCTAGATTTTAATCGAAAATAGATTGTCGTCCTAATATTTCCATCTACAATAGGTTAGTTTCAAATGAGATTTTTACTACTACTCATTTTATTGTTTTACTCGGCTTTGTCAGCAGAAGAGAGAACCGAATTTTGTAGCCAAGACCGGATCTGTGTAGTGTATGTTCAGGATGAGTTTGGAGCTGATATTTATTTTCGCAACCAGATTGCATTACCTACCACGAAAGTTACTTTAGAAATTGATGCCAAAGTAACTAACATGAAATCCTCTCGTAAGTTGCCTTTGACTACCATACTCTCAGGTAATGGTGAACAGAAGTTGTTTCGTCTGAATGTTAATAATACAAATAAAAAATGGATCTACCAAATCAACTACCGTTGGATTCTCGGCGATTACAATGCCCAACATGATGATTCTATTGTATATGATCTACCTATCGAAAAAGGGAAAAAAATAAGAATCAATCAGGCATATAATGGAGAAAAAAGCCACACAGGTGACAACCGTTATGCGATTGATTTTGGTCTTTTAGAAGGAAGTGTTGTGACTGCAGCAAGGGATGGTGTGGTTGTAGACACGGAAGATCGATTTACTGAAGGTGGCTTTGATATGAAGTACATAAATTCTGCAAATTTTGTTAAAATACTTCATAGTGACGGAACCATAGCGCAATATGCTCATTTGAAGCCGCAAGGTGTGGTCGTAAAACGAGGACAGATGGTTACGACTGGTCAAATTATAGGATATTCGGGTAATACTGGTTATAGTGATGGACCACATCTGCATTTTGAAGTATACAAACCTACTCTTCGTCTCAAAAAAGAGACGATTCCTACCAAGTTCAGAACTCCTTCGAGTGACGCGGAGGAGCTTGTCGAAGGTTATTTGTATTGGAGAAGGGAACAAGGTGTCCCACCCCAATCAGAAATTGTAGACCGTGAGGGAATCAAAATATGTACAGGGATTGTGGAAACGGAAGGCATAGGTTGTAGTCTACAAATGTATTCGGCGAGATCTCCGATTGTTATATTTATACCTATGGTAAAACCTGATGAATATCGCATCTCTGTCATATTTAAAAAAAATAAAACAGGATTCGAACCTAAGAACTTTAAATGGGATACCAAATCCGAATGGTGGATAACCTATTTAGAAGTGGATTTAAAGGAAGAAGGTATGGTCATGGACGGTGATTGGACTGCTTCCATTTCTGTAGATGGTGTTCCGATTCGAGATGTAAACTTTTCGGTCGAAAAATAGTGAAACAACTTTTAACCTTTCTGTTGTTTTTATGCATTTCATTCTGTTTCTCAATTTCGTCTGAAGAATTAAATACAGAAGACTGCAATCGTGAATGGATTTGTCTTTTGGAAGTTGAAGATGAACATGGTGTCGAGCTTTTTATCCGAAATAAAAATCAGAATCCCAACGCTGCAACAAGTATCAAATTAGATGCAATCCTTACAAATCTCACTCCCTCTAATCCATTACCTGTCTACACTGTTATTCGGGGAAATGAACCCCGGTCGGTACTAAAATTAGAATATAAAGAAAAAGGAAAATATGCATTTCGTTCTTTTTCCTATAGAGTTAGACCAGGAGACTGGGATAGCCAGCATGATGATTCCGTTACCTACCAACTTCCTTTCGGCCCTGAGGAAAAAATCAGAATTTCACAAGGTTATAATGGCAAAATCACACACAAAGGGCAATTCGCATATGCATTAGATTTTTTGATGGACATGGGAACTCCGATTTATGCGGCACGAGACGGTTTTGTCGTTGCAACTGAAGATCGATTTAAGGAAGGCGGATTTCGTCCTGATTTGATTTCGAAGGCTAATTTTATCATCATTCAACATTCAGACGGAACACTTGCGAATTATGCTCACTTACAGCAAAAAGGAGTTCTTGTGAACCCAGGTGATACCATAATTCAAGGGCAGTTGATCGGATATTCGGGTAATACAGGTTATACGCAAGGTCCGCACCTTCATTTTGAAGTACATAAACCCAATAAAAACTTTGAAGTGACAACCATTCCCACGGTTTTTACTACCCAATATAAAAGTCGAGATATTTTAAAGCCTTTCTATCTATACTGGCATCCCAAATGGGGAGAGTCCCCCCCCAGTTTTCCGATTGATGTAAAAGATATCTATCTTTGTCGGATTTCCAAATCTTTGGAAAAAGAATTCTGTGGTACAACAGAATTTACATTAGGTGAGAATATTTTGATTTATCTTCAGTTTTTACAACCGGGCAGCCACCAAATTCGCGTTGAAGTATTCAAAGAAGATGGGACCCTCGATCCAATTAAAATCGATTGGAAGAGTAAGGAGGATAATTTGTATGAGGGGCGCTATTTTGAATTGCGACCAAATCCTGAGATTTCCGGAAAATGGGTTGTGAAATTCTCTATAAACGGGGTGAATTTTAAATCGATTTCTTTTTTAGTTCGATAAAAAATCAACTTATTGTTTGACAAGTATACTTATGTTTAGTATATTGGTTTTGGGCTTTCCAAGACCATTTAGGTCGTTTGAAGGAGGGTGGTTCTACCCTCCTTATTTTTTTATTCCTACCACTTAGTTTTCCATTTAAAATCTTGGCAAGATTCCTAATTACATCAATCTATATCTGTGGAAATGAATGATTCTATCAATGTTTTGGGTACAAAATTGCTGCCCTGTTCGACAGACCCTTTAACAGGTTTTTTTAGAGACGGGTGTTGCAATACCTCTGAGGAGGATCTTGGATCGCATACTGTCTGCGTTTTGGCTACAGAAGAATTTTTACTTTCTCAGAAACGATCTGGAAACGATCTTATGACTCCAAGGCCAGAATACCAGTTTCCTGGCGTCCGTCCCGGAGAAAGGTGGTGCCTTTGCGCCAGTCGTTGGCTTGAAGCCTACCGAAACGGAGTTCCTCCAAAGGTCTTTCTTGAATCCACCCATAAGCGAGCATTGGAAATCATTCCATTAGAGCTTCTGGAAAGATTCGGCGTAGAAACTGAGATTTCTTAAGTCTCAATTTTTCCCGATACCAACATTGTTCTTACAATCTCTCAATCTAGGGAAAATTGGTTGAGATAGGACCTTGTGTGTTTAGAGGTATTTTTTAAAAGCCCACCCAAGATGGTATGAATTGGATGATCCTTCTCATACAATTTCTCATACCTTTCAATTTTTAATTTTTCGAGCTCCTCGTCCGCAGCTTCAGCTACATCAAATGCTTCTTTGGCAACACCATCCCGAATAAAAAGAGAACCAGTCCAAACTTCATTTGATTTACCATCTAACTGAATAGAGGTGCAAACTGGATGTTCCCAATTCTTTTTTTGAATGATTTCTTTTATAAGGAAGTATTGGTATTCCTCGATTAATGTATGTCGATTCGAAACATGCTCTATCATATTGTTTTTTGGTGAGCTGATCCCAACCATTGATATGACCTGGACTCCGATTTGTTTTGTTGCACTCACTCGAGGCAAAACGGATGAATGGTAGGGTTGGGTGAGATCCTGTATGTAGTGGAGTGCCCAGCCTGCAAATCTGTAGCCCCAATACTTGTGGCCTGTTTGAAAGGCAAACTCGGAAAGTTTTGTGAATTGATGGATTCGGTATTCTGGATATGTTTTTCTTAGGAATCCAGCTAACGTAAATATAATGGTTGGTTCATGGTAAAAACCCATGTGAAACGGGGCTTGCGAACTGTATTCATATTTTGGATTTCCAAAGGGTTGTTGGCCAAATCCATAAATCTTTGTATAATCCAATCCACTGTCTTCAAAAAGGTATAAATCTAAATCGTAATCTGGTTCATCAACCGCTGTAACTAAAATATCGACTGGATTTACCATCTCTCCTTCCTTAAGACCAAGAAAGGTTTCGTTCACAAGTTTACCTTTGTCCTGAAGAATCGTCAGATTCTCCAACGCAAAATTTGACGGAGATTTGGATTCCAATTTTTGAATGTACAGACTTGTTTTGTGCTTTGGATTGGCTCGGATTGCCCTTAAAAAATCGACTGAAATTCCAGAACCTTTCTCACTTGGGTCAAACTTTAAAGTAGAATCAACGTCAGTTAGGTGAGGCAATCTATTCTTTGCCCAAAACTCCGCATCCGCTAAAACTTTAGGAATTCCGTCTCTTTCTTTTTTCAAAAAAGATTCCAAAGATTCAACGGGAACGGGCTTTGGTGAATTTTCTTTCCAGTAATCCTTTAATATTAAGTAAGTAATACCTGCATGGTTGTTCCAAGAGAAAAGCGGTAAAATAATTGTCATTAAAAGAAAGATAAAAAAAAGTCTTTTGAACATACGTTACTCTTCTTTTGTTTGAAATGTTTTACCATTCCAAATATGAAGTTTTTTAAAGTAATCATTTGATTTTGGATCATCTATATCATAACTTCTTGATATTTCGATGATTGTATTTTTCTGTCCTTTCGTTTCGACTCTTTTGATGGAATCATCTTTTTTTAGAGTCTCACTCGGAAAAACTAACCAGGATTCCATACAAGCAGGAGGATCGCAACTGCCCTCAAGCCAAGAAAAATGGTTGGTCAATGTTCCATCTTTTGATAGGCTGATGATGATTTGTTGGTTGTAGCCATATTCAATTTCAGAAAAAACAAAATACTTCAGCGAAAAAAGAGATTGCGGACTTGGAGAAAAATCCTTTTCTTTTAGTTTTTTGTATCCCCATCCTTCGTTGCTTACAGGTCCATCTTCAATCTTTAGACTTGAAATGATTTTATCCTTTGATAGGACTCGCAACTCAAGACCTGTTAGTTTTGGGCCTAGATTTTTGCAGAGGATTTCGTAATTGGAATCCGTAAATGAATAATCTGCAATCAAACCGCCCCAAAGGTATCCTATTGTCCCTCCATTTGTTTTAACTTTGTACCAGTTTTCTTTTAGCTGGTTTTGTTCAAATAGTATGTTAGCTTTCTCAAGGATCTGGACTTTATCACCTGCTTTTAGGGACGTTACAATTTTAGATTTGGTATTTGCATCCTCTCTTAAATTGACCTTGTCACCAAATATTCGATAGGTGGATTTGACTTCTTTAACAGGAATATAATCTCCCCAATGACCCTGGGCGATTAAAAGGCCAGGAGAACAAAAAAGAACAAACAAATAAGATACAGTCTTTGTGTAAAACGACATAGTTCAAAAATTCGGGAATTCCCAGTACTCTGTCGATCTCTTTTCCTTCGCTTAGATTTTTTTTCTTCCCATGTGTGGTCGACAATACTAGTATTGGTCTCTAAATATTATGGGTTTTGTATACAAAGAATTGAAAGCATTTTCTCCAAAGGAAGCCTTACGTGTCGATGAGAGTTTTCGAATCTCAGGCAATGTTCCGCAAGCAGAAGACACATTAGCAGAACTCGAAAGTGATGCGCACGATCCCCAAAAAGCCCCAGGGACAAGTTTTCTAAACTACCGAACAAAGGCACATATCACTTCTGGAATCGTTGGATACGAAAAAGGTGATTCAAGATACATTTTGTCCGCGAATCATAAAGGCGAAATTTTACTCCTAACCGCTAATGATGAAACATCCACTCTAGCCTGGGCAGTCAACGTACCCGGCGCCATTTATAGAACACCAGTTGTAATAGGTGATTTTGTATTTTTTGTCACCAAACAAGGATTGATTGCGGCAATCAAAATTAAATTTGATGAGAAAGGCAATCTCTTGCCAGGCGAAATCGTTTGGCAGAGAAATATCGGTCTTACAGTTTTTTCAAGACTTTTAACTACTGGTAGAATCTTAATCGTAGCTACAATTAGTGGAATTCATGCTTATGATTGTTATGTGGGAGGCGACTCTTCCAATCAAAACTTTGGTAAAAAAGTTTGGGAACATAAAATGGAAGGTCTAGTATCTTCCCCAGCTATAGACGGTGGAACAATCTTTATCGGCAGTGAAGACAAACACCTCCATGCATTGCGGTACGGAGGAGAGGGAGCGAGTAAATTTTGGTCCGTAAAAACGGATGGGCCAATTCGTTGCAAACCCTATGTCTCGCAGAAGGGAAATTTTGTTCTAACTGGTTCCCTGGACGGTTTTGTTTACTGCATAGATCGAGTTTCTGGGAAAACAGTATGGACATATCCTGCTAGGAGTGCGGTACATTCAGATATAACTTCTTTCGTTATAGGAAACGATGAGTTCTTTTTGTTTGGGAGTGATGATGGAACTTTCCATTGTTTGAATCTTTATGGCAAACAGCAATGGAGTTTTAAAACGAATGGAAGAATTCGAAGTGAGGCACTTGTTCAGGGTGATCATGTATTCTTTGGTTCTGAGGATAATTTTTTATACGGATTGAAAAATATGACAGGTGTTCTGCACCTAAAATACAACACGGACGGAAATATCAACGGAAAGCCAGTTATAGTGGACAATAGACTTTATGTTGGGTCTACCGATTCGTTTATTCATGGAATTTATATCTAACGAGGTTATGAAATGATTTTTGGCCAATTGATGAATCCTTATTCTATTGAACAGATTCGGGCTTTGGAAGACAAAGTGAACTCTTATGAAACTTGGGTTTTCCTTTTAGTATTTTTTGTTGCAGTTCTTGCTTTGGTTGTGATTATGCAAAGGCTAACTTTAGTAAAACTTAAATCCAATTCTGGTGGAAATGTTAAGTTTTACCAAAAACAAGTAAAGGAAAAGGCATCCGCAAAGAAGCAAGAATCGACTATTGCCGATATTAGCACAATCACACAAACTCCTCCTGTAACAACAGTAAATGCTTCAAACCATACAATTAAAACGAAGGATTTACCAGATCCAGGTTTGATTTTTAAATACTCGATTCATGGTGATCCAGCAGAAAAAATAATCACGATTGGCCAACACGAAGGTACAATTAAAACTCACTCAACCGAAGTTGTTGACCACCACCTTACAATCATGATTCGGGCTGTGAATGCATCCAAAGACCAAGATATATACAATCTACCCGATCTGATTAAAGAAAAGTATGTGCTGGACTTTCGAAGGGAAGGAAAGGTTTTAATTGTATTTCCCAACACTACTGAAGTAAGGGAAATGAGTGCAAGAGAACGCGTTTTAATCCAAGAAGAAGCGGACTCCGCAGGTGACACAAATTTAAATGGAATCGATCCAAAACAGCCGATTCGTTTTCGAATTGGTGACAGGCTAACACAGGACGGCAAGTTTAGAAATGGATATTTTGAATTCCATCTATATACAAAAGATGTGGAAGCAAAAACGAAATCAGGAATTGCTATCATCGAAAAACAGTTTTTTTTGAGACTCTTTAAAATCTATCCAGGTTATGATACCGCAAATCAAACTGGCGATGGTTTGTTTCCAATGGTAGATCCGTTCGCGAAGGCTTAATCCATGTCAAAAGTTCATTCATCAATTCAAAGAGTATTGTCCCAAGACAAACCTGCCGTAAGAAAGTCGATCGTAATCGGTGTCGGTGGTTCTGGAATGAAGGGAGTACTGTCAGTAAAAAAATGGATGGAGTCCAACCTTCCTGTGGAAGCTTTCCGATATTTGAGATTTGTTGGAATTGATACTACGGATATTGAAACAAGTATTGAAGCTAAAGGTGGCAAATACCGTTTTCCATCCAATCAATTTTTCCAAGAAGAATCTCGGATGTTGTATATCCCTTCTCCAACTCCCGCTGAGCTTTCGTTAGATTTTCTAAGAGACAAATACCAAAACGATCCTGCTTTTAAATGGCTTCCCAATCCAGATGTTTACGATATATCTACTCGTTCGGGACAAGGTGCAAACCAAACCCGTCCTTTGGGAAGACTTGCTTACTTTTACAACCAAGAAAAGATTCGCGAAACTCTGATCAAAGAGCGTGACAGGTTGGCTTCTCTTTCAACCAATCCAAAATTCTTCCAACTTCTTGATGTCAAGGAAGAGGATAAAAAAGAAGAAGTGATTCGTTTTGCTATTCGCAAAGGACAAAATAAATACTACTTTAAAGATAAAATTGCAGCGGGCCGTCAATTCCTCACTCTGATTCCCGATGGAAGTACAAAGGCGATACTTGCCCCTCATGCAAACAAACCACTTACGATGGATTCTTTTCCATTGGATGAAAATGGTTATTACTTTGAAGTAAATGGAAGTCGATTTGATGGACAAGAATTTGTATTTCAAACTACCCATTTGCGAAGTTCTGCACAGATTTCTATATTTATCACCTGCTCCATAGTAGGTGGAACGGGTAACGGGATGATCCTTGATATCGCGGCTATGGCAAAGGATATCTTTAAGGATTTTTGGCCTACACCAAGAATTTATGGCGTATTAGTTTTACCTGCAGCATTCCAGAAGGTAGTGTACAATCGTAATGCTAGGGCAAATGCCTATGCAGCACTCAAAGAGATCGATTACTTTATGAGTGGAAATAGTTTTAAGGCAAACTATCCAGGGGGACGTGAAGTTGTTGTTAATGATCAAATTTTCGATAATGGCATGTTATATCTCTTAGATATTGAAAATATGGCGGGTAATTCTTTACAAGGTAGAGATCAAGTTCAGGAGTTAACAGGACAGTTCATCTCAACTTTTGTTGCATCCACTGTGGGTGGTGCCATCGAAGAACGAATGGTAAACGATTCGACCAGAGTATCGGTCTATTTGCCAAAAGAAGAAACTTCGAAAAGAAAAGCATGTTACAACTCGTTTGGTATAAGTAGAGTTGTTTATCCTGCTGATAAAATGAGTGAATTAGGTTATAAGATAACCGCCGTTAAGTTAATTGAAAATTTCATAAAGGAAGTTTCCCCTAAATTACTTCTCGAAACGATAGGAGATCTCAATCGAGGATTTGTGCGCGCCATCCGTCTCAATTGCCTTTCCTTTTTTGAAAGACTTTATCCCGATTATGAATTGGACATGGGCGTTGAATTTAAATCTTATCGGACCCGTATTGAATCTGCAATCCAAAAGAAGGACTTTCGGGGTGCAGTGAGTCTATTAGAAGTTTTGGTCAGAGATTATGGTCCGGAAGAACAGGAAAAAATAAAAAACAATTTTGTTACAAGAATTCAAAAACGTTCTTTACTCGAGTTGGAAAAACTCAAAGCAATCATCACTGAAGAAGTTCACAAGTACATAAAAGATCCAATGAAGGGTTTTCTTTTTGCGGAATCCCTGATCAATTTGATTTTGGATAAGGTTGAACTCTATCAAAAGAAATATTACAAAGAAAAAGTAAGTCTAAGTCGCTATTCGGTGGAAGATTTTTCAAAATGTATCGAAGCGGCAGAAAAAACTGGGGCTACTTCACCAGAAATTTTCAGTCAATTCATTACAATGCAAGAACATAATTATCGTCAGCTGGTGTTTGAATCGATGTTAACTGCTGCTGAAGGATTTGTAAGAGATCTAAAAGCCAGTCTATTTGAGATCCGTAACAGTGAAATCGTCATTCTAAAAGAAAAACTTGTCGAACTAAAAAAAGACTTAGATGCGGAGATTAAAGAAGGTAAATTTGAGATTTTAGAAAAGAAAAACCCTTTATTCTTCTATCTCGTCAACCCTGAAGAAATCGAAAATTTTCTGAAAAAGTATTTTTACTCACGACTTTCTATCGAAGATCTATCGAACGAAATTGACTTTCTCAAAATGGATCGCGAAGATGATGTGACTCAAGTTTTGACCACACACTTGATTTCAACGATGGGTCTAAAAATCTTAGAAAAGAAAAAAGAAGAAATTGATGAAATCTTAAGATCAAAGTATCAGTTCCTATTGGACCAACCAATTTCAGCGGTTAAGGAAGCATTGGTTGAAGAAAAAAAGGGGTTAGATGACTCACTTGAACTCTCTGATAACACCCAATTGAAAATTGAAATCGAAACAATACGGGCAAAACTCTTTCAAATCATCTATACAAAATTAGCAGGATTTAACTTTGAATCGATATCCATCAAACAAGTCTTAGAAGAGAAAAAAATTACTGTCAAAAAACTTTTAGAAAAGTTAGATACCTACTCTCGACCATATGTAAAGATCGATGCCTTCGGTACAGATTCGATGGAATACTACCGAACCGTCACTAATTTCCCGTTGAATACCTATGAAGAGGGGGATGACTCTAGTAAGGATCAGGCAAACGACCTTCCCTCGCGAATGGATCACTACCTGAAGCGATCCAAAATTGAGCCGGATATTAGCGTCGAGACATTTGAAGCTCCAACAATTTGTAAACCTTACGAAATGATATCCATAGGTATTCTGTTAGGTTACCCAATCTATAAAATACAAAACCTTGAAGCATGTGTAAGTGATTACCATATGTTGATGGCAGAGCGCAGTCACCCTTTACATTGCTTTAACCATCCATTGGAAGATGCAAAATATTTCCCTGATCCTATGCGTAAACTAAACTATCTAAATCCAGCACGACTTTGGACAGGATTAACGAAATTTGGAATTTTGATCGAAACTCCCGAAGGATTCCAATACGAAGATTCCATCAAATTGAAACTTCAAGAAATGCAGGCCAAAGAATCATACAAACACAATATCTTAAATATTGAAAAAAAGATTTTGGCAGAAGGTGGATTTGAAAAGATTTCGCCAAAAACATTTGCTGTCGCTATCCATGGTCTCGGTCTCCTTGCAAAATCTAAGTCAGGAAAAATTGGATTTAGAAAAGATGTCTCGATCGTTATTGCAGATATATTAGATGGTGATGGAACGGACGAACGTGCCAAAGAAAAAAATCTTTCGAAAGAAGATTATATCCAAAAACATTTGCAGACTCCAGAATTTGGAACCTTAGATGAGTTTGGTCAGTTTCTCAGTACTGGTGATAATAAAGTTCGCAAATTTCTAATCAATGAATTGAGTTCCATCATCCGGCGCACGAAAGGAAACGAAGAGTCCGGGGCAGCAATAGAACTTCCCAAATCAAAAATTGCATCTGTTAGTTTGCCGACATTTAAAGATCAATATGCTTTTTACTCCTATTTTGAAAAAAATGGTTCTCTCGAATGGCAAAACTTTTTAAAAAATGAAATCGTAAGTAAGTTGGCCGCCAAACTCGAATCTTACGAGTTTAGAATGGATTACGATCCGACACTATTAGATCGTAAAAAAATTCAGGACTATTTGGATTCGGAAAAACTAAACCTTCCTGAAGTTACAATTTGGGAAACTGCTGTAGAAAATAAAATCATCAAATGATGTTTCGCATACGGAAGATTTTCTTCTGATAGGTAAAGGGATGTAAAAAATACAATCCAAAACGCTAAAAAAAAGATGAAAATGGATTGGTGTCATTACTTCACTTTATGGCCGCTGAGATTTCCAAGGCCATCATAGGCGGCATACTTATATAAATCGTGTAAGGTGGGGTAATTAAAAGGAGCCGCAATCACATCCTGAAGTGTTTTTTTCTCTGAAACTAATGTCATTCCGTAGTGGATGATTTCGGTAGCTAGGTTTCCGATGATATGTACTCCCAAAACTTCGGTGCTTTCTTTGTGAAAAACTATTTTTAAAAATCCAGATTGAGCTCCCAAAATCTTGCCTCTCGCCATATTTTCATATTTGGACATACCACACATAACAGGGATTTGTTTTTGCGCTGCCTCTTTCTCTGTGATTCCCACCATCGAAACTTCGGGAATGGTATAGATTCCGTAAGGAAAAATCTGATACAATTCTTTCATCCCACCAGTGGTAAACATATGAGTCACAGCAATTCTCCCTTGGTCCATACTCGTACTTGCTAGAGCGGGAAATCCAATCACATCTCCCACGGCGTAAATTGAGGGTATCTTTGTTTGGTAATGGTCGGTCACCTCGATTGTTCCCCGTTTGGTGGCCTGTAGTCCCACCCGATCCAAGCCTAGTCCGTTTGTATTTCCGGATCTTCCCGCCGCAAACAAAAACATATCTACTTCCAAAACTTCGCCTGTTGATAAATGGATTTTGTGATTTGTATCTTCCTCTTCGGACTTTTCGATATGAGAAACACCAGAATTAAATATGACTTCAATCCCATCAGTTCGCATAATGCGTACAAGCTCAGAGGTAATTTCTGAATCTAAAAAAGGTAGGATCTCATCTCTTGTGTCTACGAGATAAACTGGAATACCTAAGGAGGCAAATATCGTAGTGTATTCGCAACCGATGACTCCAGCACCTAAAACACATAAGGATTTTGGGAATTTTTTTAGTTCGAGTATGGAATCGGAATCGTGGATTCGAATTCCATCAAATGGGATTTCCGATGGTCTGTGAGGGATGGATCCAGTGGAGATGAGGATAAATTCGCCAGTAATGTCTATTTTTTCTTTGGAGTTTGCAATGGAAACTTTGACTGTATGCGGGTCTTGGATTTCACCCAAACCGTGGAAGACTTGAATTTTATGTTTTTCTAAATTGGTATTGATTGCATTTGTTTCGGATTCGGTAACATAATTTCTGCGATAGAAAAAATCTTCGATGGAAACATCACGCTTTAGATCTTTATCAACGCCAAAGATTCCCTTATCATTTTTTCCCGAGAGAAAGAGTGCTGTTTCTTTGAGTGTCTTAGAAGGAAGGGTACCCGTATGAACACCGGCTCCTCCAGGGAATCTTTCTTTTTCGATGAGAGCGACTTTTTTTCCAAAATAAGATGCCTTGGCCGCGGCCTTTTCCCCAGCTGGTCCACCACCGATCACAATTAAATCAAAATCATAGTTTCCCAAAGAGTTTTCCTCGCAAGTTCGGAGGTGAAGGTATCAATTTTTTATTTTTCGTCAAATCAATTCGAAAGATTATTTGAGAAAGAATAGGTCTGTTTTAAAAATCCATTCGTATAAAGTTGCGAAGCCTCACAGTTGAGGTGAATGGTCTCTTCCACGTTCAGATCCCAAAGGGAAATACCTTTTCCTATCAAAACTGGAATTGTAGTAATTGTGATTTTTTTAAGAAAACCTAGTTTGGCATATGAAGAGATGACTCTACCTCCATCGACATAAACTCGTTTGGTTTTCCCATCCTTTTTTAAAATTTCATCCAATTCTGATATGGAACAAGTATGCTGTTTTACATACGATTGTAAGTTGGTAGGGATGGTAATTTTAGACTTGGATAGAATCCAAACAATCTTCTCTCCATAAGGATACTCCGGAAATTCTAAAACCTTTAAGAAGGTATTTTTACCCATGACGAGACAGTCTATTGAATCAAAGAAAGTTTTATATCCAAAATCTTCATCATCTAGATTGAATTTAGGATTTAGTAACCAATCTAATTCACCATCGGTTTTTGCGATCTTTCCATCCAAACTCGTCGCAATATATCCCAAATATTCGATCATAAGCACCTCTTTTTCTACACTGTAGAAATTATAAAATCAATCCTTTTAAAAAAAAGCATTTACTCAAGAATAAATTCTACGCCGTAGAAAAAAAGGATTGATGGAAGTTCGTCGTAGAATTCGATATAGTTTGGACTGAATGGCAAACTTGACTATTAATAATATCCTACGTGTATCAATCCAAATCCTAGAAAAACAAGGCTGGGAAGGATTTTCGATGCGAGGTCTTGCCAAAAAATTGTATGTAGACCCAATGGCGGTCTACCATTACTACCCATCCAAAGAAAACTTAATTCAAGCTTGTATCCAAAAGGTTTTTGAAGGATTTCAGTGGGGCAGTGGTGCAAATTCTGGAAAAAATCTTAGTAAGCCAAAATCCTTGGAATCCCTAGGCTCTCCCAAAACTACAAATCCAAATCTTAAAGATCGAAATTTGATACTAAATCAAGTTATGGATCTATTATTTTCCTATCGAGATTTCTTTTTTCGATATCCTAATTGCTGTTTGTATTTATTAAATCATGGTTATACGAATATCCCCAAACTTCAGGATTTCAATGAAATCTTAGTGCAAACGATATCGGCATGGGAAAAGGATTTTGTTAGATCGGTAAAGATACGAGATATCCTAATCGATTATCTGCATGGACATTCGATGTCCATCCTCAAAAAGGAAGGTAAGTCCAAACGTAAACGAATGGAACTGGAAAAAGAATGGGAAACATCGATTCGGTTTTTAATCGAGCGATTGTTCAGTTGAATCGGATGTTTGGATGACGAAGAGCGTTTAACTATTCTTAATCAGAATTAATTCATCCAAATTCAGAAAATGTGAAGTTTTTGCATGAATATCGATTCCCACAGGATTCCCTGTTCGTGCAAAAAAAGCCAGAGTTTTATCCCTGGCTTTTTTTAAATTCTCAATCAAACCTCGCCAACTCGGGAGGACTTGCTAAATGCGGCACTTAGTTTTTGTTAGTCGCCTCATTTAGCGTTGCTGATCAGATTATGGTCTTTCGACGATCATGGATCCTGCGATTCCACCGTGAGCACAAGCAGTCACGAGAACCTTCTTAGCATCCTTGTTTTCTTGGAAGTCCATAATGGCGTTGTGGAGCAGTCTCACTCCAGTAGCACCAAACGGGTGTCCAATGGCAATCGATCCACCGTTAGGATTGATCTTTTTTGCATCAAAGTTCTTTTCCCAATCAAATCCAGTTCGGATTTTGATCTCCTCCAAAGCAGCGACTGCCGTTGCCGCGAAAGCTTCGTGGATTTCGATTACATCGATGTTTTCCACCTTTTCGCCCACTTCTTCGAGAAGACCCAGAGTTGCCTCAGCTTGACCAAGACCCATAAGGTTTGGAGCCACACCTTTCATCTTGAAACCAGTTACAACAGCTTCTGCTTTGAGTCCGAGTTTTTTTGCGGCTTCTTCAGAAGCTACTATGATACCAGCAGCTCCATCTGAACGTGGGCTTGCATTGAAGATGGAAACAGTAGGGCCATGAGATTTTTTTAAGTCCTTTCCGTACTTTTCTTTCCAAGCATCAAATTTCATAGCAGGATTATCAAACATAAGCATTGCCCGACCCATACGAGTAGGGTTTTTTACAAGACCTTCACGGAGAAGGACTGCTTCGTCTGCTTGTAAAGGATTTCCTTCGTCGTCTTTTACTTCCATAATGTACGGTTTGTAGCGACCTTCCTGAGTTGCATCAAATGCTCGTTTGAAAGACTCGTAAGCCACTTTGTCTTGAGTTTCTCTTGGGATTGCATAGTTTTGCGCTAAAATTTCTGCGGTTACTTGCATCCCGTACGACGTTTCGCCGTCACCAAGACCATCTTCCAATGTGTCTCTTACTTCCACACCTTCTGGAAGTTCGTTGGGAAGGAGTTTTAATAGAGAATCTAAGCTATTTGTTTTTTTATTGAGTCTTGCATTTTTTACAACAAATGGCATAGAAGTTTGCGATTCTTCACCAATTACTAAGTAAACTTGGCCTTCACCTAACATAATTCGGCGAGATGCTTCCGCAACTGCTTCCAAACCAGATACACAGTTGTTAGCCACTGTAAGGCATGGGATTTCTAGAGGGAGGTTCATTAGATTTGCAATCACTCGTGCAGAGTTTGGTGCATTAGCAAAACCTTCACCAACGATCACACCGTCGATATCAGTTGGCTTTAGGCCACTGCGTTTCATCACTTCCTCACCAACTAACTTACCTAAGTGGTGGCCAGGGTATTGTGCGAGTGCCTTCCCGATTTGAGCAAATGGAGTTCTTGCTGGGCTGGAGAGAACGATTCTTTTTGTTACTTTCATGTTACTGTTCCTTTTCTTGGCTTCTTACTTCTACGTCTACTTTGCTAACCACTTCATCATCGAACGAAGTTTGCGACCAACGTCTTCAATGGGGTGAGCGGCATTTTTCTCTTTTAGTTTTTTGTATTCAGGGTATCCGGCTTTTGTATCTGCCATCCAACGTTTCGCAAACGCTGCCCCTTTGTCCTTTTGGATATCAGTTAAAACATCCTTCATACGAGCTTTTACACCTGCATCAATGATACGCGGTCCACTGATATAGTCTCCGTATTCTGCTGTATCAGAAATGGAGAAACGCATACGTGCAAGTCCACCTTCATAGATAAGGTCTGTTATGAGTTTTACTTCATGCAAACATTCGAAATAAGCAATTTCTGGATCGTATCCCGCTTCCGTAAGAGTTTCAAATCCACTCATAATAAGGTTGGCAACACCACCGCAAAGTACAGCTTGTTCGCCAAAAAGGTCTGTTTCTGTTTCTTCACGGAAAGATGTTTCTAAAATTCCTGCTCTTCCCCCACCGACTCCCGATGCATGGGCAAGAGCACGAGTTTTTGCAGAACCTGTCGCGTCTTGGTAGATGGCTATTAGGCAAGGTACTCCGCCACCTTCTGTGTAAACTCGGCGTACCAAATGTCCAGGACCTTTGGGTGCTACCATATAAACGTCTACGTTTTTGGGAGGAGTGATTAGGTCATAATGGATGTTAAACCCATGGGAAAAAACGAGAGCCTTTCCTTCGCTTAAATGTGGCTCAATATCGTTTTTGTACATCTCAGCTTGGATGGTATCTGGTGCTAAAACTTGGATGATGTCAGCTTTTTTTGCCGCTTCCGCTACGTTATAAACCTCAAAACCTGCTTCTTTTGCTTCCGCGACTGATTTGGAGCCGTCACGAAGTCCGATGATGACTTTTAGGCCTGAATCTTTCATGTTTTGGGCTTGGGCATGTCCCTGGCTGCCGTAGCCAATGACTGCAATGGTTTTTCCTTTGAGGATATTTAGATCGCAACTGTCGTCGTAATAGATATTTGCCATGGATGGGCACACTTCCTAAGGGATGATTTACTGATTTTTCCATCATTTTGAAATTGGGCGGGGGAAACAAGAAGGAATTGGGCGCCATTTCGCCCCCCACCACTTTTCAAAGAAAAGTGGTGGGGGGTACGATACCCATTCAAAAGTCTTAAAGAGTAGGATTGTTTTTGAACTTTCAATGAAAGCCCGATATGTGAGGCGGATATTGAAACGCCTTCTTCTGGAGAATCTTCTAATATCGTATTTTCACCCAATGGAAATTTCTGTATTAACTGTATTTTCAACTCGAAATAAAAAATCAGCATTCCCCACTACAATTCCATAATCCTCTCACATAAAAAATCTCCGTTAGTCGGAAATTCACTTGCTACAAATCCAGAAAAATATAACAACTGTTTTCGATTCGTAATCCTTGAACAAATAAAAAATAATTAACGATGAGAAGATGAATCAAATTGATCCATTAATAACAATATCTAAAAATGTATCCAAGAGCATAGAACAGAATACCCAGATCCAGTAACAGTATCTAAGGGTATGGATTCCTGATGAAAAAACAACGAATGCAAAAATTATCCTAATCGGTTCTACTTGGGGATTAGATAACCACAATGGTAAAGAAGTTTCATTTTCTGCCTCTAAATTTGTAATTCGAGGTATTGCGCATGCTTTAAGAGAAAATCTGCGTGAAAGCAAAATAGGGATAACTGTTTTAAATTTACGATACTTAGCAACTACTCCTTATACTTGTGTAAAAGAAATATCGATGCCAGCCATGGCAGATAAAAAGTGTTTAGTGTCTAATTTAATTTAGATTCTTGATTTTCCTCCTATTCATCGCATATTAATGGTATCTTCTATCGTCCTCCTAATAGTGATTCGACGAGTAACTTCGGCGCCGCTTCCCCGGAATTCTGCTGTTGGTCTGTAATGAGTAAACCATCTTGGATCGGAATACGAATCCATAAATAGATCTCCACCATCTGTAGATACCAATTCGATTTCATCTACCGCCTCAATTATTTAAGATTTGATAATAAGCAGAAAAATAATTTAAAAATCCGCAATGTTTTAAACTTTGATTTGGTTACTAGATTGTATATACTCTAGAGATTGATAATATAATTACATATAAGTAAGTAAGCGTATACTTTTACAATGTATCTTGAAAATCTGATTTGCAAACAGACAAACGAATACACTTGACGGGGAATTGATTTTTATTTTAGTTTTGTGTAATGAGTTCTTTTAATGGTTTTATTTTTGATATGGATGGGGTTGTGGTAGACAACCATAAATTTCATTTCCAGGCGTGGATGGAATTTGCAAAAAAATACGATTTTCCACTCAACGAAGAAATCTATCGGAAGGATTTTAATGGGAAAACCAATGCGGATCTCTTTCGTTCCATCTTTGGAGATATTTCCGAGTCTGAGGTTTTTGCCTATGCCTTAGAGAAAGAAACTCGCTACCAAAGTATCTATCGGAACTTTATGAAACCTCTCGATGGACTCATTCCCTTTTTAGAATCCTTACGATCTAGAAAGAAAAAAATTGCTTTGGGAACCTCCGCTCCTACTACAAACGTGGTTTTTACCTTGGATAACTTAGGTCTACGCAATTATTTTGATTGTATCATTGATGGCTCTCAGGTAAAACATGGCAAACCAAATCCAGAGGTATATTTGCTATGTGCCAAAGGTCTAAATTTGCCACCAAATGAATGTGTTGTGTTTGAGGATGCTATTTTAGGAATCCAAGCGGGAATCAATGCAGGATGCACTGTGATCGGAGTTGCAACCTCTCACAAGAGGGAAGAGCTTTCGGATCATGTTCCGACGATCATTGGAAATTTTTTGGAGATAGAGAGTCGATTGCAATAACCTAGAAACCCTCAAAAAGCAGAATACGATTCTACACCAATCGGAAGGATTCGAAATCTACCATGAATCCGTTTGTCTCTGTTAGATAGGTTCTTGCTATATTTCCATTCTTTTCAGGAAAATAACCTTTCAATGAATTGTTAACTAGATCAATTACCGTAAAATTTGTTCGACTGACACCACCAATTTGACCAATGGATCCTGAAAGTATAGCCTTGCCAGAGGGAGTGATTTGGATATCGGTAACAGTCGAGGCAGAAAAATTAAAATCTGGAGTGATAACATTCTTATTAGATAAATCGTAACAAAAAAAATTGGTGTTAGAAAGCCCTCCAAAGACTGCATGTTGTTAGAAGATGATGATGTTGGTTCATTCAAAACATTTTGCAATAGTTCCCTTTTTTAGTTTTAAATCAATTGTAGTTTTTAATTTTCGTATAACGCATAATTCCCAATGTTATAGATCATCCTGTATCCGATCTATACTTCCTGACAATTGAATGATTGCTTTAAACACAATATCTAAAATTTCATTCAAAGGATTATCTCTATTTCGGATTACCAATTGTTACTATTCTTCTTCTCCGAACATTTTGGTGGAACTAGGAGACCTTCCCTCTGTCAGACCATCCATCAGCATAACAAGCAAATCCCCTCGTTCCAACTGTAAGGAAATTTCCTCCGACAAAATATTGAAGACTGGAGTGATGATCGGTGTCCAAATGAGAAGTCTCGTATAGTAAACCGTTTTCATCCGGGATGAAGTGTTTCCCATTCAGACAATTTGTAAAGAATTTCCTCCTCTAGTTTACTCAATTCTTTTGTGAGTTCTGCAAGTTTTACAAAGTCTTCAGAAACTAACTCCATTTCTTTCTGGAGATTTGCCTTTTTAGATTCTAGACTTGTTATCTCAGATTCGATTTTTTGAATTTTTTTCTGGTCTTTTGATGGACTAGAATGTCGGGGTATCTCAGGCTTATTTTTTTCGTTTGTTGTTAGTTGTTCTTCTTGTTCTTTATCAATGTTCCCTTTTTCCCAATCCATTCCTTCCTCTTCGAGAAAGGACGAGAATGTGCCAACATAAAGATCCAATGTACCTGAATTACGAAACAGGATTAAACCTTCGGCAACTCGGTCTAAAAAGTATCGATCATGCGATACGGTAACAACTGTTCCAGGGAATTCTTCTAAAAAGGATTCGAGGATAGAAAGTGTTTGGATATCTAGATCATTTGTAGGTTCGTCGAGGATTAAAAAATTTGGTCCAGTCATAAGTATCTGAACTAAGTAAAGTCTTCTTTTTTCGCCTCCAGATAGTTTTGCTATCGGAGTGTATTGAAGTTTTCCATCGAAAAGAAATCGCTCTAACATTTTTGCGGCGGTTATCTTTTCCCCGGATTCTGTTTCTATCATTTCTCCCGCTACGTCTTTAATGTACTCCAAAACATTTCTATCTAATGGAAGATCTTGGTTATTTTGATCAAAGTATCCTATCTTTGTATTAATACCAGGTTTCAAAAAACCAAAATCGGGCGAAATTTTCCCGGCCATTATATTTAAGAGAGTGGATTTACCGATCCCGTTTGCACCAATGATCCCTAGACGTTCTTTTGCCTTAAAATGATAAGTAAAATCCCGAATAATCTTCCTTTCTCCAAATGATTTTTGAATATTGTGTAATTCTAAAATAGTTTTTCCTTGTCTCTTGGCAGCTACAGAAAGCTCTAATTCTTTTTGTTCAGGTGGTTTTTCTCGGTTTTGCAGTGCTGAGGCTCTATCAATTCTTGCTTTTTGTTTTGTTGTTCTGGCTTTAGGTTGCCGTTTGAGCCATTTCATCTCTTGCTTAAGAAATTGTTTGGCTTTTTCTTCTTGTTTGTAAAGGGTTTCTTCTCTTGCTACTTTAAGACTCAAATACTCTGAGTAATTACCAGAGTATAGATAATAATTCCCATTGCTAAATTCCAAGATCTTGCCAACGACTCGATCTAGAAAGTATCTATCATGTGTTATAAGTAAAACGGCACTGTTCAGGTTGGATAGATATTCTTCTAGCCATAGGATGGATTTAACATCAAGATGATTTGTCGGCTCATCCAAAATCAGTAAATTGCTTTCATCAATCAAAGCTTTAGCAAGTTCTACTTTTTTGAGCATTCCTCCCGAGAGGTTGGACATCTTTCGTTCTAAATGATCTACACCTAACTCCTTTAGTATGGATTTAACCTGTTTTTCATAATCCCATGCACTGAGTCTATCCATCTCTTGTGTGATTTCTGTGTAGTCTTCTTCCGCAGTATCTGATCCATTGCCCAATGCTTCACAAACTAGTTCGTATTTTTTTAGCAATTTAACAATTTTGTTTTCGCCATTATAGATGTGATCGATGATTCGTTCGTCAGGTGAAAAAATTGGATTTTGTTCTAAAATAGAAATTTTTAAATGATTGCTCTTAACAATTTGTCCCGAATCAATTTCTTCTCTACCAAGTAATGCGCGTAAGAAGGTTGATTTACCGGAACCATTGATCCCAACGATTGCTACTTTTTCACCTTCGGATATTCCGAAGTCAACATTTGTAAAAAGTTTTTTGTCACCAATGGATTTGGATAATTTTGAAATAGATACCAGCACAATAATTACATTGTTTTTTTGACATCCTCTGTGATAAGCCACTTTTTTAATTTTTCAGACAATGTCTTTAAAACAACTGGTTTGGAGATATAGTCATTCATTCCTGCTGCCAAACATCTTGATTCTTCTCCTGCTACAGTCCCAGCCGTTAAAGCTAGAATCGGAATTGTCTTTCCATTTTTTAAATCTCTTATTTTTTTCGTAGCATCATACCCATTCAATTCGGGCATTTGAATATCCATAAGGATTAAATTGGGACTGTGCTCTTCGAATAACACCACTGCCTCACTTCCATCTTTCGCTTCTAATATCTCCGCATTTGGAAAAATCTTCCGAATGAGTGCCCTTGTGAGCATCATATTCACAGGATTATCTTCAGCGATTAGGATTCTTGCTAAAGCTTCTCCTGTTTGTAAGTAGACGGTATTATCCAAATTTGGTTCTGGCTGTTTTTTTAATAGATCAGATGAAATCGGGGTTTGTTCCGAATCCTTCAAAGCTTTAATAGGAAATGAAAAAGAAAAGACCGATCCATTGTTTAGTGAAGAATTAACTGATAATTTGGATCCAAAGAGTTTTAGCAATTGTGATGAGATAGTAAGCCCAAGGCCCGTGCCCCCAAATTTTCGAGTTGTTGAGGTATCTGCTTGAGAGAATGCTTCAAATATTTTTTTCTGATTTTCTTCATCAATTCCAATTCCAGTATCTCGAATTTCAAAAGTAAAATGGTGAATGTCATCATAGAGTTTGGAGGCAGAAATTCTAACTTTCACGAATCCTATTTCGGTAAATTTAATAGCATTGCTGGTCAAATTCAAAATAATCTGACGAAGTCGTATTGCATCCGTTAGAATGATGTTTGGGACATTCTTATCAATCTCCAAAATATAATTCAGACCTTTTTGATTCGATTTGAATTTGATAATTTCGTTGATTTGGTAAAACAAGTCGTTCAGACTGACTGGCTCAAAATGTAAGTCCATTTTTCCCGATTCTATTTTGGAAAAATCTAGAATATCATTAATTAGATCTAACAACGAATTTGCGGAAATGGAAATCGTTTCCGTGTACTGTTTTTGAATCTCATCTAAATTTGTTTTTGATAGTAGCTCTGAGAATCCAATTACACCATTGAGTGGAGTTCTGATTTCATGGCTCATATTTGCAAGAAATTCAGATTTAGCAGAGGATGCAGATTCAGCTTTGGATTTTGCTTCCTTTAGCATCTTTTCCATATTTTTACGTTCAGTGATATCCGAATGTGTTCCGATCACACGAACCGGCTTTCCTTGTCTATCTCTTTCGATTACCTTTCCTCTGTCCAGAATCCATACATACTCTCCATTTTTGTGAAGCATGCGATGTTCGCTTGTGTAAACAGGAACTTTTTTTTCAAAATGTTCGTTCAGATGTTTAAAACACTCAGCTAGATCATCTGGATGAACACGAGATTCCCATTCTTGCAAAGAATCTCCGATTTCTAGTTCCGAATAACCTAACATAGATTTCCATTGTTTGGAAAAATAAACCTTGTTTGTAATTGCATTCCAATCCCAGATTCCATCCCCAGAACCTTCAAGGGCAAACTGCCAACGACTTTCACTTTCTCTTAGTGTTCTTTCTGTCGCTTTGTGATTGGAAATATCGATCCCAATACCTAAAAAACCAATAATATCGTTGTTTCGGTTTTTTACGGAGGATATCACCAACTCAACAGGGAATGTTTCTCCTGTTTTTTTAACGTAAGTCCATTCTCTAGAATCAACTACTCCCTGTTTTGCGAGATGTACAAAGGTTTCAAAACCTTGTATTGGATATCCATATTTTACGCTTAAAAAATCAGACCGATTTTGTACTTCATCGGGAAGGTGGAAAATATAAGGTGTCGTTTTCCCTATTACTTCCTTGGCTTTATATCCTAAGAGATTTTCAGCCCCTTTGTTAAAATGAGTAATGATTCCATCCGTATCGGTTCCTATTATGGTAACATGAGTGGTTGCATCCAAAAGGTTTTCAAGCCTTGCCAATGCTTCTTCCTTTTGTATTTGCATTTCTCTTCTTTCGGATAGATCCTGCAAACTGCCAAAAATCCGAATGCATTTACCATTCTTTAATTCTGGTTTACCGACAATCCTTATCCATTTACTTTGTTCTTTCGAATCTTTCATTCTTAACTCAATATCAAAAGGCAAACTATGTTGGATTGCTTCTAAAATCGCGTTATTATAAATCTCAATATCTTTTTCTAATATTATAAGACTTGAAAACGAATATTCATTTGGTTGGACGTTGAGTGGTAGATCGAAAACTTTTTTGAAACCATCCGACCACCAATGCAATTGATGGATCAGATCTATTTCCCACCCTCCGCTTAAGGCTACTTCATTGGTATCTTCAAACAGTCGTTTGATTTTAAAAAGCTCGTTTCGTTGGCTTATGATTTGCGATTCTCTTTCCTTTTGCTCGGATATATCAATTAAGAAACAAATCTTTTCTGTTGGCAATGAATCATAGTAAGTAACCACATTGAATTCACTGACATAAATGATTTCTCCATTCCCCTTTTTTAATCGGTATTCAATTGAAAAATTTCGCAGTCCTCCCCTTAGAAATACTTTTTCTTCTTCGATTACTCTTTCCAAATCTCCCTCAAAAATTAAATCCTTCTTCTTTAGTTTTCCGGAAATAAAGTCTTGTGGTTGGTATTGGTAGAGAAAGGAAATGTTGGATGAAACAAAACTAATTACAAAATCTGCATCATATTTTGAGCGGAAAATAACGTTAGGTCCGACATCCAATACCAAATTTTCTATGTTTGGATTCGGTTCTCCTCGGATCACGAGTGCTGGACCAGTTCCCAAATTTGTGAATCTACCCTGAACTCGAAAAGAATTTCCGGCCAAAGTAAGGCTTATCGAAAAATTGTGTCGTCTTTGCAAAGAATCCTTCGAAAGTGATTGGAGAATAAAGAGTTCTTTGGGTAAAACGGGAAGGTTTGAGAGATTTGATCCGATGCTAAGTGCTCCGTTCGGTATATACAAATTAGGTGAGACGATCGAATATTGTATTTGGAGTTTTTGATCGACAATGATCAAAAATTCATCAAAACTACCCAACACATCTTCTAATTTAAAATCTGAAATCATTTGAATTGACTTAGAACACCTATTTTAATGGACAATTATCAAAGCTTGTAACAAAAAAACTTATGGAACTTGACCAAATCCTGTACCCGTGGGAACTTATAGTAAACGATGTCTAAGATTCCCACAATTTTTATTTCTATTTTGGTTCTTTATTTTTTCAATTTTTTACCGTTATTTTCTCAGGTACCGAGAAGTCAGGGTTGGGTTTTTGTTGGGTCCACTCCAAAACTCTATCTTTCTGGCAAAGAAGTACTTTCCCTCAAAGATGAATATCGATTCAAAGCTCCGGAAGGTCTTTCGAATATTCAGGAATTAGATTTTTACTTAATGTTAGGTGAATATTATCTTCGGAAAAAAGATAAAATTGGTATTGCAAATATTTTATATGAATTAAGAAGTAAAAAAGGTGAATATTCTTTCGCAGATGCATTATTAACTTCCTTGTGGAAACAGTCTCAGGGAGAAGAAGCGCAAGCAATAAAAACTTTGGATAACTATATCCAAAAAGAGCCTAATACCTATTTCCGTAATCTTGCAAAGAATATGCGATCCAACTTGTTTCAAGGTGGTGAAGATGAAAAGAAATCAATGATACGAATGGATTGTAATAAAACTAAACCGTATTATTCGCTATGCAGAGTATTCAGACTACAATTTTATATTGACCTACCTACTGGGAAGGATAAGGAGATGCACAAACATTATGTTAATATAATGCGGGTTAGTTCTCCTTTTTTTGAAGATCCGATTTTAGAATGGATCCCTCTGCTTGACCAAATTGATGAAGATTTACCTGCAAAACTTGCATTCTTAGGTTTTATCCGAGAAGGTATTCATTTCCAAAATATGATAATGGACATGGAAAAGGTCACAGATGGGTATGTTTCAGATTTATCTTGGGAACGAATTGCTTTTTTCCAAATCCTTCTTGGAGATTATTATTCTTCCGAAGAAAGCTATCAAAACTATTTACGAGTCACTAAAAATAAAAAACCGTCCATCCTTAATAAAATTTATCTTAAGTTAGGTGCCTTATCCTTTCTTCAGAAAAACTTCAAAAAGTCTTTGGATTACTATTTAAAATTGGATTTGGATAATTGGAGTGGAGACACACTTCATCCTTTTTTAAATGAGCCACTAGGGATAATGGGTGTTAAAGATTTGGTATCAACATCCATTCAAAAGGTAAATGGAACTTCTGCTGCAATTCGGGCTCTGCAAAAGATTCAAGACCCCGAAAAGTTATCGGAGTCAGACATATGGCCTAAGCTTCGTATTGCGCAGTTAGTGATGGATGATAATCCAGAACTATCTTCCAAAATTGCAGACGAAATTATCTATATGGCGCAAGGAAAAGGATGGCGTCGTCTTGAGTATGCCGCCACCGTTTTGCAGGGCTACAATCAAATTTATAAAAAAGAATATCGAAAGTCTACGATCGAGTTTACCAAAAGCCGAGGTATCCTTGACGATGAAAACAGTTTTTATCAATCCGAGTTCATTCGAAATTTTGGATTTGTTTTTGCACATGCGGCTTCAGGCAAAAAAGGTCCGGTGACGGGAAATATCAGAGAAGCAATGTCTGATTACCTTACTGTGTATCCTTATGAGGATTTATTTTTTATTCGGAACTATCGACCTATTTCTTTTGGGACAGATCAATTTCTAGAATTGGCATTGGCTCATCTGAAAGATGATAACGAGACTTGGGTGCTTTTTGATACCATATACAAATTCAATTCTATTAAGAACAACCAGTCTATAATAGAAAGACCACATGCTATTTTTCAAATTCCATTCGTACATGAACAAATGAAATATGTAGCAGGGTTTCACACGACTAGAGATTCCAAGTTTTTTGATTCAACGTATTCAGAAAGTCGAGAAACAGAGTCTCTTTATAGAAAAAAACTTGATGAAGAGTCTATTCGTGCATTAGAAAATTCAAAAAATCCTTCTATCTTTTTACTTCCATTCAAAGATAGTTTATACCTTTTTTTGTTTAATCCCAAGGAACCAAAAAAAACTGCATTAACTTGGAAGGAGGTTAAAACTACAAGGGCAAATCATTCAGAAATTTTATATGCAACAAAAGAGATGGTTCAAAATTTGAAGGAAACAACACAATTCCAAATTTATTTAAATGAGCCTGGTATTCAACTGTTCCAAATTCTAAAAAAGGAAATAACCGACTCTGATTTTGTATTGTTTGAATCTCTCTCTTCAACTTACGAACCATTAAAAAACATAGCATCAGTAAGCTGGGATTGTAATGCAACCAAGGCGTCTAACCAAAATGGTTTTATTTCTGCTCCGACTTCCTATTTTGATGGTTCCAGAATTCTGAAAGAAAAAGAACGGATTCATATTTGGGATACTGGGCATTCATCCAAACGAGAGGCCAATCTTTCGCAATTCCAATGGTCTTGTAAAAATGATTCAGGAACCACCGAAGATATTCAATTCCAAAGGTTACAGAGACGGATTGATTATCGAACGGTACCTCGTGTTATTTACTATTCCGATAAAACTTTTGGTAAGTCATTTACGGAAGATCCAAAACTACAAATACCTTGGGTTCGGTTCTGGCTTCGGTCGGGAGCCAAATCAATCATCCAATCGAATCTCCCAGGACAAAACCTGGATCCAAATGAACTGCTCAATCCAGAGAGATACCGAAAGGAAGGATTTTACATCCAGGCAGGACCCTAAGCTATAAGTGACATAATCTGGTGAATTGTTACAATCTGCCCAAATGAAGAGAAAGCAGGCGGAAGAAGTTCCCTAAAAAGAAAGAAAATTTAGGCGACAGTGGACTTAGGGCTTTCATTCTTATCACTGTCTCTTTCTTTGGAGGAAGAATTTAACATCCACAAATGGACCCCGATAGTAATCTTAAGGTAATGGTGTCGATCGCGTAATGGAGCTTCTCGGCATCTTTCTCATTTTTCTTTTAGTCTTTATCAATGGCTTTTTTGTAGCGGCAGAATTTGCAATGGTCTCCATTCGACCATCCCGATTGGAAGAACTCGTAAAAGAGAATCGTTCCATGGCTCTTGTCACAAAAAAAGCAGTTTCAAAAATTGATGATATGCTTTCTGTCTGCCAAGTCGGGATAACGATTGCAAGTCTACTTTTAGGTTGGATCGGCGAATCTTTGTTTGCTGGTATTGTCGTCGGGATTGTAGCTGTTTTGGGTTTTCAATTAGACCCGATCACAATTCATAGTATCGCCATTGGCGTTTCATTTACTCTCATCACCTTACTTCATGTTATTTTGGGAGAATTGGTCCCTAAGACATTGGCCATTCAAAATACGGAAACCATCGCTCTATCTGTTTCTGTGCCTATGTGGCTTTTTTATTATCTCTTTTTCCCTGTAACATTTGTGATGAACCGGCTCGCTGGCGGAGTCCTAACCATATTTAGACTTCAGAGGACTGGGGACAAATATGTTCACTCTGCCGAAGAATTGATGATCATCATTGAAGAACAACGTAAGCAAGGTCGTATCGATAATTCCGAAATGCAACTCATCCAAAAGACGTTTGATTTTTCGGAACATACGGCAAGGGATGTTATGACGCATCGACTATCTATCGTTGGAATTCCGCATGATTCGACGATTGATAAGTTGTTACCGCTGATTGCTGAACATAATTTTTCCCGTTACCCTGTTTATGACCAAACTTTGGATAAAATTGTTGGCATCATTCATGTACAAAAATACTTAAAGTGGCAGGCTGCACATACATCCAGTAAAGGTAAAAAAGAAAAGATTACGGCACTTATGGAAAAGGATTTTGTGAAAGTACCGGAGTCCATGTCCATCGAGAAGGTTATGACTAAACTTCGAGAAAAGAAGCAACATATGGGTATCGTTATAGATGAATATGGTGGCGTTTCTGGATTGCTAACGCTCGAGGATATTATCGAAGAATTTTTTGGTGAGATCCGTGACGAAACGGATGCAGATGACAAAAACAAAACTCCTTTAAATAAAAAATCAAAGACGATTATCTTAGATGGGGAAGCCGAATTAGATAGCCTAACAGAAATTTTAGAAGGTGAAGAACCATCTGATATGGAAGAGGTTCGAACAATTGCGGGATACTTTATGGAAAAAAATGAAGATATGCCACAAGAAGGGAGTGTTGTTCGGATCAAAAAAGGTTATTTAAAAGTGAAAAAAATGGATGGGAACAAAATTCTCACAATCGTGTTTACCCCTAAAGGTGATGAAGAAACCGACGCCGAATTTGAGAAAGAACTTTCGCTTGAGGACCGTTAGTTGAAAGAAATCGTAATTGCCGTTACCGGATCGATAGCAGCCTATAAATCTTGTGAGCTTGTTCGCAATTTGACCAAAGAAGGTTTCCCTGTTCGTGTCATTATGACTAAAAATGCAACAAATTTTGTGGGAAAAATTACGTTTGAGGCACTCACAGGAAAATCCGTTCGAGTTGATGAATTTGATACTGGGATGGCTCACATAGAAATCAAAAATTTAGCATCTGTTTTTGCTGTTGTGCCTTGTTCCGCAAATACTCTAGGAAAATTGGCAAACGGAATCGCAGATGACTTAGTTTCTTCGACATATCTAGCTTGTACTTGTCCAGTTCTTGTTGCTCCCTCCATGAATCCTGGAATGTATTCTCATAAGGCAACACAAAGAAATTTAGCACAACTTGAGTTAGATGGAGTAAAGATTGTTACTCCGGACAAAGGTGTTGTTGTTTGTGGCGACGAAGGTTATGGAAAACTAGCTTCCGTTGATTTAATAATGGAAAAGATTATACAATTGCACAAATCGCAAGTATGAAACACCCAATAAATCGCGTCATCATAACCTCTGGGCCAACAAGAGAATGGATTGATCCTGTTCGTTATATATCCAATGCTTCCTCAGGGAAAATGGGATTTGAGATTACCAAGTCTTTTCTCGGTCTTGTTCCCGAAGTGATTTATATTCATGGCAATACTTTGGAAAAATATTCGATGGTCGATGGAGCATCTAATAATGTATATGTCGATACTACTTTCCAACTTAGGGATGCAGTTTTAAATTTTATATCAGATAATTGTTTGCTTTTAATGGCGGCTGCCCCAGCAGATTTTCGTCCCATCATGACTGCAAAAAATAAAATTAAAAAAGATAAATCGGAAACATCGCAAGGATTGTTATTAGAGCTTGAGGAAAATCCTGATATTCTCGAACAGGTTAGAAATTACGTCGAGTTCCATAAGATTCAGAATTGTATTCGGATTGGTTTTGCCGCTGAAACGGAAAAATTAGAAGAACATGCAAAGGGTAAACTGATACGCAAAGGCCTTCACTATATTGTAGGCAATTATGTTGGCGAGGGGAAGGGGTTTGGTGAGGTGAATTCTTCCGTAAAAATCTTTGGTTCGGAAGGATTGGCTTTAGAAATAAACTCTCAATCCAAAGAGAATATTGCGAAAGAGATCGTCTCATTTCTCTACAAAAAATTCATTCTCCAGAGTTAATGCGAATTTGGCTTTGATCCAAAAGCAAATGCAAAATAGCCAGCAAGTAAAATCAAAAAAAAGCTTACTATATAATTCCATTTTATCTTTTCGCCTAATATCACAGTTGCGAATAAAATGAATATTATAATCGTTATAATCTCTTGAATGATCTTTAGTTGAAAGCCTTCAAATTTATACTCTGTGTATCCTATTCTGTTCGCAGGCACCATTAAAAGATATTCAAAAAATGCGATGCCCCAAGAGATAAGAATGATAGAAAACATATTTGAAGTTTTGAGATATTTTAAATGGCCGTACCAAGCAAACGTCATAAATAGATTGGAAAATAATAAAAGAAGAATTGTTAACATAAGATACTCGTGTTTTTTAATTGAAATTCAATTGCTTTCAGGTTAGGCGATAAGTTTTGGAAGGATTTCCCCTGCCTTTCCTTGTAAAAAGATATCCATCATTCCTGTCATACTCGAATGTTCCGGGTTGATTTCGACAAGAAAAGCGCCATGGTTTTGTGCGTGACTCGCCATAGCCTGTGGCATAGAAACCGCTCCGCTAGTACCAACGACCAAAACAATTTCGGCTTTTTCTAAATGATGGAAGCAAAGATCTAATAGATTTGAATCATAACTTTCGCCAAACCAAACGATATGCGGACGTAACAATCCATTACAAGATGTACAATATTTCAAATGGTCTTGGTTGTTGTGACTTTCTTCTATTGGTGCAATTCTCTGACACTTAGTACAGCGGGAAAAAAAGATATTTCCATGGATTTCGGCATAGTTTTTGCTGCTCGCTCGGTTGTGGAGATTGTCAACATTTTGAGTGATTAGAAAGAAATTAGGAACAATAGCCTCTAATTTTACAAGTGTTTTGTGTCCTTCATTTGGAATTGCCTTTTTACATATCTCTCTTCTATAATCGTACCACTCCCAAACTAGACTCGGGTTCTTCCTAAAAGCCTCAGGCGTTGCAAGATCTTCCGCTCTGTAGGTTTTCCAATAGCCTCCTTCCCCTCGAAACGTTGGAATTCCACTTTCTTGTGAGATACCAGCTCCTGTAATTGTTACGATCGACTTTGCAGATTGAATCCTTTCTAGAACAGCCAAGCTGAGTTTTTCCATAACCAGAACTTTTCCTTGTTTGATTGAATTTTTGGAAGAAAAAAATAATTCGGAAAAATAAAAGCTTATTCAATCTTAGTGAAAGTGGAACCTTTCTGGGATAGCATTTCAAAAGAACTTTTATCTATTAAAAACAAAAATAGATTTAGAGAAACAAAAACTTACAAGGGAATTGATTTTTGTTCAAATGATTATCTTGGTCTTGCCTCCAATTCTACTTTATGGAAACATGCAGAGTCATTTGACTACTTTAATCGAATTGGATCAACTGCTTCTCGTTTGGTGAGAGGAAATTCTGAAGAACTTGAACGATTTGAATCCTCTTTTGCAGATTTCATTGGAGCGGAAGCAAGTCTCGTCGTAAATACCGGCTATGTAGCAAATGCAGGGCTCATTGATGCAATAGGAAATCCTCAAACGATCATTTTTTCGGACCGATTGAACCATGCATCAATTTTGGATGGGATTCGAATCAGTGGTGCTATCAAAAAATATTTTAACCATCTCGATTTAGACCATTTAGAAGTTTTATTGCAAAAAGCGGAAGAGAATGAAAAGGAGAAGGACAAACGAAAGATTGTTGTGACGGAGACAGTTTTTAGTATGGATGGGGATATACCTGATTTAAAGAGGCTTCTTCGTCTCAAAAAACATTACGGATTTGTTCTGGTCTTAGATGAGGCTCATTCCTTTGGCCTTTTTGGGAAAAATGGACGGGGTTTGGTATATGATCAATTATCTAAAGAAGAAATTGAACAGATAGAATATCGTGTATATACTCTTGGTAAATCTTTAGGACTATTTGGCGGAATCATTGCTACGTCTAAACTAGGAAGAGATCATCTTGTGAATGTTATGCGTCCTTTTATTTTTTCTACATCTTTGCCACCGTTAATACCGCATCTTGCGTTTTATGCCTTAGATTTACTTTCAAAAATGGATTTAGAGCGTCAGACTACACTTGAACTTGCATCTATATTTAAAAAACGAATGAATGAAATGGGGTACAAAACTACCGACTCTGTCTCTCAAATCATTCCGGTTCTCATGGATTCTGAAGCCGATGCACTTGCAACTGCCGAAATTTTACAGGCCAAAGGTTTTGATATTCGCGCCATTCGTCCCCCCACAGTGGAAACAGCTAGACTGCGAATTAGTTTTAATGCAAAGATTACCTCGATTCAGGTGGAAGAACTGTTAGAAATATTTAAAACTATCAAAGAGAATCATTAGATTCTAATTGATTTATTTTTTTTTGGATCTCTTCCGTGCTCATAGTAGTCGATTTTCTTCGGATTCTGTCTGTGACCTCTGTTTCTCGCATCCTTATTTTTTTTGAGCCATAGCGGTAGATTAAAAATAGACCCAGTAATGCAATCGCCATTAAACTCAAGTTAATCCAAGTTCCGTCTGGTTTTGCCAGAATTTTTGGACCAAAACCAAAAACGATAGAATCAACTATACTCCCGTTTCCGTTTTCTCTGAAGTGTTTTACAACAGAATCCTCCAGAATCCCTTCTCCAAATCCATTTTCCATCTTTTGTAGGATTTCTTCTTCGGACATACCTTCTCGAATTCTATTTTCGATAAAAGTTTTTAAGTAAGCGGAAGCCGAACACATATTAAATGAACAAGATTGAATCGGAAGACTTGGTAGGCAAATACACCGAATCTTTTCAGTTACGCGGAGAAATGTTTGGATGTGGGCTTCCTCTTTCAAGGAAGTTGTTGTTGATTGCGGAATAACTGGTTGCACCTGCAAACAGAGTATAAAAAAAACAACCGCCTTAGAGACTGTTTTATGCATTAGAGCCTGCTTTTTTCTTACCCTCACCTAGTGGAAGTAGGAGAAAAACACCAGTGATAAAGTAAAGCAGGGATCCTAGCCAAATCAATTTCACAAGTGGGTTGACCCATATTTCCAGGTTGGCAACAATCTCTGTTGGGAATTGAAGGAAAGATTTCAATTTTTCTTCACTAGTGTTTCCATTAAAGTAATAGTTCATAAATAAGAGTGGTAGATCTGGATTTTCGGATCGTAAATCAGAATGTTCTAAGGCTCCCAATTGTATGTAAAAATCTTCTTTAGGCAACGAAAGTATCGCAGGTTCACTCGTTGGGATATGTGTTTCGAAATTTCCCGTTAGGTGAGAGATTTGCGGGTAAAACCTGCGTTCCGTTATAAGATTTCCTTCCAGTTTTGTCCCACGGAGTATATTGAAACTTCCTTCTTTAGAAACGATGATATTCTGTATTGAAGGTTCTCCTGTTTCGCCCGAGATCATAACTGGTTTGATCTTTAAAGTGGAAGCTTCTATTTGGTAACCTGCTACAATTGCTTTGTCGGCCGATACATAGACTACTTCATCAGAAGTAGGCGGCATTAGGTTGTAAAAGAATCGAACAGAAGTATTTATCTTAAAGGCATTTCCCGCATAACCAATGAAAATTAATACCAGAGAGAAATGAACTAAGTAACCACCATACCGCCGTTTGTTTTGCAAAAGGAGTTGTATTCCAGCCTGAAACCAATTTAGGTCGCCTGAAGCTTCTTTTTTTGCTCGAATTCCTCTGTAGTATTCTTGTACGATCCCTGCGATTGTAAAAGATCCAACAGCCACAGTGAGTACGGAATAGATTTCTGCCAGAATATCTCCATACTTTGAATCGGGTACGGTAAAATTTTGCGAGTAAAACACTATATAAACAATTCCGCCAAAAATCCCAAAGAGAAAGGGCTTGAATAGAGTGGAAAAAAATACAGCCCCAGCACCCTTTCGCCATGCAAGAAGTGGTGCCCCACCCATTAACAAGAGTAAGAAGATGCCAGAAGGCACTCCCCAAGAATTAAACCATGGCGCTTTAAATTCTTTTCCATAGAGCAATGGCGAAAACACGCCAAGTAAAATCGCAGAAGTTGCCAATACCAATAAAAAATTGTTTAATAAGAAACTTCCTTCTTTTGAAGTAATGGCTTCCAGTTCTCGTTCTGGTTTGAGTGAGTTTCGTCGGTAAATTACAAATCCTGTAAAAAACAAAAAACTACCGATTATATAAATGATAAAAGGAGTTCCAATAGTCGACTTAGAGAAGCTATGTGGTCCTTCCAAGACACCGGATCTTGTAATCCAAGTTCCAAGCAAACTGAAATGGAATGCTAAAATGATGAGAAGCATATTCCAAAATTTCAACATCCCTCGGCGTTCTTGGATCACAACTGAGTGTACGAACGCACTTGTGAGTAACCAGGGCATCAGTGACGCATTTTCTACGGGATCCCAAGCCCAGTATCCACCCCAACCGAGTTCTTCGTACGCCCATTTGGAACCTAGTAGGATTCCAGTACCCAAAAAGAACCAGGAAAACAATGTCCACTTTCGGATAAATTTCATCCAATCATCAGAAAGTTTTCCACTCACAAGGGCAGACATTGCAATTGCAAATGGAATCGAAATACTCACGTAACCTATGTATAGAATAGGTGGATGGATGATCATTGCCCAATGTTGCAAAAGTGGATTGAGGCCGCGACCTGCCGCCGCCTCAGGAACAAATTCACGGAAAGGTTGTGCATCCGCATAAAATACAGCAAGGTAAGAAAAGAAGCCTGAAAGTATTGCCAAAATCAAATTCATCATGGGAATACGATCTTCAATAGATTTACGAGTCTGCCATAACACGATAAAGGTGAACACGTTTAAAATCAAATTCCAAAAAAGTAAAGACCCTGATGATCCCGACCAAATAGATGTCATTTTATAGAATAGAGGCAAATGTTCGCTAGAATGCATCACCACATAATAATTGCTATAGTCGGATCGAACAAGGAGCGTCAGTAAAACCAAAAAACTAAGGCCTATGAGAAGGGGGTTGGTCATAAGAGCCAATCGACCCAGCTCAATCGCCTTTCGTTCTTTTTTTAGAATTCCAAAAATAGTTTGGGTGGCCGAAAAAATCAGGAGAGCAAGGGAAGCTGCAAGTAAAATCGTTCCTAAATCGTTCATTATTCCTCTTTGTAACCAGCTTCATATTTCGAAGCACATTTTGCCTCAACATGGGAGGCAACGAGAACACCATTTTCTAAATTTCCATCAACACGCGCCCTTGCTCCTTCTTTAAAAGCATCGGGCAGTAGGGTTTCCCCAGTGAAATAGACTGGGATGGTTCGATCATTTAATTCTAGGTCAAATTTAGCCTTTTTGCCCTCGCGGACCAAACTACCTAATTTTACAAAACCACGAACACGTAGATTTTTTTCAGAGTATTTCGCCGGGTTTGCTGCGAGTTCTGAGGCATCGAGAAGTAGATACGATGTTTCTTTTGAAGAGAAGTAGGCTATGCCAAAAAAAGAAATCGTGATCGTTGCAAGTAAAATTAAAAATTTCCGGTTCATATAGATTTAGACGGGCTCTCTCCCTCTAACCTCAGGGTTGTGGAACTAGGCTCATTCGTCAAGCTACAAGAATGCAGAGGTTTTCTGAGGTTCGCTCTACCGATTCCTTACTTCCAGGAGTAAACAAAAATACCCACCCATTCTTTCAAAGCTAAGGTCGATAGTTCTAAAAATCCTGGGCTTGGGACCCAAAGGTCAAATGCACTAGACTCTTTCGAGAGGCCACGGTAGTCCGTTGGGTAGGCAAAGATTTGAAGGTTCATTTTGGAAAAGCAACCCAAAGATCGCTTCATATGGAAGGCCGATGTGACGAGTAGAATGCTTTTGGTTTGTTTTTCTTCGAGAATGATTTTTGATTCCTTTGCATTTTCCCAAGTATTCCTTGAGTTACTTTCGATCCACAAATCTTCTTCTTTCACTCCTAGATCTAAGAGTAAGCCTTTTGCCAGGTCTGCCTCTTTGTATCTGGATTCTAAAAGTAAACCAGAGCCACCCGTAAAAAGAATCTTCTTTGCCTTTCCTAGTTTGTAGAGACGAACTGCATCCACAAGTCGGTCTGCTGACTCAGTAAGTTCCGGCCGACCTGGATTAACCGAAATGGTTTGAATCATTCCACCTAACACAACTATAACATCTGACTTGGGCACAGATTCGAGAGGAACAACTTTGAATTCGGATTCTAGGCTGTGGATGAGAGCGTTCGCAACACAGGAATTGGAAAAAAAATAGAGAAACAAAACGGGAACACCAATTAAAATCTTCTTCCGTAGCCCACTGACCAAAAGAATCGAAAGAAAAGAAAACAAAAAAAATAAGGGAAAGGGGAAGAGAAAGACCGTCAGGATTTTACTGAGTGAAAAAAAAAGGGAATCAATCATGCCCAAGGCCCCTATAAAAGAAAAAGGGAGCTTTCTTTTGCAAGAAGAACTCCCTATGAAACCTGTCAAAACAGGTGGAAAAAAAGGAAAGGAAAAGACCTACGAGGTTCTCTATCACAGAGAATGCAGTATCAATTTCTTCGGAGTGAGATGCGAACTCACTATGTTCACTATACACCATATTGGGAATTGGATCGACCGAAATCAAGAATCCGGACTTTTTTTAAATTCTTTTGGAGTGATTCCAACAATTTTTTGGAAGGCATCGTAGAAGGTGGATTTGGAATTAAAGCCTACGGCAAAGGCAATGGAAAGGATGTTGCGATCTGGTTCTTCTACCATCATCTTTCGTGCTTCTTCGATCCGGTATCGATTCACATATTGGTTGAAGCTGGAACCCACAAACTGGTTCAAAAGGGCCGAGACTTGGTCGGCACGGAGGTCCAGAAGCTCCGCCATCTTGAGGAGGTCCAGGTCTTCATCACAAAATAGCTTTTCCGATTCCATGAGTTGGTTCATTTCGCGGATTTTTGCCTCAGGATCGACTCCAGATAGCCGTAAGATACTCGCTGTTTTTTTACTTTGTCCAGGGGTATGGGTTTCCAAATTGTCTGTCAGAACCTGTTTTTCTGGCTCCAAGATACTTCCCACCGATTCTATTTCCGAAGTTTGAGGCAAAAGACCGTTTGTCACGGCGTCGGACTCTTCCCATCCTCGGATTCTGTCTACCACGGCCAAATGGAATAAGAAGATTTCCAAAATGGTTCCGATTTCTATTGAGTGGCGGAGTAAGAAGTTGTCTGGCAATAAGCCAAACGCGTAGAGATTGAATAGAAGTATGAATATAAAGAGAACCGTCCATGCGAGGATATAGTATCTTGCAACTCGATGGTTTTTCGACCAAGAATACAATCCTACTCCCAATAGGAAAAGTGAAGTGAGAATTCCGATTCCATGAATGGTTTGTACGGTCCAAACCGATCGGAATACAAGACTGAGAATGGCATTCGTAACGATAACCCCGAGTACACCGATAAGAGTGTAAAAAACTCGTTTCATCTTTTTGTGTATAGATAGGAACCGAATGGAAAATACAACTACACTAACAAGCGCTAATGATCCAAAAAAAACTAAACTCCGATCATTCCAGGTTCCGGCATTTGGCCACAAGAAGATTTTTCCATATCCGTTATGAACGATTTGGTAAAGTGCGGCACAAAAAACGTAAAAACAATAAAACAAAAAACTCGTATTTCTTGTATTAAAATAAAAAACTACATTAAGTAAAAGTGCAAATAAGATGATCGCAAAATAGATAAAATACCACTGGCTTACACTCAACTGTTCAAAGATAAATCCATCCGGATAGTAGAGTTTTGGTAAAATGAATAAACTTGAAATCGATTGGTAGCGGATAAAAATTTCGCCTTTTGAATTTGGAACATCAGAGGTTAGGCGAAATAGAGAATAGGGATGGTTTGGCACAACCAGCGATCTTTTTGGAAATCGATCACCGTCCGAAACTTTGATAAACTCAGTTCCATTCCATCGAAAAATCGTAATTTCATCTACATAAGCAACTGGGTTTTCTAAATATAAATATTTTTGAATAGATATATCACCTAATGTGAGTTTTACCCAAACTGGATCTTTATGAAAACCGAAAAGTAAGGGTCCTTCAAATTTTTGCCATTTGAGTCTATCAAAATCCGAAGGATTTTGGATTTCTCCAAATGTTTCCGTTGCATACTCCGACTGAAAAGGAACATCCAAATCTAAGCCTTGGGCATCTAGTCTCTGGAAAGCGGAAGAAACAACCCCGACTAAGAGAATATAAGTTAGAAACCTCATGAAATGGTTAAGAGGAAAAATCAAAAAGGACCATCCTCATCTTCTGGTACAAAAATGGGCAAACCTGATCCCCAGTATTGAGAAGGGTGGGGGTATCGTACGGAAATACCTGTCTCAGATTTGGAAAACTTCCAATCTCTTGCGATTTGTTTTTGGGACTGAGCCTGTTCTTTTTCAGTATTCACGGAACGAACGAGTCTTTCTTTACTGACATCCACCCACTCCTTCAGGGCATCCGGGTTGTCTTTTTTTAGGTCCTGTATAAGGATTCGAAGTTCCAATTCGGCATTTTCTCTAAGATCCCTAGAAATCTCAGAAACTTCTGCATTGGATCCAAAAATCTTTTCGCTACCTTCGGTTTTGTCGACCGTATCTCTCCATTTGGCATAGGCGTAGATTAGCGATTTTGTCTCTTGATTTTGAAACATTCCATACAAGAGGATTTATTAGGAATTTGTTGAATCAATCATAAATTGAAGGAAAACTGGATCGTTTTCGTCTAAATTCAGTGGAACTAAAATTCAAAATACTTCCTTACTTATTTCTTGTTCTTTTGACAATCGGATTTCCATCTTGCCAAACAAAATCGATCTCAGAAAAACCTCACCACACTTCGAGTGGGTATAAAAACCCAAATCCAACTTTCGAGTCCAAGGGGCTTTCTACTGTTTTGGTTTGGCAATGGGAACGAAGAAAACTCAATCACAGTGTGAACCCAGAAGACTATCCGGAGTTTCCAGTTCTTGTAAACGATGGAGAAGGACTTCGCTCTAACGAATCGGCTCTTTCTGTTACTTGGATTGGACATGCATCCACCCTGGTCCAATTAGAGGGAGTCAATATTTTGACCGATCCCATTTGGAGTGAAAGATGTTCACCAGTTTCTTTTTTAGGACCGAAACGATATACACCTCCTGGTATCACAATGGACAATCTACCGAAAATCCATGCCGTGATCCTTTCCCACAACCACTATGACCACATGGATCTTCCCAGTCTAAAGGAAATTCAAAAGCGATTTCAGCCCGTTTTTTATGCAGGAATGGGTAACAAAAAATTTCTAAACGAGAATGGCATAACTAATGTTAGGGAGTTTGATTGGTGGGAATCCGACACCATCCAAGGAATTCAGATACATTTTACTCCCACCCAACATTTTAGTGGCCGGGGACTTTTTGATCGGGATGAAACGCTTTGGGGAAGTTATATTTTGGAGGGAAAATCCAAATCGGTTTACTTTGCAGGAGATACAGGCTACTACTCACATTTTTCTGAAATTGGAAAAAAATGGCCAGGAATCGAAGTAGCGATTTTGCCGATTGGTGCGTACGAACCGCGTTGGTTTATGGCTCCTGTTCATGTGGATCCAGTGGAAGCAGCCCAAGCATTCCAAGATTTAGGCGCCAAATATATGATACCCATGCACTATATGACCTTTGTTCTTTCTGATGAAAAACTTGATATTCCTGTTCCCACTGCAGCAAAAGCCTTGGAAAAACTCGGAAAACCAAAAGATTCGCTAGTTCCTTTAAAAATTGGTGAAACTCGGTTTTTTTAGTTCCATAAGCCTTGAAGAAATCGTATACTGACCAAAAAAAAAGGATGGTGAGCATGTTTCGTAAGCTTCTCACATTGATTGTATTCCTCGTGGCAATGACAGTTGTCTCTGGGAATTTATTTGCCGAGGATCCGGCTACTGTACCAACGGATACCATTACCCAGGAAGAGACAGGACATTCTTCTCACGGGGAAGCCGTCCACCAGGAGTTACCGTATTGGACAGTCCTGCCATTTGTGGCAATTCTTCTCTGTATTGCCATCCTTCCAATTGCATCCCATACAACAGAACATTGGTGGGAAAATAACAACAATAAGTTGATCATTGCCTTGGGTCTTGGTTCCATTTCTTTTGTAGTATTATTAGTTTACGGTTATGGACACGCAATTTCCCATACAATATTCTTCGATTATGTTCCATTTATTATCCTGTTAGGTGCTCTGTTTTTTATTTCAGGTGGAATCGTTGTTAAAGGAGACATCCAGGCAACTCCATTAAACAATACCTTGTATCTATTGATTGGTGCAAGTATTGCATCCTTTATTGGAACCACTGGGGCATCTATGCTTCTCATTCGACCATTGCTGAAAACGAATAGTGAACGTAAACATGTGGTTCATACGGTTGTGTTTTTTATCTTTTTAGTATCCAATATTGGTGGTTCACTCACTCCACTAGGAGACCCTCCGCTCTTTCTTGGATATTTGAAGGGAGTTCCATTCACATGGACCTTCAACTTATTGCCTGAGATGTTGTTTGCATCAGTAATTCTCCTGACCGTTTATTTTATTTGGGATACATTGGCATACAAAAAAGAGAAGAAGGCCGACATTGCTCGTGACATCAAAAATGCAGTTCCATTCTCTATTGAAGGACAGGTAAATTTTATTTGGTTATTCGGTGTGATTTTGGCGGTAGCCTTCTTAAACAGCAATTACATCCCACAAATTAAAGAAACACCAAGCCTTGGTTTCATTCGGGAGGCAGTGCTTATCGTATTGATAATCGCTTCTAAACTCAGTACTAAAGAAGAGTTCCGTAAGTTCAACAACTTCACTCTCCATCCAATCCAAGAGGTAGCTTATTTGTTTATCGGAATTTTTATCACGATGATTCCTGCATTGGTTCTATTAGAGGCACATGGGAAAGAACTTGGAATCACAGAAAGATGGCATTTCTTTTGGGCAACGGGAATTTTTTCCTCAGTACTCGATAATGCTCCGACTTACCTAACATTCGGGTCTTTGGCGTCCGGTATTCTCACTCCACCTGGTGCAGAGGCACTCACCTTAGGTCAGTTTATCGGAAACGTCCAAGCCGAAGAGATTCTAAAGGCAATCTCTGTCGGTGCGGTATTTATGGGCGCCAATACATATATTGGAAATGCACCTAACTTTATGGTTAAATCAGTGGCAGAAGAAAATAAGGTTAAAATGCCTTCATTTGGTGGCTATTTAGCATATTCGATGACGATTCTTGTTCCTGTTTTCATCCTGATAACTTTTATTTTCTTTGTCTAAAAAAATCGGGCCAGAGTCGACTCTGGCCCTTACCCCTACCTATATTTGAACCTCAATACTTTAAAACAACTCTCCAAATCTGGTTCCATTGACTTAAATCCTCGTAAAGCGGAGCTTATACGTGAACGAAGAGAGATGGAAAATTTTTTGGCAAAGTCTACGGATCCTTTGGTCTACGGAATCCATACCGGTTTTGGACCACATGCTTTTTTATCAAATGAAAGTACCGAACATGTACAAAAATCCCTGGTATATCACCTAACTGTTGAAAAGGTGTTTGATTCAACAGGGAATCCCAAAAACGCGATTACCCATGAAGAAGCTCGAGCTGTTCTTGCGGCGAGGATCCATTCCCTTTCTCTCGGGGGATCAGGCATTTCTTTTGAAACCTTAGAGATTCTAAACCATCTTTTAGGAGAGGATTGTATACCCATTCTGCCGGAACGAGGATCTTTGTCTGCCTCTGGAGATCTGATACCTTTAAGTTACATCGCTCTCGCACTTATGGGTGAGAGTCACTGGACGGGTATTGGTAAAGAGAAAGCTCCTTCGGTTCTCTATCCCAAAAAAACTCAAATTCCAGGTTTGCCTTGGACTCCCCAAGCAAAAGAGGCAATTTCGATTACAAACGGAACGACTTTTACGACAGCTCTTCTGGGCCTACAAATTTTAAGGCTTCGTAGCTATCTGAATCTCACTCTAGAGATTTTAGAGTTTTTGTTTTCTTACCACAAAGTCTTTCCAACTGCTTTTTTACCTAGTTTACATACAAAAAAAAAGTTTTTAGGACCCGTCTATGTTTCCGAAAAGCTTTATCCTGTCATTTCGAGGAATCCAAAACTAAAAATTCCTCAAAAGAGAATCCAGGACCAATACTCCGTTAGGTGCGTTCCTCAAATTTTAGGAAGTATATTTGATGAATTGGATCAAATCACTGATGTTGTGGAGTCGGAATTGAATTCTCTTTCAGATAACCCTGTTTTTTTAGGAGAATACGAGGGATTTGCGGAAGGAGGAAACTTCTATGCATCTCAAGTGAGTTTTTCGGTGGACCGTATGCAAAACCTCTTTGCTGTTTACTCCACTTGGATGGAACGATTTTTAAATTATCTCTATAATCCGCAAGAGAATGGAGAATTCCCACTTATGTTGTCTCCCAATCCAGGAAAAGATGCCGGTCTTTCCGGACTGGGGTTGTTGGCAACTCATATAACGGCCGATATACGTAGAGACAGTATGCCTGCATCTGTTCAATCGATTCCATCGAATGGGAACAACCAAGACATCGTACCGATGGGTGCAATTGGAGTACTTCGAAACCGAAGGAGTTTAAATTCCCTTCGAAAACTATTAGGTATATTTTGTTATACGGTCTTACAAACATCATATCTAACAAATCAAAAAGACCTTCCTAAAATATTGAAAGGTCTTTCGCCTCTATCAGAGGATCGTAGCTTGTATGAAGAGATTCAGATATTAGAAGATAGAATCCAAAGTATTGAATGATTGGTTCCATTGAATGAGCCAATCATTTGAATTGTACAATCAGAATTAAACTTGTTCTTTTTGGTTCAAATCTTCCAATCGATTGAGTCCAAATCCTAAAGCGAGACCTATTAAGAAAGTAAGTCCAGGAATGGCTGCTTCTTCCGTTGATTGTGGAAGTTTGTTTTTTGCAGTAGCAATTTGAATATCTCTTTTTACCTCACCGGATCGACCAACAATGGTTTGTCCTGCTGAGTAGTCTTTAAATGGCCAGAGTATAAAAAAAGAACCTAAAATGAGTCCAAGTAAGAAGGTCATCGTATGGGATTTATAAGATTTGAAAAGCCATTTAACAATATGTGTAAATGCTATTAGTCCAATCAAACACCCGAGTCCAAACGCCGATAGAAACAAAATGGAATCAACTTGGAGTAAATTGGAAAGCTTTCCAATTACAATCTGGTATTCGCCTAGTACCAACATAATATAAGAGCCAGAAATACCAGGTAGAATCATGGCAGAGATTGCAATCATTCCAGTAATAAATGCGAAAAGCGGGTTCTCAGATCCAGAACTATCTCCCATAAAGAAACTAGGAACAACTGTCAGTAAGATTCCTGGAATTAGGAAAAGCCAAACGATGAAATTGTGTTTCTCAATCAACCGATAGGGAACTACGAGGGAAGGAATAATGAGACCAATAAATAATGAGAGAGTCGCAGAAGGGTGATTTTGCAGTAGGTATTGGATAAGCTTAGCGCCTGTTACTACGGAAATCAAAAGTCCAAGTCCTAAAAATAGTAAAAAGACTATATCAATTCTCTTCATCTCATCAAGAAAACGCTGACGACCTTCCTTGTTCCATCCTCCGAAAATAAATCGAAGGGTTATAAGAATGGTTTCGGGACGAAGAGATGTGATGGCATGGATCAGCCTGTCGTAGAGGCCTAAAATTAGGGCAAAAGTTCCACCAGATACTCCGGGGATTAAGTTAGCGATTCCGATAAGGAATCCATTTATGATACAGAATAGTATTTCTTTTTTCGTGAGAGACATTGATTGGATAGATACTACACTTATGGAGACCTTGCAAGGTTTTTTCTTGGAACAAAAGACCAGAAGAAAAAATAGCTAAACAAAACAAAAATGAAAGAGACCAAAAATACAAAAAAATCGCTGCATTGGAAATGATTCATGATGCTGGAAATTATAACGACTATTAGGTTTAATATTAAAAACAACACAAGAGTTCCGAGTTTTCCAAACCTCGATTCCGTAAGTCGTTGGAATAGGTGCTCTCTATGCGCTTGAAATATATCTTTTCCTTGAATCAGTCTCTTAACAATTGTCCAGATCCCATCTATCCAAAAATATGGGAAAAGATAAAAGTATCTAGATAAATCCAAATCCTTCGATTCAGAAGTAGGGAACGGAAAAAAAGGAAAACAACAAATCAAGAATCCCAGAGCTAGGGATCCACTATCACCCATAAATAGGCGAGCCTTCGGTAGGTTGTAAAAGACAAATCCGAATAAGGAACCATAAAGCAAAACAATTGTAAAAAAAAGGAATCCCGATATTTGGAACGAATCTTTAAATAAAATGGGAATTCCTAAGGATGTTATCCAGAAAGTTCCTACGACATAAAAGTCCATTCCGTCCATAAAATTTACAAGATTTATCGCAAAAACTAAAAAGAAAACAAATGCTAACTTAAGATACCAGTGATTCCCAAATTCCCATTCAAATAATTTAATATTAGGTGATGCTAAAAAAACGAAGCTAAACAAAACTGCCAATTCCACAAATAGACGTAGTTTGGGCGAAAGTTGGTAGATGTCGTCGAAAAATCCAAGAAACATCATAAGACAAGTTCCAGCCAATACAATATATAGAAAGTTTATCTCAGTCGGAGAACTAAAAAAATCTCCAGGATTTGGAAGAAGTGGATTTGTCAGATTTGTCGGAAGAAGTGTAGTATAACAAAGGCAGGCGATAATAAAAATCGGAATAAAGATCATTCCACCAGATTTTTTAGTCGGAGTTTCGTGCAAACTCCTCTCGTTTGGAATATCCTTCACTCCAAACTGGGAATACACGTAAAAACTGTGGAGGATGAGGCTAAAGAGTGCCAGGAAACCCAAAATCGACCAAAAAAAACTGCCCATTTCCGCAAAGATGCAGTCGGGCCCTTCTTTTGGCAGTTTTTTATTGCAAAAAACAGTCCCTCCACGATTTTTAAATTTATGTTTCAGGGCGTCTACACAGCAGTCATTACCCCTTTCCGCGAAGGAAAAGTCGATTACGACAGTTATTTTAAAATTTTGGAAAATCAGATCCAATCAGGCGTTGCTGGCGTAGTTCCTTGCGGAACGACTGGTGAATCTCCGACATTATCCTATGAAGAACACAAAGAACTCATCCAAAAAACGGTCCAACTCGTTGCTCGTCGAATCCAAGTGATTGCAGGGACTGGTTCCAATTCCACGGCCGAAGCAATCGAATTGACGGAGTCAGCTTGCCAAGATGGTGTTGATGGTATTCTTTCCGTAAACCCTTACTACAACAAACCAACGCAAGATGGAATGATCCAACACTTTACTCAAATTGCGAATGTTTCCAACAAACCTATCATGTTGTATAATATTCCAGGAAGAACAAATGTTAACCTTTTGCCTGAGTCAGTCAAAAAATTGGCGGATCACCCAAAGATCCAATCGATTAAAGAGGCAACTGGGGACCTTGGCCAAATGGCTAAAGTAATAGCTGTCTGTCCTAAAGACTTCCACCTGCTCAGTGGAGATGACAATTTAACTTTGCCGGTACTATCGATCGGAGGGAAAGGAGTCGTTTCCGTTGTATCCAATCTATTTCCGAGGGCTTGTGTTGATATGGTCTCTCTCTTTATGCGTGGTGAGGTGGAAGCTAGTCGCAAGATTTACTTCAAACTACTCCCTGTGTTTATCAATGCATTTATCGAAACAAATCCTATTCCGATTAAAGCGGCGATGAGCTGGTTTGGCTATTGCAAAAATGAACTCCGCCTTCCTATGACGACTCTCACCAATGGATCAGCCAGTGAGGAGTTCAAAAAAATCGTATTTCAATTGAAAGAGGAAGGCATTGTCTAAATTAAAAATAGGCATGGTCGGTGCTGGCGGACGAATGGGGAAGGCCATCATCCAAGTACTCGCAAACAGTAAATTCTCGGAACTGAGTGCTGCCGTGGTTCGGGAGGGCAGTGTGTTTTTAGGATTTGATTCAGGCATACACGCAGGGATCAAAGAAACACATATACCTTTTACGTCCAACATGCACGAGGCAGCCAAAAATTCGGATGTTTTTATAGATTTTAGCACGCACACAAGTTTCCTTTCGAATTTAGAAATTGCTGTGAAGAACAAAAAGCCACTTGTGATTGGAACTACAGGTCTGAATGAAGAAGATAAAAATAAAATAAAGGATGCTGCGAGCGAAATTCCAATAGTTTTTTCACCTAACATGTCAATTGGTGTGAATTTACTTTTTAAACTAACGGAAATTGCTGCAAAAGTACTCTCCGAAGACTTTGATGTCGAAGTGTTAGACATACATCACAGACATAAAAAGGACTCTCCGTCCGGTACTGCCGTTCATATCAAAGAAGTTTTGCTAAAAGCTTTAGATAGAAAAGATTCGAACGTGATCTATGGAAGACATGGTATGTATCCCGAGCGAGATAAAAAAGAAATCGCAATGCACACAATGCGAGCCGGAGAGGTTGTCGGTGAACATACTGTTTATTTCTTCAGTCCAGAAGAAAGGATTGAAATTGCTCACAAAGCGGGCGATCGAAAAACGTTTGCGCTTGGTTCCGTAAAAGCAGCCGAATTTTTAGCCGATAAGAAAAAAGGCCTCTACAATATGTTTGACGTTTTGGGACTATAGTGGATTTTCTTCGCGGATTATACATTATTCCTTGGAGTAAAAATTATATCTCTGTAATTTTAGATATTCTAATAGTTTCATTTTTAATTTATAAAACTTATACTACACTACGAAGAACTAGAGGGATTCAGCTTCTCTTAGGAGTTGGAATCATCTGGATCTCTGGAAGTTTGGCTGAATTTTTTGGCTTTGAACTTTTGGAGTGGATTTTAACGAACATTCGTCCTGCTCTTGTGTTTGCCATAATCGTTTTGTTGCAACCAGAATTGCGACGTATAACGGGCGAGTTGGCTAGAATACGCCTCCTTCGACTTTTTTTTCTGAAACCTAGCTTTGATTTGGATCCTATCGTTGATGCTGTGAGAAATATGGCACAACAAAAAATTGGGTCGATAATCGTGCTTGTAAAAGATATCAGCTTGAAGGATATTTCGGAGAATGCGGTTCCTTTAGATTCGTTAGTTTCTGCGGAACTTTTGCAGACCATTTTTTTTAAAAATTCTCCACTGCACGATGGAGCTGTCATCATTGAACAAAATCGAATTGTATCAGCTGCATCTTACCTGCCAATGAGTAGTTCCGTCGAAATTTCAACTTTAGGTGCGAGGCATAGATCAGCTTTGGGCCTTGCTGAGGAGAGTGATGCAATAGTTATAGTAACCTCAGAAGAAACGGGTGATATCACCGTTTGTTTTGAAGGAGAAATGTTTCATCCTGTCAAACCTTTGGAGCTAAAAGCTATGGTCAGTCAGTTTATGTCGACTGGTCAGAAAAAACCGAAAGAAGATGAACGTAAAAGAGCCAAAGATAGAGAAAAGGATTTAGGAACGTGAAGGTCTTTTCAAAAATCCTCTATAAACTCTCTAGAAATTGGAAAGCCAAGGTTATTTCACTTTTGGTTGCCTGTATATTTTACATTAATTTACAAAATTCGAAGATTCTAATAAAGACCATCAATGTTCCTGTTGAATATCCAAAATTGAGTGGTAATCTCAGTTATTCCAAAAATCCGGAAAAAACCATTCCTATCCGAGTCGAGGGTTTTAAGGATGTAGTTAATTATTACTCACAATTTATGAAAGCAGTTATAGACCCGGAATCAATCCAATTGGGTGTAACGGAAGTTCCAATATACAAAATAGTTGGTGTTCCGAGTGGAGTAAAGGTTACTAAATTAAAAAAAACCGTACCTTTGGAAGTAGAATCAAGGGGCCTAAAGATTGTTCCATTAGAAGCAGTATTCGAAGGGGCACCTCCACCTAATTTTGAAAAGTTGACTCAGATATTGAGTCCATCGAAAGTTACTTTAAGTGGTAAACCTCAAGATCTAGAAAAAATCAATCGGATACTTCTTCCCGAGATCAGTTTAAATGACCGAAAAGAGCCTTTTGCTCGCACTGTAAAAATTCCTGAATTACCAAAAGGTGTAAACGTTCTTGGTTCACGAGATGTAACAGTGAATGTGAATATAATTCCCTTATCCTACAAAACGGGAGAACAAACAGCATCGGGTATACCTGTTGTATGTGCAGGCCTTGATCCGAAATTGGAAGCAGATCTTTCTGACGAACAAGTTGCTATTCGGTATTTTTCGGTTAAGCCAATACGTTCCGCACAAATTTTGACTGGAATCGTTGCCCAAGTACCTTGTAATTATATTTATGATCCTGTGAAAAAGAAAATTATCCCTGAAATTCAGCCTCACGTAACAAAAGTTAGAATTATTAAAAATAAGGATCTAAAAGGAATCGAAGTTTTGCAAGTTAATCCTGAAAAAATTGAGATCCGTTATCGACTAAAGGATTCTGGATCAGAGATACAAGAAGAACCTATGGATGATGGAACAGGAATGGATTCAGGAGATAGATTCCCGAATCCCACTTAGTTCATTTTAGAAACTCATGGATAACTTGAAAGCACTCTTTTGGATTTTCCCATTGAGGGTAATGACCTATGTCATTCCAACGAACAAGAGTTTTATTTTTAATTGGCAGGGATTCTATTTCGTCTGCTAAATGACTCCCGCTCACAGGATCTGCTCCTCCATTGATAAACATCAGTTTTACATCCGTATTTAGGATTGCATCCTTCCATCTTTTTGCGAACAAACGTCGATCTTTTATGTAGTGCATAAGTTTATGCGGAATTTTAACATTTAAGGGATAGGTAATCAATTTCCACATACTCTTGATTTCTTTTTCTGTAGGTCTTGTGGATTTGCCAAATATTTCAGAAAATGATTTTCCAAACTTTTTTTCATCAAATAACAAAGCAAGTAATGGTCCGATTATCGGCATTCCCAGTATCTTTTGAATCGTTGTGGGCCTATGGAGATGAGGAAAGAGTCCACCATTCAAAAAAACTGCTCCGTCAATTTCGTATTTTTTATCTTTACGTTCCAAGTGGCGCGCTAAAATTTCCTGTCCTACGCTGACTGCGTAATCGTGAAATACAAATTTAACTCGTTTGAGAGCGTTTTTTTCTATAAAATTTTCAATTATATCTGTTTGTTCAAGGATGGAGTATTTGTGTTTCTTGGGTTTGGAGGAGTATCCGAATCCTAAAAAGTCGATCGCAAAACAACGGTAGTATCTTGAAAAACCATTGAAGACTCTGCTATAGTCCCATGAAGAAGTGGGAAAACCATGAAGGAAAATTAAATTCTGTCCTCTCCCTTCCTCTATATAAAAAATCTGATATTTATCGTAATTGAAAAACTTTCCACCTGCTAACCATTCGGTGATGTTTTTACTTGGAAAATCAAGGTCTGTCATACTTAACAAAAATAAGAACAGTTTTCCTTTCGTCAAACATAAGAAATCTATTCGGATTCACATCGGAATGAATTGAATTTTATATAGAAAAAAAGCAAGATTTAAGTTTTTTGTTTGGCTATTTTCCGAAGCTTTTTCGAACAAACTTGTAGTTCGGCACTCTCAAAATCCGATCTTTACTATATGGATTCCTATCCTTTGATTTATTTTGCTGAGTCAGATAGAGCATTAACTTCATGGGAATACTTTTGGTATAAAATTCCCTACGGAGCTCCCGGTATACTTACATTCTTAGTTGGAGTCTTTTTAAGTTATTTTGCATTTCAAAAATATCGGAAGGCGAAAGATGACGAGAAAATCTTTCAATTGAATTTGACGATTTCTTTTATCAGTTTTGGCTTTGTTGGTTTAGTTCTGACCTTGCGAGCTTGGATACAAGATGTCCATACTTTAGTGTTTTGGAATGACATTCTTTACTTTTTTGTCGCTCCGCTTGCTCCCACCGCATTTTATTTAACTTACTATATGATAGGTAAAAAGAGTAAACTTTTGCTATATTATTCTTACATCTGTTGGATAGCAAGTTTTGTATTGTATTTTGGTATTATTATTGGAAAGGGATTTGAACCAACCGTATTTGAGTTTCCTTTTGGAAAATATCCACGGGGAAGTTCCTTCATTCGTCCGTGGGGAATATTGGCCCCGTTAGGGTATTTTTTATTTATCCTTCCTTCTTTCATAAAGCACTATTCGCATATTCGATCCAATTACCATCCGACTCTTTTCCATGGGGTTAATTTACTCTTTCTACTTACAACTTTAAATGCTCCCAGTATTCTTGGATTTAAAGTTTATCCCGGCGGATTCTTTCTTTTTATACCAATGTTACTGGTGGCGTATGGAATTTTTAGATCGGATTTTTTTGATGTAAATGAACTTCTATTTCAGAAAAATGGAATGTTTTATTTTATCTTTGGACTTTTGTCATTCGTTTTGATTTTTATATCATTCGGTGTTTCGTTTGGGTTGTCACCTAATGCGTATGAATCGGCAAAATGGTATCCATGGGGAGTGCCTCCTGTAATTTCAGTTTTTACTTCTGTTTTTTTAGCAATCATTGTAGCTGGCGCAAATCCTTCCGCAAGAATCAACCAACTTTGTGCTTTTGCCCTTATTCTCACTGGTTTTTATGTAATGCAATCAGTTCCTCTCAAATTGAATCTATCATATGTGGTTCAACTTCGATTATCGCAACTTGCATTTGTAGCCTTTGCATTTGCGCCTAGTATAATGGTTCGATTGGTTTTTGAAGCAATTGGAAGAAAGCCACCTACCTGGATCAATGCGATTGATTTTTTCTCGATGGTTACAGCATTACTTGCTCCTTCTCCTTATCTTTTTGTCGGTTATTATGATTATCCGTGGTCAAGAGTTCACCACGGGGGTCCTGGTGAGATTCTAGTCGGGTTCAATGGATCTCTCGGATTAGGTTTAGTGTTATTTACGTTTTTTAAGCAAAAAGATTATATCAATTTTGCATCAAAATGGATTATTGGATCATTTATTTTGTCGGCCATTCTATTGCTTGTAGCCCTATTTCCGTCTCATGGAATCGCTATTTACCCAATCAGTGATTTTCAATTTATTCCTGCCATTTGTTTAGGTTATGCGGTCCTAAGGCATGGTGCTTTATCCTTGGAAGGACGAACTATCCAACTTAGCCAAAGGTTGGCTAACCTCGGATTGTTAACAATGATAATTGCAGCTGTATTGTATTTTCCGCTTATTCGCGATCAATACGGGATAGGTGAATCAGCGTTTCACCTAACGATGCTTGTATTACCTCTCGTTTTATTTAATTACCTAATCGTATACATCATGTCACGCCCCTTAGCCGAGGAATTGGACATTAGCTACTTTTTATTAGACCTAGAGAAACAAAAAGCAGATGAGGAAAGAGAAAAGGCACTTGTTGCTCAGGACAAAGCAGAAGAAGCAAAAGAGGAATCTGAAAAATTACTTTTAAATATTTTACCAATGAAGGTTGCCCAAGAACTAAAAGAAAAGGGTACTGTCACACCGTCTCGGTATGATTTGGTCACTGTTTTGTTTACTGACTTTAAAGGTTTTACAAAGGTTGCGGAAGGTATGGATGAACAGAGTCTCATCCAAGAGTTGGATGCTTGTTTCACTCAATTCGATGAAATCATCCTTCGAAACAATATGGAGAAATTAAAAACAATCGGTGATTCTTACATGTGTGCCGGAGGACTACCGATGGTTTCCAGAACCAATCCAATAGATGCTTGTCTTGCAGCTCTCGAAATACAGAGTTTTATGAATCAATTGAAAGAGATCAAAATTTCATTGGGTCTGCCCTTCTGGGAATTGCGACTTGGAATTCATACAGGTCCTGTTGTTGCTGGAGTCGTTGGTAGATTTAAATTTGCCTATGATATTTGGGGAGATACGGTAAACACTGCGTCCAGAATGGAATCGTCTGGCGAAACGGGAAAGATCAATATCTCAAAAGAAACTTATGAACACGTAAAATACTTCTTTGAAACTGAATACAGAGGTAAAGTTCACGGAAAGAATAAGGGTGAACTGGATATGTACTTTCTGCACAGGCTCAAAGCCAGATATTCCCAAGATGCGGATGGAAAAGCTCCCAACCATGTCTTTCGATCAATTTACCAAAAGATATCGGAGGGAGCAAATGTTAGATGGAAAAATGGAAAAGATTAACTTTGCTCTTCTTCCGCAAGCCAAGTGCGTAATAATTGAGCTACATCCTCTGGTTTTTCTTTTGCAAGGTTGATTGCGTTCTCAAGTAACTCTCGTCTTAGCTTTTCGTCAAGGGAAAGTTCAACTTCTGCTCCGCCTTCATCCATCACGCGCAGAGCTGCTTCACGCATCATCTGTTGCTGAGCAGCAAGTTCCTCTTCTCTGAGTCTTCTTCTTCGTGCGATTTCTTTTTTGATCGCTCTATATATTAAGATAGCTAAAATTAAAATGATTAAGATAATAAGTGAGGCAATAACCATATTTCGAATTGCCCTCTGCCTTTGGTATTCTTCATCTTCCAAACGAAATTGTTCCGTTCTATCTTTTGGAATTGTAATGACACTAATCTGATCGCCTCGGGATCTTGTGTAGCCAGTAGCAGCCTCTAAGTTTTTGCGGATTAGTTTTAAATCATTTTCAGATACTGGAATATACTTTCTATCGAAGCCCATTCCGTCTTCTCTTTCCTTTTTCTCCCAAAGACCATCCACAACTACGGAAAGACCCACCTTTTCAATCTTCCACGGTTGTCTTTTGATATCTTTTACTCTTTTATTAAATTCGTAATTATTGATATTCTCATCTTTAGAATATTCCGCTTTTTGGTAATCTGTGTCTTTGTATCCAGGAGGAAGGTTCGGTTCCGTACCAGCTGGACCGTCAGGTGTAAATCCTCTCCCTTTAAAAGACTCCTTAGTTTCCTTAGAAGATACTTTTAATGAATAACCATCTACTAACTTTCTTTCGTTATATGGAGTGTCAGGGTTGTCTTCCTCAGCAACAACAGGAAGTACTTCATTTTCTGTAAGAGTTTCTTGATCCCAGTTCAAAACGTACTCAAATCGAGTGATATCTACTCGATCTTCTCCACCCAAATACCATCGTAGAGTATTGCGTATATCGATAAGACGTTTGACGCGTTCCTCTTCTTCAATTCTGAGTTTTTCTTGGACAATTCGAAGTTCCAATCGTTCCTTTTCTAAATCTTCCTCAAAATCGGAAATGATCTTCCCATCCGGATCTGCGACACTTACATTTTCTGGTTTTAGTTTGGGTACAGCCCTTGCAACTAAGTTTACAATCCCTTTAATTTCCTTTTTACTAATTCCTTCTACTCCAGGGCGAAAATGTAAAATCACACTTGCTTTTACTGGATAGGAGTTGGATTCAAATAAGTCGCCTTCGGGGATTGCAATATTAACGTCTGCCTTTTCAATTGGACGTAAGGTATTAAGTGACTTTTCTATCGCACCTTTTAAAGCTCGATATTTTTTGATGTCTTTGTCAAACTGTGTTTCTGTAAACTTTTCAATATCAAACAATTCCCAACCAGTAACTCCTGCGGGAATTAGATTTTCTTGTGCAAGTTTTGTTACGATTTCTTGTCTTTTGTCTGGGTCAACAGTTATGAGACTTGTATCACTAGAACCATAGGAGTAACCTAACGCATCTAATTTTTTTGTAACTTCAGAAAAATCCTTCGGATCCAAATCTTTGAAGAGAACAACTCTATTCTTTTGTGAGGAAACATTCGAAAGAATAACGACCGCTACAACAATAACAAAAAGGACTCCACCTAATATGAGTTTTTTTGTGGTGTCCAGTTTGTTAAATAATTCTTTGATATTATCTAATATTTTTTGCAGTGGTTCAGGCATGAGTATTTGTCTCTTTCAGATTTGAGACATAATGCCTGCTTGTACAGGTTTTGTACAAGCATTTTTCGGGTCTAGAGGGGGATTCTTTGCATAAACTTAGAGGGACTTAGATGGGTTTCCCGTTTGCGTCCACTTGGATTCGTGTGTAACGGATTCTTTGGATTTGGGATTTTTGAAGATTCACAGATCCCGAATCGGAGTCCAGTTGAACCGTTTCTTCGGTAAATCCTTGGATATCGCCTTGGAGGACAATCCCGCTTGTCAGTTGGACAACGGCAACGCGTTTCAATATGGTACGTTTTGGCTCTACTTCTCGATTGTCACCAGAATCTGAGACGGCTGGAGTTTCTTCCTCTTTTTGTTTTGCGATAAGTGTTTTATACAAATCTCTTTCAGCCAGAGTTGCTTTGTATTCCGCGATCAGCGGTGAATCACAAGCGTCCACACGGATTGTTTTTGTTGTTAGAGTACTGATGGGCGAGAGTAAAAAGGCAAGTGACAAACCATCGAGCAGGGTGACTTTTTCTTCAAATCGGTAGGATTGATTTGGATCTGGGAACATTTCGTCCAAAGAAAGAGAACTAATCCGAACCATTCCCCAAAATGCAAACCATTGCCTATATTCTCTTGTCGCATAACATCTGTCATCTGCATTGCTTAGGAAAAGCGGCGTGTTTTTATGGGGGTTGTGGATCGGCAGTTTCGTTGCAGACAGTCGATTGGAGGTAGGTGTCTCAGTAAAGACTTTTGCATAAAGCTGTTTTGATGTATCAATAAACTTTTTAATTTTGATTCTAAGAAATTGAATTTCCTCCAAACTAAAAGTTATTTCATTTTTTAGGAGTGCCGAATTCTCTTCGCTCTGTCCCGTTATTTCTGGGTTTGTTTGGGTTAGGAGTTCTAAACCTCGGAAGTGCAGACGGTCCATTTGGATTTTGAGTAGGGGAAGCTCTCGATACGCAAAGGCAAAGGCATCCGTAAATTCACCAGCAGTACCATCTTTTGAAAGTTGCTCTTCTGTTTTTAACACTGTAGTTTCTGCAAATCGAACTTGGATGATCGTGCGGTAGGTTTCCTCTAAATACTGATCAAATTCGGGAAGTCCAAATACACTATGCGAATATGGTGAAATTTGTAAGGGGTTGAGAGATGAAGCTTCGTATCTCGTTAAGTCAGAATGAACATCCTTTAGTTGGTAGCTACGTTTGGGGGTGGCACAACTGCAAATTAGGACTCCTAATGCAAAACCGAAAACCAGGGTAATCATTCGAATCATTACCCTACTAGAGTCTAAATTTTGTTTTTTTCAAATGAAAAAGCAGACATTTTTAATAAAAAATAAAAGTGACGGAATGTTACTTGGGAATAAACAGAAGATATGCCTCTTGTAACAATTGATTCCCAATATGCAGGATTGGACTCGGTCGCTTCTGTTTATATAGTAAAAGAAGGTTCACATGCTGTTTTGGTTGAAACTAATACCACGCATGCGGTGCCACATATTCTTGAAAGAATGGAGTCTCTCTCGATTCCAAAAACCAACCTGGATTATGTCATAGTCACCCATGTGCATTTGGACCATGCGGGAGGGACTTGGGCTGTACTCGAAGCTTGTCCCCATGCGATCGTACTTGCTCACCCTAAAACCGCCAAACACCTCATAAATCCTGAGCTACTTATAAAAAGCTCAAAAAAAGTATATGGTGATGAAATTTTTGATTCGTTATACGGGGAAATCCGTCCCATTCCCAAAGACCGGGTCCGAGTTATGGAAGATGGAGAATCATTGGCTTGGATGGGCCATAACTTTCAGTTTATCTATACCAAGGGGCATGCAAACCATCATTTTTGTATCTATGATTCTCAATTGGATGGAATATTCACAGGGGATAGTTTTGGAATCTCGTATCCTCATTTAGAAAATGGAAAACGGTTTATCTTCCCCACTACAACCCCTACAGATTTTGATCCTGATGAAGCGATTCTCTCCCTTCAGAAAATTTTAAACACGGGAGCCAAATCCGCATATCTCACTCACTTCGGCGAAATTCAAAATTTGAACAAGTATGCCGAAGATTTGAAGATTGGAATCGAACACTGTCGATCTATTTTACAAGGTTTGGTCTTTGTTCCACGGAGCGAACGTTTGGTGTATACTGAATCCAAAGTAAAGGATATGATCCAAACTTTAGCAACGCGCAACTCTGTGGATCTTACCCCCAAGGATTGGAAACTTTTGAACTTGGATGTAGGTCTCAATGCACAAGGGCTTGTCTATGCATTTGAAAAAACTTTACCCAAAAGCTAAAACTGGAAGGATTTCGTTTCGGAATCTAATTGATCTATTCGCCAAATATCTGTATGTTGTGAGTATACTTCTAACCTGTGGATCTATTTCTTTTTGTCAAAATTTCGCAAAACTTGAAACTAGTTTGGATTTAGAGTCGAGCGAGGCGGATGTAAAGGAACCTGAGATACGAATCTTCTTCCATTGTGAGGAATTTAAAGAGACAAAACGAATTCCAACATCTCTCTATGGAAAACAAGACCTTTTGACTCTTCTTGCAGAACTGTCAAAAAAAGAAGATCCTCAGCTTCGATTTATTTCAACTAACACGACCGAAGAAATCATGGAAGTGAATGGCCAGAGGAATACTTGGAAGGAGGGATGGGTGATTTATGTAAATGAAGAAAAAATTAGTAGCAAGGCTTTAAAGAAGGGAATTCGGGTAGGTGTTGAAGACCAGATCCAAATTCGATTTGAGGCCGTCGAACGTGTGTTCGGCCGACCTAAGGAATGATTTTAATTTAAATTATCTAAGTGTAGTTAGTTCTCTGTAGGCTCTTGTAAATCCATCCGCCATGGTCTTTGCAAACGTAAGAGAGATCCTAGCTTTTTCTGCTGCAATCATTACATCGTGGAGTTCGACAGAGTTGGGATCAAAGACAATCTTTTGAGTGAGTTCGTCCGCTTCGACTTGTTGGTCGTTCACTTGTTCAAATGCTTTTTTGAGTGCGTCTGCAAAAGTACCTGCAACTTCGTCTGGAGATTTTGCCTCATTTGTCTTTCCATAATGTCGTTCGTTCGTTCTACTTACGGCAACATGGTCTCCCTTGGGTAGGAGGGAGTGGACCCGTGATTCTGAGTTCATTTTTGTCGAAGCAATATATGTGGAAAGATTCGATATCGGATTTACCATTTTTGTTCCCTCTGCCTAAATATCGGCACTTCGGCTAGATTCCCCAAGTAAAAAATTATGTCTCTTAAAATTTATGCCCGTCCGATTTCCATAGCCTTCGTCATCATGGCTTTTGAGCCGTTGATCATTTGGACATTGGCTTCATACGACCTACTTGCCGAAATCATATCCGTCATCTCAGTGACAATATTGATATTGGGCATCTCGACATATCCTTTTTTGGGACCAATCTGGATGGCGTCTGGGTGGGTAGGGTCGTAGGTGAGCCGAAGTGGGCTCATATCCTTTTCGATCTTCATGACCTTTACACCCTTACCATCTCCGGGAGAGACGCCAAAGGGATACACTGGGCTTTTCCACTTAGTGCGGAGGTTGATGGGTGTAAGGATAACTCGGTCGCGGCGGAACGGCCCATCACCATTGGTATTTCTTGTTGTAGTCGAATTGGCAATGTTATTCGAGATAACATCCATTCTAAGGCGTTGAGCAGAAAGCCCAGTTGCTGATATGTTAATTGAGTCAAACATTCCCATAGATTTACTCCGCTTCTATAATTTCTATTTTAAAATCTGATCTCATTAGGTTGTTCGCATAACAATATTTAGAAGTCGATTGTTCTGGTTTAACCTTTCAATCATTAAGTTGTAGGACATTTGGTTTTGGTTGGCTTCCACAACTTCTTTTTCTATATCTACATTGTTTCCGTCGGGGCGCATAGTCGTGAGATAGTCAAGGTTTACTTTTGGTTTTACATCACGGTAGTCCAAAGGTTTAAAGAATTCAATATGGCGATCGTTCGATATTTTCGTGGGGACGGCTTTTTCCCGTTCAATTTTTTCGGATTCTAACGCTCGTTTAAGCATGGATTCAAAAACAACCTCAGAGCGTTTGAAGTGGGGGACATCGGCATTGGCGATATTATCCGTAAGCACCTTCCTTCGTTTGGTGGCCGCAGTCATACCTCGTTCCAGGAGGTCTTGGGTCTTCATAAATTGAGTGGCTTCAAACATAAATCTTCCTCGCTCCCTTCCAAATTCGGTCGAATTTCCTTCGCACTTAAGAACTTTATGTCTCAAATAGGGAGATTTTTTTTTGGGGCGGCCCCGATTGCTTCTGCCTTCCAAATTGGGATTCGTAAAAGGGTCGGGCTCTCCCTCCAATCCTCCGAATGGAAGGGCTGGAGTGCGAACCTCCAAGCTTTCACCCCATTCGGAGGGATTTCCGTTCGATCCCTGCCGCGGGGGATTGTGGATTAAAAAAGGAAATACCAGCTTTTTTTGAGATTCAAAAAGGATTTACTAGATTGACCGATTCAAGTCAATCAGACATAATTTACTCAGGATATTTTTTATGAAGAATTTTCAAAGTTTAACACGAGAAGATTTTATGAACTTCTTTCGGGATGTAGATAAAATGAATGAGCTAACACCTGACGATCGAATTGAAATTTTTCGTTCAGTTTTGTTAGGGAGCACTGATATCACAAAAGAACTATTAGATGATTTGATTAATAATTATTCTGTAGGCAATCTTGAAGTAATTGAATTACGTGATGAGAAAAAGTAGTAATTGGACTAAAGAAGAAACAATCATTGCGTTCAATGTATACTGTAAAATACCATTTAAGAGTAGCAGTAAAACAAATCCAATAATCATAAAATATGCCAAAATAATTGGAAGAAGTCCCTCGGCTCTTAATATGAAAATTGGTAATTTCGGAAGACTCGATCCCGAATTGAAAAGCCAAGGGATTGTCGGATTGGGGAACGGAAGTAAGTTAGATGAAGTTGTATGGAATGAGTTTCACGGGAATTGGGAAAAATTAGCATACGAAAGTGAGCAATTAATCGCTGATTATCAAAATAAAAAAATTGAAGATCTTTTGGATGACGATGTTCCTCCAATTCCAATCGGCCTTGAGCGGACATTGATCACAAAACAGAGAGTAAATCAAAATTTTTTTCGTTCAACAATACTTGCATCATATAATATCAAATGCTGTATTACGGAATTATCAATTCCTGAATTACTTGTAGCAAGTCATATTATACCATGGAGTGAAGATAAAAATAATCGATTAAATCCAAAAAATGGTCTCTGTTTAAATTCAATACATGATAGGGCCTTTGATAGAGGATTGATAACAGTGAATACTGATTATGAGATCATACTGTCAAAACATCTATCCGACTTGAATAAAAATACGGCGATAAATGATTTTTTCTTAAAATATGAAAACCGGAAGATCAATTTACCTGATAGGTTTCTTCCTTCAAAGGAATTTTTGGATTGGCATTCAAACAATATATTCAAAAATTAAGAATATTTATTTAAGGATATGTATATTTTTTTAGTGGTCTTTCTAGTAATGAAAGTCTCCAAAATATAAAAAATCTAATCAATATTAGTCTATGAGCACAAACTTAAAAGATTTCTAACAGATGTTGCCCTTGGATTTACTCCTGGTAGAGTCTGGAATGGTAAATACGATGCAACAGGAGGATACTTAATTGTGAAGAAAGATGGAGATGTCGTTTGTTATCATTTTTATGATAAAACTCAATTTGAAGATTATCTTTTTTACAATACGCAAGTAGATACGCCCGATCCTTCAAGACATAGGTTTGGTAAAATTTATCAAGAAGGTTCTAAATACTTTATGGATTTAAATTTGCAAATTCGGTTTAGCAAATAAGAAAACCATTCTTCAGATAATTAAATATTTCACATTGCTTTACTTAACTCAATCTAGGTAGAGTTTACATTCGACAAACGTATGTTTGGATATCTTATTTTAGAATTCTATTTTTTAATTACGCAAGCCTAGCCCGAACAAGTTTTTATGCAAGAGATTCTGGCAAAGGAGAATTGAAAGAAAATTTGATGACTGTGGATGAACTTTCGAAGTTTGCAAAATACTTTTGAAACTTTTCAAAACATTTCCTTCTGTAATAAAAAAAGATAAATTATTTTTGGATGATCTGATTTCAAGGACTCGTTTTTCCATCAAGTAAAAAAAATGGGACCCCTCGGCTTATACCCAACTTCATCGTAGTTCCTCCTTGAGGATTTGTTAATGGAGCTTTAAAAGAAGTGGTTTTGAGTTCGAAGGAAGTCTATTTTGAAATTGGGCAACTTCTTAATTGAATCTTTTTTAAACCGATTGCAATATTACATAACAAAAGAGTTTCAAAAATAAATTTCAAATTTGTTTTTTTGATCTTATTTAAATATATATTCGCAATCGGAACAGCTGATTTTGAGAGTAGCCGCGACACGGAGCTGAGAGCCCAGTCCACTAAAAACCATTTTTATAAACAAACTTCCACACAAGACCTTTATCAAGGAAGATGGAAGTCTTATGTTTGATGATTCTGACAAAGTGCTTTTAAACTCGATTCTAAATTTAATACCCAATCATTTACTTTTTTTGATCACAGGGATCCACCAGCGAACTGCCATTTGGGTCATAGGTAAAAAAGCTGCTGGGAAGTATGCGGCGATATCTGCTTTTTTAATATCTCTTTCGTAACCAGAAGAAGGTAGCCATTCTCCATAAATTTGTTTGTTCATCTTCGCGCTGGTTTGGTAGCTGCAATAGAATTCTGCATAGGTTGCACTAGGAATCTGGAAGGTTTTAAAATTTTTACTAGAAACGGGCTTTGTTAGTTCTACACCAAGTATATCTGTAAACGAGTCTGTTTTGTTTTTTTCAATTGGAATGTAAACAGACATTAAAGGAGCTTCTGAAATCTTTCCAGATCTTCCACCGTTTGTGTTCCAAAGAGTTTTGTATTCATCGGTGCCTACATAGTCTTTCCAAAATTTGGGCGCTTCCTTAAAGAAATTTTCATGGGTAAAAATTTTACTTTTCCCAATGATTTCGAAAGATGGTTTTTCTATAATTTTATAGTCCATGCTATATCCTCCTTTGATTTCCAGTTGAAAGTTCTACTGCCGCCAAAGACAATCGGCGATTTCGAATGTATTTTGAAAGAATTTGAAGAAAGCGGGATCTCTTCCCAAATTCGTAGTATTGTTAGAGAAACAAAAGTTTCATTTTCCTCAGAATAATATATTTTCTATTTGTAAGGATTGATAATTTCTAATTTTTCGATTTTCTGATTCGCTTTAAGATCTTCCGAAAATAATTTGCTACATTTTAATTCGAGTGCCGCGTTTATAATGAGTGAGTCATAGTAGCTGAATTTATATTTTTCTTTAATTTTAAGTGAATTGAGATAAAAATTTGGATCAGGATAAAATTTACATAAAGGCACAAGAATATCTTTGATATATGTTTTTAATTCGTTTATTGAAAAATATCCTTTGATCTTATTCAAAGCTACATTTGAAAATTCTTGTATAACTTGGTAACTAATTGTATAATTACTGGACTGCATTGCCTTATCTAATGTATCAACTGACATATTCTTTTTTTGAATATCGCTACTAAACTGGTAAAGAATTATATTTGTATCCAAAAAAATTTTATCTTTCATTCATTTCATCACGTGAGTATTTTTTTTCAATTTTGATATGATTGAATTTAGAAATGTATTTTTTGTAGTTGAAGTTTTCATCCTTTTCATTTGAAAAATTTTTTAACCACTCAATAAATAAATCATTTAAAGAGCGATTTATGGATATCGCCTTCAATTTAGCTTTTTCGACGAGTCGATCATCATCTACTCTAAATGTAACATTCTTCATATTTGAAGTTTGCACAATATTTGTGCAAATGTCAATATTTTTATAATATCAAAAATAGAAGATTCAGCGATTTTAGATCCACTTTCAATTTCTGGTAGAAATTAAAATGGGTTCCTTTTCTATTTCCTTGTTCTTCTTCTCGAACTCCCTTTTTGCTACGACCTCTTCAAAGTAAGTTTCATACTGGGGAAAATTAGTTCCCATAATTCGGTCCCAAAAATTAAAATAGAGAGAGTAATTTCCTAAAAACTTTTGGTGGTGGAGGTTGTGGTGGGTAGACGTATTGATCCATTTGGTGATGGGGTGGCTAGCAAATCCTCTTGGAAAAAATTCATAACCGAGATGCCACCATATATTTAGAACCATAGCGTAAAAGGTATGGAAGATGATAACATGAAAGTGGATGGGAACGAATGCAACAAAGGGAACAATGTATATCGCCTCTAAAAAAGCCTCTGTCGCCTGGAAACGATAGGCGGCGAGGGGAGACGGGTTCACCGACTGGTGGTGCTCCATGTGAACATATCTATAAACCTTTTTATGGTGCGCAAAACGGTGCATCCAGTAAAACCAGGTCTCATGCCAGATTGTAATCAGTCCAAAACTGATAAAAAGATAAGAAATTTCCCAGACACCATCGACAGCACCGAAGTAAACACCACTTGGAATCAATTTCATCTTCGCTAGTGTAATATTGGTAGTGGCAATGGCTGTAAAGATAAGTAACGTAACGGCGGATTGGCGGAATTCTTCCCAAACCTTTTTTGCATTTGGATACAATTTTTGGATTCTATAATTTTCAAACGATTTCTTCTTCCAAACATAGAAGAGAAGAAAGGCGAGTCCCGCAATGGGATAGTACCTTATAAAATTCATCACCGTTTGTGCAAATCCCACTCGCACAACACAATCCCAGACTAAATCACACTGAACTGGTCCGTTAAACATAATAATTAATCCCTCCCGCTGTCGGTTTCTTTCTCTCTATCAGTGTAGAGCAAAAGGACCGACCCTTCGACCGACTCGGTCCATTTGGACGAAAAAAAGATTCCGACTCGGTCGATTCGGCAAAGCTATTTGGACTTTGGGTTTTGTGCTAATTTCTGGTGCTTGCGGTATTCAGTCGGACTTATGCCAACCTCTCGTTTGAAGGCATCATAAAATGTGGATTTAGAAGGAAATCCAACTTCCAAGGCAATGTTTAGAATGTTTTTGGTAGGATCTTTAGCACATAATTCTTTAGCTTCAGAGATTCGATAGTGATTGATAAAGTGGAAAAAGTTCCTTCCCATATGTTGGTTTAAAAACTCGGAAAGTTGGTGTTCGGAAAGTTCCATTTGTTTTGCCAATTTTGATAGATTCAATGCCTCATCTCGGTAGATCTTTTTTGATACCATAAGATTTGTTAGTTTTTCTGAAAGATATTTTAAATCAAACTGCTTCAATTGGTTGGATTGGTATTTTTTTTCAGCAATTAAAATCTCTTTTACCTCTCCCCAAAGTTCAGGACTTTTCTGGCGTAAAAGATAAATCCAAACAAGTAAAAAACCAATTATTGTAGATACTATATCCAAACCATGCGTTGAATGGAAAAATAGTGTAAATAATCCCACGACACTTGCAAGTATTCCAAATCCAACGACAATCACCACCAAACGTAGATGAGCTGAGCTTTGAAATACTTCCTTTCTCGTATAACGACTGATTTGACGAAATACGTAGAAACCTGAATACAGTATAGGTGTGACTGCAATGCAGATCGCAAGTTTAAAGGAAAAAGGAACCCCTTTTTCATGGTAGGAAAGGAATATATCCAATTTGTTTTGACTGCTGCTTGTATAGAAGTTGAAGAGTATAAGGATTACAAGAATTGCGGGAAACCAGTCCCAAATTCGAAAACGTAGGTCTTTATTTTGGTCCTCCCAAAGCTCGGAAAAGTATCTCTTGAGGAATGGGCCAAAAAGAGCGGTGAACGGAAGATGGAGTAGGTAGAGATTTGGGAAGTGGACATAATATTTGGTAGCAGTCAAATACGTGTGGGTTTGGAAAATTCCGGCTAAAAAAAAGAGCACAACTTGAATTTGAGAGGTTTGGCTTTTTGGGGACCGGATCAAGTCGCCAATGCCAAATAAAAAAGCAAGACCTGCTGTAAAAAATATAAACTTTGCATTCCAATCCCACATAGACTCAAAGATTTTTTACGGATCGTAGATTGTAAAATAAAATCACTTGCAGGATAGGAATTCCCTGTCGAACTATAAGTAAGCAGTGGATTTAATTCAAAGACAAACCTCATTTTTATGGGAAGGAAATCATTTGGAAATCCATCTTCCAAAAAAAGTAATTACCCAAGTAGTCCAAAGAGATTGGAGAATTTTCGAAGAGGAGATTCTTAAAAAAAACCCGAGGCATATCCAAGTATATGCTTCTGATGTTTTAGAAATTACTTCCCCTGGTATTAGTTTTATAAAATATATACATACTTATGCGAAGAGTAAAAATATACCTTTCGCATTGCACGGATTAAATGAAAAATTCCAAAGGAATCTAAGGATTGCAGAGGACGATTCCAAACAATCATTTGACAGCGAAAAACAAACTCTTCGTAAATCCGAAAAAATTGGAAAGTATACAATCGATTTTCTTCTGGAATTTAAGTATTTAGTCAGTTTTACAGGAGAGGTAACCATTTCTTTTTGGAACTCACTCATCCATCCTTCAAAGATTCGCTGGAAAGATGCGTTTCGAGTCATGGAAACCATGGGGGTGAATTCCTTTCCCATTATCGCAATGATTGGTTTTTTGTTAGGACTAATCATGTCGTTTCAATCTGCAATTCCAATGAGGCGGTTTGGTGCAGAAATTTTTGTCGCGAATTTGGTTGGACTTTCCCTTTTTCGGGAGCTTGGACCACTTATGACTGCATTTATTTTAGCAGGTCGATCAGGATCTGCCTTTGCTGCTGAACTTGGAACGATGAAGGTTTCGGAAGAGATTGATGCATTAACAACAATGGGTTTACCTCCAGTTCAATTTCTAATTATTCCTAGGTTAGTCGCCGCTTTAATTGTTACCCCACTTCTAACTGTTATATTTAATTTATTTGGATTGATTGGTGGAGCTGTAGTACTTATGAGTTTTGGTTTCCCACTTATAACCTTTGTTAATCAAGTTAACATTGCCGTTGGATTTTCTGATATCTTTGGTGGACTTGTGAAATCATACTTCTTTGGGATGATTATAGCATCTATCGGCTGTTATCGTGGACTTAGGACAACAACGGGAGCGGGAGCAGTTGGTGAATCTACAACAGCAGCTGTCGTTGGTTCCATCATACTTGTATCCTTGCTTGACGGAATCTTTTCTGTAATCTATTTTTATTTGGGGATATAATGGACAAATATCCTATCATACGAGTCGAACATCTAACCACTGGATACGGAAATACCATTATTATGGATGATATTTCCTTTGATGTCTATCCCGGAGAGATATTTGGGATATTAGGTGGATCTGGGTGCGGAAAATCGACAGTCTTAAAAAATATGATTGGTTTGACTGATCCTTTTCGAGGCCGTATTTTTATAGGCGAAGAAGATATAGTTACATCCTTCGGTAAAAAAAGAATCAAACTATGGAATCGAATTGGTGTTATGTACCAACAAAGCGCCCTGTTTGGATCTATGACTCTACTGGAAAATGTTCGCCTTCCCCTCGAAGAGTTTACTGATTTACCTTTGCAAGCAATGAATGAAATTGCCTATCTGAAACTTAAGTTAGTTGGTCTCTACCCATACGCCAACCTTATGCCTTCTGAACTTTCCGGTGGAATGAGAAAGAGAGCAGCCATTGCGCGTGCTATGGCAATGGATCCCGAAATTTTATTTTTAGATGAGCCAAGTGCGGGGTTAGATCCAGTGACCAGCGTCGACTTGGATCATCTTATAATAAGGCTTTCTCGAACTTTGGGAGTAACTTTTGTTATTGTTACGCATGAACTTCCTTCTATTTTTACTATGGCAGATCGGGTAATAGTTTTGGATAGGCTTTCGAAGGGGATTATCGCGGAAGGAAAACCAAAGGATCTAAAAGAAAAATCGAAAAATCAATTTGTCCGACATTTTTTTAATAGAATACCTCAGGAGAGTGTATCGTGAATCCAGCCAATAAAAGTTATTTTAAGGTAGGAATTTTTGTTTTAATCAGTTTTTCAGTGTTAGTTGGATTTATGATTATTTTCACTGCTGGTTCTCTATTCCAAAGAACACTTCGTTTGGAAACCTACTTTGACGAATCTGTTCAAGGTTTGGACATTGGATCTCCCGTAAAACACCGAGGTGTCAAAGTAGGAACGGTTCAAGAAATTACATTTGTTCAGAATGAATATGCTGATAAATTGACAGAGGATACAAACCTTCTCTACGGACGATATGTTGTAATAAAGATGTCTGTTCCTAACTTTGTAAAAGGTGTTTACGGCGATGACCTAAAAAAAACGATCCAGCGTATGATTGTTAGTGGGCTTCGTGTTAGATTGGCATCACAAGGTTTAACCGGAACGGCGTATTTGGAAGTGGATTATTTGAACCCAGAAAAAAATCCTCCGCTGGTAATCGGATGGGAACCAAAATCTTTATATATACCCTCGGCACCGAGTACGATCTCTCGATTTACTGCATCAGTAGATAAGTTTTTTGACAAACTGGAAAAAGCAGATGTTGAACGAATATTAGTTGGCGTTAATGAGCTATTGAAAAATTTAAATCAAGCAGTTGTGGATGCCAAATTGGGAGATTTAGGGAAGGAATCAGTTCTCTTGTTATCTGATTTGAGAAAAACAAATTCAGAACTGAAATCAATTTTAGCAAGTCCTGAAGCTCAAAATGCACCTAAAAAATTTGATCAGACTGTAACTCAATTGCAAGGTACAATCAAAAGATTGGATTCCATTATGGCATCGAACCAAGGAGATATTTCTACCGCGATTGAAAATCTTAGGATAGCATCAGAGGACCTAAAAGAGGTCACCGCCAATGCTAAAAAATATCCCTCTCAATTCTTGTTTGGGGAAGCTCCGAATAAGTCTAAATTGTGGAAATAAAAATGAATTTATTGATTAGATTGAAGTGTTTAACTGTAGTTACGGGAATATTTACTCTTACATATGGTTGTTTGGGAATTACAAAAACCTTTCCCGAGAAAAAGTTTTATTTGATTGAAGTAAAGGAAATTAAGAAAGTTTCGGATTCTCCTAGACCTTTTGGTTTTCAAATAAGAAAAATTTCTATTTCGCAAAAATTTGAAGGAAAAGAATTTGTTTATCGGAAAGACCAAGTGAACTATGAGTCGGATTTTTATAATATATTTTTCATTAACCCTTCAGCAAATATTAGGGAAGAAATAGGAAAGTCTCTCCTTGCTTCAAATCTTTTTGAATGGGATGGATCCATTCAAAATCCTTTAAATAACACGCATTATATAGAAATTTACATATCCCAATTGTATGGTGATTTTAGGGAAAAACAGGCCTTAGCCATTCTAGATTTTGATATTGTAGTTTATACAGAAAAGAATTCTCTTTCGACTCCCATTTATCGTAAAACATTTAAGAATGCTACTCCCATACAAGGCCAATCACCAGAAGCACTGACTGTAGGTTGGAACGATGCCCTCTCCAATTCGCTCCAAATGTTAGTTACTGACCTATCAACGAAGCTCAAGTGAGGGAACTTAGATTCATTCTCGGAGACCAGTTAAATAGAAATCATTCCTGGTTTCGAACAGTGGAGAAAGACGTTCTTTACCTTATGGTTGAAGCAAAGTCTGAAACAGAATACGTAAAACATCACATACAAAAATTGATTTCAATTTTTATGGCAATGCGAGCTTTCCGAGATTCTTTATCTCAATTGGGTCATAAAGTAAAATACATTCAATTAGATAACAAAGATCATTCGGGAAAAATCAGCGAAGAAATTTTAAAAGTTTGTCGTAAAGAACAGGTGGAAGCATTCGCCTATCAACTACCAGATGAATGGAGACTCGATGAGGAACTAAAAGAAATTTCGAAAGTACTTTCAAAAAATTTTAAAATTAAATGTAGAGTGGTAGATACGGAACATTTTTTGACTACTAGAGATGAACTGAAATCTTTTTTCGGTAACAAACAATACCGAATGGAATACTTTTATCGTCACCTTCGTAAAAAATATAATATTCTAATGTCAGAGGAAAATAATCCATTAGGAGGTGAATGGAACTATGACGAAAAAAACCGAAAACGTTACGATGCTAAAATTAAAATCAAAAAACGGAATTGGATAGAAAAATCATCGGTCGATCTTAAAAAACTTTTTCGGGACACTCCGTCCATGGGTAGAGTTGGTGATTCTATTTTTTGGCCAATCTCGAGAGACGAGTCTCTAAAATATTTGAAAGAATTTATTTCCAAATATTTTGAAGGTTTTGGTCCTTACCAGGATGCGATGACCGAAGCTGACTCTTTTTTATTCCATAGTTGTATTTCCTTTTCTCTGAATACAAAGCAGATTTCACCTAAAGAAGTCATAGATGAAGCCATAACATTTTATAAAAAAAATTCAGATAGAATCAGCTTAGCGACTGTTGAAGGTTTTGTTCGCCAAATTCTTGGATGGCGAGAGTTTGTCAGGGGTATCTATTGGGCAGAAATGCCTAGTTATCAAAATCTTAATTTCTTAAATCAAAAAGAAGATTTGCCAGGTTGGATGTGGACAGGGAATACAAAAATGAACTGTATGAATCATTCATTAAGGCAATCTTTAGATCTAGCTTATGCGCACCATATACAAAGGTTGATGGTAATAGGGAATTTTATGCTGCTACTGGGTGTGCATCCTGATCAAGTGGATGAATGGTATTTAGGTGTTTATATTGATGCGTTTCAATGGGTCGAGTTACCAAATACAAGAGGTATGAGCCAATTTGCGGATGGTGGAAAACTAGCCTCAAAACCGTATATATCATCTGCAAATTATATCGATAAGATGTCGGATTATTGTAAAAATTGTTTTTACGATAAGTCTACTAAAACGGAAAAAAATTCTTGTCCATATAACAGTTTATATTGGGACTTCCTCGCAAGAAATAAATCAAAGTTTGAATCTAATCCAAGGATAGGATTTGCTTATAAAACTTGGTCCAAATTTAGCGAATCGGAGAGAAAGAAAATCCAAGCGAAAGCCAAGGCACTTATTTCAGAAAAGGAAAATTTGTAAATGAGGCTAATCGAATCGATTGCACCTATATTCTTTATATTGATCGCAATCGAAATCGGATTTGTATACTTTAAAAATAAGGATTTTTATCATTTAGAAGATTCTGTTGTGAACTTGAGTTTAGGTGTTCTCAGTCGAGTATTTGATGGTTTTATCCTGATCGGTATCGTAATCCTATATGATTTTTTATTGCAGAACTTAAGTTTGAAAGACTTTATACCGGATTTGGTTCTTTCGCCTAATACAGTTGTGCACTGGATTTTATTATTCATACTTTTAGACCTTTTGTTTTATTTTGCCCATAGATACAGCCACGAGATTAAGATATTATGGGCATCGCATGTTGTCCATCATTCTAGTGAAGAATATAATTTAACCGTTGCATTGCGACAATCTTTTATCCGAAACATTGCAATTGGATTTTTTTACCTTCCTCTCGCAATCCTAGGTTTTCCTATCGAATCCTATTTGATAGTTGATGCTCTCAATCGAACGTATCAGTTTTGGGTGCATACTCGTTTTTTCAATCGCTTGCATCCTATATTTGAATTTTTATTGGTTACTCCCTCTCATCACAGAGTTCACCATGCTATGAATTCAGTATACATTGATAGAAACTATGGTGGTGTATTTATCATTTGGGATCGAATTTTTGGTACCTTCCAACAAGAATATGAAACTCCAAGGTATGGCCTTGTTACACAGTTGCGAAACTCCAACCCAATAATTGCCAATTTGCATGTGTTTCGTGACTTACTTTATGATTTGATTCGAACCAAAAATAAATGGGAAGGCATTGTTTCCTTTTTTTCTTATCCATCGGAACGACCAAAAGATCTACAGGTAAAAACCACAACAGCAAATCAACTGAATATCAACTCAATTTTGTATCGGCCATCTTTGGGGTCAATATGCGGTAAGTGGTATATATTTTTGCAATGGGCTTTGTTTGCAATTTTGGCATTAAAATTTATAAAAAAAATAGCATTCTTTGATCCAAGTCAGATCGCAGCAATTGTTGTCGTTTTTATCTTTTGTTTTTTTAGTTTAGGAGATTTTATAAACAGAAAGAGAATTTTATGGAATTATGAAATTTTAAAGTATGCGTTTTTGGTGGTTTTATTCTATGTCCTCTTCTCTTAAAATGGGCAATGCACCGAAAATTGCAATCATTGGTGCTGGAGCAGGAGGATGTTTTTCTGCCATTCAAGTTTTTGATGCGTTAGCTGGAAGGTGTTCCGTTGAGATTTTTGAAAAATCAAAAGAACCGCTATCCAAATTGCGAATTTCAGGTGGTGGTCGTTGCAACGTTACACATAATCTTTTTGACCCCGAGGCACTCTCATTAAAATATCCGCGAGGAAATAAGGAACTCAAATATGCATTTCAGACTTTTCAACCTAAGGACACTATCGAATGGTTTCGCCAAAGAGGAATTAGGTTAAAAGTTGAACCAGACGGAAGGATGTTTCCAGAATCTGATTCTTCAGAAACTATTATCAATTGTTTTTTAGCTGAGCTTCAAAAGAGGAAAATCCCAATTCATTTTTCCAAGTCTTTGGTTGGTCTATACAAAGAGGATTCTATTTTCAGAGTTCTTTGGGAAGGAGGAGATTCAAGTTATTTTGATCGAATTATTTTTGCGACTGGTTCGAATCGAAAAATTTGGAGTTTACTCGAGATTTTAGGACACAAAATAGTTCCCCCAGTGCCTTCCTTATTTACATTTGGTGTTTCAGATTCGGATATAATAAATCTCTCTGGTATAACCGTTCAAAACGTACACATAAAGATTTCCCCAAAAGGGAAACCTCAAGTTGGACCACTTTTAATTACCCATTGGGGATTTAGTGGACCGGCAGCACTGAAACTTTCCGCATATGAAGCAAGAACGTTCTATGACTTAGATTATAAAACCAAGATAACGATCAATTGGTTAGGGGATAAATCGACTCCCGACGTCGAAAATTTTCTACTCACAAACAAAGATCAATCACCTAATATTAGATTATCAAATCTTAATTTTTCTTTGCCCAGTAGACTATGGGACTGGATACTTCAAAACCAGCTTGTATCAGGTCAGAAAAGGCTTTCGGAACTATCAAACCACCAAATCCGAAATCTAGCGTTGAAGCTAACGGCTTCGGAGTTTTTGATGACATCGAAATCTATTTATAAAGAAGAGTTTGTAACAGCTGGCGGTGTGTCTAGAAAAGATATTAACTTTAGTAAGATGGAAAGTAAAATTATCCCTGGCATTTTTTTTACAGGAGAGGTTATAGATATAGATGGTGTTACAGGAGGTTTCAATTTTCAAAATGCTTGGACGACAGGAACTCTTGCCGCCCAAGGCTTAAAAATTTCTTTAAATATCTAAACTATTTAATTTTGTGAATTTGGATAAAATCTACTGTTTGTGCTACAGATCCTGGTGCTCCTGAAAGTATTACTACTGTATCGCCTGACTTGAGTTTACCTTCCGACTTTAGTGTTTTACTCATAAATGCAATCATGTCTGGGAATTTATCCATCATTGGCATCACAAAAGGTTCAACTCCCCAATACAATTTCATCTTACGTGATGTTCCTAAAAAGGGTGTAAAGGAATAAATTGGGTTTACGGGTCTAAACTCTGAAGAGAGTAGGGATGAATAACCAGATCTGGTAAAATTGATAATTGCTTTAGCGTTTATCGAACGAGCGATTGTCTCGGCTGCATTTCCTAGTGCTGTTCTCTCCATTTCTGTTTCTCTATCCATTTGTCTTAGGTGAGCTAGGTAGACATGCGATTCCTCTGCAGCTTTGATAATGCTAGTCATCGTAGACACGGCCTCAACTGGAAATTTTCCAGAAGCCGTTTCGCCAGATAACATAACTGCATCGGTTCCATCCATCACAGCGTTTGCAACGTCACTAGCTTCCGCACGAGTAGGTCTTGGATTGTCAATCATTGTCTCTAACATTTGTGTTGCAGTAATAACTGGTTTTCCTTTTTGGTTTAACTTAGTTATCATTTCTTTTTGAATGATCGGAACATATTGCGTATCTAATTCTACTCCTAAGTCGCCCCTGGCAATCATAATCCCATCACAATTATCAATGATCTCATCGATATTTTGAAGAGCCTCTGGTCTTTCGATTTTTGCAATTAAACCAGCATAACTTTCCTTCATAAATTGCCTTGCCATTTCTAGGTCACTTGCTCGCCTAACAAATGAAAGTGCAATGTAGTCAACACCCAGCGAAAGTGCAAATTGAAGGTCTTCTATATCTTTTTCAGAGAGAGCAGGAGCGGAGATAGGAGTTCCTGGAAGATTGATTCCTTTATTGTCTTTTAGTATTCCTCCGATTACAGTTTCAAGCTCTGCCTTTTCTTTAGTTTTAGATTTTACGATGAAGGAAAGTTTCCCATCATCTACTAGAAGTCGATGCCCAGGTTCTATGTCGTTTAGAATATGCGCATAGGTACATCCGATTTCCCTTTCATCACCCAAAAAATCAGCCTTATTGTTTATCGAAATTGTATCACCTGATTTCAGTTCAATGGGACCATTTTTGAGCTTTCCTGTGCGGATTTTTGGTCCTTGCAAGTCAGCTAATATACCTAGGGAAGAACCCGTTTCCTGCTCACAGTCGCGAAGAAGTTCAAAAATCTCTTTATGATATTCGTGAGTAGAGTGCGAAAAATTCATCCGAGCTACATCCATTCCAGCATAAATGAGACTTAAGATGGTCTCACGGTTAGCGGAAGCAGGGCCAATCGTACAAATAATTTTGGTTCGTTTGGATGGGATTTTACGAGGTTCTGACATATTTCTGAATTTTACTATTTTTTGTTTTTCCTGCAAGTAATTTGTTCGGATTGAATTGACTTGTGACTTTTTTCACAAAAATATCAAATTAATGACATCAAATGGGTTAGCTTTAGTTTACCACTCCTCGTATAATTTGGAACTTCCTGGGCATGTGTTCCCAGCACACAAATATTCTCATCTTTACAATCGAGTGAAACGGGATCCTGTATTTGCTTCTTGGGATATAATCCTTCCAAAAAAGGTCGAAGATCATGATCTAGAATTAGTTCATACGACTGCTTATTTGGATGATCTATTCGGTTATGAACACACGGAAAGAACGATGTATTCCGAACTACCGCTAAATCAGAGTATTGTGGAGAGCTTTCTGTATGGAGTTGGAGGGACAATTCTTGCTTCTGAACTTTCCGATAAACATAAGTTTGCTTTTAATATGGGCGGTGGATACCATCATAGTTTTCCGGATCGTGCAGAGGGATTTTGTTATCTTAATGATGTAGCAATTGCTATACGAAAACAAAAATTAAGCAAACCTGACACAAATGCTTTGGTAATTGACTTAGATTTACACCAAGGAAATGGGAATTCGTATATTTTTCAATATGATGACAAGGTTTACACATTTTCAATGCACCAAGGGAATATATATCCTAAAAAAGAAAATTCTAATTTAGATGTAAATCTTGAACCTGGAATAAAAGATGACCAATATCTCAGTCTTTTGTATGATTCTCTACAAAAAATAAAGAGTGAATTTGATTCGTCAGTTGTTTATTATATTGCAGGTGCAGATCCGTATGAGGATGATTCGCTTGGGGAATTAAAAATAACTATGAAAGGTTTAAAGGAAAGAGATAAAATCATTAGAAAGTTTTGTGAGGATCAAGATATACCTTGCGTCGTTACGTTAGCTGGTGGTTATGCAAGGGATTTTCGAGATACAGTAGAAATTCACTTTAACACGATCACTGCCTTTGGGGAAAAATAATGGGAGTCTTTTCATCAACTGATAAAAAGAAAAACCAATCAGATTGGTTGAATCTTGATGAGTTAAGCTTAGTTGATGTTTCCCGAGAATTAAATACATCACTTAATATGGAACCAAAACTTTTTAATAGGTTCCGTAAAGAAGAAATAGATGATCTCCTAAAAGAATCAGGTCTCTTACATGCAGTTGAAGTCAGAGGTTTTCCGAAATCAGTTATCGAACTTGAAGTATTAAACGATTATGATAATCGAATCTATATAAAAACAGCTGACAAAAGAATACTTGTTCATATGCGACTTAAAGTATCGCAATTCCAAATGAAGGGTGATGATGAGCAGTTCCCTATGATTTATATAGATTGGCTTCTCACTCAAAACCTTAAATTTGAACCTGGTGGATTGAAAAAAGAGCTTTATTTTGGTCAAGAATATCCAGGCTTAAATGTACTTAATGAATTTACTATATTTATACTAAATCTTTCAAAAACCCTCGGCACCTCTGGTGCCTTCAATGTTCCCGAATACTTTCACGATGCGGTTTTATTTTCTCGAAAATTTCGATTTATAGACCCCGAAAAAGAGGGAACTTTTCGAGCCTTGATCAAATCTTTTCGAGGTACCAACTTAAGAAATCTATCTTCGAAAATCCACCAGAACAAGGTTTGTTTCGAGGACGGGGAGCCTTATCAATGGAAGTATGGTGAAATGATTTCTTGCACGGATGCATATTTAGAAAAAAAGGTATTTCAAGAATCCTATTTTAAAAAAGTGGAAGAAGTGAAGGAAAAGACTAAGTTCCGGCAGAGCTAGCCTGAAAAACCTTTTTCTATGTCATTATGATTGATTATGCATTCAAACCAGAAATCTTAATTATCGACGATGATTCTGAAATTTGCGAAACACTTGAGCTTCTAGTTAACAGTTTAGGCTTTTTTGCCAGATATTTTACCAATCCATCCCAAGGTTTGGAATACTTTGAACGGGAACGAAATCCTGTTGTATTTTTAGATGTAAATATGCCTCAGATGTCTGGGTTGGATGTCCTTCAAAAAATAAAGTCAATAGAATCAAAGACTCAAGTTTTGATGATAACAGGAGAGCATGATATACAAACGGTTGTGTCTTCACTCTATCACCGAGCATCGGATTTTATTCTTAAGCCTTTTTTACTGAAATCTATAGAGGCTGCGCTCTCTAGAGGTTTGGAATATTATAATGTTCTAAAAGAAAGGGAGTCCAGAGATGAAGCAATTAATCGAGATTTGAGGCTTGCTGCAAAAATCCAATCTAAAACCATGAATCTCCCACAACTTACGAGAAAGATGTATGCGGATGTTAAACCTGTTAACTATGTTTCTGGTGATTTTTATCAAGTAACACAAATTGATGAAGATAAATCTTTAATTCTAATGGGAGATATCGAAGGTCACGGTGTAACATCTGGCCTTATCGCTATTTTAATGTCAACTGTTCATAAGGAGCTTGCACGGACGACTACTACAAAGCCAAGTGAACTTCTTTCTCGGCTCAATCTCGAATTGTATCGTGCAATCGGCACACATAGTATGACTGCGAGTAGTATCTTAATTGACCACTTTCAGAAAAAAATTGTCTATTCAAGAGCAGGGCACCCTTTCCCGATTATTTTTAAGAGAGATTCTCGTGCCATAGAAATTTTACGCGATGTCTCTGGTCAAATATTAGGGATTTTGGAGAATGTCGAATTCACGGAAACGACGATTGATGTAGAAGATGGAGATGTGCTCTTTGTATATTCTGACGGATTGCTTGCATCAACTAGTCATCCCCTGGTCCAATCTCTTTCTCAACTCCCAATGTCGGAAAGATTGCGAATTGATTCTATGAATGATGAGATCCAAACATATATTCAATATTTAGAAACATCTTCTAAAGCATCGGATGACATATCGTATATTCTTCTAGAGCTTTAATATAGCTGATATTTGTTTTAGTAGCATCCTCTAAAAATCTTTTAAGTTTTTCTTTGTCGTTTTTCAGTGTAGGAAAGTAGTGATTCCATTCTTGCCTATGTTCAAACATTTTTGATCCAATTTGCTCTTGGCCCTCAAATGGACAAAGTAGTTTGATGAGCCTTTCCCCTTTAAAAAATAAAAAATCGGCCTTTGCATAGAACTTTTGATCATTTTTATCTAAGGATTCGATTTTTTCTTTTTCTTCCGCTACATAGTCTTGGATTAAAGTTTCTGTAATCTGATAGATCTGTTCCTTCTTTGGTTCTTCCTTGTTGAGTTGAATCGCTGTTAGTAGTAACATAGAAACAAAAAAGAATAGTGTTGGTATAAACTCAATGCGCGCTAATTTAGAATCTTTCCAAAGTGAATAAGCAAACATAGTAGTTGGTAGCCAGTAAAATCCCATCAAATCCCAGTCAGCTGGAAAACCCAATTGTGGGTTTTGCAAGAATCCGTTTACTAAGAAAGAAACGGCACCGTATAGGAGTGCAATGTTTTCCTTTTTTTCTATAGCATGATTCCAATCTTCTCTGTAAAAGAAATAGATATACAAAATGAAAAAAAGTCCTGGGCTTACACTAAAATAAAAAACGGAAAGAATTTCTTTAATATGATTTAATGAAATCATCCTTTTGATTGGATAGAACGGTAGATTTAAGAGATGGGTACTCCGCGTATCCACGCCTGGAGTATGTAAAAAAGTAAAATACAGAAAAAATGGAAGAAGAATTATTGTACCAAGCAAGGCACAACGGATAAAAGTTCGAATCTTTTCCTCTTTCGGCGAAAATTCATACCAAAGATAGCATAAAAATACCACTAAATATCCGGATACTAAATGAAAAAGGATACCTAGCGAAACGATTGCTGTTGAAATATAAAGTAACTTCTTTTTGTCCTTTCCTTTCTCAATCCAATCTTTGCAAATATAAAATAATGTAAAATGAATGAGTGTAACCAGTGCATAATTTTCTGCGTAACCAAAAAATAATAGGAATCCTCCCGAACCAAAGAATAAAAATATTCCGATCGATCCGCTGATCGTTTTTCCTTTTAAATTTTTAAGAAGAATAAATGCGATGGCAATCCCAGACAAATTGGAAAAAAGTCGATAGGAATACCGCGGGTCATCACCAAATCCTAAACCACCGAGAATCCTTAAAAAGAAACTGTGAAATACTGTTTCACCTATCTCATCTAAGGTGAACTGAAATCCAAAGAGTTTTGTTTCGAATAGATTCGTCTCCAATAGAACCAGTCCATCCCCCCAGTTCATATTCCGAATTGGGAAGAGAATTACAAAAGCAAAATATCCCAAAACCAAAATCCAAAAGTATTTTGTGTTCCGATTTTGTATCCGTTCCAAAATGGGGTGTGAGTTTATGACAAAAAATACAAAAAGGCTATGGAATAGGAAAAAAAATCCAATAACAAAGGATAGGTGAATTTTATTTTGAGGTAAAAACCAAGGTTTCCAATCAAATAGGATACAAATTAAAGGGATTAAATAGGGGATTGTCAGATATAAATATTTCATTCTTTTTCTAAATGGTAGTATTCTTCAGGTATTTCATCAATTGTGATATAGGGAAAATGTCCCTTTCGAATATTGAAGAAAACAAGCTCAGGAAGGCTATAAAAAATTGATTCGCTTCCTTTAGAAACTGTTTCGCCATAATCCACGGGAATCCAAAGAATCCCTTTAGCAATATATCCAATCCCCCAAACTAAATTTGCAAGTCCATATAACGGGCGTGAGTAAAGTTTATCATCTGTAAAAAATAAAAAACTATGGTCAAATGGATTGGATTTGTAAATGGGGGACAGGTTTGGCAAACCATCTTTCCAAGATTCCACTTTGTTTCTACGCTTCTCGTTTAAATAAAGATTCCGAAAGGATAAATAGATTTTTTTTCGCGTCGTGAGGGTATGGGATTCTACTCTCTTGGCCGCAATCGCAGGTATAAAATTCAATTGCCTTGGCTCATGCGAGATCCTTTCGCCGATTGTCTCGTCTAGAATTTTTTGGTCTGGGAAAAAATGATTTTGATATCTAAAGAGTTCTCCTGTACAATTTTTAAAAATCAAATGGTAAGAATAGATTTCTTGTACCTTTTTTTGGTATTCTGATTGAATCTGAAAGAGTGTTGTCTCTAGAGATGAAACATCGGAAGATACATTATTTGTATTTTGTGAAAATTCTTGTAAAGAAACATTCCCTGGAAGGTTAGGTGTCCACAAATCCAAAAACCCCTCATTCCCTTTTTGAAAGAAAAGATACCATTTTAAGTTAAACCTTTCCCACTCAAGGAAGGTAGCAAAATTGTACCCAGCGATCATTTCTTTTTTCAATTCGTAAAATGCCTGTTTGTATTCTAGATTCTTTTTTTCTCTAAGCCATTCGGGGATTTCGAATTCAGTCTGGTGTGGAAGTTTTTTTGTCTGAAGCATGGGGAAAGTAAATACACCAAGATCTCGACTCATTCCAATAGAAATGTATCGAACCAACAGAGATAACTCTTCCCAATCATTGCAGTTTTGATTTTTGATGCAACTGATAAAGTCCTCTCGCAATTGAGTCTGTATATTTTTAAGCCAGACTTGATCCTCTTCCTTTACTTTTAAGTCTTCATCAAAATGGAACGAAAAAAAAGCAGGAAGATAGGGAAGGGTTGGCTCTAAGATCCATTTTCGAATCTGAATTTTTCGGATTAGGTTTTGAAGTCGATTGGCGCCTGTTTCAATTGTTTGTGGCGGAAAAAACTCTGAGAAATTTTCTTCATCTAGCCAATGTTTGTTCTCTAGTTTGTTTGATTTAAAGACAATTGGGTTTGCTTTTTTTCCCTCGGTATCAAAAGCGACCCGGAGTTCTTTTTGTAATATTTCTAAACTTTTCTCGATATGGTATTTTTCGGAATTCGATAGAGCAAGTTCTTCCTTTTCTCGTTCCGATTTTATTTCTGTAAAGTAACCAAGCCCATCTATCTCTGTTTGGTTATTCGATATCCATTGTGAATAAAACTTGTATTCTTCCTTTAGCGAATTTATGTTATTTAGATATTTTTTTTGAATTAAGTACAATTCGTCCCATTTTCTTTGAAATTCACGTTTTGCGATTTTACTTAGTTTCCATTCATAAAATTCTATGTTTCTGTTCTGAACGACCGAATATAAAAAACGAAAATTTTCCCAAGGCTCTCGAATGATATAAAATATTTTGTCCTCAAAGGAATATTGTAGGTGGTAGACACGGTTCCCGATTCTTAATGCAGAGTGGCCGCCACTGGATTGACCCGAATTAGACGCGATATAAAGAAAACCAACAGGGTTTGAATTTGCGATAGGTTCTTTTGCGAAAAGAAACGCAGGGAAAATAAGACAGGAAAGGGCGAAGTAGAATCTCCGCCCCAGAGACAAAGGGATTATAGATTGTATCCTTCTTCGATTAGATTGTAAAATTCTCTTTTAGAACTTCCTAGTTTCTCTGCAAGCAGTGCTAACTCAGATTTAGTTACTTTTGCTTCTTTGAGACCTTGTCCGATTGCGATATACGTTGCTGGATTGGATCTCCAAGAAACCAAACCATGTTCATTTGCAATCATTGCGATTTCATTTTCTAATTCTTTTGTACGGTTTGGAAATTGGATTTGAAGGGCCACACTTGCCATTACATCTTCTTTGTAATGTTGAGTTGCTTCCTCTTTCTTCTTTGCGCTCGAATCAGAAAGAGAAGAAGCACTATTGCTAATGGATTTTACAAGGGCAGAAGTGGAATCAGAAACAGAAAATCCGAGTCGGCTGATACTACCGGATGCGGAATCTAAAAACGAACAGTTGCTAAATGAAACAACAGTGCATAAGATTGTAAAAAGAACGAAACGATTTGACATAGTTTTACTTACCTTTACCTAAAGATTGTCGAAAATTATCGTTTCTTCCTACATCCCGTCAATCCAAATTCGACTCAAACGGAAAGAACCACCGAGCCAAAAGGAGGTAAAACAACAGAAAGTTTTTTCCCATCCATTTGAATAGGGACTAGTGTTCCTGTCCAGAAATCCATAAAAGGAGGTTTTGCATTCCATTTTTGAGGAAGTTCCACTTCGATTGTTTTTTCTAACTCACTAGGATTCCAAATTCCAAGATAGCCAGATGGATTGTATAGAGCATTTGGAAATTCCGAATCAAAGATCCCAAGTGGTATTGGCGTCTTTCCTTGGCACTCTCGGTTCAATAGGAATGCTTTCTTCAAAAGATCCAATCTCTCCATTTCCAATTTTGTGAGGTCATCAGAAACAAGCAACATACCTCCCGAAACTGCCATGACCGAAGCCATAAGTTTCGTTTGGTTTTCATTCATTTTATTTTTATTTTTGCGAACAAGCAGGCAATCAGGATCATTGAACCATAAATTTCGATGCATTGAGGATCGGGTTAGATCATTGATTAGGGCTGTTCGAGTACACAATGCATTTCGGTCACGAAGTAACACGCGGATTTTCTCAGGATACCAATACGGAGCTACATCACAAGAAATTCTCATTCCGTCGAATATTCCGACAGAAGGAAGCATAGGCGCACCGCAACCAAGTAAAAAAGTTTGTTTCCCAACTACCTTTCGAATGAGCTTGAGTGCTTCCATATAACGAGATTGAGGTGATAAACTTTTGTTATAACTATCTCCCGGCAAAAGTCCCGCATACAAAAAATCCAGTTTTAAATATGGATAACCCCATTCTTTTACCATCGTAGTAAATACTGTTTCAAGATATTGGAGAGCTGTAGGGTGGGTGATATCTAAAGCATAAGTATATCCTCTTCCCCATAGCGGTTGGTATATGGAGGGAACAGGATTTCCATTGAAATCTTTTAGAATTGCTTCTGGATACTTTCTAAAAAACTCAGATTTTTTTCTTACTAAAAATGGTGCAAGCCAAATGCCAGGTTTTAAACCGACTCGTTTGATTTCGTCGGCAAGAATTCTCATCCCACCTGGAAATTTTTGGTTAGGAATGAGCCAATCTCCAATCTCTTTTTGGTAACCATCATCGATTTGGAAAAACTCTAGTGGTAAGTTTAATTCACGAACTTTTGTTAGGTTGTCTAAAATAGTCTTCTGATCAATATTCGTATAGTAATAGTACCAAGAACACCAACCTGTTGGTACTTTTTTGGGGAGATTTGATACCCCCATTTTTTTACCAAGCTCAAAAAAGTAAGACTCTAAAACTGGCTCTGGTTTTCCTTGGAAGTGTTGGATTTTGATGGGAGCAAATTTGATCTTAGATTTTGGTTTTAGGTCAGGTAAGGAAAAAATATCATAAATTGCACGAATGCCAGTTAGTTGGCCAGTCTCAGTCTGCTCAACTACAAACTTGATGCCGAATTCTCCGGCCTCAGTAGGCGCATATAAAACACCTGATGAATTGTTAAGGTTGTAAACGAGTGTTAGGTATTCAGAGAGGAACTCTCCCTTGTTTCCTTTGTGTTTTGAGTAGATATTTTCCTGGGAGTATTGAAGGAAAGATAGTCTTGGTGAAAGATCTAAATTTTCTTTCGGTAAAGTTCTCGAAATCGACCAGGATTGGTATCCATGTTGGAAGATTGAGAATCCTTCTCCTGATGGAATCGAATCTAAAACAATCTCGAGAAAATCTACGGAGAATCCGACTTCAGGACGAACTTGTTCTCGCCAGATCAATTTTGGTATTAAAACGGTCTCTTTTTTGTTCGGTGACGCGCTATGGATTTGGAGTTCAAATTTTTGGCAATTGCTGATAAAAACTCCGTTTTTTACGGGCGAAAATTTTGAAATGGTGATCTTATCGTGTACTCTGTATTGAATTTTCATTTGGGAAAAATCTATTTGATGATTTTGATAGGGTAGTTTCCATAGTAAGCCATTATGACCCAAAAACGTTCAACTATAAAACCAATCGTATTCCAAGGAGACCTCTCTGAAGAATTTTTTGAAGCGTTTAAAAAAGACGATCGGTTGGCGGTGGATTGCGAAATGATGGGACTGAACCCCCGCAGAGATAGGCTTTGTGTGGTTCAGATTTCTGATTCTAAAAACCGAGTAGCACTAGTACAGATTTTACCTGGCCAAAAAGAAGCACAAAAAATCCAAGCCCTCTTCGAATCCAAAGAAATTGTTAAGATATTCCACTTTGCGCGTATGGATATGACCTTCCTTCGTGCGAGACTCGGAATCAAAGTTAAAAATGTATTTTGCACGAAAATTGCAAGTAAACTTGCGAGAACTTACACCGACAAACATGGTTTAAAGGAACTCATCCGAGAGTTCTTTGATGAGAACATCGACAAAAAGAACCAATCTTCTGACTGGGGCAAAAAAATTCTCACCAAAGACCAGGTTGATTATGCTTCTACCGATGTGCGTTTTTTAATATCTTTGGAATCGATTCTAACGGAAATGTTGATTCGAGAAAACAGGATGGAGATCGCCGAAAAGAGTTTAGCCTTTTTAGAAACGATAGTTGAATTAGATTTATTAGAAATTCACAATCTTTTTGAACACTGATGTCAAAAAAGCAACCTGGTTATATCTGTAATTCCTGCGGAGATACATTCTTCCGCTGGGCAGGGAAATGTCCAACTTGTGGGGAGTGGAACCAGGTTGTAGAGATCCCAACTTCCTCAGGTGGTAGGTTTGACGAAATCCAGTCTACGAAAGCAAAAAAGACAGATAAAAAGTATTCCGATCCCGTATCTATTGATAAAATTAAGGGGGAATCCTTTGCACGTCTCTCTACTGGTTTTACAGAACTAGATTTAGTGTTAGGCGGAGGTATTGTTCCAGGAAGTCTTATTCTGATTGGCGGAGAACCAGGGGTAGGAAAATCTACATTAGTACTTGAAATTTCAAGACATATTGGAAAAACGGGGAAGGTCCTCTATATCAGTGGAGAAGAATCCGCAGCCCAAATTGGAATCCGATCCAAACGAATGGGCATTCAAGAGGATTCGATTCTTTTATCTTCAGAAATCTACGCAGAGAACATTTCTCAAATGATTGGGGATATTCGACCTTCTGTTGTATTTATAGACTCCATTCAAACAATCCTCAAAGAATCTTTAGTAAACCAAGCGGGCACTGTGACCCAATTGCGAGAGTCGAGCCAAATTTTTTTGGAGACTGCCAAAAGAACTTCAGTTCCCATATTCCTAATTGGTCATATAACAAAGGAAGGTCAGATCGCTGGACCCAAGGTATTGGAACACTTGGTGGACACGGTACTCTACTTTGAAGGTGACAAACTCAATTATTACCGAATGGTTCGTGCGATCAAAAACCGTTTCGGTTCAGTGGGTGACTCAGCTATTTTTGAAATGTCAACAAAAGGTTTAACGCAAGTTACAGATAGACATGGTCTTTTCCTTTCAAATGATTCTGTCGAACGTTCGGGTAGTGTAATCTCCAGTGTATTGGAGGGATCCAGGGCTCTTGGTGTTGAGGTCCAGGCACTGGTCACCAAGTCATCCTTTGGGCAAGCTAGGAGAATGGCAGAGGGGCTCGACACACGTCGGGTGATTTTACTTTCAGCAGTCATTGAAAAGTTTTTGAGTTACCCTCTGGGAGAACAAGATATCTTTTCCAATCTAGCAGGAGGACTTCAAATCGACGAACCCGCGTTAGACCTTGCAATTGTTGCTTCGATTGTTTCCTCTTTTTTGAATTTAAATTTTACGAACAAATCGGCATTTTTAGGTGAGGTAGGACTTTCGGGTGAAGTACGTCCTGTCGGCCAGATTTCTCTTCGGATCAAAGAGCTGTGCGGATTGGGCGTGGAGCAGATTTACCTTCCCTTTGGAAATCTATCCGATGCGGAGGGATTGGAATTGGGCGTTGGTTACAAACCAATCCGCCATCTTTCAGAAATTCCTTGGAGGGAGCTTTCTGTAAATCTATGAAACCGAGAGAAAAAACTCAAAAAAATTTAGTACTTCACACAGAAAACACAGATATTTTGAAATTTACACATATTTAACACATTTAGATTGACTTTTTTACAAACCTGTCGGACATTCTGTTCGTTCGAGGTAAACTATGAATCACAAAAAGACAATCCTTGTGTTATTAGCGGCGCTTCTATTCCTAGCAACAGGAATCCAAGCGAGAGCAAGGAAAACCCTCTATCCAGTGGTCTTCGCACATGGCCTCTCTGGATTCGACAACCTACTTGGTTATTTCTATTTTGGAAATGATTTCGGAACCTTTGTGGGAGATCCATGCGACGAATTTTTGGAAACTACCTGCAACGGCAAAATCAGTAGCTCACAAAGGGCACTGGCGGCCAGCGTAACTCCCTTCCAATCCTCTGAAGTTAGAGGGACACAACTCGCAGATCGCATACAAAACTATATGACCACAACTGGTGCCACAAAAGTAAACATCATTGGTCACTCGCAGGGTGGCATTGATGCAAGAAAAGCGGCTGCGGTATTACGTGCACGTTACGGTCGTCAGGTGGTTCATGCCCTAATTTCTGTATCTAGTCCTCATAGAGGATCCCCTACAGCTAAATACATTTTAGACCTCGGACCTGGAGTAACTTCTGTAATCGATGCTCTTGCTAAATTATTTGGAAATACTATTTATGGTTCGGGCAATGATGGTATTGCGGCCGCAAAACAACTTGTATACAACGACTATTCATCCACTGACGGAATCACAACAGGAATGAGAGCATATAATGCAAATTATAATGTGAATTCGGCAAATGCTGCTTACTATGGTTCGATCATCACAGCTCAGGATAGCATCAATACCAATCCAGCTTTGTATCTTCTTAAAGAAGGCTTTTATAATATAGACGGGGACGGATTCTGTACCGATGACTGTGATAACGATGGAGCAGCAGGCAGAGGGGATGGCATTCGAGGAAATAACGATGATGATGGTCTTGTTGGAATCAATTCCCAGCAAATGGGGGAAAGACTCCAATACAACGAGTGGGCTTTCTCTTTTGACACAATCACAGTCAATACATCGCTAGGATATGTTTCCAATCTAAATGCGCCTAGCTCGGCCCAAATGACTTCAAAGTCAAGTGTTGTAAGCCAAGATCATTTGGATGTAGTTGGTATTCCTCCAGATACTTTCGATGAGGAAGAATTTTATGCTTCTATTTTAGAATTTATCGTCACAAAAGGCGGTTAACATTAATCAGGCGGCCTTCGGGTCGCCTTTTTTTAATCTCAGGATTTCCATTCATGTTTCAAAATAAAAAATTTATCTATTTTGCGTTAGCATCTATTTCGATTCTTTTTTTAGTGATTCTTTGGTTTCGTCCGACCAAAGATAAAAACCAAAAAGACTTTGAAGAATTGACCAACGCTCCCATTTCTTCACTTAACGGTTCCTTACCTGACTTACCTTTAGATTATGAAGATTCCAAATTAAGTTCCTTCACTGTAGAAGAAATCTCAAGAATCATGGTTGAGAAATATGGAAAATACATTGATCGACCTAGTGTTCAAATTGCACTATTAGAAGAACTCATGAAAGAACTTCCAAAACTCTATCCCAACGATTGGGTCAAAGTTCTACACCAAATTTTAGGTTATGCATTTCCTGACAAAGCATTAGAGATATTTAGGATGTCTGAAAGTCTTTATGCGTACAATAAATTTCGCGAAGCAAATATGTCCAAGTTGGGACTAATGAGTGATCAGGCACGAAAAGAAATGATGTGGAAAGAACGTTATCGCTTGTTTGGTGAAAAAGCCGATGAAATTTGGGCCATGGAAAAGAAGATGAATAATGTTACTGATGCACTCAAACGAATCGAAGAAAGCCCCGTAGGAAGTGTAGATGCAAAGCTTAATTCATACGAAAAGGTTTTAAAAGAACAGTTTGGAAAAGATTTACCACGTATTTTAGAAAACAAACGCCAGCAACTAACAGATGGTTTTGTGGTATCTGTGCAAAAAGATTTAAAGGTTCTTTCCTATTCTGCACGAAAGTCCGCTCTTCGTGAAATTCGCGAAACCATGGGAATGGATGCCGCCGCTCTCGCTCGTTGGGATGCTTTGGAAGAAGAACGAGAAAGAGGTTGGCAAAACCAAAAAAAATACACTGAGATGAGGACAAAACTTTTAGGCAAAAAATCTTCTCTATCGCCCGAAGACGAAAGATCTCTAGACTCACTTCGCAAAGAACTCTTTGGAGAGGAGGCAGAAATTATCAAAAACGAAGAGGCGAGTGGATACTTTCGCGCAACGGAAGAAAGAGTTTATGGTCTCAATTGACCAGTCTGCAACTCGACATAGCAAATTGCAAAGAAAACTAACCTGTGACAAATAAGTACACCGTTCCATTTAAATATGTTTAATTTACGGGAAACCAGTTGACCTCTAAGTAAATTGTGGCCAAATAATGTCAAAAATGAAAATTCAGGTGGAAAAAATGAAAAATAGAATCTATGTAGGAATTTTTGCGGTCCTACTCACTATCCCCAGTTCAGGAGTTTTTGCAGGTCCGTTAGACGGTCAGTGCATTGCCCTAGTCCATGGGATTCTCGGCTTTGACGATACAAGGGGTCTGGCAGGTGGACTTGTAAGGTATTGGGGAGGACTCGATGGGTATTTGCGCTCCCAAGGTGCGAAGGTTACCACTCCAGGAAGCTCCGCTACAAACTCCATACCCACACGAGCAAGTCAAATCCAAACGGCAGTTAACTCTTGGATGACAGCAAATGGTTGTTCTAAGGTGCACCTTTTTGGTCACTCCCAAGGTGGGCTTGTAGCACGATATATGGTGTCTAACCTAGGTTTTGCGGGAAAAACAGCATCAGTAACTACGATCAATTCCTTGCACCAAGGGGCTCCTATGGCAGATATCGTCCTTTCTGTGATCCCAGGCTGGTTGCAACCTTTTGCAAACGCAACTCTCGGACTACTTGCCAGACTGGTTTACAGAGATGGAAGACCACAAGACGCAATTGCGATGGGTCGCTCATTGACAGTAAGTTACTTAAGAACTTTTAACCCAAACTCTCCCAACCAATCTGGAGTGAAGTACTACTCGTACGGATCTCAAATGGCTTGGGCAGATCCAATCCAACACCCAATTATGGCTCTAACCTACCCAATTACATGGGCAGGTGGGTTGTTCTACGGCATGGGTGGGGCAAATGATGGCGTTGTTCCAACGAGTTCACAAAGATGGGGAACTTGGAGAGGACTTGCACCTAGCTACTGGTTTGCAACAGGAATTGACCACCTACAAGCAACAAACCTTGCAGGAAGTGGACAAAATTTCTTTGATGTTACTGGTTGGTACCTAAACATCGCGAGAAACGCGAGAGCACTCCAGTAGATTTTCGATTACTGCCGAAGCCCCTTCGGCAGTTTTTTTCGTTTTCTCAATTCAACATTAGCTATTTCTAGATTCTATGGATTCAAAAAAAATAATATTTGTATTAGTTCTATTTGCTATATTCTTTCTCTCCTTACTTTTTTTCTTTCGTAAGGATATTTCCGAAGCCAGTATACAAGACTTACAATCCCGAGAAAAGAATCTCAATTCAGAAACTCGCATTTCACCTCTAGGATCCGGAGATGGTTTTTGGGATGAGGCGCTTTCGCCCTTTCGTGAAGACAGGTCCAAGTCATACTTAGAACTTTTAGAAGACCTTCGCACTGGGAAGATCAATTTTGTTTGGGAGGTTTGGGCACTCCGTAGAAAGTGTAAGCAGGAATACACACCAGAGCAATGTGACAGCACAATCCTTGCTTATATTGATTCGGAATACGAATCCCCCGAACGTGAAAAGGTACGAGATCTTTTTGTCTCTTATTTTAAGTACGAAGAAGTATATAGAAATTGGAAACAACCGACTGACTTAAGTTTTGTTGATCTTTATCAGAAAATCAAAGACAAACGTAGAGAACTTTTGGGTGAAAAAGCAGATCTGATTTTTGGGATGGAAGAGGCTCAGGTTGATTTTACGGAAGGTGCCGCCAATTTTTTAAAAACGACCGAGAACATGAATCCGGAAACACGAGTTAAAGCCTATAATGATTTCAAAAAAAAATCCTATGGTGCGTACTTTGATTCACTTGTTTCAAGAGAAGATAGTTATGATAATTACCAAATGGAATTGGTTATTCGAGAGAAGGACTTAAATTCTTTCTCATCTTCCGAAGAAAAGGAAAAATACTTAAATCGAATCGAAACTCGCTATTTTGGGAAAGAAAAGGCCAATGCACTTGCAGGTGAACGACAAAAAGAACGCCATTTTTTGGACTCTGTCTCAAATTATGAAAAACAAGAGAAGGAATTTTTAAGGCTTAATAGAAATCTCACAGAGAAAGAACGTGATCAAAAATTGAAAGAACTTAGGATAAAAACTCTAGGAAGCGAAGAAGAGGCGGATGCCTACCTCCGCCGAAAAAACATTGAAGAAGCCGAAAAAAATCTATTCTGATTTTGAAACGGAATTTGAGTTCGTAATCTCCGATTTGTACAATTCGTACGCTTTTATGGTGTCTACATATTCGTTTCCAGCATTCCAAACGATAAAACCATGTCCTTTGGAATGTTTGGCACCAAGCATCTGAGCTTTGATATAATCCACATAACTCAACTTACTTGGGCCAACGTGCATATTAAATCCTTGGATCCAGCCGACTGCTTTGGTATCCTTTTTGGCTCTCTGAACTGTTAGATCAAGGCCATCTTTGATCGTTCCGTATGGATCGGCCACCCTGTGAACCAATCCGTAAAAATGGGATGGATATAACATCGGATATAGCCCATTTAGCTCCTCGCTAAAAGGTTCTACTTTTTGACCTATGATATCATTTTGAATGAAGGGAACTCTTCCAAAAATATCGGCAGACCACCTAGTTTCTGGCCGGCAGGTATCCTTGGTTTTTTCTTTGTGTTCCTTTATGATACCCAATATAGATTCGTACCGCTTTTCATAAGGCATACTAAAATTGGTTCCTCCGTCGGCATAACGGATGTAATCCAACTGAATTTCTGGAAAACCCAATTCACATGCCTTTCGTATCGATTTTTGGATGGAAGCCATGCGTCCCGCATTCGGGGTTTTCTCGAGAAGTCCGCCTTCAAAATTAACGATCCTTGCCACCATATAGAATCCCAGTTTTTTTGCTTCGTTTACTTGTTCTAAACTAGGTGCATATGGCTGGATATCAACTACCGCAGTATTCATACCCCGATCTGCCATCACTTCAAACAGATTGGACCATTTCTTCTGATCACGAATGGACTTGGTATTGATGTATAAGCCTTCTACAAATTCTGGGAAATCATCTACGGACTTGGATTTTTTTGATTTTGTTTCTGTGCTGGCACAACCTAAAGCCAAAAGAAAGATAGGAATGACAAGGAAGTTAAACTTTCTCATATCTCCAAATTTTAAAACTTGAATAAAAATTCAATCGAATCGATTGACTAAATTTCCTTTCTAAATTAAAAATTAGTCTATGATCGATATTTCGACTGACCTACATTTGAAGTCTTATGGACGTTTTGCTGACGAGTTGGTTCCGAAGGAACTATTTAAGGATAGAATGTTCGAGCTTTCTAGACTATTTAAAGAGGTAGGAGCAACCTATCTTAAACATATAGGCGATGATAACAAAATCAGTGGATTTGAAAAAAAGGAACTCGTTGCATTTTTAGAAAAGATGTTACTGATTCTTGTGATGTTGAGAAAGATAGATTTTTCTCCCGAACAGAATGAAATCTCAATTCAAAAAGCGGAAGGTTTATTTCAAATCCATCTTAGGTTTGGTGATAATTTCACTTGGGAATTTAACGGTATGATGTTGCCAAAATACAAAATAAAACAGAGAGCATTTCGAGAATGGTTCAATGGACCGTTTTCCGAAGACATTCGGACTCTTTATGCGATTTATGGTAATGCTAGTTTGGATAAAAATTTAGCGGATCGCGAACGGTCCCAAATTGCTCGGCAAATAGATCATCTCATTTTGGAGATTATCGAAATGGTTGTTTTTATAGAAAGATTTATGTTATTCCAATGATGATTTCAAAAACTGGAATTGTCTATCGTGAGGATTTTTTAAAACACGATACTGGACTTGGTCATCCAGAAACACATCGTCGTCTTGTATCGATCCTAGACAAATTAGGTGATCTCCCGACGGATAGATTTGAGTGGATACGAGACTTCTCAGGAGCATCAAATGAGATTTTATCAATAGTTCATTCGAAGCAATATGTACACTCAGTCCAAAAAACGATATTGGAAAAACAAAATGGTTATTTGGATGGGGATACTGTATTTTCAAACCACAGTTTGATTGCTGCAACATTGGCTGCAGGTTCAGGTATTCACCTAGCAAACTCGATATTAGATGGTCAACTAAGGAATGGATTTGCTCTGGTTCGACCTCCTGGTCACCATGCAGAGTCTGATTTTGCGATGGGATTCTGTGTTTTTAATAATATTGCAATTACAGCAAAGTATCTCCAAGGCAAAGGAATCAAACGAATTTTGATCCTTGATTGGGATGTCCATCATGGGAACGGCACACAACATATGTTCTATGACGATCCTAATGTGTTTTTTATCTCTTTCCACCAATTCCCTTTTTATCCAGGCACGGGTTCGGAGTCTGAGCGCGGAATTGGCGCGGGCTTCGGAGCCAATTTGAACTTTCCCTTAGCTCGCGGATCAAGCGAATCGGACTACCTAAAAAAATTCGAAAGAATCGAACTGGAAATGGAAAAATTTTTGCCTGAGTTTATTTTGATTTCGGCTGGATTTGATGCCCACAGAGATGACCCATTGGGTGGGATGAATCTTACGACCAGTAGTTTTGAGCTCTTTTCCAAAAAGATAATGGATTTAGCAGATAGGTATTGTGGAGGGAAGGTAATATCCTTTTTAGAGGGAGGTTATGACCTAAAAGCTCTGGCAGAGTCTGTGCGAATCCATCTGGAAGTAATGGGAGGCTAATCGTCCTTTGTTTTTAAAATTTTGGAAAAAAATAAACTCATTCCATTCGAAACCTATCATCCAAAACTTCTTTAATCCAGTGTACAAGTTTTCTAGAACTCAGAATGGAAAAATGATTCTCTTTTATCAATTCTTTGGTTCGTAACTCTTGGCGGTCCCGATGTGCATAAACTTTGTCTGTGAGATAAGTTAAACTTTGTTTTTCTACAATCCCATCTCCCAAAAAATTTTGGAGTGGATTATGAATTCCATCTAACAGTGCATATGATTGGTAAACATCTAAATGATCTAATTCTCCAAAATAAGTTTCTTGGAAGTAACCAGAAATAGTAGCAAGCCATCCTCTTTCTTCTTTACGTATTAATCCAAAGGAAAGGTCTTTGATAGCGTCGCTTCTTAAATTCCCGATTAGACCAATTACCTTTAAAGCTAAATTAGGGCTTCTCTCCAAAAGGAAACCCAACCAAAATCCGAGTTTTTCTAAGTAAGAACCTTTGTTTGGTGAGGCAACTGATATGACTTTGCCAAACCTGTCAATCCATGGTTTGTTTTCTAATTTTGCATGATACAAACAAGACCGAAAAACGAGACACCCTAAACTATAACAGATTACTTCTGGTTTTATTTCTGGGTCTTCGGCAAAAAAGATATCCAGATAATGCATGAGTTTTTTGCCGTTTTCATGGATGGGAAGACCATGGTTGAATCTCAGGTAAAAGGGATGGTAACCTAAATCTTGTAGCTCTTTCGCTATACCTAACGTTTTTATATTCCTTGTTTTGTATTTGATGATTTGTTCTTGCCACACTGTTTCGTCGGTAAATAGACCTGGAACGAAAAGTACGGATTTTGATTTTCTAGAAGTTTTGTATTCTTCTATAGTTTCTTTGATGGAGATATCTTTTCCAAATGTTCGAAAACTCAGATCGATTTTTGTGAGTTTGATCCTTTGGTCAAGAGAGCTGCCAATCACACTGGAGATAGTTCTATTATCAAAAATAAAGTCTTCCCCTTGTTTTGCGGTTACTTCTACTCGAAAAAGGGCTTTGTCAAAGGCAATATTGGTTGTTTCGATCGCCTGGCGGATGGATTCGTGGGACTTGTCACCAGTTTCTTTGATTTGAATTCCAACTTTTTGCAGAGCTTCCCGCCATTCAGGTTTATAAAAAAAAGCGTTGGAAAGTAGTTCAAGACCCCCGCCCGTCGAATGAAGGCTTCCTGTGACTAAAACTTGAATCCCTTTGAGCAAAGAATCGGTTGTTTTTTGGGTGAGGGTGACGGTTTTGCCGGCAATGGAATTGATAAGGATTTGGATCACAGTGGAGCAGTATAGCCGATTGTGAGGGGTTTGGAAAGAAGAAAAGGGGGAGAGGATGACGCAAAGGTGTAGGAGAAGGGAGGGACGCGAAGTGGGAGAGGATGACGCAAAGGTGTAGGGAGAAGGGAGGGACGCAAAGGGGGAGAGGATGACGCAAAGGTGTAGGGAGAAGGGAGGAGACGCGAAGGGGGAGAGGATGACGCAAAGGGGTAGGGAGAAGAGAGGAGACGCGAAGTGGGAGAGGATGACGCAAAGGTGTAGGAGAAGGGAGGGACGCAAAGGTGTAGGGAGAAGGGAGGAGACGCGAAGTGGGAGAGGATGACGCAAAGGGGTAGGTGTAGCGTGGGACGCGCAGGGGTAGGAGCAGAGAGGGACGCGAAGGGGTAGGAGAAGAGAGGGACGCGAAGGGGTAGGGAGAAGAGAGGAGACGCGAAGGGGGTAGGGTTATTGTTCGACGCAGAGGAGGTGGAGAGATTCGTTGCAGTTTCGTCCACTGCCGGAGCGAATGGCAGTATAACTCGTGCTATTTGAAATTCCGGCTCGACCACCGTCTGGAATATTTGCGTTAGAAGTCCAATTTTCGCAAGTGAATGCGTTTGGGTTAGAGCCTACGGTTGCTAGGTTCCAAAAATTTGTGAATGCCATACCTGTCCAATAGAGTTTGGCAGGTCCAGAGTCGAAAGGATGGTCCAGGGTAAATGGATTTGTGAAAGCATTCGAGACATTTGCAGGCAAGATTCCTGCTGTATTTGGACTTAATAGCCGAGCCGAGTCGCTACTTCGGATGTACAATCTTCCTGATTGGAATACCCAGTCGATGTTTTCGGCAGCACTTGTGCAATTGGAGCTACTGCTACAAGCCCTCCGTGTATCGTCAGTGATCATTGCTTTGTATGTTCCTGTGCTAGGTTTGTTGGCGTCCGCATTACATTTTGCATCAGCTCCTGCGGCTCCACCTAAATTCCCATCATAAGTGGAAGCGGATACGAACACTTTGTAAACTACCGCTTCGATTCGGATGGATATCTGAACACCTGCATTTGAGGTTCCATTGGTCATCGAAATTGTATACGAAGTCGCAGCTTGGGTTCCCGTTGGAGTTCCAGTGATTTGGCAGTTCGTTGTGTTTAGTGTAAGTCCAGCAGGTAGCGCCGGTGTTACACTACACGATGTAGGAGTAAACAAAACTATTGGTGTCATTGTGGGAACCGGGTCGTTTTGTTTGAAGATAAAGCTGTTTGCCGAATAACGAATTCCTTGTAAGACCTCAATTTGAATGGTGGTCGTGATCGTTGGTGGACCAGCTAACATAGTAATGGTGTAAGATGTGCTGGCTTGTGTGGATAATGGTGTACCTGAGATTGCACATGTGGTATTGAGAATGGAGAGACCGCCTGGAAGACCCGGTGTAGATGCGCACGTTGAGGTAGTCGTAGAAAGAGCAGGTGAAATTGTCCCAATACTCCCAAGTGCATAGAATGTGTACGTGGAGTTAGGATAGGAAATTGTTTGGCTTGTCAAATTTAAAGTTATGGATGTGCTCTCTCCATCAAAAGTCGTATCGGTACTAGCGGACGTAACCGCGATACTCGATGTATCTGCAATGGTATCAAGACGTGTAATTTGAACCGTTTGGATCGTATCAAAATTGGCTGGCGTAAATGTTAGTACAAAGGGCGTAACTGCGGATCCATTGATACGGATTTTGGTGGTGTCAAATCCTAAACTGATTGTTACGTTTTGTAAAGGTTGGGAACTCAAACGAGCAGAGAACCCTGTTTGGTTAGGGGCACGTATAGTTAGACTGAGAGATGATACCTGGATTCGACCCGATCTTCCAACCGATATGCTGGGCAAACTAACATTTCGAGGTGTGAGTCCGTTTAACAAGGTAAGTGTGAGTTCGTTTCGCTCAACGACTTTTTTACAGGCTGGAAATGCGAATAGAGAGAAGAATAGGGCTATTTGGATGTAAACGTATCTATGTCCCATAATTCTTATCTCTACCTTTCTAGACGAAGGAAAATTCCTGCTACACGTATAGTTTCGACGATTCCAAATCCAATTACAAGTATTTATCCTTTCAGATTCAGGAATCAAAGTTTTACAATTCGTACTTATCCCGAATAAAAAAACAGAATTCTTTCCTGTTCGAGTCGCCGATAGAAAAAGTATGGACCAAAACTATGAGCCAACTCTCGAGGAATGGGAAGAACTGACCCAGAGACTTTTTTCTAAGGTCGAAGAATTGGAACTACTTATGGTTGAGGTTGAACAGGATCTTCATCGATTCCGAAATACCAGAGAAGAATGGCAGAAATTCCACCTAGCATGGAAGGAGGAATACTTCCGAACACAAAGACAATCCGCCTGAAAAATCGTTTCTCTCGCGGTCCCGTTCGAAAATCTTGACCTATCCCATTCAAAATAGGTAAAAACATGGTAGAAAAACCGATGTCTCCTTTCGGCGAGCTTGCTCCCAAAACTGAAATCCCCCTTACGGATATCAAAAAAAACATCTACGGAAGATATTTAGAAGAATTCAATGTTGGTGATATCTATGTTCACCCAAGACAATTTACAGTGGATCGTAGTTTTGCACAGGAATTTGCAACTGTATTTATGGATGCAAACCCTCTTTACCTTTCTTCGGAGTATGCAAAGGCACATGGATTTTCGGATCTACTCGTTCACCCTCTTTTAGTCTTTAATTTGGCACTTTCCATTGGTGTTCAAAATAACAGTGAAAAGGCACTTGCAAACCTTGGATATTACAATGCTCAGTTTTTGATTCCCGTTTACCCAGGTGACACTTTGTCCTCAAGAACGAAGATTCTAGCAGTGGACGATAAAGGTCCTGACAAACCTGGCATCGTTAGTGTTCGGACACTTTGTCTCAACCAAAAGAACGAAGTGGTTTTACAATACGAAAGAAAAATTATGATCTACCAGTCCAATGGAAAACCGAAAGGCAATCCAAAACCTGGTGATGCGTCTGCCTTCTTCCCAGAATCAAAGACTCCAAGTTTAAAACTCCCAAAATTAACATTTCCAAAGGATATGAAAGATGTCACTTGGGGTCACACATACTTCGAAAATTTTAAACCAGGTCAAATCTATGTTCATCAAAATGGTAGAACAATCACAGATGAACACTACCAGTGGACATACAGAGTTGGAAACACACACCCGTTACACTATGATAAACTTTACTCAGCTGGAATTTCAGGCCCAATGGGCGGCGAGCCAGTTGTTTACGGTGGTTTGGTGTTTGGATGGCTTGCGGGAATGGCATCACGAGATATTTCAGAGAACGCAATTTGGGACCTTGGATTTACAGAAGGTTACCATACACAGCCCGCATTTTCGGGTGATACTGTAACTTGTATTTCGAGAATTCTGGCAACGGAAGACAAAGGAACGGAATTTGGAATTCCTGCAGGTGAGGTGCAAATCCAATTCATTGGACTAAAGAACATCAAAGCAAATGATGCCATGGAAAAATTTGGTGCTGATCTCTTTCTAAAAGAAAATGATAAAAAGAAATTGGGAAAGGAAAAAATCCCTGAGAAAATTTTTGAAATCGAAAGAAGATTGATTATCAAGAAACAGCCATAAGCCGATGAAAGTGACCATCCCTAAAAAAATTCCTCTTATGGAAGATATTGGGGATGGTATCTTTAAAATTGTATTACCCCAACCTTTTTACGCACCAAACAATATCTATATATACGAAGGCAATGATGGATTGATTTTTATTGATTCTGGATATATAGAATCAGTGCCAATACTGCAGGCCTCGCTGAGAACAAAAGGGTATTCCTTAAACGATATACGACATATAATCTATACGCACAACCACTTGGATCATATTTCGTCTTCATTGGTTTTAAAATCATATGCTCGAAATCTAACCTACTATGGTTACAGAGCAATGCAGGACGGAGTGGGAAACTATTTAGAATCTATGTTGTTGTTTGAAGAAGCCACAGAGGATCTCTTCCATAAGGCATTTGGTGACCCAGAGGAATTAAATCGTATCCTTTTGGAATCGAGAAAAGGGTGGCGGCAGTTCTTTAGTAAATTTAAGGAGACAAAAAAGGGAGATCCGATTCTAAGAATTGACGTTGCCATTGATCACAACGACAGTTTAGAATTAGGTGGTAAATCTTTTCGATTTTTATATACACCAGGTCACAATCTCTACCATATCACGCCGGTAGATCCAGAACATGGTATCTACTTTTCTGGAGATTTGATCATCGCAAATCTCACAGCAATTTATTCTGAAATGGATGGAAGTTTGGGTGACTATTACTTTACACTCTCGAAGCTATTGGAAGAACCAATTCGTCGGATGTTACCCGCTCATGGTCAGGAAATCGATGATCCAAAAAAGACAATACTCGTAGTAAGAAAGACCTTGAGTATATTAGAAAAAGGTGTTATTCGAAGGTTAAAAGAAGGTGAGTCTGATTTAAAAGTTTTGATGGAAGCAGCAATCGGAAAAAAAGTGCATAATGGCGGTCACTTGCCGACAGCCCTTGGTCTGGTTTATAGTATTATACAAAAACTAGTGTTGGAAGGACAGGTGCGGATCGAAAGAAGAGAGAATGGATATGAGGTCTTCCACTATTCGGGAGGATAGATTCATTTGATAGTCTTTGGCAGATACCAAAGTTCGGATACTTGACCTGTATAGGTTTTTTTTGCTCCTAATCTTTCGAATTCTAATTGAATCAATAGAATCCGGTCTTTTGGCCAGAGTTCCTCGTCCGTAAGTTCGGGAGCAATGAGCATTAAACAATCTTTATTCTTCGCCGAACAATCTTTTGTCGCAAGTGTCAATGGTTTGGTTTGGATTGAATCGGGTAAAAAAATACACAAATTGTACTGCGAGTAGATAACACTTTTGTTTTGCGTTATTTTAGAAATCTCAATTGCATCTTTTAAAAATTCCTCTTGTTGAGTTTTTTTAGACTCTAATCTACTTTCCAAAATCTTCATAGGATCAAGTGGGAAGTTTGAATCCAATGAGTTCTTATAAAATACCATCATGATACACAAAAATAGAATCGACCACCTTGTTTCTTTCCAATTTTTGATTAGTAAAACACCTGTAAAAAGAACCATCGGTAAAAGGCTGTAAGAATAGTAAGAATACAATTCATGGTGCCAAGGTCTATTGGAAAAAAAATGGATGAGGTAGATGAGGCAAATTCCTATCGACTCAAAACTTTGAGTGAATATGGCACTTCCTCCACTCACAAAAACTTCGATTAGGATTTTAGCCGATTTCCAATTGCTTTGAATCTGTTTGTAATTATTTCCGTATTCTTTTATTAACTCACCTTTCCAATGTTCGCCTAAATTGTTCCCTTGCAAAAAAGGATAAAGAAGGAAAACAAAAAATCCCCAGAGCAGTATGATACAGATGATGGAGATTTGAAGTTTCACAGCTTGGTTATTTCGAGTTTGAAACGAACGATACATGAGGGGTAAAATAAATAGAAATAGATAGATCGAAATATCTTCTTTAATAGAAAGATAAAGGAGTAGAGATAAAAACAACCAAACCAAGCCTGATAATTTTATTTGATTCCTTAGTTCACTTAATTTCGCATAACTCAAAAAGAAAAAAAATGCAAAAAAGGTTACTAAAATTTCGAAGTGGTAGCTGGATCCGATGCGGTACAAATACTGTTGGTTTAAAATAACAATCCAGAAGAGATAAAAGGGGAGGCTAGATTGGAAATTTCCCGATTCCATTTCTGTTCGGTATTGACTATAACCAAAATATAACCAAAGTAAAGTGGCTGCCTGGTAAAAGAATAAACATCCGAAAGCAAGACCCATCCGATAGGGAAATAATTTGACAAATGGTGCAAGTATAAAACTACCGGGTGCAAAGTGGTGATTTAGATAGGATCCGCCAGTCTCGGAATAATAATGTGTTTGAAAACCCTCCCCATTTGCAATCGAGAGTAAAAAGTCACTAATACCGATATAATCTGCATCATGGAAAAGAAAGGAATCGTAAAAACTTTTTGTTAGATGGTAAAAATGCCAAGAAGATGCTATTAAAAAGAGGAATCCGCTAGTACTAACAAGTATTAAAACTAATATTTTCGATGGCTTATCGTTTAAAAAATCAATAAGCCAATTTCTTTCGTTCTTTCTTTCTTTAAAATAAGTAGCTAAGAATACAAACGCGGAAAAAAGTACCACCCCCCTCGAAAAGGGGGCAACCAAATGATTAGGAGAAACAAATAAAAAGGAAGTAACTAAACTAAATAGAAAAGCAAAATACAACACTTAACGTATAAAATACAACACCTTTCGTTCTCCAATCCTTTCCCGATTGATCTCAACACGATTTCGATAGTAGTATCCTTTTTCGGGAAATTGTTTAGAAAAAAAATCGTATAGGTCCATTTCAAATACTAGCATACATTCGGCTATATCACTTGCGCCCACTTCCATAGCCTTTTTAGTATCTACCATCACATGTCTGGAGTTGATATAATCGGGTTCTATTTGACTTGCAATCAGTTCAAAATTTGTTTTGGTGATTGTCCCACCGACCGAGGTTTTTTTACCACGAGATTTTGCCTCTTGAACGATCTTTTTTGAAATACGAGTGACTTCTGGATCGTCGGGTTTTTTATCCATGGAAGCACTTAAATCAGATCTTGCAGCTGTTACCTGGTTTAAATGAGCAAAAACTTTTGAATCAAAGATATCAAATAGGTTTCTGTAGCCTGTGATAGTTTCTAAATTGATTGCTTTGTGCAAATTTTCAAATTCAGAAAGGCTAAGTAAGTTTTTTAATGTGCCAATAAAATTACGAAACGCATATTCGGATTCAATCATTGGTGCTGAGATACCCGATACTCCGATGTTTTGGCAAATGCGGATATCATTGCGCGCTTCTGGACCTCCAATCTTTACGGTTAGAGGAAGGATCCCATCGGCAATTCTTTGGAGTAGACGTATTTCCTTTTCCCCCATGTCCTCCGTCTCTGTCCCTGTTTTTAGAGACAAAAAGGCGTACTTTTCCTTCATTTGGATCAGGGTTTTACGTAAGGTTTGGATTGTGACTTCCATAAGATCGTTTCTCCAAGTAAGGTATCGTCGAATTCGAAATAAGTACAAGTCTTTTCTTTTCTTTTTTTTACCCTTTCTTGACAGAAAATTCCAATTCCTTAGCTTCAACCTATGGGAATGTTCTCCTCCATATTTAAAACTAAATCTTCGAAAGAAGAAAAACCCAAAGAAAAAGAAAATCAAACCGCATCAGGTCTTTCTTTTGGAATCATCGTAATATTAGTTTTTGCTTTTAAGTCTTCTATATTAGATGCAAATAATATACCTTCGGGTTCCATGATCCCTACTCTGAAGATAGGTGATTTCCTGTTTGTCAATAAAATGAGGTATTCATTTCGGATGCCATTCACCGAAAAAGAACTGATTCGTATCGACGATCCTAAACGGGGAGATATTGTAACCTTTATCCCACCCTCAGCAGCTTTAGCCCAAGAAGAATCTAGAACCGGTATCTTTGCCAAAAGGTTTGTAAAACGAGTTGTTGGAATTCCAGGTGATACAGTTCGAATCACTCGAAAGTATCTGGATACAAAAGATCGTGGTCGCGTGCATTTTGCATTTTTTGAATACAAAGAAAGCGGATCAAATGAATTTGTTTCCTATGAACCAAGAGAAATTCCGATAGGGAAAGAACTTTCCGATTTGGACAATCTAGATGCAACACAAAGAGCCCTCTATGTGGAAAAAAAACCAGGCTTCGAACACTACATCATTGAAGGTTACGAAGACGATAGAAGAGCACATATATTCGAATATTGTGATTTTGCAAAAGGGTGTGAGATTCCTCAAGGTCAATATATGGTTATGGGAGACAATCGCGACGACTCACATGACTCTAGGGCCTGGGGTTTTGTAAAACGAGAAGATATATTGGGTAAGGCACTCATCATTTATTTTTCTATCGACTGGAAAGACTTCACATGCGAATACAAAGATGGATTAGAATTAGCTACCAAAGGTCCCGAATATGCAGAGAGATACGAGGGTGCGGAATTAGAATCCAGATGTCATGCAAGCGAGGTTTTTTCTTCGCATAACTTTCGGTATAGAGACGAAGAATCAAGATTTGGGTGGATCGAGAGGACTTTAAAATATAGACTTTGGCGACTTAGCGTTCGATTTGATCGAATCGGTCGGATTTTAAAATAGTAATATGGGCCAGATTGGGAATATTCTTAAACAAAAATTACCTTATATATTTTTCTCTCTTTGTGCTCTGTTTTTATCGTACAAGCGAATCCAGTTAGATGAAAAGGATTATCCATTCATCCAATCCGATGCTCAAATTAAACTCTATCAAACCGCTAACTATAGTCAGTATGGTCTTTGGAACCACAAGTGTCTGTATCCAGGAAGGGAGATTGATCCAGATTTTCAGTTTTTTCCTTTTGATTATCCTTGGGCCATTTCCGGAAATGGTGGTAGTCTTAAAGAAGACTGCTACTTCCAATACCCTTCTTATTTTTCCTACCTCACATTGCCCGTATACAGGTATCTAGGTCTTCATGGCCTGAATTGGTTTTCCTTTCTATTCTATGTGTTTGCGAGCCTTCTCATTCTTATTCATCTGAAATATTTGACTCGGTTACAAAACCCCATATTTTTGAGCTTCTTAGTCTTTCTTTCTCTCTCTGGTTATCCCATATATTCCGGGTATGAATACTCAGAGACGACGGTTGGCGTTTTTTTATTCCTACTCCTTTTTCTTTTGCTTACGCAAGAACAAAATTCTTTGGTATCAAAGGATGAAGCAAATACGCCTGTTAGCCCTCAGTATAGAATTTTATCTTTTTTGGCTGGTTTTTTTGTTTCTCTCGCTCCCTTTCTCCGCTCAGAACTCTTTATCTATTTGTTTTTCTATGTCGCCATATCACTTGTTTTATCAAAACAAAATGTTTTGATACTGTTTCGAAAAAATCGGGGACTTGTATTTGGTTTACTAGCTGGACTTACCTTCTTTGCAATCTGGAATTTTATCGAATTTGGCCATATATTTGGTGTTAGAGGGAGACTAAGTCTAGCGGATATGGGTGAAAAAACAGTTGTAGATAGATTGTTTTTGGTAAAAGATTTTTTCTTGGGCAATCAGCATAAAGTAGGATGGATTCGTTCTGCGTCCGTGCTTCTCATCATAATCATTACTTTGCTTTTCCTTTCTCGAAAACATCTTAAGGAAAATGCCCATCTTTTGATTTTGCCTATTTCAGGCATGATTTCACTCCTTACAATTTCAATCCTATCGCCTTACAATCCAGGAGGATTGTTTGCGGGGCTACGATTTACTGATTTGAGTTTTTATATGTTTATAGTAACTATAGGACAGTTACTAGCTTTTGTGGAATCTAAAGAGCCATTGCTATGGAAGAACAAACTCCTTCTTTCTGTTTTAGTATTCTTTTTAATCTTACAGACGTTTCTTCAAATCCGAATTCTAAAAAAATTCTTTCCTCTTCTAGATACCGTACGAAATGCTCAGGTTGAACTTTTGAAACGTTGGGAGGTAGGAGGAAATCTGCCCGTCCTTCATAAAAATCTTTTTGATGGAATTTTGATTTCTACTTCTTATCTTACCCAATTTCATTTTTTGGTATTGGCTGAGAGTGATGCAAAAAAAATCCAAAGCCTTCTTGCGAAAGAAAAAATATCTGGCTTCCATTTGATTTGGTATGACGGCGAAAAACCGTACGATAGGAACTTTAGTCGCAAGATGTATGATGAGAAAATTAATAACAAATATGATTTCCCTGAAGTGGAATACAAACTCACGAAAGACGATTCCAAATATGGATATCGACTCCAGCAGTTTTCTTTAAAATAGGATACAAAATTATGGAAGGTGAAAAAAAAACAAATCAGAATTCAGAAACCGAGAATAAGAAAAGGGAACCATCTCCAATGGCAATGGCGGGACTTGGTTTTGAATTTGTTTCTTCAATCCTGCTTTTTGTAGTTGGTGGATACTATTTGGATGAATACTTAAAGAGTAGTCCTCTTTGGCTCCTTGTTGGTTTTTTTTTTGGGTTTGGTTTTTCATTTTACAGTTTGATTAAAAAAGCCAAAGAAAATGAGTGAGGGGTTTCATGGAAGATTTCGGCTCCCATCATATCAAATATCTCCAATTGCCATTGCGTTGATTGAAATCGAAACCAAATAACAATAAGAAACAAATAGAGTTTTTAGAGTCCGTCATTCCTCTTACAAAATCAGCTACTTCTTACGAAGACTAACTGACGAAACTTGGAGATGCCGCTGATTTTTTCCGAAGGCAAAAAAGGATTCACAGGCCAAACAGAGGATTTCGTCCGAGGAAACCTTCCCATTGGAGTTAAAAAATCTTTTGAATGTCGCATGAAACTTTTCATTTTTTTAAAAAATAGATTGCATAAAATTAAATTGTGCACAATATAAATTCAAGAATCTCTTTGTGAGGAATACATGTCAGACGAATTCTACCAACTAAAAGTCAAAAGGGGACCCGAAGAAGTGCCTCTGGAAAAATTTAAGGATAAGGTTCTCCTTGTTGTCAATACCGCAAGTCAGTGTGGGTTTACTCCGCAGTACAAAGGTCTTCAAGAAACGTACGATAAATTCAAAGACAAAGGTTTTGAAGTATTGGCTTTCCCTTGCAACCAGTTTGGAGAACAAGAGCCAGGATCGGATGCAGAAATCAAAACTTTTTGCGAAAGAACTTTCCTTACCACCTTCCCTATCTTTTCAAAGATTGAAGTGAATGGACCCAATGCGGACCCTCTTTACCAGCACTTAAAGAAAAAAGCACCTGGCCTTTTGGGTTTGAAAGATATCAAATGGAACTTTACAAAATTTCTAATCGATACTAACGGAAATGTTGTAAAAAGATATGCGCCCGTAACGAAACCAGAAGCCATACAAAAGGATATTCAGAAATTACTTGAAGGCAAAAATTAACGTATTAGAACAACTTCGGTTGGAAAACCAAATTTGTTTTTCGCTCTATTCATCTACTTTACGTCTGATGAAATTGTACAGGCCACTTCTCAAAAAAATTGGTCTGACCTATCCTCAGTATTTGGCCATGTTGGTTCTCTGGGAGCACAAGATAGTTTCTGTTTCGGAACTTGGGTCCAGGTTGCAGCTGGACTCAGGTACTTTAACTCCCATGTTAAAAAGAATGGAAAAGATGAGTCTTGTTATGCGAATGCGAAATGCAGATGACGAAAGGGTGGTAGAGATTACTCTCACCAAACAAGGAAAGGATCTGAAGGAAAAGGCAAAATCAATTCCGGAAACTATCTTTTGTCTCTCGGGGATTTCGAAATCTGAGTTGTTTCCCTTAAAAAGATCCCTTGACCGACTGGCAACTTAGGGAATGCGCTAAAAAAGTTTTATTTATTGGATATTTAGATTTAAATTCTTTTCAGACTCTGGCCCGATTCTCAATACTGGTAATTGGAAATCCTGTGGAAGTAAAATTTTCAATGAGACTTCTAATTAATTCCTCAAAAGTTTGTAAGGGTATATGTCTTGCCTGGGTAATTCTCATTGAACTATTTCTATTAAATCAGTGTAATTTGACAAAACTAAATAATTCATGTGATCCAACTAATAGTAGTTATTTTGAAACTTTAGCACTTAAAATTGCAGCAAACGATACTTCACCTTTCTGTGGCACAAGGCTTGTTCCCAATAATCTGGTTATATCGGAATATTCGATTCCATCCCTTGGGCTCAAAGGTTTCATTTCAAATAATAGCATAGTTTTAGCTGGGGACAATATAACGACCTTGGGCGATTACGTTGCCGTTTTCACAACCAATGCCGTAAAGATAACCGTAAACAACGTTGTCCAAGTAAGTGGAGCTACTTCCAACTCGTATGCAACACCTATGAAGTATGTTTTAGAAGGATCCGATGGTCAAACAAAGATTTATGATGTTCAGTTGGTTGCTCCAAAACTATTAGGTTCAGGTAGCCTAAGGCTATGGCTTTCTGCAGATAACTTACAGTTAAACGATGGAGATGGAGTTTCTTCTTGGAATGACATTAGCGGGTTCTCAAATTCTATTGGGATGGCAACAGTTTCACAACAACCTATTTTTCGAGCCAATACATTGAATGGTCTCCCAACGCTTGCGTTCTTCAATGCAAGTGATACTCGATTGATACGAAATTCTGGAGCGGTTGGTTTGTATGTTGTCAATAGTGGAAGTTTTTTCGCCGTTTTAAAAATCACAGGTACCGATGCGCTTGGAACAAGTCTCTTCAACATACACGGCCAGAATGGTAGAGAGTTTTCTCTCACTCATCCTGGGGGGGTATTTCTCCAATGCAGAAACAACCAAGCTTGTCATCCTATCTCCAATCAATCCGCAATTACGGGGAATTTTTTCTCGATAGGCAGTATACAAAATTCAAATCTGATTATCCGAGAGTATAGGAATGGAACTTTAGTTGGAGAAGATACAACTCCCGTAAATTTATTCGATTTCTCCGGTGGTACGGACATTGGTTTATTTTTTATTTCCAATGGAAATTTAGATATGGAGCTAAGTGAAATTTTATTTTTTAACAACCTTATTTCTGAAGAAGAGATCCAGAAAGTTTTTTTCTATCTAAATACAAAGTACAAACTTATTTAGATAATATCTGTGGATTTTAATACCTTAAATATCCTTCGATTCCGACTGCACTACTTCACATATCTATTTGGTTCACTCCTTTTAGGAATTCCAATTAGCAAGTATTTGGTGGAGGATGGATTTCGGATTTTGTTTTGGATTGGGTTCTTTTTGTCCTTTGGGATTCAAATTGCGATTCTAGAACTCCGATTTTTCGCAAGGAAAGTATCCTCACTCGCCGAGTCTGGATTTCCACTTTTTACCGTGTTTTTATCGTTTTTTCTGAATCTGGGGGTCTTAGCTGCAATTTTGTTCCTGGACTTTCCTTTTGAGCCTGTCGGAGGATTTTTAATTGCCTATTTCCTTCACCTGCTTTTTTTGGTATTTGCGAGCTATTTCAGTGGAAAATAAGTCTAAATATCGGGTCATATTCTCTTTTTTATTAGTTTTTTTCCTTACAGTCACAAGTGTTTTTGCAACATCCCCTTCCGAGTCTCACGATGCAGAGGGCTTTGACTTCAGTGAAGTTATGGCACACCACTTGGGCGACGCCCCCATCTTTCCTCTCAACTTTGGTGGAACCAAGGTATTCGAAGGCCAACCAGGCTTCGATCCAGAAAACTATGACATATTTGACGATCACGGAAAGAGATACCACTTCGTAGGTGGTTTTGATATGCATATCACAAAAAGAGTCACAATGATGTGGATCGTTGTCTTCTTTTTGTTCTTAGTGTTTATTCCCGCGGCTCATTTGATTTCTAAAAACCCAAAAAAGGTTCATAGCAAATTCACATCCTGCGTGGAAGCTTTTGTAAACTATTTGAAAGAAAACGTTGTGGATTCTTCGCTCGACCACCACGGTCATTCCTACTACCACTACATCTTTTCTCTCTTTTTCTTTATCCTTTTTTGCAACCTGTTTGGTTTGATCCCTTCCGTTGGCGAACTGACGGTCGCAGCATCCGATGCGCTTGTAGCCGTGGGAGTTGTCTCTGAAACACCACATGCTCTTCACACCTTTGGTGAAATCTGGTCTGGAATTACTCCTACTGGCGATATCGGTGTAACTTTGTCTTTGGCATCCTTAACACTTCTAACCATCTACGGAACTGCTTTTTCCTACCAAGGGATTTCCTTTGTTGCACACGCAGTTCCAAAAGGGGTTCCACTCCTACTTTGGCCTCTTATGTGGGTTCTTGAGTTTATCGTAACGCATATTGCGAGATCGTTTGCACTTACGATGAGGTTACTTGCAAACATGACTGCAGGACACGTTATGATCCTTGCGTTGCTTGGATTTATATTTATGAGTGAGAGTTACTTTATTGCCCCGATTTCGGTGCTTAGCTCTGTTCTTATCTACTTTTTAGAACTGCTTGTGGCATTTTTACAGGCTTTCATTTTCTCTTTGCTAACTGCTGTTTTTATAGGAACAGTGATGCACAGACATTAGATTTTGGTTTTATTTATATTATAAAACACACAGGAGTGAAACGAAAACAATGGAATTCGGTTTAGGATACATCGCAGTAGGACTCGCAGCAGGCCTAGCACTATTAGGTGCAGGAATCGGTATTGGAAGAATTGGTGGATCAGTTGCTGAAAGCATTAGCCGTCAACCAGAAGCAGCAGGAAAGATCCAATTGGTTCTTTACGTGGCTGCAGGTATGATTGAAGGTGCTGCTCTTTTCGCAGTAGTTATCGCACTACTTATTGCACTAAAACTCAATGGCTCAATTGACAAAACAATTGGTGCTGGTGCTACTAAAGTAGAACAAGGACAATAGTCTTGGTACTCCTCGCGGCTTCCGGCTTCAATTTGCTGAAAGTCAATCCGGGTCTGGTTGTCTGGACCCTGATCACTTTTACAATTGTAGTTGTAGTTCTCAAAAAATTTGCATGGGACAAAATCTTGCATGCCCTAGAGGAACGTGCTTCGGGGATTCAAGAAGATATCAGCAAAGCGGAAACTCTTCGCAAAGATGCAGAAAAGTCTTTTTCAGAATATAAGGAAAAGCTCCATCAGGCGACAGAAGAAGCTCACAGGATTGTGGAAGAAGGCAAACGTGATGCGATTGCTCTTCGAAACAAGCTGACAGAAGAAACAAATAATGACCTCAAAAACATGAAAGACGGTGCCCTCAGGGAGATCGAACTCGCAAAGAGCAAAGCACTTTCCGAAATGCAGGGTCAGATTGTGGAAATGTCGGTGCTCATCGCAAGTGAGATCTTAGAAAAACAGCTCAAAAAAGAGGACTATACTTCTTTTGTTGAGAAAGAAATCGCAAAACTAGATAAACTAAAAATAAAATGAGTCTGAACCAAATTTCAAAGGTTTACGCAATGGCATTACTTGAGTTGGCAAAAGAATCCAACTCATTGGATGTTGTGGAAGAAGAACTTACTTCAATTGTAGAAGTTTTTTTCTCTGATGATACCATCCGCCATTACTTTCTATCGCCACTTGTGGACCCATCAGAAAAGGAAAAGACAGCCGACAAATCTGTGCGTGGGAAAGCCTCAGAAATTGTCGCTAACTTCATAGCACTTGTAGTTCGTAAGAATCGATTTCTCTACCTTAAAGATATATTAGAAGATTATAAATCGGGTGTGGATGTGATCAAAAATCGAAGTTCCCTCCGAGTCATTTCTAAAGACAATTTAGGTCAAGAGACAATTGACAGGATAACAAAAACCATCGCTAACAAATTCGGACGTGAACTACGCGTCACAGAACAAACAGATCCGCATTTGATCGGCGGATTTAAGATCTATATAGACGACTTTTTAATCGATGCCTCCATTCGTTCCAAGTTAAACGGAATCGAAGAGGCACTCCTCCACAAAAAAATCGCAGTCGGGGCAATGTATGAAAATTAAAACAGACGAAGTAACATCGGTACTGAAACAAGAAATCAAAAACTTCAATAAAGACTTACAAGTTGAAGAGGTCGGAACCGTTTTAGAAGTAGGGGACGGGATTGCGAGAGTTTACGGACTCAATAATGTGATGTCAGGAGAGCTCGTTGAATTCCAAAATGGAGTTCGCGGTCAAGCCTTCAACCTAGAAGAAAATTCGGTTGGGGTTGTAATTTTTGGAGATTATATAAAAATTGAAGAAGGTTTTACCGTTAAACGAGTTGGTAAAATCTTTGAAGTTCCCGTAGGACCTGAGTTACTCGGTCGTGTTGTAAATCCTCTTGGAGAAGCAATTGACGGAAAAGGACCAATCAACGCAAAAAAATCAAGACCAGTGGAGTCACCTGCTCCTGGTATTGCGATGAGGAAGTCGGTAAACGAACCAATGCAAACTGGTATCAAAGCGATTGATGCGATGATCCCAATTGGTCGAGGTCAAAGAGAGCTTATCATTGGGGATAGAGGAACAGGAAAAACTTCCATCGCCATCGACACGATCATCAACCAAAAAGGAAAGGGTGTCGTTTGTGTTTATGTGGCGATTGGACAGAAAGCATCCACTGTTGCTTCTACAATCGAGATGTTGCGTGAAAAAGGTGCTTTGGATTATACGATCATCGTTTCTGCAAACGCATCGGAACCTGCTCCACTTCTATTTATTGCACCTTACTCTGGTGCTACGATGGCAGAATACTTTATGTATGAAGAAGGAAAGGCTACACTCGTTGTTTATGATGACCTTTCCAAACAAGCTGTAGCTTACAGACAAATGTGTCTCCTTCTCAGAAGACCACCAGGTCGTGAAGCATATCCTGGTGACGTATTCTACCTCCACTCAAGACTTTTGGAGCGAGCTGCAAAACTCGATGACAAATACGGCGGTGGATCGATGACAGCTCTTCCGATTATCGAGACACAAGAGGGAGAGGTTTCTGCTTACATCCCGACTAACGTGATTTCAATCACGGACGGTCAGATATACTTACAGTCCAATCTATTCGCATCAGGACTTAGACCTGCGGTAGACGTGGGGATTTCCGTATCTCGGGTTGGATCTGCCGCACAGATCAAGGCAATGAAAAAAGTGGCGGGAACACTGAAGTCTGACTTAGCCCAGTTCCGTGACTTGGAAGCCTTTGCGCAATTGGGAACAGAACTAGATCCAGTTACACAAGCTCAGCTTGATCGTGGTTATCGAGTTTTGGAAATCTTAAAGCAACCGAATAACTCTCCTTCGCCGGTGGAAGAACAAGTTATTTCAATCTTTGCAGTAACAAAAGGTTTTGTGGATGCGATTCCGACTGCAAAAGTTCGAGAGTTTGAACAGTATCTTTTGAAAACGGTCCGTGAACAACACCCCGAAATTTTAGAAGAAATTCGAACAGCAAAGGAAATCAAAGGGGAAGCTGCCCTTCAGAAAACAATCAAGTCGATTGTTGACCATTTTTTAGCAAAGAATAGTTAAGGGGAAAGATCTTGGCGACACCGCGTGAGATAAAAAAGAGGATCACTTCCGTAAAAAATACGAGAAAGATCACTCGAACCATGGAGATGGTTTCCACTGCTAAGGCGAAGAAGGCATCTAACAGAGTCAATGCGGCGAAACCATACGCAGAATTGACGAGAGAGTTGGTTTCTTCGTTATCTGGCCTCGCGGGAATCATCCAGAGCCCACTGCTTCGTAAACCGGATAAAATTCGTAAAGTTGCGATCTTTGCAATGACTGCAAATCGCGGACTTTGTGGTGGATTCAACTCTTCGGTCTTAAAAATGGTGAAAGCTCGAATCGATGAGCTTACCAAAAAAGGTATCGAGGTAGAAGTTCATGCGGCAGGGAAGAAGGCTATCTCCTTTTTTAAATTCGCTCGCATTTCTACCGTAACGGCAATCACCAATATTGATGATAAGGCTGGTTCTAAAGAGGCGATTGAACTTGCGAATTATTTTATGGATCGTTTTGCAACCGAAACTGTGGACGCAGTGGAAATCATTTCCACTCATTATATCTCAGCTGCCACGCAACGACCTGAGATTACATCTATTCTACCATTAAAAATGGAAGAATCCAAATCTGCAAGTTCTGGTCCCGAAGTCCTCTATGAACCAGATCCAAAAACAATATTGGAGAATCTTTTACCATTGGTAATTCGAACTACTTTGGTAAAGATCATTCTAGAATCGGTAGCTTCCGAACACATTGCACGAAGAGTAGCAATGAAAGCAGCGACGGATGCTGCAGGTGAGATGATCAAACTTCTGACACGTGGTTACAATCGTGTTCGTCAGGCTAAAATCACTCAGGAAATTTCTGAAATCGTCGGGGGAGCGGAAGCGATCTCTTAATTTAAGATCATTTGGAGCAATATATGAATAAAGGTAAAATCAAACAAATCATCGGTTCGGTCTTAGACATTAGTTTTGAAAGTGGCAACATGCCAGAGATTTACAACGCTTTGGAAATTAAAACCAAAGTCGATGGCAAAGATGTTACCATCACTGCGGAAGTTCAGCAACATATCGGTGATAATACGATCCGAGCGATTTCGCTCCAATCTACAGATGGTTTGAAACGGGGAATCGAGGTTATTGACACTGAGAAGCCTATCTCTGTTCCTGTTGGACAAAAAACTCTTGGAAGAATCTTTAACGTATTAGGCGAAGTTATAGATGAAGGTCCTGAGCTTCCTAAAGATATTGAAAGAAGACCGATCCACAGAAATGCTCCATCCTATGAAGAGATCAAACCTAAGACGGAAATATTTGAAACCGGTATCAAAGTAATCGATCTTCTTGCTCCTTACATCAAAGGTGGAAAGACAGGTCTCTTTGGTGGAGCTGGGGTTGGTAAAACCGTCCTCATCCAGGAACTTATCAATAATATCGCAAAGCAACACGGTGGTTTTTCGGTGTTTGCTGGTGTGGGTGAAAGGACTCGTGAAGGTAACGACCTTTGGCATGAGATGAAGGATTCGGGAGTAATCGACAAAACTGTGTTATGTTTTGGCCAGATGAATGAACCACCTGGTGCTAGGCTTAGAGTTGCGCTCTCTGCACTTACTATGGCGGAACATTTCCGTGACCAATCTGGTTCCGATATCCTTCTGTTTGTTGATAATATCTTCCGTTTTTCTCAGGCGGGTTCTGAGGTTTCGGCTCTACTTGGACGTATGCCTTCAGCGGTTGGATATCAGCCTACACTTTCTACAGAAATGGGTGGATTGCAAGAAAGGATTACTTCCACAACAAAAGGGTCCATCACTTCGGTGCAAGCGATCTACGTTCCTGCGGACGACTTAACAGACCCGGCTCCTGCGACTGCATTCACTCACTTGGATGCTACGACGGTTCTTTCTCGTGCGATTTCGGAAAAAGGTATCTATCCTGCTGTGGATCCATTGGATTCCACTTCTAGAATTATGAATCCGCAAATCCTTGGAGAAGAGCACTACACTGTAGCACGAGAAGTTCAAAGAATCCTCCAAAGATACAAAGACTTACAAGATATCATTGCAATCCTTGGTATGGATGAACTTTCTGAGGATGATAAGATCCTGGTAGCACGTGCTAGACGACTCGAAAAATTCCTCTCTCAGCCATTCTTTGTTGCAGAGCAGTTTACTGGTCGACCTGGAAAGTATGTAAAACTTGAAGACACAATTCGATCCTTTAAGGGAATCGTAGAAGGTAAATACGATGATCTTCCGGAACAAGCTTTCTATATGGTAGGATCGATTGACGAAGTGATTGCAGCTGCGAAACAACTCAAAGGTTAGTAAGGATGAGTAAAGAGCTCAGTCTAACAGTCATTTCACCTGATAAAATCCTTTACCAAGGTAAGGCAGAATCTGTGGTTCTGCCAGGCTCGGTGGGGTATTTTGGAATATTGCCGGGGCACGCAACCCTAGTGTCCCAACTCGATTTTGGTCTTATCAAACTTCAAAAGTCTGGCAAGGAATTTCGTATTGCCATCGATGGTGGCTTTTGTGAGGTAAAAAACGACCAAATTCGAGTTCTAACTGAGGGTGGTGAGTCAGAAGACGATCTCTCGCACGACCATGCTGTTGAGCTCTTACACGCAGCAGAGGCTCATGCCAACGGAAAAGAAAAAGAAATTTTACTAAAGAAAGCAAAAGTTCGCATTTTACTGCACGAACGTTAATTTTTTTCCCCCCTATCTGCCGAAAATACACATGAGGGGGATTTCCTTTTTGTGAACCGATCTATACAAATCTTTTTGCTTTTGGCAGGATTTTGTCTCGGGTTGTATTATTGGAAGGAAAACCCTGATTTGCGAAAAACAATCTATTCTGAACCAAGTATCCGTGTTAAAATAGACGGAGCCGTAGCGAAACCAGGAGTCTATGAATTAGAGGCTGGTTCCACTGGTTGGGATTTGGTTGGAGCCGCTGGTGGATTGCTGCCAGATGCCCGCAAATCAACGGAGGATAGCAATCTGGACAATACCCTTGAGGATGGACAGATTCTAATTTTGGGAAAACGGTAGTCGATACGAATGGCGGATCAAGAAAATAAAGATAACGAAGATCTAGATAACATTGAGCCTATGCTTGATGAAGACTCGTTTTCCCTAGATTTGGACGATTTTGATTTGGGTGATGATGAAATCGATGCATCACCTGGTATGGAGCCACCTCTTTTAGATGAAATTGATTCCTTCGATGAAGATGATGAAATTTCATCGATGGTCGCATCTTCCGATGATGACGATGATTTTTTAGATATTGATTTAGATTCTGATCTCAACTTACTCGGTGAAGACGATCCAATTCTTCATGATGAAGATATTTCTGCTGACTTCGGTGACATTGGTGACTTGGAGACAGATTTGCATCCAGAACCTGCACGAGTATCCGCAAAAACAGAACCCAATAAACAAACTTCGACCACAAAACAAAGTATAAATGACGATCTTTCCGAAGACTTAGAACTTGAGTTTGACGATGATATTATAGATTTAGATAAAGAGATCGAAGCCATCTTGAATGGTGAAGATGGAATTTTAACATCGAAAAAGGCATCTAGTGAATTTTCTCCAAATGAAGATGAGGAAGGACCTATTGCTCTGTCGATGGACGAACTCGCAAATATTACTGGGGAGATCGAAACCACAGAAGAATCGGATGGTTTGGTGAATGATTCTCCAGCTGAAGAGGATTTTGAACTAACAGTCGATTTGGGATTTGATGATCCAGAGTCGGATTCTCCTTCTTTCAATTCTGAATTTAGTGCAGAAGTTGACGAGCAAACTGACGTTGAAGAAGAAGTTCTCCTTCCAGACGATGTTGAACTTGAAGCGGAGTTAGGCGATCTAAACTTTGAGTCTGATACACATCCTTCTGCAAGTAGTGAAAACTTAATCAGTGAAGATTCAAACCTCGACTTAGATTTGGATGAATCCGAAATTGAAACCCATCTCAATTTTGATAAGGATGGAAAACCGGAATTAGACCTCTCCGATATTAGTTCGGAAAATGAGCAGGAACCTAACGAAAGTACTTTTGCCCCACTCAGAGATGCAGAGGAAGAAGAACTTTTTGGAAATGTAAAGGAAGATGAAAACCTAACACTTTCCGATGACGAACTCGGAAATATTCTTGGTGCTAGTGGAGAGATGAGCCTCGAAGAAACTCTAGGTAGCGAAGATGAATTTCTTGCGAGCGAAGAGCCTGCCGATTTTGGAGCTGAAGAATCAGAATCTAGTTTTGATCTACTTGGTGATGACACCCCTATCGAAGAACCAACATCTGATTCCGAATTGAGTTTTGATGATTTTGAATTAAGTGATTCGGATGAAACAAAAGATGATTCCGAAGAAGAATTAGAAAATACAGTCCCTCAAACAGATACCTCTTTAGATGAGGATGATGGTCCGATTACTTTATCTCTCGATGAACTTGAAAATATAAGCGCAGATCTTGAAGAAGAGGATTCTGTATCACCTAATATACTCGATGGCGAAATCGAAGATGAATCCATCACATTAAGTCCTGATGAATTGGGCAATATCATTGCAGGTGATGCTTCAGAAGAAGAGGGGACGATTGAAGAATCCACTGGTTTAGAAGGTGGATTGGAAGAATTTGAAACTGAGGATGATGAAGGGCCGATTGCACTTTCTATGGATGAACTAGAAGCGATCGCTTCCGATGCCGAAGAAATGCCTGAAGAGGAACTCGTCGACAGTCTAGATAGAGCACCTCTTCCATATGAAGAAAACCTAACGTCGGCAGATGACTTACTAAAAGAAAATGAAGAAGATGAATCCATAGCCCTATCTATGGAGGAATTGGAGAATATAACAGGAATTGAGGAAGATGCAGTCGGTGGTTCCGGTGCAGTGGAAACAGTAACTTCCGAAAGCCTGGATGAAATCTTAGGCGATGAAATTCCTGGCGACGAACTGGAAGATATTTCTGACCTCCCTTTTGAAGAATCTGAAATCAGCTCCGAAGCAGAAGCTTTAGATGAAATTGGAACGTTAGGTGATTCTGCTGATTTGGTAGAGCACGAGGATGATTCAAGTTTTGCAGTTTCTGATATTCCAGAACTTGGTTTTAGTGATATTCAAACGCCTCGAATTCCAACTCTACAAAGAGATGAATCAAATACTGTTGAGATTGAACTCGATGAATATGCGTTTGACGGCAAACTCTCTCCATTAGAAGAACTTCGAAATAGTGATATCAAAGCTCCTGATTTGCAATCGGAAGCATCTGGTGAACTCAAAAATGCAGATGGTGAAATTCTCTCACCGGAAGATAAGAAGAAAGTGCTAGGTTACTTAGACAACTTACTTGGAAACTTGCCTGATGATATGATTAAAGAGTTCTCCAAATCACAATACTTTGAGCTTTATAAAAAAATGATGAAAGAACTAGGAGTCTAACCCGTGGGACTTCTAGATCGAGCTGAAAAAATCAGTAAGACGGGCGAAGTAGGTGAATCGACTGCGAAAAAAGTAAACGCGGAGTCACCATCTTTATTGCGAAAGGCAGAAAAGTTTCGCGAAGTGGAATCACATGATGATATTCCTGATTTAGATTGGTTAGATGATGAATCTGACAACACTCCAGCATGGGAAATTGGCGACCTTCCCGATGCTGACGGGGAAGAAGATTTTGATTTAAGCGATATTCCGGAATTACAAGATAGTTTTGAGGATTTCGGATCGTTAGACGACATAGCTGCAGATCCAAATGATGAATTAGAAGATCCTTTCTCTGATGAATTGATCGACAGAGAAGAAGAAAAATCGGAAGAACCGACAGAAAGTTCTTCATTTTTGGATAAGCCAGACTATGAGTTGTTAGCTGACGATAAAACTCCAACAGAGGAAGTCGACGATTTATCCCTCCCAGAGATCCAACTAGAAGATGAACCCAATAAAGAAGATCTAGTCCTTCCAGAAAAAGATCTGTTCGAGGAATGGGAAGAAGAGGCAGTTAAAGAAGCCGCTAAACAGCCATTACGTCCAAAAGAAGAAGATCCAGCACCATTGGATCAAGACGTACTGTTTGACGATGACTCCGATTATGCGACAGCACCGATGGCTTACCATCTTGCATCCAAAAAGAGAATAGAGAACTACCAGGCTATATTTGAAATCACAAAGGAAGTATCAAATTCCTCCAATTTTTCTGACTTTTTTGATAACCTAGTCTACAGTGTGATTGGGCAAGTAGGTTGTTCTTCCATTGTAATTTTTGCATCGACAAATCCAAAAAATTCAAAATGGAATGCAGTGGCTACGCAAGGGGTTACTACCCGAGACAGTTGGTATTTTTCGAATTTGGATGAGGTATATTCGCGAATCACAGATTCAGAAACAGTTATCTATGCTGGAGAATTCAAAACACCGAGACTCCCACCCAGAGAGTTGGCAATCTTAAATGAGACTTCAGCGGAGATACTTATTCCTATACGAAATAAAGACCATTGTTATGGAATGATGACTCTTGGAAAACAAATCAATGGCGAAGAATATATCACCGATGATTTGGAATTTGTAAAAATCATTGGTGATATAGCTGGGGCTATTTTTGAAAGAGTTTACGAGTTTGAAAAATTGAATGATCAACTCATTGAATCGAAGCAGATAATTGAAATCAATGAAGCGGTTCTAAAAGCAGCGCGGGATTTTGCCAAAGTTCGTAAAATGGATGATGCTTACGATCTTTTAGTTGAAAATCTAAAAACAAAAATCGGCGTGAGACAGTTTTCTTTATTGATATTAGACAATGAAACTAAAGAAGACTATGTGGTCTTTGGTTCCAACTTTATTTTACCAGAACGTGCGAAGGACTTTAAACTCGGCAAACAATCAGATATCGTTGGTATGGTATCAAATGTATCGGGAGTTTACAAATTAGAAAATTTCAGAGAAGATGCAGAATTAAAATCGATTTTTACGAATGATGAATTGGGAGTCATGAGCGAATTTACAATTCTCCCGATCATCAACTTGAACTGGTTAGTGGGAATGGTAATTATCCATGCTACTGCAACTCCTTGGACAGATACAACTCGAGATGTAGCGGTAGCGTTACTTGAGACAAGTGCTCCGGTTTTTGCTAATTTACTCATTCTACATGAAAAGGAAGCTCTTTTTAGGAACCCATTTAATCCATTAGAAACAAAAATTCTCTCTGAAATTGAAAATGCATCCAAGTTTAATTTATCTTTCACAGTCTCACTGTTTAAAATTCAAAATGTTCCGAGAATGATTCAAATTGCAGGTGCTGGCGTATTTGCGAGGTATGCCGATGTGTTGAGAAAGACAATTGTTGACCATATCAGTGAAAATGATTATTTCACAAGAGTTGGTCAAGGTAAGTTTGTTATGGTACTTCATGGGAAAGATAAGGAAGAGACAGAAGTTGTAATAAGAAAAATCAAATCTGCTTTTTCGAAAAAGGAAGATCAAATCTCTCATAACTTTAAAGCCAGTTATCGTGTCCTAACACTCTCTTATCCGAAAGATACTAAAGATAAAAATCAATTTTTAGAAATGGTGGAAGAGGCATAGGCAAACCCAACTTTAAGGGCTTACATTCTTATGTTATTCAACTCGATTCCTTTTGTCCTGAGTTTTATAATTTTTTGCTTATTTTATTTTAATTTAAAACACAAGTTTCAAAATATCTCTCTCTTCTTATACGGATTGTATTTTTATTCTGTTTGGAATTGGAAGATGAGTATTTTAATACTTTTCTCTATATTCGTAAATTATGCTTTAGCGATAAAATTAGATTCCATTGAGAGTCTACCTCGAAAGCATTTATTGCGAACAGGAATTGTTTTTAACCTACTTATTTTGGGAATTTTTAAATACACCCTTTTTGTATTTGGAATCTTTGAAGACTTAATCAAAACATTTGAATCAGATTTTCGAATTTGGAAGCCAGAGATACTTTTGCCAGTTGGTGTATCATTTTATACATTTCATAATATAAGTTATATTGTTGAAGTATACAAAAAGAATATTCCTGTTTGTAAGTCCTTTTTGGATTTTGCTATTTATGATCTGTTTTTTCCACTTCTTCTCGCGGGTCCGATCGAAAGACCTGGATCTCTAATTCCTCAGATACAAAATGTACGATTGATCGAACGAAAAAAGATATTTGATGGAATCACATTATTTTGTTTTGGAATATTTTTAAAGGCAAGTATAGCCGATCCTTTAGCAAAGTACGTTGACTTTTACCTTTCCGGATTCTCAGAACTCCCTGGTGGAATTCTTTGGTTTGTTGCACCTGGTTTTGCCTTTCAGGTTTATGCGGACTTTTTTGGATATTCCCTATGTGCCATCGGTTTATCGGAAATCATTGGGTTTCGGCTGATGAATAACTTTAAAAGACCATTTTTCTCTACGAACCCTGCTGAGTTTTGGACTCGGTGGCATATCAGTCTTTCTAGTTGGCTTCGTGATTATGTCTATATCCCGTTAGGTGGAAATAGAAAGGGTTTTTTAAGTCAAAATCTTAATATCATGATTGTTTGGCTTCTCGGTGGACTTTGGCATGGAGCAACATATGGCTATCTTGTATGGGGATTTTACTTGGGACTGTGCATTGTTTTGTATCGAATGATGAAACGATGGTTTAATATTCCAGATATCGCAAGTAGGTATTCGCCAATTTTTTCAATTGTTGTAAGTTTTTTGGGTTCGCTCTTTACTTTTTTTTCCTTCTCATTTGGTCTACTTTTGTTTCGTGTTTCGGGACCAGAAGAATTGGTTGCCATAAAAAATAATCTTTTAGGTCTCATTCAGTTTCAATCGTACTATCTGTACCCTCTTCTCTTTGCGGTTCCTATTTTTTGTTTTGATATTTGGCAGGAACACCTCAAGGCAGATCGACCTAGTTTCATTAACTATCTTACATTTTGGCAAATCGGAATTTTGTCTGCAGTTCTATTTTTGCTATTTTCTGTAATCTCGCCGTTTGAGAAGCAGGAGTTTTTTTATTTTCAGTTTTGAAGAGGATGACGCTAAAGGTGGAAGGATGACGCTAAAGGGGTAGTGGGATGAGTAGGTTTTGTTTTATTTTAGTTTTATTTTTCGGACTATCACTATTTATGCATGCAACGAGTAGATATTTCTATCCTTATTTGGAGACAAGTTCCGCATATTGGTCGGTATTTCAAGACCACAAAGGAAGGCCAAATCAAAGTAAAAAAATAGATGGAAGCATACTGGTATTAGGCGATAGTCAAATCATAAGTGGGATCACTCCAACTTTGATTTCCAAGTGGGAAAAGTCGAAGTTCAATCAAATTATTTATTTACCGAGACCTAGTGAACAACCAGAAGGTATGTTGTCTCTTTATCTTACGAGTCTGAAGTCTGATTCCAATCTAAAGAAAATCTACTTAAATCTCTCTCCAATTTCTATCAGCAAAAATTCGGTAGTTGACTCGCATAAACAATTGTATACTTCATTTGGTTCGATGGGAATGGATCAACTTTTAAATCGAAATCTAAGGAATTTTTATTTTCCAAATCTTTCCGATATGTGTTGGAAGGTGGTGATCACTTTTTTTCCTTATTTTTCACTGAATCCCAATACAAGTTCTCTCTTAAACAAGCTAATATTAGGTGAGCATATTGATCCTATTTTAAAAGAAAGGAAAAAAGAATACAAATCCATTCTAGATGCATTTTTGTCGGCTTCTCAAGGGTCTTGGGTTTGGAAGGAAACGGATTATAAAAAGGAAATTTCTGGAGTAGATGTGTTTCCAGCTGGAAGTACGGAAGTGTTTTTAAACAAAAGAGATGGAGCAATCGAATGTCTAAGGCATATGTTTCAAAGTTGGAGAGATAGTGGGATCGAAGTGGTAATTTTGAGAATCCCTTTTTCGCCTGACATGGAAGGAGACTTGCAAAAAACGAATGCTAACTTCCACCTAGATCA
>JAPZTS010000003.1 GCA_027533185.1 Leptospira sp. | reverse complement strand
TTTATCAAACAATAATAACTAACCCGGCAATGTCCTACTCTCCCATTGAGCGAACCCAATAGTACCATCGGCGATGAGAAGCTTGACTTCCGTGTTCGGAATGGGAACGGGTATTACCTTCTCTCCATAATCACCAGGAGTAATTGCCATAGTTCCTGGTGGGGTTGGAATTGCAAGCAAAAATAGATTTAATTTCTGTTCAGATTGATATCGTAAGTGACTCCAAACTTGAGTCCCGCGATGGAGATGGTCTCAGAATTGGTAGCACTGACGTATTCAAGTAATGTGCCGACTGTGTTCAACCCACCAGTATTCACACTAAATGCAACAGGAGATTCAGCCTTCGTAGTCATCTTTTCATTCTCAAGTGACGCAAACAAACGAAGTTTAGGTGTTAGGAGGTAACTTCCACCGATAGAAATTTTTTGAGTGGAGAACGAATACCCGCCAGACGCATAGTTCAGTGAGGCGCTATTGTCGCTTCCTACACTGATTTTTTCTGATTTGTATTCTCCAGTCGTTTTAACAAGAAGTGGTCCCAAAAACAAGAGGTCGGTATAGACGGTAATCCGATCATTGATATCGAATTCCAACCCAACACCCAAAAGTCCAGAGGTACCGTAATTTGAAGTGGTTTCTTGTCCAACTCGGAAAGGTGCTCCAAATCCCAAGGAACTACCATCTAACTGCTGTCCAATGCTTCGAATTACACTTTGGTAAGATGCGGAATTTTTCAACAGGTGAAAGTGTTACGCCTAAATTGATATCTGTATATGCAAAACCATAGTCTCCTTCCTTAACGCCGAGACCAGTAGGATATAAAGAATTCCATTCATACCCTCTTCCGAAACGATTTATATGGAAACCTCCAAATGCGTTTTTTAAAATTCCAGCGTTTAAGCTATGGTAATAATCCGCCCCAATTTGGTTGAACAATGTGAACCCGCCATTGTTTTCCCAAGGCTGGTTGAGTTCTGTTTTTCCAAGATCGCTGAAAAATCCTCTTCTTTCTAGATCGGTCTTGAGGCTTCCGAGATAGGTGGATCCAATAATGCGAACTGTGTTCCCTTCTACTTTCCCTTGGGCGGAAATAGAATTGGCAAGAAGGATACCTGATATGAGAAAATACACTACAAATTTTGTAAGCTTCATTTGACTCCCTTTGATTTATACCCATATTAAGGAACAGGGCAATCTCTCAAGGAATTTTTTGACTAAATCTTTCTTCCATTTTTGCATATATTTATAGAACTTTTAATACAAAAAATGTCTAACCAAGTAACAGGAGTGAGCTGTTCCTAAATTAGTTTACCAAATCAAAAAGCATATCAAACACGCTTGTTTTTTTCAATTTACCGCGCATTGCTTCCACCACTTTGGAATAGACGTCTTCCATAAGATCCACACATTTTTCCATAGCATGTCCCGATGCAATTTGTATCGATTGTTTGGAGAACTTTGCATATAGGTCTGGATCTTTTGCTAGTGCAATGGCACAATCTGCAATTCCTCTATGGTCAAAGGACTTTGCAATGAATCCATTTTGTCCATGTTTGATGAGTTCAGGTAATGCAAAGGCATCCACACCAACCGCAGGTAGACCACAAGCAATCGCTTCGAGAACCACCAAACCTTGTGTTTCCATGGTTGATGCAGTCAAAAAAATATCATACTTTGGATAGACATCGTGTAACACAGCGTTCGGTATAAATCCAAGAAACTCGATACTGGATAAAATGCCCAAATGTTCTGCTTGCCTCTCTAAACTAGGTATAGCGGGACCTTCCCCAATTATGGTGAGAGTTGCATTTGGAAACTTTTCTTTTATGAGGTGAAAGGCATTGATGACGACATCACAATTTTTTTCATAGGAGATTCTCCCTACATGCAAAAATTTTGGAGCATCTCCTACTAATTTTTTAGGTTTTCCTTTGAATCTTTTGAGATCCATTCCGTTCGAAACAACTGTGATAGGTTTGGTGATTCCATATTCAATCAATTGTTCTTTGATGAGGTGGCTTGGCGAAATGACAAGGTCACAGCGATTGTAGATATCATTGCATATTTTTAATATGATTTTTTTCCGGATATTGAAATTATCAAATTTTACAATTTTGTCCAATTCATCGATATTAAGTTTTTTCTTAAACTTGTTCACCTTAAAGAAAAGTTTGTCCAACTTAAAGAGTCGGTAGAACGAAACATACATCTCTTGTTCGGCCATCAATGTGTGGTAGGTTCCGATTGTCGGAATTCCAAATCTCTCTGCCGCATTGATTGCATACAAACCAAGTAAACCTGGTGTGTGTATATGGATCAGATCAGGTTTAAAGTCTTCGATGATTTTTTTAATTTTCCCTGGGGAAGGTAAAACCACTTTAATATCGGGGTAACTAGGTAAATATCCACAGCGAAAACGAACCACTTGGATTTGGTCTGTCATTCGTTCGAAATCGCCATCTCCATATTTCGGAGCACAGATTAGAAACTCATGACCGCGAAGAGCGAGTAACTCTGAAAAATTCTTTATGGAGACGGCAACCCCATCCGTTTTTGGCAAAAAAGTATCAGAAAAATATAGTACTCGCACACGTTACCTCTTTACAAATTGGAAGAAAGGAATAGTTTCAACCAAAGTATGATTTACCGAACCTATCTGGTTTTCCTAACTCTGTCTATCATTTCCTGTGCACTTTCGGTTTCTCTTAGCCAAGTTTTTTTAGCCGTATCCTTTGTCCTTTTCCTATTTTTGAATCCCAAACCCAAGTTTCAGTCTTACCTGGTAAAGATTTTGTTTTTGTTTTATGGGTGGCAGCTAGTAAGTTTTGTCTACCATTATGTCGGTTCTGGTTTGGATTCGTCTTTCGTAAAACACGCCTTTAACGAAGAGATGAAAGATATTTTTTTAGTTACAGCTTTTTTTACAATCCAAGGAGTAAAAATAGAGGACCGCAAATATCTCACTCGGGTTCTCATTGCATTTGCCATTACGATTGGGGTTACGGGTTTTATATCCCTATTTTCTTCTATTCGTTTGTCCAGGTTAGTTTCGGATTTGTACAAAGTTTCTTCCAGTTGGAAGTTCCAACACCATTACGGAAGTGTACTTGGCATTGATGTCCATTTGCCTATTGGGTTCATGAATACCCACCTAACTTTTGGTGGACTTTTGATGTTTGTTTATCCTTTTTTTGTCTTTCATGTATATGATCTTTGGAAATCCAAGGCAAAGATACTGAAACTAACCATTTGGATTGTTTTACTAGGAATGATATCAATTGTCTTCCTTTTTAACAATGCAAGATCTGCTTTAATAGGTATGGGTTTCAGTCTGTTATTGGGTTTTTATATTTTAGCTTTTATAGACGACGCAATATCTAAGAAGTTTTTAAAACGAGCCGGAATATCCGTTTTAATTTTTTTCGCAATCTGTTTTATAGGATTTAAAACTTCCGAACCAGTGCAAAAAGTGATCAATCCATTATTTGGTGGAGAAAAACATACAGACAGTGGACGAACATTTATTTGGCATTCCACCTACCCCCTGATCCAAGCAAATCCAATATTTGGAATCGGAAGCGGAAAGTACAAGGAAGAGATAGAAATTTCAAGAAAACGATTGTCAGTCGAAGAAAAGGAATTGAGTTTTTTTTACGAGGTGACTCAAAGGGGACACTCCCACAACGACTACCTCCACCTTATGACAATTTTTGGAATTCCACAGTTCATTCTTTATTTAAGTTTGATGTCCTTGATTTTATTTACCTTGTTAAACAAAGAAATTCCAAACTCTGCGAAATACCTAACCTACGGTCTTAGTGGGTTCTTTTTTTCCGGCATTCTACAATGTTACTTCCAGGATGACGAAGTACTAATCGTATTTATGTTTTTGTTAGGTTACCTCAATATTTACTTGGAAAAGGAATCGGCTGAAGTATGAAAAAACTCTCTACATCGGGTGAATGGTTTGTCGATGAATTCGGCAGGAAAGTAATTTTAAGGGGAGTCAATCTTGGTGGAGACACAAAAGTTCCCTTTCCAAATGGTGGAACCCAGTTCCCAACTGATTTTTCTGACCACAAAGATGTAAGTTTTGTTGGTCGACCCTTTCCCTTGAGTGAAGCCGATGAGCATTTAACAAGACTTAGACTTTGGGGATTTAATGTTCTACGACTGCTAACAACATGGGAAGCCGTTGAACACAGAGGACCGGGGGAATACGATAGCGAATATTTGGATTATTATACTGAAATCGTAAAAAAAGCAGGTGAGTATGGATTTTATGTTTTTGTAGATTTCCATCAGGATGTTTGGTCTAGAATGACGGGCGGGGACGGAGCACCCGGTTGGATATTTGAAAAAATCGGCATTGATTATAAAAAACTCTCCGATGCGGATGCGGCTCTTGTCATGCAATTTCGTTACGATTATTCCAAGCCAAATACAAGACAAGAAAACAATTACCCGACGATGTGCTGGTCACAAAACTACAGATATGCGGGGAACGCAATCCTATGGACTCTCTTTTTTGGCGGTAGAGATTTTGCGCCCAATTTTAAAATTGAAGGCAAAAATGTCCAAGATTACTTACAAGACCACTATCTTGGTTGTATGGAGGAGATCGCAAAACGAGTAAAAGATTTTGATTTTGTATTGGGATTTGATTCTCTAAACGAACCTGGTAAAGGATTTATCGGTCGAGCGATGAATGATCGAGGACTGGTAGATACTGAACTCGAACCAAAAAAACCAGGCCTTGCTTGGTCTCCTATTGATGCCTTGTATTCTTCACATGGGCACACAATCGAGTTGCCATATCTGACACTCAATGTATTCAAAGGTGGCTTTGTACCAACAAAAAACCAAATCATTAATCCAAATGAAGTTTCAATTTGGTTTCCAGACTGTCCTGGCGATCCCTTTCAATTGGAAGGTGCTTATACGATTACAAAAGACGGAACTCCTTTTATAGAAAAAAATGACTATTTCCAGGTTGTGAATGGAGAAAAAATCGAGTTTGATAGAGATTACCTAATACCATTTATGCGAAGAGTTGGTGAATGTATACAAAGAATCAATCCAGCTTGGATGGTTTTCATTGAAAGAGAGGCTACTGACGCATTCGTAAATCCCAAGTTAAATGGACAAGTTCCTAAAAACTCGGTAAACGCTGCACATTGGTATGATTTGATCACCTTACTGTTTAAAACTTTTTTATATCCTATAACGATTGATACTCTCACAAAAAAATTAGTGTTTTTTCGTAAGGGTATTCAAAAAATGTATGTTCGCCAATTAGCAAGAATTAAATCAACAGCAGATTCCGTTTCTGGTAAAATCCCGAGCTTAATTGGGGAGTTTGGAATTCCTTTCGACCTACAAAATGGTAAGGCCTACAAGGAATGGAAAAAAGGGAATCGTAGTCCGAAAATTTGGAAAAAACATGTTATGGCTCTTGATTCCATGTTCAATGCTTTGGACGAACTCTTTCTCTCTGGTACTCTATGGAACTATACGGCGAGCAATGAAAACAATCTTATGATCGGAGATGGTTGGAATCAGGAGGATCTTAGCATCTTTTCTAATGATCAAAATTTAAATTTAGAATTGGATGGTTACGGTGGTGGAGGAAGGGCAATTGAAGGATTTTGTAGGCCCTACGCTTCCTTTATCCAAGGCACTCCCACTCGTATGAAGTATGACTTAAACAGAAAACGTTTTTTCTTTGAGTGGGAGTCTGATTCTAAAATCCAAGAACCAACCATAATTAAAATTCCAAGATTCCTGGTTCCCAAGGGTCTAGAGATTGAACTAAAAAATGCTGAAAAAATTCAAGAAAAAGATCACCAAATCTATGTCAGAGGATTCGGCGGGACATCATCGATTCAATTGAGGTTTTTATGATTGATTTGGATACAGTTCTTAGCAAATACCCTTGGGACAAGTCAGTCGTAGGTAAGGCCTTAGATTTTTTTTGGGAACATGACCTATCTGTCACAAGGGAAGAGATTTGGCCCTATCTAATTGACACATCATCATTTAACAAACGCTTGGGTTTACCTCGATTAAATTACGAAGAGAAAAATGGTCGTTTGTACGGTAAAACAAAACAGGGTGGAATTCTTCTAGAATGGGAAGAGGAGCCTTGGGAGTGGGAATATTTAAAAGAGATGGCAAATGGCCGAATCTATTCCAAAGGGTTCGGTAAGTATCTGAGGGTACGCTACTTTCTAGAAAGTCTCGGTGAATCGAGATCCAAACTCTATATTTTCTTTGGATGGGTACCACGAAATTTTATCTGCAAACAGATATTAAAGTATGCAATGCCAAAATTGAAGGAGGATTTCCAAAAAGTATTCGATTCTATCCAAGACGAAATCAAAAGGAAAACAAAGCCACACTCAGTTTATTCAACTAAAGGATTCACACCAGATGCCCAGTGGGTTCAGATCAGTAAATTGGACCAAACGATTCCAGATTTAGTATCGAAAGGAATATCTAAAGAGCTTGTGAATCAGATCTTTGATTGGATCAAAAACGCGGACGACAATACACTAGATCGTATTCGAATAAAATATCTGGCAAACAAATTCGATGTACAGTTAGAAGAAGTTTTACTGATTTTTTTGTATGGTTGCCGCTTAGGAATATTTACCCTTAGTTGGGATATAGTATGTCCCCATTGTAGAGGTGTCCGATCCTCGTTAGCAAAATTAGGTGACCTACTGGAAAACGATGAATGTGAAGTCTGCGAGATACAATTTGAGACAACTGCAATCAATGCGATTGAAGTTACGTTTCACATCCACCCACAAGTTAGAATTGTCCAAAAACAGATGTACTGTGCTGCGGAACCTAACACAAAACAACATATACTTTTAACAAAACCGATTGCAGGTAAAAAATCATTCAATACCAATCTACTTTTAGGAAAAGGCCTCTATCGACTCCGAAAAAAGGGAGAAAAAAAATTTCAATTCGTAGATATCGATCCAAATCATATCAACAAGGATATACTTTGGCTGAATGAAACAGAAGGTTCTGAAATTAAAGTGGCTCCGAAACCAAATCTTGTGTTTGAAAACGATTCTAATGATGCAGTTACGATTGTTTTAGAAGAACGTACGGAAGATAAATTGAGCTTACGACCTACAGAGATTTTCAATTTTCAAGAGTTTAGAGATTTGTTCTCAGAGGAGGCCATTGCCACAAACCTCCAATTAGATATTGGAATTAAAACAATTTTATTTACCGATATAGTTGGTTCGACAAGATTTTATGAAACAGAAGGCGATCATGGTGCCTTCTTGCAAGTGCGAGAGCACTTTATCAAAACAAATCAAATTATAACCAACTTCCAAGGTGTTGTGGTTAAGACTATCGGTGATGCTGTTATGGCAAGTTTTTCATCTCCCTTACAAGCTTTGAAGGCATCCAAAGAGATGTTAGAATGGTTTCATCCTGAAAACAAACATACACCTGTCCGTATTCGTATATCCATCCATACTGGTAATTGTTTGGCGGTGAATTTAAATAGTAATATTGACTATTTTGGAAATACAGTCAACTATACGGCAAAAATGCAAGGTATGACTGACGCAAGTGAAATCTCAATAAGCCAAACCGTTTTTAGGGACTCGGAAGTACGAGATTACTTCCGCGCAAATGAGATCAAACTTCGAAAAGTAGATTTCAAACTATCGTGGATAGATCGAACGGACCCAATTTATATATGGAAGGTTTGAACTGAAACCCTCACAAGTCCCTCAGAATCGAGTCCAATGAAGAAAAATCGCAAAAAGAAGATAAGTATCGTTGCCCCCTTTTACAATGAGGAAAAAGGTTTGCGAGAATTTTTCAGTCGAGTTGAATCTGTTTTAAATAAGATTCCCTTTGAATATGAAATTATATGCATCAATGACGGTAGCAGAGACAACACATTCCACCACCTAATCTCAGAACACCGCCGAAATCCAAAAATCAAACTGATCAATTTTTCAAGGAATTTTGGAAAAGAAGCAGCTCTTTCCTGTGGTTTATTCTATGCTTCGGGTGATATAGTTATACCGATTGACTCTGACTTACAGGACCCACCAGAGCTGATTCCTCAAATGATTTCTAAATGGGAGGAAGGGTTTGATGTTGTCTATGCAAAACGGAAAGAAAGATCAGGCGAAACTTGGTTAAAAAAAACTACAGCTAAGATTTTTTACCGTAGCATAAGTTATATGAGTGAGGTGAATATTGCACAGGATGCAGGAGACTTTCGCCTAATGGATAGGAAGGTTGTCGATTCCGTAAATACCCTCTCAGAAAAAAATCGATTTATGAAAGGAATTTTTTCCTGGGTTGGATTCAAACAAACCTATATCGAATATGATAGGGATTCCAGATACCAAGGGAATTCCAAATGGAACTATTGGAAACTTTGGAATTTTGCTCTCGATGGGATCCTTATGTTTAGCGCCATGCCATTAAAAGTATGGAGCTATATCGGTTTTACGGTCTCAGGATTTGCTTTTTTCTATTTACTCTTTCGAATTGTGCGCGTGATGATCCGGGGTATTGACGTTCCTGGATACGATTCAACAATCGTAATTATCCTTTTTTTAGGAGGAATCCAATTGATTGGAATTGGAGTTTTAGGTGAGTATCTTGCTCGGATTTTCCATGAAGTGAAAAACCGGCCTATTTATATCATTCGCGATGAAATAGGTTTTTAATTTTCACAAGACCTAACGAGTACTAAATCAAAGAAATAAATCCATATCTCCTCTCGATGTATCGACAGGTTTTAAAAAACAGGCACAAAAGGTCCACAAGGTTGTATTACTTGTGTCAGACAGAAAAAAAAATAATAGCGCACTTTAGAAACCAAAATTATTATTTATACTAAAACTTTGATATTGAAACATGGAGTGCCTTCGTCACATCATACCATTTTTGCGATGATTTGCCCTTCTTTTGATTTGAATTGACCTAGTTTTTCTTCTATACGCTTTCTATTCTTTACGGTAATTTTATCTTTAGTTATTTCTAAATTGCTGTCTGATAAAAATTCCTGAATATTTTCGTTTTTTATCTTAATGATTCCGCACATACTGCACAGTTGTTCCAATGTCAGAAAAAAAGTATGAGGTTGCACTAAACTATCCGCAAAACTCCTCTTGTGTCGAATATCTTGATCACGAATTGAATTGTACAAAAATGCGTAAAGCCTTGTCACAGCAGATGTAAGCCTTAGAATAATCAATCTTTGGTGTGAAAACCAAATGCGACGAGCGATACTCTCAAAAATTTTTTGAATCAAAGATTCTGCCACAGTATCAAATAAATTCTCTGGTGACACTCGCAAGATAACCGATGGACCATCTGTTAGCGCGCTTGCCATACGTGGAGCATTATCTATTAAGGAAAGTTCACCAAAAATTTCACCCGGACCAAGTACATCGATTACATATTCAAATCCTCGCACAATGCTTGTTAATTTAACATTACCCTCGAGAACGACATAGATATCTTTACTTTTTTCGCTTTCAATAAATAGAACTTCACCGGCACCAAGCGTCATTTTTGGTGACGTCCATTCAATTGGAATATAGCTCGAATTTGTCGCATCAAGTAGTGCTTTCCCTTCAGATACTAATTCCGAAAGTCCAGACTCGTTTGCCCACTCGATGTACTTTTGAAGTGAATACGCTGCAAGATCAAATTTTTCCCAAGCAATGTACGTCTTTGCATTTTGAAAAAGTTTCTCTGGATGGTATTCGCGATCGGCGGGTTTATTTGCCTTCGACAGATTTTTTTGTAAGGCCCTTAGCTCTTTTGAGTAGAGGCCAAGAATTTTCATAGAAAGTTCTTTCCGTTCGCGAAGATAAGATCCAAGAAGGCGAATTGGAATTTGTATCACCTCTACATCCGTTGCTGCAAAAAGTGTGACAAGAAAATGGTGTTCTGTCAGAGCGGAAACAAGCCCAAAGCTATCCCCGGTTTCGTATACGGAAAAGTCATGGTCGATCTGGATATGCTCAGAATCAACGACCACCCTTCCCGATTTAACGATATAAAAAATCCCTGGGTTTACTGCGTTCTGCACTACGATGGCAGCACCTTTGGGATATCGTACTGTCTTTATATCTTCCATTGCCATTGATATACTAAGGGAGCTTTCTCGGGAAGGAGAGTCAAATAGAATCCATCCATTTAGGACTGTCAGAGGGTAGAAAAAATAAAAGTAAATCCGATTGGAGTCCCTGCAAATCGAATTACGTACAAATGTTTCGCTGAATTGTATCCACTGGAATCCTGGATTAAATCACCCAAGAGAATTAACGTGTTTAATTAATGTTATATGCATAATTTCGAAACATTCCAATTAGGAACGAATCATTAAATTGTTTCTTTCCAATGCGGATTTTAATGAAATGGGCTAGTTTCCATAATTTGCTGAAATTCATAGAAAAGAAACCTAACGCAAATTTGTAGCGAATAGCCTACGGAAAAAAACGCATTCGACTCATGACCGATTCCAAATTGATGTATAAAAAAATGAATCTGCTCGCGGAACTAGGAGTAAATTAGAATTTGGTTATATGCTTCGATTTTTAGTTCTTATTTTCTTGTTCCAAGCTGTTTACTTTTGTAAACCTGCTCGATTGGAAAATTCTTGCGATGTCAATTCCCGGTCTTTCTGGGAACTTACCTTTATTAAAAATCTCATCAATGACAAATCGCCCGGTTGTCACCCCTATTTTGCAAGGAATGAACCGCAGTTTTTGACCTATGGAGTGTTTAGCGGAAGTTCCAATGGGTTTTTATTTTCTGCTGAAATATATAAGGATAAGTTCTATATGGGTGGAGTGTTTGATCAAATTGCCGCCACCACGGGAAGTGCTGCATTTGTTTGGAAAGATAGTGCTCTGCCAATTGCCTCTACGTACTGTTCGCAAGTTGATCTATTTGACCAAGGTTCGGCAAATCCAGCGGGACAGATCAACCAAGCCGTGAAGGATCCAGAAGGGAATCTGTATATCCTTGGCAAGTTCACTCATGTGCAAGGATACCCACGTCGAAATTTGGCTAAATTCAATTCGAACTGCAAACTCGATTTAGATTTTGATGCAAGACTTGCAGGAACGGGTACGATACTTTATGATTTACTCTACCTTGACGGACGAATCTTTTTGGCGGGAGACTTTAGGACAGGGTTAGGTGCTTTTACAAATTTCCCATCGCCGACGTTTCGAGAGCATTTAGCATCGATTGATGCAAAGACTGGACTCGTGGATAGTTGGTCACCAAACGTTTCAGGTAATGATGTAAAACGACTAGCGACTGATGGACAGTTCATCTACTTCGTAGGTGATTTTACTGCCGTTAACGGAAATGGTTCATCCTTTTTAGGAAAGGTGGACAAGAATAATGGTTCTACTTTTTACAGTATGCCCCAATTAACTGGAAACGCATTCACATTAAAAATCTCGAATGGTATCCTCTATCTTGGTGGAGACTTTACTGCTATCAACCCAGGAACAATACCCAGAAACAAGTTAGCGGCCATTCGTTTATCAGATAACTCTGTTTTATCGGCATTTAGTTCTATCGTTGTAAATGGTTCTGTAAGAGATCTCATAATTTGGAATGACTCAATCTTTGTAGCCGGTGAAATTGCTGGACCTAGACTTGGTATATTTAAGACAGATCTAAACGGAACTGTTTTGAGCAATGACTATGATATTGGAGGAATCTTTCAAAATATATATAAACTTTCCATTATAAATGATAAACTATTTGCATTTGGTTTTTTTGAAACCGTGAGAGGTCTTTCTCGAAATAATTTTTTCCAATTGGATATAACCTCTGATACCGTTACAAATTGGAATCCCAAATTTTTGAATCCGAATAATGACTCTCAAGGTGTAGCCTTACAAATAAAAGACGATGTGATCTTTTTAGGTGGAGGATTTGGTGCTATCGATGTACGGATGAGAGATAAATTTGCAGAGTTCGATTTGTCAACTGGTTACCCCACGAACTGGAACCCGAAGCCAAGTGGCGGATCTGTGGTTCGCGCTATGACGATCCAAGATGGAATTCTATACTTTTTAGGTGACTTTACAGAGGTCGATGGTATTTCCCAAGGTAGCTCCGTTGCTTTTGATTTAGAAACAAAAAATAGGCTACCATGGAACCCAGTGGCAACGGGTGGATCGGTCAATTTAATCAAATTTGCCAATGATTCGCTCTATCTTGCCGGCCCATTTAATTTAGTAAATGGAAATTTGAAACCACTCTTAGCTAAGGTAGACAAAGTAAATGGAGCAGTAGATACTAACTTTTCCATTCCTTTGGTCACACCAAACGTAGTCAACGCATTCGAATTCCTGGAAAATGAATTGTATTTATCAGGGAAATTCACTTCTCCAAGCAATTTATTGGGTGTATTTAATCCGAATACCGGAAGTTACATACGAACCCATGACATGGTATTTTCCAATCCTGCGGAAGCATTCAGCTTATTTTTGTCTGACAAAACTTTGTTCATGAGTGGTCAGTATGTAGTAAGTTCACCTTCCCTATCAAATGGTTTTTCCTCATTCGAGTTACCAAACCTCAAAGCAAAAGTTGTGCCGCAGAGTTTTCCGAGTGTGAGTGAACATGCTAAGTCAATGGTGGAATCGCAGGACCGCTTGTTTTTAGGTGGTCAATTTTTTATCTTTGAAGGGGCAGGTAGGAATTGTTTACTGTCTCTTAACAAAAACAATCTCTTATTAAACGAATGGAATCCCCAACTAGACAACAATTGCCTTGTTCGAAAATTGATCCATTCAAAGAATTCCATATTTACTTTTGGAACAATTGCATCGGCTGGGAATAAATACCGATCTGGATTTGCAAAAATTATGGCAGATTCGAACTATGTTTTTTAAAGAATAAGTTGTTTCTTATATCCTTTCATTTCGATTTTTTACCTTTACCAGTAAAGATCGACTGAAAGGACTCACCCATCTTTTCCAAGTTTTGTTTCCAATTTTTAAATTCAGATTGTACGTCGTTTAAATCTGACTTTAGTTTGCCCGTTAGTTGGTTGTACTTACCTTCCAATTGGATTAGATTTTTTTCTAGATCGTCTAATATCTTTTTACTTAATTTAGGATCTCCTTCCTTTCCAAAATTTCCAAATTCATATTCGATGATATCTTCTTTGATACTTCCTTTTGTAAACAAGTGCATCTCAACTTGAAGGTATTTTTCAACCAAAGAAAACCTACCCTCTTTCTCTAATCTTCGAATACTAACTGTTAAATGAGTTGAATTCAAAAAACGAAGTGGTCTAAATTTACTCGCACGATCTACTAAGTCATGGTCCTCTGCAATTTTTACTGCCTCATCGAAACCACCAATGCGATCAAACAACCGCTTTGTGATAAAGATACAAAATCCTGCCGCACGTGGATTGAAGTTTTGATTGAGTTTTACATGGAGGTTTGCCAGTTTGAACATAACTTTGTCTAGTTGCAAATCCGATTGAGGTAAAAATTCACAAGTCGCTAGGTCTAAAAATCTTTCCTCCATTTCCTCAAAGGCTTTTTGCAAAAAATCTTTAGGTAAAACAACATCGGAATCCAAAAAAAATAAAAATTCGCCCTTTGCTACTTCCGCGCCTCTGTTTCTGCCAGGGCCCGGCAATCCACCTTTGACAACTTTAGCTCCAAACTTTTTTGCAAGCGGAACAGTTTTGTCCTTCGAACCGGCATCGGCTACGATCACTTCGAAATCTTTAAAACTCTGTCCACCAATGGACTGGAGCAAGTTTGGTAAGAATTTTTCTTCGTTGAGTGCGGGGATTACGATACTGATCTTTGGCATGCAAAGATACTAAACGAAATCAGAAAAAATGCAAGCCTAACCGTAAAGAAATCCATTCTCTCGAATGAGTTTTGAATACCATTGGGCACTCGATTTTGGAATTCTTTTGAGTTCTGGATCTTTTTGGTCCACATACACAATGCCAAACCTCTTTTCGTAACCTTCCTGCCACTCAAAATTGTCAAGGAAAGACCAGACAAAATATCCTTTAACGTTCGCGCCTTCCGACATCGCCTTTTTCATATTTAGGAGATACTCTTTGAGGTATTGGATCCGTTCTGGGTCATGAACAACGCCATCCACCAAGGTATCATTCAGACTGATTCCATTTTCAGTAATATACACAGGCGGATTTCCGTAATTGTTTTGAATCCACTTGAGGAGATCATAAAATCCTTGGGGGAAAATTTCCCAGCCCATGGAGGTAAATTTGGCTGACTGATATCTTGGCGTGATTGGAATAAAGTTAAAAATAGGGAATGGAATCTTACGAACTATAATACGAGTGTAATGGTTGACTCCCAAAAAATCAGTCTTTTGAGATATCAATTTCATATCATCTGGTAGAAGATTACCTTTGTTTTGTTTTTCAACTTGGGAGACTATTTCCTCTGGATACTTTCCAAAAAAAATAGGATCTAACCAAAGTTTGTTCATAATTGCATTGAGTTGTTTTTCTGCCTTGGATTTTCTGTCAACTCGATAGTTATAAACAGGTGAAAGTGCGTTTGTAATTCCTGCTTTCGATTTTGGGAAAAGTATTCGAATCCGTTCAAGAGACTTTCCATGTGCCAAAAGTAAATTGTGTGCAACTTTAAAACTGGAAAAAGGTCGAATATGTCCTGGCGCATGGGTCCCTGCTATATGTCCAGCGAGCATTATGATCCAAGGTTCATTCAATGTGATCCAATTCTTTACTCGATCACCTAACTTTTTTACTATGACTTCTGTATAATCTCCAAAATAACTTGCCGTGTCGCGGTTGTACCAGCCACCTTTTTTTTCTAGTTCATAAGGCAAATCCCAATGGTATAGAGTTACAAATGGAAGAATACTTTTTTTCAGCAATTCATCCACAAGACGATCGTAAAAATCCAAACCTTTGGGATTTATTTTTCCAATACCTTCTGGTAGAATCCGAGACCAAGCAACTGAAAAACGATAGGAAGGAATTTTTAACTTAGCAAGTAACTGAACATCTTCTTTGTATTTGTAATAATGATTGCATGCTATATCGCCATTTTCAAAATTCTTAATTTTCCCTTTTTTTTTGGTAAAAACATCCCAATTGGATAGTCCTTTTCCATCCTCGGAATAAGCGCCTTCAATCTGGTAAGAAGATGTTGCGGCACCCCACAAAAAGTCTTTCGGAAACTGCAATGATAACATGGGACTAATTTTTTACAGTATCGCATTCTGGAAATCAAAAAGGAATCTGCTTTATACCTGTCCTTCAATGATCTAAAAAATTTTCTGCGAATACTTGATTCCTTCCCCTTTTTTTTGCCTCATACAAACATTCGTCAGCCTTCTTTATGATTGTTTCTACCTGTGAATCTTTATCTTTTAATACTGCAACACCAGAACTAACCGTACATCGAATTTTGATATTGTTTAATTCTAAGGAAGTCAAAGTTACTGATTTTCTTATTTTTTCCGCAACAACTAAAGCTCCTTCTAAATCAGTGTCCGGTAAAACGACCATAAACTCCTCGCCACCCCACCTTGCTGGGAAATCTTGTTTTCGAAGAGATTGTTTTACAATTTTAGAAAATTCTTGAAGGACTTGATCACCCGCATCATGACCAAACTGATCATTGACATTCTTAAAATGATCTAAATCAAAGAGAATGAAAGAAATCGGATACTCTCCAGCACTCCTATTTTTTCTGGCTAATTCTACATCCAGATTAGTCATAAAAGCCCTTCTATTGGGGAGACCTGTAAGTGGATCTGTCATGGCTATCTCTAACAATTTTTCGTTTAGGTCTGATAGTGTAAAAAAAAGTTTTGAGACAATTTGATTTACAATAAAAGCACTTCCACCTAACAAAAGAGAGGAAATAATAATACTAAGCAGTGTAGGTTTTACGGGAGTCATCATAATATTTATGAGTGGTAAAACTTCGTAATATACTAAAAATCCCATCGTGCAAAACAGAAAGGTTGCCAATATTGCGTTAAAAGCTCCATAATTTCTGTCTTTGGACATACTGCTAAGTGCAATAGATCCTAGGTATCCCAAGATAAAAAAGGAAGTGATATGTCCTGTTCCGTAAGCAAGAACGGTCAGCCAAATCAAATCAAAACTAGCTGGAACGTATCCGCTCCACCAAAGTTCACTTTCCACTAAAATATCATACTCAATGAGAAGATACCAAACTGTCGAAAAAAGGAGATGTCCCGTACCAATTCCAACGATCCAAGGTAGATCAAAGGAATAGAAGACCAGAACCATAACAAAGCTGTAGAGAATCCTTGCTAGGTTTGCTGTCTGGAACTTTTCAGATTTTTGAAGGGGTTTTCCATTTTTTCCAATTCTTTCTATTTCAAACGTTTCATTTCTGTCCACGGATCGTTAAATTCCTTTTGTGGCTTTTTTGCAATAGCTTTACTTGCGAAATTTTACTGTAAACCACAATCGAATGAATCGGAGAGTGAGTAATCTCCCCCATATGCGGGAACTAACTATTTCCAACGTAAGGATTGATTGCTAGAATAGAGTCATATTCTTCAGAGGTATCAAAATGAAACGAGAGAAAACCCTAATATTTCTAAGTGTCTCCATCCTATCGTTTTTTATTTTCAACTGCCAAACGACTGGCTACTACGAAGAGGAACGATACAGATCCAATACGAGATATATGGATCGAGGATGGAATGATCGTCAATTCCACAATCCCTATTGGGGTAGGAACTTCCAAGGAAACCGTGGGTATTACGGAGTACCTCACTACCAAAACCATGGCGGCTCGGGACACAACCCCATGCATATACCCGGTGGTCGTTATAACAATATAGATAGACCAAGTAAATGGAGGTTATGAATTTTCCTTTTTTTCTAGACTGACGCGAGCTAGGACTCAATTTTTGGGTATGAAGGTCTTATCTTTTTTAGCAGTTTGTTTTCTATTTTCCCTGATAGGTTTTTCCATTGTCGCCGAACCAAACGATGAGTGTAAAAACATTGGGAATGAGAAAACAAAGAAAATCTGTTACACCGAGGCATACAAAAAGTCGGACAAACTTTTAAACTCCACATACAAGGAGATTAAATCTAAACTGAGTGGCACAGAAGAGAAAGAACTAATATCTGTACAGAGAGATTGGATCCTTTACCGTGATAGCATCTGTGAAGGTCCTCTCTACAGCCACGATACTTCTGGTTTGGAAATATCAATCTGCAAACTTCAAACCACCGATGATCGCATTGGGTATTTACGAACTGTTTGGAAAAAGGGCAACTTTCCAGATACCCCCGCGGGAGAGTATTTGGATGGGTTTGGAGGGAACCTTCGAATTATGAAAGTATCAGAAAACAAATATGAATTTTCAATGGAAGTTGTGAGAGGACCAACAGCCCATATAGGCGAAGTTAGCGGACACTGGCAGATAAAACAAAATACAAAGTGGAGATGGAAATCAGACCCAGAATGCCAAGAATCTGATATGGAATGTTGTGTTTTAGAATTTAAATCAAGCCAAGTCAAAATTGAGGTGAAGGAAGTTTCTTGCAATTACTACCACGGAGCAAGAGCGTATTTTGACGGAATTTACCGATATAAATTTCGTTAGACTACGTATCAGGCTTTACATTAAAAATTTCAGTGATGTATTGTAACCCTTCAAAAAGATCAAGCCATCCTGATTCTTCATTCTTTGACTTAAGAAGCAATGCGCCAACAAAAAAAGCCAAAAATGCTTTACCACCCTTTCCTTCCGAACTTGTTTTAAAGAAACGATCAATGGCAAATTGATAATCGCGAAAGGAATCATCTACTAAATCAACTAATTCTTGTGAATCGGACAACTGTCTTTTGACATCGACAGCCAGTAGAATTAAATTTAGAAAGTGCGATTGCCTGTTGGCGACAAAGTTCATTATGTCTAATACATTTGAACTTTGACTGGAAAGTTCCTGAATTGCCATTGAATCTGATGAAACTAACATCCGAACCATGGAAGCAAATAAAACTTCCTTGGTCGGGAAATAATGGTATAAGGTTCCAGTAGATACACCCAGTTCTTTAGAGAGCTCTCGCATAGAAACGGATGCCACTCCTTTTTCTACGAAAATTGGCAAACATTTCTCAAGTAATTCTTTCCTATACAAATCGTGATCCACGATCTTTGGCATTGTGAACGATCCTAACCGACTTGCGCCTGCATCTCTCCAAATTAGAAACTTCGATTATTCCTTCAAGCGAGAAATAACTTTCCTGTTTTGTGACAAAATTAAATTAATTTAGGTTTACCCCGTAGTTCGAAGGCCACTAGCAATTGCATTGATGGTTAATAATAACTCCTCAAGCTCTTCGTTATCATCTGGTTTTGACCGCCATTGCATTAGTTTTGAAATTTGTAAATCATGTAAAACTTCTAAGCCTGTTTCGCGAATTCGCAGAGTTTCGATCATTCCGGGTCTTTTTTCTTCGATACTTCCTTCTCTAAGTTCGTTTAAAATCGAAATCGTAGTTTTATATTCGTTTTCTATTTCTTCTAAAACTGTTTCTCTAATTTTTATATCATCCACCAGCTCAGCATATTTACGAAAGATCTTTGGTGAAGCAGAGTAAATACCTGTTTCTAAATTTCGAATTAGATAATTTAAAAAATGCCATTCTTTCACTTCCTGCTTTAAAATATTAAAATCGTTTGCACTCCTAGTAGCGAGATTGTTCAAGACACTTCCGATACCAAACCAGTTGGGTAGGAAAAATCTCGCTTGGGACCAACTAAATACCCAGGGAATGGCTCTGAGGTCCGAAAAACTCCTTTTCCCCGTCCTACGTGCTGGCCGCGAACCAATTTTGGATCGTTCAATCGCATCTATTGGAGTTGCTTGTCCAAAAAACTCAATAAACCCATCTTTATTTAGTAAATTAGAATATATATATTTTGATTCTAGCGACAATTTTTCTAAGATTGGATAGGCGGGATGTTCTTTTTTGGGTCTAAACTTATGCCTTAATGTAACTTTTGTTGTCGTTGCTAAAAACAATTCTAAGTTGTAGACAGCATTTATCTTGTTTGCATATTGCTGAGCTATTGTTTCACCTTGGACAGTCATTCTGAGTTTACCCGTGAGAGATCCATGTGGTAGAGCATCTAAAAATTTATGCGTTTTTCCACCGCCGCGAGAAATCGTTCCGCCCCTGCCATGAAAGAATCTTAAATTTACATTGTGTTTTTTTGAAACCTCAGTCAGAACCATTTCCGTCTGATAAAGACTCCAGCTACTTGCAAAAATACCTCCGTCTTTATTTGAATCACTGTATCCTAACATTACCTGAACAATATGCTCTTTTATTGATCTTTTGACGATTGGAATAGAAAGATATGCGTCTAACAAAAGCGGAGATCTGTTTAGATCTTCTATTGTTTCAAACAAAGGTACAACAGAGTACGGAGAAAAAAATTCCCCTGCTTCATTACGTTTAAGAATACCAACTTCTTTAAAGAAAAGATAAACTAAGAGTAGGTCAGAAACAGAGCGTGTCATACTTACTATAAATGCACCGATACCTGCCTCACCATAACTTTCGGAAATATTTTTGATTGTACGAAATGTATCTAGTAGATTCTTACTTTCCAAACCTGCATCAGAATCTGGCAGTAGAAAAGGTCTAGAAGACGATAGTTCCTCTGAGAGAAAATGTAATCTCTTATCCTCATTCCAGTTTCTATACTCCCAGTCTGCGGAGCCACTCAACTTTAGCATTTGTTCGATCACTTTTTCATGATATTCCGAGTTTTGCCTAATATCAGTCACGACTAGGTGAAAGCCAAATGTGGATGCCAATCTTTCCAGAGGTAAAACAAGTTGGTTGGCGAGTCTTGTAGCTCCACATTCAATAAGAGAGTTTCTCAAATATTTTAGATCATTCTTATATTCAGTAATATCAACGTTTGACTCCAAACGAAGGACAAGTAAGTTGCAATACTGCCTCCAAGGTTCATTAGGATTTCGGTCTAAAGCACGCTGTCCTGATGAGCCTAAAAGATTTTTCCATTCCGTGATTTTGTCCAGTAAATGTTTGGGTGGAATTTGGAGACGGTCTGAGAGCGCGAGAGCCTTTGTTAATGTTTGTAATTTGGAAATATGAAGTTCTTTTGCGATAGAATGGAAACTTTCAAAACTCCTTTCGGTAATCTCGGGTGTAACAAATGGATGTCCATCTCTATCACCGCCTATCCAGTTTCCAAAACTTAAGGCAGGGAATCTCTCTGGTTGCCTTAAGTCTTCTTCACTTCCACCGAATTCTTTCCATGCTTGTCGCATTCGATCGTCAAGGTTTTGGAGTATTTCCGGAAAGACGTTTTTTAAATAGAATTCAATATTTCTTCGTTCACTTGTTACATCTGGCTTTTGTAAATAAATTTCACCTGTTCGCCAAAGCTGAGTTAGAATAACTTTAATTTCGTCTCGAATAGACTCTTTTTCGTATTTAGTCCACATGGAGTTTTCAAGTTTTACGAGCAAGAGATAGAGGTTCCGGTGGTATTCCAAAACCGTGGCTCTTTTCGCTTCCGTAGGATGAGCAGTTAAGACTGGCTCACAGTGAATTGTCGGCAGTATACTTAAAATGTCAGAATTGCCAAGACCATATTCTCTAGCTTTTTTGAATGATTGTCCCCAAAGACCAGGTATCTCAGCTAATCCTTTTTGATCTTCCACGGAACGTCTGTATTGTGCTGCTCCATTCTCTTCGACCATGTTTAGAAGTTGAAAGCAGAGACTTAACAATTCACTGGTTTTTTCAGGAGCCAGTGAATTGAGATTGTATTCTTTTTCCTTTTTTTGAAATAATAGGTATGGAACCAAATGACCTTCATTCGACTCTTCAAGAACTTCAGACAAACACTGCATTAAAAATTCTAAACGATTGCTTATTTTTCCATCCATAGCCATTTCCTGTTTCGCTGGGAGAACACCAGAATAATCGATTTTTCGCTAGATTGTATATATTTTTTTCTTCCAAATTGTTATTCCCCTAATAGTTTTGGTCTAATATACGAATTATTTTTCGTATATCATCTTGCGCATATGGAGAGAAAATATGGCTGAGACAATCCTTAAGTCGAACGATTTACAGCAGAACCAAAAGACAGAGCGGGTGGTATCCCTTATCGAGGGTGACGGGATTGGACCAGAAATCATTGCCCAAACCATCCGAATTTTAGATGCAGCAGGCTGCGGAATCCACTTTGAAAGAATCGAGGCAGGTTCTTCCGTTTACCTATCAGGCAAACTCTCTGGGATCAGTGATGGAGCTTGGGAAACAATCAGGAAATACCCAACAATTCTCAAAGGACCAATAACAACACCGAGAGGAAAGGGATACAAAAGTTTAAACGTTACAATTAGAAAAACTCTAGGTCTCTATGCAAACGTAAGGCCAGCGAGGACCTATGATCCCTACATTCGTACCCATTTTCCCAATACAGATATAGTAATCGTTCGAGAGAATGAAGAAGACACATATGCTGGCATCGAACACAGGCAGACGAGAGAAGTTACACAATGTCTAAAATTAATCACAAGACCTGGTACTGAAAAAATAGTTCGTTATGCATTCGAATTTGCAAGGTCAAACGGAAGAAAACGAATCACTTGTATGGTCAAAGACAATATCATGAAAATTACCGATGGCCTATTTGCGAATATCTTCCAATCCGTAGCCTCAGAATATCCTGATATTGAAACTGAAAGTATGATCATTGATATTGGAGCTGCATTGCTTGCAAAAAACCCACAAAGATTCGATGTCATTCTTGCACCTAATTTATATGGTGACATTCTTTCAGATATAGCCGCAGAAGTCACTGGTTCGGTAGGCATGTGTGGATCTGCAAATATTGGAGATCATGTTGCTATGTTTGAAGCTGTCCATGGCAGTGCACCCGATATAGCAGGAAAAAATATAGCAAACCCTACTGCTGTTATCAAAGCCGCGGTCATGATGTTGGTGCATATGGGTTTGCCCGAAAAGGCAAAGTTGATTCGTAATGCTGTTCTTACTACAATTGAAGATGGCTTTCGAACGGCAGATGTTTACAATTCATCAGAAAATACAACACTCGTTGGCACAAAACAGTACGCAGATGCTATTATCGATCGACTAGGAAAAAATCCTAGAGAATTGGGCACAACGGATCTAGTAAAGCCAAAAGCATTTGAGTTAAAAACCTTAGATATAAAAGAGAAGAAAGAGCTTGTTGGTGTCGATATTTTCCTAGATATTTTCGAAAATCGCAACCCAAATGAGCTTGGTAAAAAGTTAGAAGCGATCTGTAAAGACTTCTTAAAATTGAAAATGATAACGAACCGAGGTGTCAAGGTGTATCCAGAAGGACAACCTGAAACTTTTTTAACGGATCATTTTCGCTGTCGGTTTGTATCACCGAATGGTGGTATAATACAGCACAAAGATATAACAGCTGTTTTGACAATTTTAGATTCAGCAGGCTTTGATTTTATCAAAACAGAAAATCTCTATCAGTTTGATGGAGTGATTGGATACTCTCTCGGACAAGGGGAGTAAATTTTACAAGAGGGAGGAGATCTTGCAAAAAAAGTTTCAGATTCTCCTTTTGTAATTTCCTTAATGTGGAAGTTGGACTCTACCAGCTTCCACTCGCACCCCCCCCTCCAAATGATCCCCCCCTGCCACTAGATGACGAGGAACTACTGTATCCTGTTGAGGAATTGGAATATCTATAGGTTTGATTCGCGATTATGATAGCATCTGCTTCTGCAATCATTTCTGATTTTGAGCGTTTGTCGGTAAAGTAAGTATCGGGGGTATCTCGGATTGAAACAATATTGGTGATCCAAAAACGATTGGCACGTAACTTTTCTTCATAATGAGTAGGTGGTGAAACAGTCCATTCCTCTAACTTTTTTAATGCCAAATCGCGATACATTGAAACTAATTTTTTCTCGTATTTTTTATTGTAGACTTCCCAAATTTTTTCGTCGTCTAACCAGCGCTTTGTATCAGAAAAAATGACCGACCACTCTGGATAAAAACTTAGTCTCGGTTCACGAATATTTGCTTTGATTCTCTCAATAAACTTATTTAATTCGCTTAAATTTTTGGATTTTAGTAAGTCTTCTTTTTTATTCTCCCATATTTTTTTTGTCTCCGTTACGGACTCTATGGAAAATTGAGATTCCCATTCCTTCCAAGGTAGGTCTTTCCATATGTTGTGGAGTCGTTCGTCTAATCTCTGAAAGTCTATTTGAAACACATCTTTGGGTCTTTTTTGAACTTTTTCAACATCAGAAAACCAAAAAATCAGGCGAGTTTCTTCTTCGGGATTTTTTTTCCACAATTCGATGATCCTATTTCCATCATCTAACAAGTCCTTCCTTTTGGTTTCAACCATTTCGATATTGTATCTTTGTTTACTCTGTATCCAAAAGGGATTTGTTTCTGACAAAAACTGTAATGTTTCTTCTATACGATTTTGCAATTCTTGAAATTTTCTTTTTTGAAACAAATGCTTTTGTCTTTTTTTCATCCAAACGAAAAATCCAAAAACGGATACACCGAAGATTACAAAATACAGTAAGTTGGACGAAAAAAAAGAATTACGTTCTTCTAATCTAAATCTCGTTACCAAAGAACTAATATCACTCTCTCCTGAAAAAATTGTATCAAATACTTTAAATGAATTTGTTATAGCACCAACCAGATCCTGGTTTTTCATCCGCGGAATGATAACCTCACGAATGATCTCTTTGGCTTTTAAATCGGTAACTATAGCTTCGAGCCCGTAACCTACTTCAATTCGCACCCTTCGGTCTTCGATAAAAAATAAGATTATGATACCGTCATCCTGCTCTTTATTTCCTATCTTCCACATTTCGGCAATAGCAATGGATTCCTCCTCCAAATCTTTTCCATCCAATGAATTTGAAATCAGAACATAGACAGGATGGCCATGTTTCTCTTCCAGTTGCTTTGCGATTGTATTTAAGTTAGAGATCGTAGTTTGGTCAATGGTCTGTGTGAGATCCGTGATGTAACCAAAAGGCTGACTTGGAATAGAGTCAGCAAACAGTTTGATCGTTATTAAAAAAAGAACAGCGGTGATTACGAATTTGGTTTGTTTGAACATGATTTAGAATAGGATACTTTTTTTACCTACCGTAACACATGCCGCATTGACCAAATAAGTATTCACAACAACGGCCTCCTTTCCAATTTTGGCCGGCAGGACATCTAGGGTCATGAATCTTTTTTCTTTCATAGTTTGCATCATAATAACTCTGGGCCATTTCGTTGTATTGCTTACGATTGTTAGGACCTTTGGTGTAGGTTCCTCTTTTTTCAACAAACTCACAAGTAGCAATCAATTCATATTTTTCTTTGTCTTTGGCGGAGTCATCATCCATCTGTAAGATCATTCGTCCGTCCTCATGTAACCGAGCAACCGTTGCTCTCCTTCGATTGAGGATGACCTTATAATTAAAAAGTCAATAAATAAATGAACCTTATTTTCGATGGTGATAATCTCGTCCCCGCGAAATAGATCTTCTTTATGAGTTATTTCACTCGTAACAAACATTCCTCTCAACCAATGGAAAAACCCTACCTGGTTCCTACTTCGAGAAAGACAACCCGGCAATCATGCCGGAAAGATTGGAGCAAGACACCTTGCTCCAATCTTGAGGCAGCGACCGCTAGTGCGAGTCGCAGGACATTAGCCAGTAAATTACAACGTCCACAAACAAAAAAAGCGCTCA
>JAPZTS010000027.1 GCA_027533185.1 Leptospira sp. | reverse complement strand
GGGGCTTTGATCGCAGAAAAGATTCCACCAAAAAAAGGGGAATATGGTAAAACCGTCACTGGCAATATCATTCCCTATCCTGAAGAAATGACGGTTAACTGGATTTTAGGTCCCAATGTCGAGGAATCAGATAACAAGCTTTATGCGAAAATTGCAGGAAGGCCCGTCTACTCCCCAATGGGAGAAATTAGAGTGGATGAGGTGATACAACTAGAAGCTGTCGACTATTCCACGGGGAATATTGATTTTCCTGGGACCATTATCGTAGAAGAAAAAATTGGTGATGGATTTTCACTTACGACAAGCGGAAGTATCATTATAAAAAATTCAGTGGGTAAAGCATTTCTAAAAGCAAAAGGTGATATTGTAATTTCGGGAGGTTTTATGGGCCGAGGAGAAGGTTTCATAGAATCAGAAGGAAATGTGTATGCAAAGTTTGTAGAACAAGGGAAAGTCACTGCATCAGGCAGTATCTTTGTCGAGGAGGCAGTCATGCACTCCGAACTATCTGCTAAAGACACAATTCGAGTAGAAGGTGGGAGAGGAGAAATCATCGGTGGCACACTAATCGCAGGGAATCAAGTAGCTTGCACCAAATTAGGTGCGGTTGTTGAAACAAAAACCAAACTTGCTATAGGCACTCCTCCGGATTTACTTGAAGAGTTGAATCGAATGAAAAAGGATATCGCAGAGAAGGAAGTCACTCTCCACAAAGTTCAACTCACACTTACAAAACTTGCAGAAAAGTCACAGAAAAAAGAACTCACCATTGAAGAAAAAGAAAGTTTAACCAAATTAAAAGAAGCTAACGATAAACTTACAAAATTTTTAGAAACACAGTCCAAACAGTTTGAATTTGCTCTCAGTAGTTTTGAACCGAATAAAAATGCATCTGTTTTTGCTGAAAGAGAGGTATTTCCTGGGGTGGAATTGACTTTTGGAGCAGGAAAAATCTATCGTCAGACGATTAGTTCTCTTGTGGGGAAGACAACATTCGTACTCGGAATAGATGGTTCGATTCAAACAGAAAGAAACGTTAGTCGTTAATCAGTTCGTCTTCGTCGTCTTTTTTAATTCGTTTTTCAGGAGAAAGATCAGACTCCACTGAGTTTGTAATCTCTTTAGAATTCTTTTTCCGTTTTTCAAACTTTAAACGACTCAGTTCCGATTTATTAAAAACAAGCCACCTTCGATTGCGAAATCCAGTTACCTTTTTAAATGTATAACCATTCCCAGGTAAAACATAAGTTACATCAGGTGAAAAATCAAAAGATATATCAGAGATATTGGACCAATCGTAGTAATTCCCCTGCTCTTCATAAGGAACTTCCTGTTGGATTTCACCAAACATAAGTTCAATAGAACTATCAGTTGCCCAAAGGTAAAAACCAGTTCTTGTATAATGAGAAACAACTGATTTTACTGCATTGTATTTGGAAACAATGAGTAGGATTTCGTCTTCTTTCAGTTTTTGGAGACCGTCAACTAGATCCAATGAGAAATCTTTAATTTCACGATCATCAAAAACATAAAGATTCAAATCGCCGTAAGAACTTTCTCTTCTGTATTTTATATTACCTAAGATATCTAAAACCTTATCTTCTGTGATTTCCAAAGGGTGGGAAAGTTTTTGTGGGATCAAAGAATCTGTTTTAAGTTTAACTTTATCCCTTTTAACCGAATAGATTGCGAATTCATTGCTACGGAAGAGGAGAGACCGGGATTTAACACCTGTTGCACACTGGTTCAAAAGTGCAACGGATATTATGGCAAAAAGGAAGAGAACTAGTTTTGTTTTCATTATGCCTCGAGAGTCTTCGTAAACTCCGGAAATTTGGAAAGATATTCATCCAATGTCAAAATAGAAAGGATATGATTCAAACCGCTGAGTCGGAAAACTGAATTTAAGTTTTTATTTAGGTTTGTTACGTAAATTTCAACGCCACGGTTGTGCAAAGCGGAGGAAGCCTTAATTACAGCACCTATCCCCGAACTGTCCAAAAACTTCACTTGGGCAAAATTAAGCGAAAGTTTCCCAAAACTTTTTCCATCGATCGACTTTTCAAAGTCATGATAAAACTCACGAGAGTTCTCCATAAGTATGTCCTTACGGATGGATAGAAGCAGGTGGTTCTCTTGTAGATTACTTTCGATCAGCATGACTTTGTAGGATTATCAGTAATTTAAAGAGGGAAAGATTTGTGTCAAGAACATAGAAATCAGAGAGAGGATAGATCGCTTTGGTCCATTTCCAAATCGTGCGGGTAACCTTCTTTATCATTGTAGAGGACGATAGCTTTGTCACCAACTATCTCCTTAATTTCGACAACTGAACCAGTAAAAATAAAAATACCTTTGTGGAGAAAGGTTCTTTTTGTAAGCTTTACCTTATCACCGACCTTCAAGGGTTTCCGTTTTCCTCTTTTGATAGGTAGAGATCCTTACCTGCTTTTTTCATCACATCAAAGATGTACATTTGTTTTTGATCTACCCGAGTTCCAATGTCATAAATCGCATCCGTAAAATCGGCGCCTTCGATATTTGCAGAAGCAAGTTTTGCAAAGCGGAGATCAGCACCTCGGAAATTCGCATTCCTTAAATCAGCCCCGTTGAAAAAAGAGGCCTTCAGATTTGCTTTTTCAAAATTAGCCCCAACAAAGCTGGAATTTTGAAGGAATGCATTGTGAAGATCAGCACCGGAAAAATCAACACCATTCAAATTTTCTTTTTCCAACATAACACTGGAAAGCATGGCTTCCCGAAGATGGCCCTGTTCTGCGAGAATAGCGAGCGCCTTTTCCTTTGTGATACGTTTTTCTTTCGGGACAGATTGTCCTGATTCAAAATCTTCTACCGCCTTTTTTAGGGCTTGGACGGCAGATTCTGGATAATTTTTCCGACGTTCGGGGAATTCAAAAAGTGATTCTAATGTTTCTGGTGTTAGGTTTTTTAACTCAGTAAGAGACTTGCCTTTTGCGTATTCCGTTGCCATGGCAAGAGCAACAATACCAAAACCGCAACCAGTCGTCGTGTAACTTGCATCTTCGACAATCTGGCTTTCATTTAACTTCAGATAGATTCTGTATCCATCCCCACACCCTGTGTTTCGGTAGTAGGATACAACAGTGGCATCCTCCATTTCACGGTAGTTTAACCTTTGGTCGTTGATTTCTTTGTAGCGAGCAAAGTCCATGACTGCCATAAAAAGCTCCTGGGGATAAAATCTATCTCTTAGACGATCGGGAGAGAGATCTCTCCTTATTTCATCTTGTATTTTTTCTTGAACTTGTCTACTCGACCCGTTGTATCCACAAGTTTGGATTTACCTGTGAAGAAAGGGTGGCAATTGGAACAAATTTCCACGCTCATATCCCCAGCGTAGGAACGTGTTTCAATCACATTGCCACATGCACATTTGATTTTTGCTGGAACGTATTTTGGATGGATATCTGTCTTCATAAGTGGCCCTTTAGTTGGTATTCATGCTGGCGAGAAACTGATCGTTCGTCTTCGCACCACGCATTTTTTCGATCAATAGTTCCATACTTTCCGTAATGCTCATAGGAGAAAGTACTTTTCGGAGGATAAAAACTCGCATTAAAACATCCGAAGGAAGGAGGAGCTCTTCCTTACGAGTTCCGGAGCGGTTGATATCAATGGCAGGGAAAATTCGTTTGTCAGCGAGTTTTCTATCCAAATGGATTTCCATATTTCCTGTTCCCTTAAACTCTTCAAAAATAACCTCATCCATTCGGGAACCAGTGTCAATCAACGCGGTTGCGATGATGGTGAGCGAGCCACCCTCTTCGATATTTCTAGCTGCACCAAAAAATCGTTTTGGTTTGTGGAGGGCATTCGAATCCACACCACCCGAAAGAATCTTCCCGGAAGTTGGCACCACTTGGTTGTACGCGCGTGCAAGCCTAGTAATCGAGTCAAGTAAGATGACAACATCCTTTCCATGTTCTACGAGTCGTTTTGCCTTTTCGATTACCATCTCGGCAACTTGTACGTGGCGCTGTGCTGGTTCGTCAAATGTAGAACTTACCACCTCACCTTTTACATGACGAGCCATGTCTGTTACCTCTTCAGGTCGTTCGTCGATCAAAAGGACGATCAGGAATATCTCTGGATGGTTTCTTGTGATCGCATTTGCAATCGATTGCATAAGAACCGTTTTACCAGTTCTAGGTGGTGCAACAATAAGAGCCCTTTGCCCTTTCCCGATTGGACACATGAGGTCAATTACTCTTGTATCCAAATGGCTTGGATCAAATTCCATGTTGATTTTTTCATTTGGGTAGAGAGGAGTTAGGTTATCAAAAAGATTCCTTTTTTGAGCAACCTCAACAGGGAAGCCATTTATAGATTCCACTCGCAACATGGCAAAAAATCTCTCAGCTTCTTTCGGAGGTCGGATCAGACCTGTTACAGTATCTCCTGTTCTTAGGCCAAAGAGTTTTATTTGAGACGGGGATACATAAATGTCATCTGGACCTGGCACATAATTATAATCAGGTGATCTTAAGAATCCATAACCGTCGGGGAGTTTTTCCATAACTCCCGCCGCATGCACTTGGCCATCCTTTTCTGTTTGCGCCTGAAGGAGAGCAAACATCAGGTTTTGTTTTTTAAGTCCGTGGGTGTTTTCAACACCTAAGGTTTTCGCAAGGTCAGCTAATTCATTGATATTCTTCTTCTTAAGTTCAACTAGATCTAAAGGAGGCGGGATGGGACCTTCGTAATGTTTCCTTTTCTTTTTGAACTGTTTCGGTGGCTCGGTACCTTCTTCTTGGTCCATGATTCCGTTTGTATATTCTTGGTCTTCGGTGGGATTTACTGGTAGTTCTTCTTGTTTGCGTGATGCCATAAATTGTCTTTCATAGATTTTGGAATTTTAGAGTTAATGGGAACCATCTGTGCATTGACTATGCAAAAGAAACAGAGTAAGGTGAGTTTGTTTTCCTCAAATGGTAGTAAAACCATTGATTCCTACCGAAAATCGTCAAGGTCTTTTTTTTGGGTTTTTGGAAGATCTCTTCGGTGGTTTCGTAGATTTACTTAGCTTCTTCTTCTTTTGTTCCGTTTTTTGGAGTTTTTTTGTAGGTTTTTTAGATTTGGTCCCAGGGAATCGGGTTTCTTTTCCTTTTGTTTTCTCAGATTTTTTTGGTTTAGCAGGTTTGATTTCAGAGGCTTTGGTTCTTTGATTTGGTTCGTGGGCCTGACTTAAGCCGGATTTCGAACGTTTCCGTGGAATGACTTGTCTTTCTTTGGACTCCTCTTCCATTCTATCCATCAAATTAAGATACTTGATTCGGTTTTGTAAGGTTGTTCTTGGGATACCCAAATCATTTGCGGAGTGAGATATATTCTTTTGGTTTTTTCTAAGAGTTTCTAAAATATAAAAGGACTCGGTCTCCTCTAAGATTTTTTCCAAGGGTAATTTTTTTTGAAGGGCCAAATCCAAACCTAGTCGAGGAGACTCAGCACCAGAAGGACCGCCTAAAATATCTTTCATTTGCGAAAAATGGTATAGGAATCCAACAACCTTCTTATCCTTTCTCAGCGTAACGACCCGAATCAAAGAATTCAAGCCAGAAACAGTCGTTGTCAGTTCGGCAATCTCAGATTCTGATTTCAGGTTTAGATCATGGTTTTTTAAATAATTGGCAATCAATTCACGACTTAAGTTGAACAGGTATTTTTCAGCTGTTTGTATGGAATCTTTGAAAATTGACTTTGTCAGAATTTTCTCTTCAAAACTCTCATTGTAAAAAATGCTATTCCCGTTTACATCTGTTGCTAACAGACCATCAGGAAAATGAGAAAGAATCAGCTCCATAAACCAATGGATACTTTCCTGTTTCTCTTTTTGTTTATCTATTTTGTGATGAACTTCTTCTAGTTTGGGGTCTTTTTGTTTTTTTGAATCTAACTTAGTGAATGCGGCAAGAAATCTTGGTTTGTCCCAGGATTCTTTTTTTTCACCATCGAGCCCAATGACAGGGATTAGGTTAGACTCTTTAAAGTATTGCAGAATACTTTCATGAAGTTCTAAATCTAAAATAGAATCTGGTATTTCTGTATATTCCTCTCTTTTGCCACCCAGATCGGAAAGTTCTCTTTGCACACGATCCTTCGAGAGGAGTCCTACTAACTCTCCCGTGGAAGAAACAACCGGGAGATGGGTCGCCCGAGTCATTAAAAAATGCCGATACAAAGATTCGATCTTCACTAACGAGTCATTCTGAAATCATTCGACCTCGTGAAAATCGAAATTTTTAGTTTTCTTGGATGGTTGAAGTTTTCTTGTTCCCGAGTAGAATGGGTTCTACCCAAATCTGATCCGCTGTTTTAAATTCGTCTGGAATTTCAGATTTTTGAGATCTGAGAGAGAGGAGAGAGTAGACGATAGATTTTTTGTATGTATGTAGGGACCTGTGGAAGTTACCGGAAAGAAAATAATCCTTGGCATGATCTTTTTCACTTTTGGCCATACTAAGATACCTTTGAATCTTTTCTTTTGTATCCCAATCGAGTTTTTTTGAACTGGATTTGTCTTCCGTATCTAAAAGAATCCAATCACCCATTGCCTTCTGGTATAGATTTCCTGCAATTTCTTCCATTGGAGAACAAAGTTTTCTCTGTAAAAAATGCACTTCTCCTTCAGCAATTCCCAAAGCTTTTTCCATTTGAACTCGACTACCAGCACGATAACTTTCTTCTACATCTTTTTTTAGAGACTCGATAGAGTTTTTCCCATCGTCCACCTGTAATCCCAAATTTTCTTTGAGCTCAGTAACTAGTGTTATTTTACCATCAAGTTGTTTTTTTCTCTCTCTGTAGGAAAGAGTGGTTTTAGAAACGATTCCAAAACCAAACAATATTAGAATAAGGTAAACTAGGGAATACTTCATTACTTCTTTTTCTCTTCGGGATAGATCGCTTTTCCGTTTTCATCAAATTTTGGAACCGGAGGGACGGACTCACGTCTTGCACCTTCTGTCTCCTTAATTTGTGAATTCGCTTCAATCAGTAAATCCACCTTCTTGGAAGTTATAAATCCATAATTGTCGTCATGTTGCTCTAGTAGATCTAAAGGTTTTGCATCGGGGTTTCCTGGAGGTAGTACCGTACGTTCCATCCTTTTGTTTTCTATGTAATTAATAAGGGTATCCCTTACTTTCTCATAATTACGTTGTTTTTCTTCGGATCGAGCTTCCTTTAAATCTTCATTGGACCGGTATTGGTATTCTGGTTTATCTTCATCGGGAGTTTTGGAATAAATCATCGCCAAGATAGCAAATCGTTTGGCTCGTCGTAGAGTTAATATACCTTCTTTGTAGAGAGTGAGTTTGTATCTATATTGGTGGGGACTCGAATTCAAACCTGTAGTATACAAATCTTCCGAAGATCTCAAATCACGAAAGCCAAGGCGGAGAAGGGCTTTTGCGTTATTATCGTTCGATCTAATGATGGCAGGTGCAGCAGACTCCAACAAAGCTTTTGCATCTTCAATGTATTTTTGTAAAACAATTTCAAAAATATTTTTTAGCTCTCCTTGTGCCTGGCGCAATTGGCGGAATGCGTATGTGTAATTGCTTTGGAGATACCACATATTTCCACTAAAGTCCGACTGATTTGCGGCTTTTAGTAGTTTAAAATATTCAAAATCTAGATTTTTTTTAGCAGGGTCTGTACCTGCGGCTGGTGGCGTTCCCGTTGCTTCTTCTTGAGAAGGTGCTAAGTTACTCACCGCGACATTGATAAAGTTTAAATTTTCTTTATTCTCAAAGATCAAAATCCCCAGATTGGTTTGTTCTGGTGATACTGCACTGATATGTGAGATATGACCCACTACCAGCGCAAACAAGAGGATGAATTTCCATTTTCCCATAGCTCTACCTTAGAATATATATCGGAGCTAAGGGAAAAACCAGGACTAATTTTTACATTTTTTGGATGCGTTCGATGGCAGAAATCACATCTTCCCGTTTACCAAAGGCAGAAAGTCGGAAGTAACCCTCTCCTGCCGGGCCAAATCCAGAACCTGGAGTTCCTACAATCTGTGCTTTCGAAAGGAGTTCATCAAAAAATTCCCAAGACTTAAGACCTTTGGGAGTCTTTAGCCAAATGTAAGGAGCATTGGTTCCACCAAAAACTTTATATCCTGCCGAAGAAAGACCCTCTCGGATGAACTTTGCATTCTCCATATAATAAGAAATTTGTTCCGCTATCTCTTTTTTCCCTTCTTGTGAAAAGATCGCTTCTGCACCTTTTTGGGTTACATAAGAAACACCATTGAATTTTGTGGTATGCCTTCTACTCCAAAGTGAATTGAAGCTAATTTCTTCGCCAGATTTGGTTTTTCCTTTTAGTTCTTTCGGTATTACGAGATACGCACAACGGGTTCCTGTAAACCCTGCTGTTTTTGAAAAACTTCGGAATTCAATAGCAACTTCTTTGGCTCCAGGGATTTCGTAAATCGACTTGGGAATTTCTTTGTCTTGGATAAAGGATTCATAAGCAGAATCAAAGAGAATGATGCTTCCTATTTTTTTTGCATAGTTTACCCATTCGGTTAGCCTTTCTTTGGTTGCAACCATACCAGTGGGGTTGTTCGGATAACAAAGGTAGATGATATCTGCTTTCTCTTTTGGGAAATCAGGTTCAAAATGATTCTCTTCTGTTGCTGGCATGTATACAATATTTGCATATCTTCCATCGGCTCCGATTTCTCCAGTTCTTCCTGCCATTACATTGGTATCAACATACACAGGATAGACGGGGTCCACTACCGCAATTTTACTATCTAAAGAAAAAATCTCTTGGATGTTTCCAGAATCACATTTTGATCCGTCGGAAACAAACACTTCATCTTCACTGAGGCTGACACCTCTCGCTTTGTAATCGTTTTCTATGATCTTACTGATTAAAAAACTATACCCTTGCTCTGGACCATATCCGTGAAATCCGCCAGCCGTTCCCATCTCCTTAGCAGCATCAACCATCGCATTTACAATACTCGGTGCAAGCGGGAGTGTAACATCACCGATTCCCAAGCGTATGATTTTTTGGCTAGGATTTTGTTCCGAGTAAGCCTTTACTCGCCTTCCAATTTCAGGGAATAAATAACCTGCTTTTAATTTAAGATAGTTTTCATTGATCTGAGTCATTCTGATTCTCCTCTATTAATTTCCTTGATCTAAATCCTTCATTGTATCCATGTTCGTATAACACATCTTCTTCGCCCCAGGTCCAACAATAGTATCCTTTTCCATTGTCAAAATCCACGAGCCAAAGACCTTTCACATCTAGGTCCATTGCCAAAATTTCATCGGACCAATTTTGCACAATCGATGCAATCTCATCCTCTTTTGTTTCGAGGACATTTTCAGGAAAGAGATTTTTCCGAATCTCATCCGCAAGTACACTAGCCTTAATATAATACTCTCTCGTAATTTCCCTAACAAGAGGCAATACCTCTCTCGCCTCGGAGAGAGTCCAAATTTTTTTACTCAAAATGGATTCCCAAACTCAATACCAAAAGAGCCATACGGACGACAACGCCATACTTCGCCTGACGAAAGTAGGCCGCATTAGGTAAATCATCTACATCAGTTGAAAGTTCATTCACACGTGGAAGTGGGTGGAGTATGGTCGTGTTTTTTTTGGAAGCGAGTACTAGCTCTTTATTCACTTTGTAAATATCTTTTAATTTCTCATACTCTCTATGATCGGGAAATCTCTCTTCTTGGATGCGAGTTACATAGGCAACATCGGCATCCCAAAGAGCTTTGATATCCGTAGTTTCTTCCCAAGTCATAGGAAACCCACTTAGATTTTTTTTATAAGCTTCGGGAAGTCTTAATTCCTCAGGTGAGATCAAATACAAATGTACCTTATAGTGTCTGAGCAAATTGATGAGTGAGTGGATTGTTCTGCCATACTTCAAATCGCCGATAAAGGCAATTGAGAGTCCGTCGATTTTTTCTTTTTCGGAAATGATTGTATATAGATCGAGGAGTGCTTGCGTTGGGTGCTGCCCTGCCCCATCCCCCGCGTTGATAACAGGTATGTTAACCGCACCAGCAGCAATCCTCGAACTGCCCTCTACTGGATGGCGGATCACAGCAATATCAACATAGGCTTCAATCATCTTCATCGTATCATAGAGTGTCTCTCCTTTGGAAATAGAAGAAAATTGAAACCCAACAGTAGAAATCAACCGTCCACCTAACCTTTCCATGGCGGCTTCAAAGGATAGTCTCGTTCGAGTTGATGCCTCAAAAAAGAGCGAGGCCATAAGTTTGCCCTTTAAGATTCCAAAGGCCTTGCCCGATTCGTGCAAAGCATTCATTTGGTGGGTTTTATGGATGAGAAAATCCAGGTCCTCTTTCGAAAACTGGAGGGTGTCAAGAATGTCTTTATGCGAATAGGAATACATGGATTTCGTTTCTCTAGGGTTTTTAGTATCTAAGAAATCGAAAACAAAAAATTCTTGTCATAATGTCAGATGCAATTCGAGAAAAAATAAAAGAAATGGATCTTGTCACCCAACATTTGGTCCAGCCCGACGACCTAAACTACCATAACAACCTTTTTGGAGGGAAGATGCTTTCCTGGATCGATGAGGGTATGGCGATGTTTGTTATGACCAAAATCCAGTACACGAATATTGTTACGATCAGTATGGACAACGTGGTCTTTCGGAGCCCAGCACGAGCCGGAGACATCATACAAATTTATGGAAAAATTGTTAAATATGGCAAATCCTCCGTGACTTCCAAAACCCTTGCGATTACCAACAATCCGCAAACAGGCAAACTTTCGGAAGTTATCGAAAGTGAGATCACCTACGTATGTTTAGGTGAGAAAGGTAAACCCATTGCTTACTTTCGAACCTTTACCCCTCCCATTTAGGAAAAAGGGTTTGGTCCACACCGAGTAAATTGAATATCCTTCCTGCAATAAAGTCGCCCAGATCATCTAGGGTTTTTGGCATCTGATAAAATCCGGGGGATGCTGGAAGGATAATAGCACCTGCTTCGTCCAGTGAGAGCAGATTTCTAAGATGAATACGATTGAAGGGAGTTTCCCTTGGAACAACAATTAGTCGTCGTCTTTCCTTTAAGGTAACATCGGCAGCACGCTCTATTAAATTTTCAGTGAGCCCCGCATTCATAGAGGCAACGGTTTTCATACTACAGGGGACAACTACCATTGCATCCCAAACATTTGAACCACTCGCTATGTCTGAACCAATATCAAAAAAATTACGTATATGGAACTTGTGGATTTGTTTTGGGTTCCATTTTTCTGTTATAAAACTAAGGATAGCTTCAGGAGAATCCACCTTCGTTTCATATTCCTCAGAAAAGATACGTAAGGATGCTGGACTCACAGTTAGGTAGGTTTCTCCTTCCTTTTCCATGAGTGCTCGTAAAAATCGAGCGGCATAAATAGACCCACTAGCACCCGCTAGGCCGACAACGAGTCTCATTGGAAGCTGATACCACTCGAAAGTTTGATTAGAAATTCATTCCATTTATCAAACAAAATAGCAAAAAATAAGATTACGCTAATCCAGGAATTGACTTGATAGAATTGGATTGGAAGATCTTTGGTTTTCGAATCGTAAGAAATTTTATGTTCATATAAAATGAGAACACCTATTGCAAAGAGGATCAAAAAATACATCCATTCCAATCCTGCATTGATGCCTGCCCAAACAAAGAAAAAGAGCGAAAGCAAATGTAAAAAAACGGCAATTGTTCGGGAATTGTTTTCTCCAAGAACAGAAGGTATAGATTTTAAGTTTTCTACTTTGTCAAAATTCATATCCTGGATTGCGTATAAAACATCAAATGCGGCAATATGAAATAGTAATCCAAGAGAAAATAAAATTGGCACCAAACTGATGTTTTCTGTGACAGCAATCCACGCTCCCAGTGGGGCAAGAGATATCGCAAAACCGAGGACTAGGTGGCAGAAAAAGGTAAACCTCTTAGTAAGAGAATAGAGAAAAAGGGTAAAGAGAGCCGGGAAAGACAATAGGAATGCTAGTTTGTTTACAAAGAAACTAGCAAATATGAAGATAAAAGAAGAAAGCCCAATAAAGAGTAAGGCGGAGAGTTTGGAGATTTTCCCCGAAGGAATTTCTCTCTCTTTCGTGCGGGGGTTTTTTTCATCTATTTCTGCATCGACATACCGGTTGAAACCCATTGCAGCACTTCTTGCACTCACCATACAAACAATGATCAAAAGGAAAATCCGCAATACGTCCCCCCATTCGAGCGACGACTCTAGATATGCCAATATAAAGCTTATCCCGGCAAAGGGAAGAGCAAACAAACTATGAGAGAACTTGATCATCTTTGCATACAATACGATATTCTTTAGGAACTTCATGGTAGATTCCCCTTCTTTAGACCATGGAAAGGTTTTTTCGTTCACTTTCCTAACAAAATGTCCGTTCTTTAAACCAGGGAAATTTTCTATGCCAAACCGTCTTTCACTTCTTCCCATTTTGATTTCCGTCTTGTTTTTACTGATTTTTCAAAATACGAGTGCTCATCCGTCCATAAAAGACCGAGAGTTCCGATTCTATATCTCTTGCGGTGACGAGCTATTTTCGAAGATGGACGAGGAAGGACGGGGTGGACTCAGCGCTCTTTTGGGTTACGTCGAAAAAGAAAAAATAAATTTAGAATTAAAGAATGGAAAAGGGTATCTATTTTTCCCATTTGTTTCTGCAAAATTCAAAAAAGAATACCCATTCGATGGCATTGAACCATCAAGAGATAGGATTTTGGAGCATGGTTCCGTTAAACTAGGTGTAGGTGGAATTCAAAATCTTTTGGGTGAAACGGACTTAGAGGACTACGACGCATGGATTCTTTTTTTGTCTGAAAACGAAGAAGGATCACTTGCCCAGATTCCAAAATCTTCTGATGGAGCGCCAATCTTCGTTTTTGGAGAAAAAAAGCCTAGAGCAAGCTTTGTCTACCTTCAGAATCTCCACCAGGTTGAATGTCCAAAGGAATTTGGGAAACTTGGAGTTTTGTCCCTATACTTTCGGAATCGAAATTTAATTCGTCAAAACTATGAAATTACATCTATCAACCTAACAGATCGAAATCGTTCCTGGAAACCAAAATCAGATAAATTTTCGGAAGAGTCGCTTCCAAAACCTAAATTGCCTTCGAAGCCGAAGGACAATGATTCCGAATGGGGCAAGTTGGACAGTCCGTCCGCCTTGCCGAACAATTCTTACGACCGAGAAATATTAGGTACAACGAAAGGTTTCGGCACCACTCCTTAGGAGTTAGCTTCAGCATATCTTTTTCGATTTGGATTGGATTCGTACTCTTTGTAAATCCCAACCTCTTCGTAAGTCTCTTTACATGCGTATCTACAACAAATCCGTCCGAACTTCCATAAAGTTCTGCAAGCACCACATTTGCAGTTTTCCTTCCAAAACCAGGAAGACGGATTGCATCCTCCATAGACTCAGGTATTCTTCCACCAAACTCATTTAAAACCATCTTCGCAAATCCTTGGATGGACTTTGCCTTGTTTTTGTAAAAACCTGTGGAGAAAATTTTGGTTTCGATGTCCTTTAGCTTTGCATTCGCGAAAGATTCTAAGTTTGGAAACGTTTTGAATAGTTCAGGAGTTACGAGGTTCACCCGATCATCTGTACACTGCGCAGATAAAATCACTGCAATCGCAAGTTCGTGGGGTTGTTTGAAATGGAGGGGAGTTTCCACCTCACCATATTCACTCTGTAGTAGCTTGTAAATCTTGGTGAGGCGAAGTTTGTTTTGGGACTGGTTCACAAAACAAGAAGTTTGCTGGATTAAGCTGTAGCAAGTTTTGCTTTAGGAGCTACTCCAGCATACTTTTTAGGAGTAAGAGCTGCTAAATCACCACCATGATCCTTGATTGCAACTTTGAGTCCTTTTTTCCGAAGCGTACGAAGTGCACGCGTAGATATTTTCACACGAACCCATCGGTTTTCATCTTCTAAAAAAATCTTCTTTGTAATAACGTTTACCTTCCAGATCCTGCGATTCTTCTTGTGAGAGTGGGATACATTATTCCCCGCAGTGGTACCTTTTCCCGTTACAACACATGTTCTAGCCATAATTATTACCTTGTTTCGCTATGATTTTGTACCATCGGTTTGGGTCAATTCGAAACGAATCCGTTCCTGGAAGAAACGAACTGCCTCCTCCGGGGTATCTGCGAACCCAAAAAGATCTAAGTCTTCCTTTGAAATCAGCCCAAGGTCAGAGAGGTATGAAAAATTCACTACCTTCTTCCAAAACTCGGATCCATAGAGAAGGATCGGAATTTTTGTCTTTTTTCCCGTTTGGACCAAGGTCAATGTCTCAAACAATTCATCAAATGTTCCAAACCCGCCCGGGAATGCTGCCATACCACGGCAATGCTTCATAAACCAGAGTTTTCTCATAAAAAAATAATGAAATTCAAAGGTCAGGTCAGGAATTGCGAAGGGATTTGCTTCCTGCTCGTGCGGGAGAACAATATTAAGCGCAAGCGACTTTCCACCAGCCTCTTTAGCGCCACGATTGCCAGCCTCCATGATTCCAGGACCCCCACCTGTACAAACGAGAAGTGGATTTTTCTTCTCATTCTTTGCCCAATTTGTGATCTCTTTGGTAAAAAGGACACAATCCTCATAGTACTTTGTAAGTGCCTGTAAGTCTTTATGCGGTTGAGACTGTTTTGTTTCCGGGCTTGGTATTCTTGCGGAACCAAAAACCACAAGGGTGTTTTTCACATCCTGTTTCGTGAGCTCTGCCTTGGGGTGGAGGTATTCTGATAGAATTCGAACAGGGCCTGCATCATTTCCCCATAAAAAATCTCGATTCTCAAAGGATAAATCTGACATACTGCTCTATAGATCGACCAAGCTATAGAAAACATGCGGAAAAACTTATCTACAATTCGATTGGAATTAGAAATATTAGGACTTCCTAAAACGGCAAAAGAGCTGGAGGAAGAACTAGCTCATTTGCAATTCCCTATTCAAAGATGTATCAAAGCCACTCAGTTGGCATACCAAGTTTTCCCATACTTTTTGGGCAAATCGAAACTAAAAATCGACTGTGAACTCATTTGTAATTTTCCAGAGAGAAACGCATACTTTTTGCTAGGTGAATCCTTTGTTACTTGGAAACGAGAAAGGGTTTCAGATTTTTTATGGAAGATTTTGCTGGGATTGGAAGAGGTTGGGAGTAAAGATTCTCCGTATTCCATCCAACTTCCCCATTGGAAGAAGGTACTCCAAAACTTTTTTACCGAACCAAAACGTATCTATCTTCTAAATCTATTGGAAGTAAAAGGCAAACTCAATACAAAAATTCCAGTGGGATGGAGTGATGGATGGATCCTAAACTTCGAATCGGGTGTGGAGATAAAACTTAGAATCGGACACTTAGAATCGATTGAATATCTTTTTACTAAACAAAGGTTCAAAAGACCCTATCCCAAACTAGCGGAATGTTATGTGCGCGAACGGGAAAGATGGAACGAGACCAGCTTTGGTGACTCTATCTGGAAATTCCGCGGATATCTCTTAGAAAAACAATCTGACGAATATCTATTAAAATATTGGAATTTAAACCCACAACTTCCAGATGAAATTCGCAATGCCATTCCAGAAGAGGTTTGGCAATCTCAAGAAATAGATACTGTTTTGGTTAAAAAATACAGTATCGAACTAAGAAGGGAAAGCGATGCCAGGTTTAGGCCTGTCTACCTGGTTTCCACTTCTTTGCTAGATCATCCAATATAATAAATCGAGAATTTTTCCCTAACACTACTTCATTGATTTTTTGGTCCTGTAGGGCTCGATAAACAGATGTTCGACTCGTGTTCTTTTTCTCTGCAAAGTATTTGATTTCTAATAAGTTTTTACTAATCTTTTTACATGTATTGACAATAGCATCAGACATTGTGAATGAAACCTCGGTATTTAGACAGTGTGTTCGAAAAAAGTTCTTTTAAAAACGATCCAATCTGATACAAAATTGAATTTTTTTTTCGCTCTGCTTCGGTAAAATTCTCGGACTTCCACCTGGGTAGTGTAGAAAATTCCCCGTACCGGTCATAGGTTCAATGGCAATCGAACGACGGTCTTGCGGAGTGTAGATTTGGTAGAAGTCTCCACCTTCAATTAGAAGTTTCTCTTTTTTATTCATAGAGAAAATCCCGACAAACGGGGACAACTTGTCTGCAGTTTGATACAAATCATCCAATTTAACTCCGCCGAGGGACTCCTCACCTGAAAGGAAGATCTGCTCGGTGATTACTTTTTCAGGTAAAAGATAGTCTCCCAATTTAACTTTAAAAAACCCCGACCCAAATAAGTACAAATCGTCAATAGACTCATCTTCGTTCCAACGAAAATAAGGATGTATACCTAAAGCAAAAGGGAGGTCTGTATCTGATTCATTCTTTAATTTGTAAACAATCGTTAGGGCAGAATCTGTAAGTTCATAACATTCGCGGATTTGAATTTGAGAAAGCTGCGTTCCCTTCCAAGTATCTGGGATTTCCATATCAAATTCGCAAGTGGATTCCGTGTCTGATACCTTTTCTCTGGCGAGGGTTCTTGGAAGGTTGTGGTACAATCCATGCAGAGGGATTCCATTTCCATCAGTTAGCCAATGTATACTCGGATAGAATGGCTCCCTTGCCCAAGGATTTGGTTCGAGTCGGTTTACCCAAGGAAACATCAAAAAGGAGCCAGAAGCGAAAAAGGGATCCGGCGATTTGTGCCCAGCAACAACAGAGATTTTTTTCCCATCCACGGGAGAGGCAAGTTCCAATTTCAACCATTGGCCACCGCCCGTAGGAAATGTCTCAAAGAGTGCATGTTTTGTTTTTAATTGGTACAAGTTTTCGCTCCCAAAAATGATTGAACCCCAAGTTTCAGATCGTAGAAAGGTTTCTATGTCCAAGAGAAATCATTTGGCTCTCCAAATTTCCATCCTTTTCTTAAGTTTTTCCTTCCAATTCTGTATAATTGGAAATAGCATGACCCTCTTCAACCCAACAGGGAAAGCCGATTTTGAAGAAAAACTCATCGGCGGAACTGACCCGGATAAAATCCTGATCATTTCTATTGAGGGTATGATCAGCGATAGCACCCAAGAATCCTTTTTTGGCCCAAGCACTGAGTCCCTCGTCTCACGGGTAAAGGAATCCTTAAAATTCGCAGAAAGAGATCCCAACTTGCGCGGGATCATATTAAAAATAAACTCTCCTGGCGGAACAGTCACAGCCAGTGATATCATCTACCATGAGATTGTAAAATTTCGAACGAGGACAGGAATTCCAGTACTTGCTGGATTCATGGATACAGCAGCCAGTGGTGCCTACTATATCGCAATGGGAACTGATATAGTTGGAGCTCATCCAACAACAGTTACTGGCTCCGTTGGAGTGATTCTCTCTGGAATGAATTTTAAGGAAGGACTTGATAAAATTGGTGTGAAAGACCAATCCATAACATCAGGTTCCAACAAAGCGATTGGATCCCCTTTTACCGAAATGACCCCAGAACAGAGAAAGATTTTACAATCCATCGTGGACAGTTTGTACGGTAGATTTTTTGATATTGTAAAGCGAGGTAGACCGAACGTCTCTGAGTCACGTTTAAAAGAAATTTGTGATGGTAGGATATTCACAGCAGACCAAGCGAAAAAAGAAGGGCTAGTAGATTTCGTCGGCTATTTTGATGACTTTGTCTACCAATTAGTCCAACACCCAAAGTACAGAGGGTCTAAAACGGGAAACCCTAGAATCATTACATACCAAAGAGGAAAGTTTAAAGTAGAAAATGTCTACCAAACGCAAAACCAGACGACTACTCCTCAAACGGGAATCGTAGATAAGATTTTAGGTTCACAATCGAATGCTAAATTTTATTACTTATGGGAACTCTAAAAGGCAACTGCGTACATGCTATTTAATTCAATTCCCTATCTAATACTTTTTGTAGTTACCTATTTACTGTATTGGAATATTCCACAGAAGGGTCGTAAGCCCCTTCTGATTGTTTCCTCTTTAATTTTTTATGCCTTCTTCAGTTTTCCGTTCCTTTTTCATTTTTTGGCAGTCATTCTTGTCAACTATGCATTTAGTGAATGGA
>JAPZTS010000020.1 GCA_027533185.1 Leptospira sp. | reverse complement strand
ACTCTGTCTATTTTTTGGTGGTGTAGAAATAATAGAAAGTTCTCGAATCCCAGTAAGAGCCATATGAAGTGTTCTAGGTATTGGCGTAGCCGTAAGAGTCAACACATCCACAAGTTGTTTGAATTTTTTGATTGATTCCTTATGTGTAACACCGAACTTCTGCTCTTCATCGATAATCAATAGTCCTAAATTTTTGGGTTTCACTTTAGAGGAAAGAATTGCATGCGTACCGATCAACATATCGATCTTTCCTTCGGAAAAATCTTTTAGATCATTTTTAATCTCAGTTGGTGTTCGAAACCGTGATACAAAGGCTAGTTTGATCGGAAAATTTTCATATCTTTGCTTGAAAGTATTAAAATGTTGTAAACTTAATATGGTTGTTGGCGTGAGAAGCATCACTTGTTTTCCGGCCATAATCACTTTGAATGCAGCTCGAATGGCTACTTCCGTTTTTCCATAACCAACATCACCACATACCAAACGATCCATAGGCCTTGTAGACTCTAAATCTTGTTTTACGGCTTCAATAGCGCTTAACTGGTCCGGTGTTTCTTCGTATTCAAATGCAGCTTCAAATTCCTCTTGCCAAATTGTATCAGGTGGAAAGGAGAACCCGCTTAGTTTCATACGGTTGCTATACAGAACAACTAACTCTTCGGCAAGTTTGTCGACAGATTCCTGAACACGGTCTTTTGCCTTTTTCCAGGAATTTTTACCTAAGGTATCCAATCTCGGCGAATCGGTTCCACCTATGTATTTTTGAACTAGTGAAATTTGATCCAAGGGAACAAAAAGCGAGTCACCACCAGAATATTCTAATTTGAGAAAGTCCCTCTCCTTTCCGTCCGCCTTTGTTCTTTCTATTTTGGTAAATCGACCGACTCCATGATTCACATGAACTACAAAGTCCCCTTCTTTCAGATCGATAAAAGATTCAATCATTTGCGAAGATTGTTTTTTGTATCGAGTTTTTCTTTTGTAGGTTCGTCCAAAAAGATCGTTATCCGTAAAAACGAAAATATCTGAATCTTTAAGTGAAAACCCGCTTCGTAACTCAGAAATGGCCAAATTGATTCCTGGCTTAAGATCCAAAAAAGATAATACCTTCGGCTCTTCCTCATTTGGGTGAAGTATGTTTACTTCTTCTTCAGCGAAGAGTCCAGATATCCGTTGTAACTGAGCTTGAAAAGAAGAAGTGATGAGAATTTTAGCACTGGTTTTTTCTAGACAAATTTCCGTAAAATAATCCTTAGCATCACGAACTTTTCCGCGAAAACTTTTTACAACGGCAAGATCGGGATACGAAAAATTGTTTTCCGCCTCTGGCAATAACTCCAAACGAATACCTATGATTTCACCGGTAAGAATTTCCCATTCCCTTTCATAACTCAAAAGTTTTTCGGGTGGAAGGCAGATCGAATCTTCTCTTTTTTTCTCATACAGAGTTTTGTATTCCCGATCCATACCGAATGCTCTTTCCTTTACATCAACAAACTTAGGAAATACGAATAAAGGTTCTTGTGCAAATAAATCCAGTATCCCTCGGTGCTCACGGACTAAAGGAAGGTGTTCTTCTATAATGTCAAATTCAGAGTCTATGGGATGCCTTTTGTCAGCATCCTTTTCCAGGATCGTTTTATATTCTAATTGCTCTTCTTTTGTAGAGATACATTCGTTCGCTTGTGTGATAACAATCGATTGAATTTTATCTAAAGATTTTTGGGTATTGGGGTCATACGTTCGAATCTCATCCACCGTATCCCCAAAAAAATCAATCCTTACGGGGTTTGGTAAAAAGGGTGTATAAATATCAAGAATCCCACCTTTTAGGGAAAAATGTCCAAATTGTTCACAGACATCTTCTCTATGGTATCCCAACTGAACCAGTTTTACGAGCAATTCATCAAGTGGAAAATCTTTACCTAACTCTAAATTAATTGCTTTATCTTGTAGACTCGATTTAACAGGCGTTTTTCGTAAGATTGCAGAAACCGAAGCTACATATATCGCTCGTTTGCCTGATAGAATTCGGTTGATACCTAGGATACGATCCCGTTTCCACTCTGCTTGCCATTTTGTGTACTCGTATGGTATATTCTCTGGCCCAGGAAAATAGAAAACCCACTCTGAACTAGTAAAACTCAGTAATTCGCGTGCAAATTGTTCTGCTTCTTGATTAGTCGAAAGAACTACTAAAAAACTCTGTATCTCTTTTGACTCTGTGAAGATTTCAGATGTAAGAAAAGATCGGGCTGACTCAGGAACGCCACTGATACAAACAGAGTTTTTTTTTATAGATCGGAAAATTTCAGAATAAGAAAAACTTTCTAGTTTAGACATGGGTGTTAGGGAATCTCAATCATTTGATTGTCTATCAGTCGAACCGGTCCAACAAATACGGCTATAGCGATTAAGACTTCGCCTTCCAATTTGGATACAAGTTGTAAAGAAATAGGATCTACAAAATCTAAATAATCAATTTTCAGTTTTGATTCCGTAAGTAGAAAATCCGTTAAAATCTCCTTTAGAATAGAAAGCTCTCTCTCTCCACCTGAAATCAATTTTTTACACAATTCCCACATTCGTGGAATAAGTTTGGCTGATTCTCTCTCCTTGGGAGAAAGTCTGAGATTTCTAGAACTCATAGCGAGTCCATCTGGCTCTCGTTTGGTGGGAACTCCAAGAACTTCCAAAGGAAAGTCTAATTCCTTTACCATAGATTGAATGATTCTGTATTGTTGGTAGTCTTTCAGGCCAAAATAAGCACGGTCAGGTAACACCAAATGGAAAAGTTTACTCACAACTTGAAGCACTCCATTAAAATGTCCTGGTCTTGTTTTTCCACATAAATTTTCCTCCAAGGCTTTTGCAGACATTTGGATAAAAGAGAATCCTTCTGGATACATTACTTCTTTTGTGGGTAAAAAAACCAAATCTACGCCAGCTTCCTCACACAGGCTCAAATCAGAATCTGTTTGAACCGGATATGCTTCAAAGTCTTTTGGATCATTGAACTGAGTTGGGTTGATAAAAATAGAAACAATGGTCAAATCATTGTCCTTTTTGGACTGTTTTACCAGTTCTAAATGACCATCATGTAAAGTGCCCATCGTAGGACAAAATCCTAAAGTTTTACTTTCTGATTTCCAAATCTGGATTTGTTTTCTTAGATCGCTTTTGTTCCGTATAACTATCAATGATTAGATTTCCTCATAACGAACGCGAACACTTGTTCCATGCTCTTCGTCCAATCCCTCTAGCTCCGCCATAAGCTGTAACTGAGGGTAAAGTCTTTTTAATGATTCTTTTCTGATTTCTTGGAAGGTAACGCGTTTCAAAAATGTATCTACACCTAACGAAGAGTAAATTCTTGAACCAGAAGCCGTCGGAAGGATATGATTTGTTCCACTAATATAGTCACCCATGGCAACAGGAGAATACGGCCCAATAAAAACCGATCCCGCATGTAAAACCTTGGAAAAGACTTCTTCGTTTGATCGAGTCTGAATTTCTAAATGTTCTGGTGCTAATTGGTTGGAAAATGCTACACAATCGGCAAGATTTGGAAAAATGAGAATCGCTGAATTTTCATAGATAGCCTTTTGTTTCATGGCGAGTCTTTTGGGTCGTTCGATAAATGCTTTTTCCAACTGCCGAGAAACTTCCTTCGCTAATGTTTCATCCGTCGTCAGAAGTATCGCAGAGCTATCCTCTCCGTGTTCTGCTTGCGATAACATATCGCATGCGATCCAAAAGGGATTTGCAGAGTCATCAGCGATGATACAAACTTCGCTCGGACCTGCTGGACTATCAATACCTACAATACCTAAACCCGCGAGATGGGACTTTGCTGCTGCAACATATGCATTTCCAGGGCCTACTATAAATTCGGACTTTGGAATCGTTTCCGTTCCATAAGCACATGCAGCAATACCTTGTGCACCCCCTGCCGTGACAATTCTAGGTATATCCAAAATTTGACACAGCCAAACAAGGATTTCTGGAAGACCTTCTTTCTGAGGTGGTGTCACCAATTGTATTTCCGAAACACCCGCAATCTTGGCTGGAATCACTCCCATAAGAACGCTGGAAGGATAGAGTGCCTTTCCTCCTGGTGCATAAACTGCCAAAGATGGGATAGGAGTGAATTTTACACCAAGTCGATTTCCATCGATTTCAACCTCTATGGGCTTTCTCACCTGGTGTTTGTGAAATGCTTCGATATTTTCTTTGGCTTTTAAGAATGCAGATTTTAAGTTTTCTGGAATATTCGTTTTGATAGATTTAGGATCTACTGTTAGTTCTATAAGTTCAATTCCATCAAACTTTTTTGTATATTCTCGTACGGCACTGTCACCATGACGACGGACGGCATCGAGAATGGGAATGATCCTATCTTTTGCGCCACTCAAATCTTCTTTCGTTTGATTTAGATAGGTATCGAGCGAACTTGCTCCCAGCTCGACTCTTAAAATAGGAATGGGCATAATTTCAGGAAAACTAAGATTGCCTGTCAAAACAAGCTTTTTGTTAGAAACGCATTAAGAATTCAAATTCCGATGAGGCGCCGCCAGTCTGCATTTGGTTTGGGTGAGATCGAACTAAATTTACATTCACCTTAAGTCGTTTGTTCTCTTCAAACAAAGGAATTTCAAATCCATCCATGGCAACATTACGTTTGGCAGAAAGATAGCTATCAACTAAATTGTAGACCAAAAAGGCTCCAAGAATTCCGGCACCGATTTGGATTGTATTCAGTTCTTGCTTCGCCGAATTGAAGTTAGCTTCGGCATTAGACCGATTTACAATCCATAATCCTTGTGAATTTGGATCACCAGCCAGAAAGACTCCTAAGACAACACTAGACTCATAGGCTGACCTCGCGGCTAAAAATCGATTGTAAGAATTTGCATAAAGCGCTCCAACACCAATCACAAGAAGTGGATAGGTATACAGTTTCCAATTGGCGCCATCTATGTACTTTTGACCCCAACCTGGAACCAAACTAGATCTCCAAAGTGTAGAAAAATAAGGAGTTTCATAGTAATCTTCAGGAATTTCTTTTGTTATGATCTTTTCTTGGCGTTTCGCAAAGCGTTCTGCTTTTTCTTTTGAATCAGATAGTACTACTCTTTGTTTTGCAAGGAAGGCTTTTTTACGTGGGTTTTCAATCACAAGGTCATAAATACCTGTTTCCGTATCTGCATTTATATCAAATGTTGCCTTCGCAATTCCCGATGTTTCGACTACCACAGATTTTGCGGGTATTTTTTTCCCACCCGTTATCATAAAAACATTCATGGGTGAAATGAAATCTTTACCTTCTAGTATGAGTGTTTTTGTTTTTTCTTCCTTTGAAACCGAAAAAACAGAATCTTTAGTTAATGTTGGGACCTTTGAAACAATCACTTCAAACTTTACCCAATCGGAATAGGTACCAACTTTACCTAGTTTGTTGATTACAGCAACACGGTGTTCATATATACCCGAAGTAAAATTATTTAGATCATAAGTAGTTCCACTTACCTTTTCTGAAACCACCATGTAACCTGCAGAGTTTTTAATCTCAAGAACATACCCACTCGCACCTTCAACCTCCAACCACTTCAATTGGTAGTACGACGCATCAGAACCTACGTCTTCGCCGAAAAGAAGGTTAGAAAAACAAAGCAGGGAAAATAGTAATAAAAATTTCTTTTTATTCCACATAGATTGTTCCTGGACTTAGGATTTTAGGAATCTTTAACTCTGGTACAACAACAAAAAAATCCGATCTTGTATAACTAGATTCTTTATCCCCGTTAGAAGATGGATATAAACTCGCAACTTCTACACGATATCTTCCTATATTCAATTTTGGGAAATCCGTAAAACTAAACTTTGGTGTAGTTACCCTTTCTGAAACGACCATTTTTTCACGAATCCCTGTCACATCTAAAATTCGGATTCGATAGGCTACGGCTTTGTCACTAGGCTTCCATGAGAATAAAATCGAATTCTTTTGAAAGAGATCAATGGTCTCATTTTTCTGAGGGGTCAGCAAAACTGGTGGCTCCATACTTGAACTAACAAAAAAACTTCTAACTTCACTGGTTGTTGGGTCAGTTCCGTTTGTTTTCACTCGCCAAAAGAACTTACCAAGATCTTTCGTGCGAAATTCATAGTAGGGTTCTCTTGACTCATTACTTACGACAAGGGACGAAAAACTTTCGTTTTTTGCGACTTCGATCCTGTAGCTCGGGTTTTGGATTAATTTTTTCCATTTCAGGAGAACAATCCCTTCCTCATTGATACTCACTTCCATTTGATCTCGTGGATATAAGAGTTCGAGATTTTCCTTTGCAATAACCGTAAAACTTTGGATAGGTGAACTTATCGTTTGGCCTGAAGATGCAGAACCCGTAACCTTCCAAAAATAGGTCCCGAGATCTAACGGCTTAGTAAATTTGAAAAAATTCGACTTTGTATTTTCACGTAATATCGTGCTTTGAAACTCTTTCTCTTTGGAAATCTCCAAAGTAAACTGATTCAACTCACGGCTATCTTTCCAACTGAAGAAAAGTCCAGCTTTGAGTTGTTCCTCTGGAATCGTTCGATTCTTTTGAGGTTCCAGTAGCTCCGGAGGTTCCAGGTTGGTTTTTTTGCGAATGGAGAATTTTTGTGTAGAAGAATATTTATCAGCTACTCCAGAGACAGTAGACTTTGCCAAAATACGTAGGTAGTATTCGCCTTCAGCTAAACCATCAAAGGCGATGGAATTGTTTTGGGTTTGTTTAGTGATAACATCAGCTCCAGAAAAATTTGTATCTCGTGCTATCTGAACATTGAAATTTGTATAGAGTTCTAATTCATTCCAACTGATTCGCACCACAGGAGGAACGCTTTGAAATGGATAGACTTCTCCGTCATTTGGACTTACAATACGGAGACCTGGGTCGTTGATAATCCGAAATCGGCTTACACTGGTTCCGAGGCGTTTGTTTCCCTCATTATACCGGATCCGAAAGTAATAAGCTCCAGTAGGAAAACTTTTTTTTGTCGAATTTCCCTTTAGTATTTCTGAATATACAAGTTTATTGAAATCAGGGAAACTACTTACTTCGAGTGTTGGTTTGTTCTCTCGTATGTTTTTTGCATCAATTCCAGAAAAGGTAAATAGTATGGTTTCGGAAGACTTGTCTATCAGATAGTTTCTTCGATCCTCTGGTGTTACCAAAGTAAAAATAGACTTTGTAACTTGAACGCCTTCCCCATTTAGATTTGCAGTTTCGTTTTTTCCTACAGTATTTTCAATTCCATTGGAGGTTACCTTTGCTTCGCCGTTTCCGACTTGGATGTTTAGCTCTGATTTGGTTTTGTCCAGTTTAAGTTCACCCGATCCGACAGAAACCTTTTGATTCCCAGATTGGATATTGAGTTTGGTTTCGCCAGTGAGATTCCCCTCTCTCTGTGCCTCAAAGGAACCGTAAGCAAAATTGATATTTATATTTTTATCTGAAATATCCAATAGGATCATGGAATTCTCAGAGATTTTGATCTGCGTCCCATCGTTTAAAGTTAATGTGGCATCGCTAAATTTTTCTGTACGAATTGTATCACGGTTTTTTACAGGAGTTTTGGTTTCGATTTGGTCCCAAACCACTCCGTCATTAAATTTTCGCAATACTGTTTTACTCTTGAAGGTCAATATCCCAATGGTTGGGCTATCTGAATCCGCCTTCTTTAAAAATAATATCCAGTACAAAGCTCCACTAAGCAAAAGTATGATAACTAATAAAAAGGTAACTACAAACTTTGCTTCGTTTAACAGTCGCATCTACTTATGAGTTCTTGTGAACACACCATCCCAATTTTTTCCTGGCGAAGAAGTTTTGTATTCTTCACATCTTTCAATTAGAATCTTTGAGGCCTTGTCTTTGGTTTGTTTTACTTTTTCCACCTCTTTGAAGAGTTTGATTGCCTTATCCCAATTTTGCTTTAGATATTCCGCAAAAGCTGACTCATATATTTTTGCAGACTCAACAATTTCTGGTTTCACCATGGATTTGAATCCAACCAATTCGTGAATTCTTACTGGTTCGTTCTTTCCCTTCACCCGAACAAGATCCATATACCTTGTTACCATTTCATCTTGTATCTTATCACAGACAGAGTCCGTGATAAGAACATTGACACCATAATCTTTACCAGCGGCTTCTAATCTTGCCGCAAGGTTCACAGTATCACCCATCATCGTATAAGATGCGAGTGCATCGGTTCCCATAAAACCAACCTTAGCTGAACCACTATTGAGACCGATACGCGCATCCATTTCCTGGGCTTCTTTGGAGTAGAGATTGTTTTTTTTCCAATAGGCTCTCAGCTCATCCAATTTAAGAACCATTTCTGCGCTTGCCCGAGAGGCCTTTAATTCGTGAGATTCAATGGCAACGGGAGCATTGAAGATTCCCACAATGGCATCCCCAATGTACTTATCCAAAACCCCTTCGTGTCTTTTTAAGATTAGTGTCATAGCCGATAGGTATTCATTTAAAAGGGCAGCCAGGTCTGCAGATTTGAGCTGTTCCGAAATTGTTGAGAATCCAGCGACATCGGAAAAAAAGGCAGTGATTGTGGTTTCCGAACCTCGTTTCAGAGCAGCCAGGTCAACCATCGCTTCTTTTACCACAACAGGATCAATCATACTCCCCAAGATATTTTTTACCTTTTCTCTTTCTTCCAATCCTTGGCCCATTTCGATAAAGTGGTGCGTAAGGAGTCCCACCTCATCCTGAGTCGTAGGTTTGATGCCTATCTGGAAATTTCCTCGAGCAATTTCTAGAGTGGCATTGAGAAGTTGTAATACCGGTTTTGTAATTGTTTTAGAAAAGAAAAAGATAAATATTAAGGTAATACAAAGTCCAATCCCTGCTATTAGGATATTGATAATCTGGCTTCTAACAACATCTTCATATGCCTTTTTTTCCGAAATGATTGTTACAACACCAGAGTCCGCAAAGCCAATTTTACGATAAAAACCTAAAAATCGTTCTTGAAGGACTTCATCCAAATACTCCGTCTGACCTGTATTCGTTGCTCCAGTAAGCATCGACTTTACGATGGACATGTTAGAAAGATCTGTAGCCGCAAGGACAAGGTCTTCTTTTGGGTGTGCGATAACGGTACCGGATCCGTTTACAAAGAAAGTGGTCTCAATTCCCTTTTTAGAAAAAGCTTCAATGATTTTATTAAGTTTTACGACCATAACCAAAACATTATCTAGTTTCCCATTCTCTTCTGTAGGGATAACGACTGTAAAGGATGGCTCCGTAAACCCAGGACTCGAATTGAAAAGAACAGGTTTTCCCGCAAAAGCTTCGGCGATAAGATCTTGGTTTCTAGTAACTAAATTGTGAAAATCATCTTCCGTTGCGGCAGATTTTTTTAATTCTTCTTCATTAAATACTTCTTGTTTCATCACCAAACGTTCGCCATTCGTTTCAAAGATTCCTAAATAGATAAATTCCTTATCACTTTGGAACATGGTTTTGACTAATTTGGATCTTTCTTTGTCATCTAGCCCTTGTGTGGTGAGTGTGATTGCAATTTGTTTGCCTTTCTCAGTTACTCCCACAATATCTGATTCGACTTTTGCTCCCACAATTTCTGCCATACGGATATTACTCGATAGCAACTGAAACTTGATTGTTTGTTTGAAATAGATCGATGCTATAATAATAATTACAGAAAGAGATAACAAAAGTAGTAAACTTATGACTCCCATCATCTTCACTTGAAGTGAGAATTTTGCCTGAGGTTTGTCTGCGGTTGATTGTTGGATATGTGGACTTAAAGAAGAATCCTTTTTAGTCTCCAGTGAATTCAATGGAGCTATCGAATCCTTTTCCTTCACATCTTCTTTTTGAAGAGGTTTCTCATCAAAAAGTTCAACTTCGATTTGTTTAGCTGGCTCTTTTGCCTTTTCTTTTGCGCTGCTCTTTTTTAACTCCGGTTCTAGTTTCTGCGAAGTGCCAGTAGGCTCGGCTCCCGTGGGAATGTATACAAGGGGGGGATATACCGAGTATTTTGAAAGTAAGGAGACAGAGCTTGTCTCAGTTCCATTCCCAATTGCGAGGACGGAAGAACCATCTACAATTCCAAAAGTTTTACGTAATTTGGTCTCCGACGAATTTGGATCCGCTAACATCTGCAATTTTGCAAAAAGAGATTTAGCTGATGTTAAATCCTCTTCTGAAACAAGGATGTAAATATCTTGGGAGTTTACAGTTTTTACGAGTTCCCGAGAAAGGTGTTTCAATTGCTCTAGATTGTTTGGTGAAAAAAACGGGAATACGAGCCTCCCCAAATTGTTTGGAGCACCCCAGATTGGAGAACCAAAACGAAACTCAGGGCCATGTGGGGATCGTCTTGATTGAAAGAAGATGTAAACGCCCGGTTTCCAAGCCCAAGAACCCAAATTGGAAATGTTTTTGTCCCAAACTAGGAACTGGAGACGGTTTTGGGTCAAAAACGGTATTTCTTTCAAAATTTCTACCATAGCTTTTTTTTAGTATCGACGGATGGGCCTTTTTCTTCCATCTCATTTCTAAATGAAATTGATAACATTGAACTGCAACGGGGTTCGCTCCGCTCTAACCAAAGGCCTGTTGACATACATTCGTCATGAAAATCCTGATATCATTTGTTTCCAAGAGACCAAAGCCCCCCTGTCGGAAATCCAAAGGAAAGAATTTTATGACTTGGGATATGAAGTATTTGCGAGTCTTGCCGAAAAGCCAGGTTACAGTGGCTGTGCCATTCTCTCGAAACCAAAGCCTAAAAAAGTTGAACTAGGTTACGGTGGGGGGATTTTCAGTTCCGAAGGAAGATCTGTTTTAGTAGAATATAATAGTTTTATATTATGGAATTTGTATTTTCCGTCTGGAACATCGGGAGAAGAAAGGCAAGAGGTAAAATACCAATTTTTAGATGAATTTTTAATCCTCTCGAAAGAATTGCAGAAGAAAAAAAAGTCCCTACTTATTTGCGGAGACGTGAATATAGCTCATACCGAAAAGGACATCCACAACCCAAAAGGAAATGAAAAAAACAGCGGGTTTTTACCTAGGGAAAGAGAATGGATGACAAAGTTTTTAGAAACTGGTTTTACGGACCTATTTCGAAACCACTACCCAGATCAAAAAGACGTTTATTCTTGGTGGACGTATAGGTTCCAAGCTCGGAAACAAAACAAAGGTTGGCGGATTGATTATTTTTTTTCAGACAAAAAATCTGCAAAATACCTGAATGATATCTATATCTCGACGGAACCTGTTCTTTCCGACCATGCCCCTGTCGTTGTCCAATTTCAAATCACTTGACAGAAGGAAAAAAACAAGTATCACTCTCGTATGAATTGCAAATGGCTTTCTCTCCTTTTTTTAATCCAACTCCAATGTTCTGTTTTAGGAGTATTGCAAGATAAAATTCCAACTCCCGAATTTGATTTTAAATCCCTATCCATTAAAGAAATCAGTTTTACTGATATCACTTTAAAATTAGAAACTTCGGTAACTAACCCCTATCCAGTAGCTTTGGCTAGTTCCTTGTTGGATATGGATTTAAAAGTAGAAGGTTTGAACCTAAGCCATATCAAAACGGATCTCGGAGCCATTGAAGCAAAAAAAACGAAAACACTTCCCTTGGATGTCAAATTCAAGTACACGGACCTCTTAAACCTCTATCAAAAATTTCCGGACAAACAATTCTTAGAATTAAGTTGCGAAGGTGACATGAAAGTACCGATACCCAAAGAATGGCAACTTTTGGGAAAAGACTCCATTACCATTCCCTTCACCAAAAAAAGAGAGATTCCTGCCGTAATGCCAAATGTGGAAATTAAAAACTTCAATATTTTGATGCCATCGAAAGAGGATATATTAAGTTCTTCGAATTCGACAACTGTTGCAACGCAAGCTCTGAATTTTTTAGATGGGCTTTTAGGAGGAAAAGGAAAAAAGACAGGAACAACCTCAGCTACGCAAGCAGGACTTGCAGGACTCAATCTACCATTAAAAACCGAATTTGATTTCGAATTTACAAACCAAGCTGCCGCCAATCTCCTGTTAAGTGGTCTAGGTTATGACCTCAAACTTGCAGGTGAAAATTTTCTCTCAGGTAGCCCTAAAGAAATCATCAATTCGGGTAAAACCTCGACCGCCCGAGTTTCTACCACATTTCCACTCGCAAGCATTAGTTCTTCCCTCTACAAAACAATACAAACGAGGACCGCTACTTTTGACCTGAAAGGAAATTCCCAAGTGGAGTTAAAAGAACTTCAAGAGAAGATTCCTTTTTTATACGAAAAAAAAGGAAACTTTCGCTGGTAGGATTATTTTTTTTTCTGTAACATCTGTTTGACCTCTTCCCGAGTTTTATTCGGGTAGAGTCGAACCTGATAGCTTATGATGAACTTCGTAACGATTGGAGTACCGTCTTTAGACAGGTGCTCATAATTCCATCTACTTGCATCATTTTGAATGATCTTTGCTATGTCATTGATTCTTGGTACCCTTCGATCAAAACTAATTGCTTCTAGTTTGCCAGTTACTGAGTTCAGTCCTACCGAAACATAGCCGTCATCTATAAAACTCAAAAGATCATAACGTTTCAATTCTTCTTTGGAAAGTTCATCTCCTCCAAAATCCACCTTCCTTCGAATTTTATCCGAACTGCGAATTTGTCGGACACGGTATTCGTCTGATGCAATATAAACTCGGAAAAGTTCGTTTGGATGTTCACTCTTCTTCTGGAAAAAAGGAAGGTCTCCCGTATGGTTCACCACCTCTTCCCCTTTTTCATTCCACATAATCTCTCCCTCTCCACCTGGAGGAGGAAGGAGAGTGCCTATTTTTGATTCGGGAACGACTGTTTCAGTGGACTCCACTGTTGTTTCTGCAGATTTGCATTGAAACTGAAAAAGGACAGATAGAATGAGTAAGACAAAAACCTTTGATTTCATGTACGCTCACAAGTCTTTGTCCAATTCCCTATCTGGCAAGAATTTTAATCAAAGCTAGGTTACTGCCAGAAATTTTAAAAATACTGTGGCAAGTCCTAAAAAGAAAAAGAATCCGCAGACATCGGTAGTAGCTGTGACAAAGATACTGGATGCAATCGCAGGATCAATCCGAATCCATTTGAGAAAGATAGGAACAAGTGACCCAACGAGAGATGCAACAATCATGTTCACGAACATTGCCGCGCCAACTACGGCTCCCAAAACAAAACTCCCTTTCACAAGAAAGATCATTCCTCCCGTAACGCATCCTAGAACCAATCCATTCAAACAACCAATCGTTGTTTCCTTTCGTACAGCCTCCCACCAATTGGAAAAGGACAAATCCCCAGTTGCAATATTTCGTATGACAACAGTTACTGACTGCGTACCAGCATTTCCTCCTAACCCGGCTACGATGGGCATTAAGGTCGCAAGTACAACAATCTTAGAAATTGTATCCTCAAAAAAAGCAACAACTGTAGAGGAAACAAAGGCAGTGATTAGATTCACATTGAGCCAAATGATCCTTCGTTTGACCGATTGAAGGATTGGTGTAGAGAGCCTTTCATCTTCACTAACCCCAGCCATACGTAAGATGTCTTCGGACGCCTCTTCTTCCACTACCTCTAAAACATCATCAACGGTAATTCTGCCAATGATACGACCTAGATCATCCACGACTGCCGCACTCACAAGATCGTACTTTTTGAACGTATTGGCAACTTCCTCTTGGTCAATGTCGTAGTGGAAACTAAAGACTGAAAAATTTGTTATTTTGGAAATTTTCGTATTGATAGGAGTAAGAAAAAGATCCTTAAGAGGAATAAAACCTTTTAGTACTTTGTCCTCATCTGTAACATAAACTTGGTAGATATCTTCTATCTCACGTGCCTTTTTACGAACATTGATGATTCCCGTGCGCACATTATCCGAGAGACTTACGGTTGCAAAATCTTTGGACATAAGTCGACCAGCTGAGTATTCTCGAAAACCAAGTTGGGACCGGATTTCCACACTGTCGGACTTACTTAGTTTGGATAAAACTAACTCCCGTTTTTCGTCGTCTAAATTGGAAAGAATGTATGTAGTTTCATCTGTTTCAATTTGTTTGAGCGGAAGGGAAATCTCCTCCACACTAAGTTCTGTTAGAAAGAAGGTTAAAGTCTCCTCATCCATCTTCACAAGAGAATAGGCTTGGTCCTCTGGCGAAAGAAGTCTGAAAAGGAAGAGTTCTTCATCTTCTTTTAAATCTCGAAAGAGTGTAACAAGGTCGGCGGGGTGAGCTCCTGCCAACATTTGCTTTAGATCTCTTGTGTGGTTCTCTGCAATTTTTGTTTGGATGGCAGAAACAAAAGAATCGTAAAATTCGCTTTCTTTGTCTATTTTTGTGCGGAAATCAGATTCCTTTTTTCTATCGTCTTCCATAAATCAGCAGATTCCCGAAATTAACAATTGACGTTTATGTCCCATAGAACATAGGCTAGAACCTATGCCAAACCTAGTTCGAAATTTTCATAGGATTCTTTTTCTCCTACTTGTTTTTTCTAATTGTGTCCTGTTTGAACCAAAAATTAGCACAGTTCCCGATGCCTATGTCCGTGAAGAGGTAATGAACGAAGAACAAAAAACGGCAACCAAAGTCCTAAAACAAAAAGTCATACAATTTAAAAACGAAGTGACCCAACAGAGGAAACTCAATTCGCTAACGAACCAATCCATTCAAATTTCCAAAGCCAAAGTCGCAAAACATAGCGCAGATCGTGATCTATCTCGGGACAAAGAAAAGTACTTCCTGTTAAAAGACGATCCTACCCAAGCCAAACGTTACCTAGAAGATTCCCAAAACCATGAAATGGAAAGGGCCAAGGAAGAAACTCGTATGAATGTGTGGATCCAGAAAGAAAAAGAAGACATAGCTTATCTCGAAGCAAAAGAGGCAGCGCTTGCAGAGACGATTGCCGAGTTAGAATTAGTCCGCTCAGAAATTGCAGTTAAGTTTCAAGAATCCCAAGGCAAAACACCGGAAGACAAAGACTATATTAAAAAAGAAGAATATGAGTCGCAATACGCGGATCGAAAATCCGAGGCAAGGCGCAAGGTATCCGAGTTGGAAAGAATTCGAACGGAAGCTCCAAAACTCCCCAAGGTAAATTTAGAGGATAGTTTCTATGAAGGAAAATAGATTTAGAACATTCAAAAGGCTTTTTTCCTACGTATTTCTTTTTTTGTTCGTATCAGAAAATCTTTTTGCAGACTGGATTTACTTTCCCGTCGAATACAACCAACTTTACAAAGAGAAGTATGCTCTTGAATTGGAGCTGCAAGATATTCGCAAACAACATGCGAATGAAATAGCAAAACTAGAAGAAGAAAAAAAAGAACTTAGCTCCAAGATTAGAAACCTAACAGAAGACTATGAACTTGAGAAACGAAACCGGGTTCGAGAGCAAAACGAATCTTCTGATACAATCCGCGATTTAGAAATGCGACTCAGATCTCTCGAAAAGAAAGGAAGTGACCGGGAACGAACATTAGCTGAAGAGGCAAGAAAACGCGAGGACAGAGACAAAGCGGAAATCGATTCACTTCGAAAGAAATTAGAGGAAAACGAAAGGGCTTGTCTCCAACGCGAACAAAAACTCAGAGATGCTCATGAGCAAAAGATTGCTGAACTCAACGAACGAATCCGAATCCTGGAAGAAGAGCTATCCAATCTAAGGCAACTTACCAAAAATCAAAAAAAGGAACTCGAACGATTGAGTGACCAAGCAAAAGAATTGGAAGAAAAACTCTCAAAAGAAATTGATTCGGGTCAAATCCGATTGAAGAGATTCCATAATAAGTTAATCATCAATATTGATGACAGACTCTCTTTTGACAGCGGTAGCTCAGAACTAAAATCTCAAATCTTACCAGGATTGGATAAAATCAGAGACATCCTCGCATCCTACCCGGAAAATTATATTGTAGTTGAAGGTCATACTGACAACGTACCGATAAAGACAAAATTTCGAAACAATTGGCATTTGGCAAGTGAACGCGCGTTATCTGTTTTAGAATACCTATTACAAAACAAAAATCTAAACCCAAAGAATTTTTCAAGTGCTGGGTATGGAGAATTCCAACCCATTGTTCCCAATTCCACCAAAGAAAACAAGGCTCTCAACCGACGGGTCGACATCGTTGTTGTCCCCAGAGCAAATAGCAATATATCCAATAACAATGAATAAAACATTAAGCATAAATCCTGACCAAAAGGACCCAAAAGAACATAAACAAAATTCAAAAAGAACAAAAAACCATATGAGGTCAAAACGTTCTAAACTCATACTGTTTCTTTCCCTCTCCGGAATTCTGAGTTTGATCATTTTTTTTATCGAATGGATAGGTTCGAAAGAAAGCGGTAGTTTAGCTTTATTTGCGGATGCAGGACATATCATAACGGATGTTTTTGCCCATATTGTATCACTCATTGCCCTACTTCTAGCATCTAAAAAACCCACATCCAAATTTCCTTTTGGTTTTCACCGGTTTGAAGTACTTGCGGCACTGACGAACGGTTTACTTCTCATTGGAATTTCCGGTTTTATTTTTTATGAATGTTACCTTAGGTTCTCCGGAGATGTTTCCATTCACGTAGAGTCTATGTTTTTTTATTCGCTTATAGGACTCGTAATTAACCTTCTCTCTGCAGGTTTGCTTTTTACTGTTAGCAAAGAGAGTCTAAATCTAAAATCTGCATATTTACATGTACTTAGTGATCTTTTGGGAACCATAGCTGTTCTGATCGGGTCTGTAATCATTCATATCACCGAATATTCTGAAATAGATAGTTTCCTAAGTATTGCTTTGGGAATTTTTATCTTAAAAACTTCGTATGGTATCGTTAAGGAATCGGTTAAAATTCTTATCGAAGCAGATGTGGATGATTTCGATAAGGAACATTTATTGGAACACCTAACCAAAATAGAGGGAGTCGTATCTATTCCTATCGTTACGGTTCGAAAATTGACCTCCGGAGTGCTTTCAATGGAACTCCGGATCGTTGTGAACGAAAGAGCTGACCGCGACCAGATTGTGGTTCAAACCCACAGATTGTTAAAAACAGAATTTGGAGTTCCGTTTGTCTCGGTCGAAGTTATTTTACTATCGGTCCAATCTGCGCTTGAAGAAATCGCGGTTATAGAAACGGAGCGGGAATTTGGACATTCCCACCATGGCCATACGCATGCACATGGACATGCAGATTCTCATGGGAAAACACACTCACACGGTCATTAGCCATGTGGGAAACTACTTTTAAAGACATCGCCAAAAACAGCAAATTCTGAATGCAGAGTTATAGGGTCTGTTTTTTTTACCTTTGTCTTGTGGCGAAATCTATTACACCAAATTCAAAATATCGAGTTCGAATTTTATTGCAATGAACAGAGATTTTTTTTGCGATTCCTTTCCATTTGCAAAAAACAAACTTTTGTTTCTTGGTAATTTTATAGGCCATTAATAGTTTTTCAGTCGAAAAAAAATTCCCCCTAACGTAAATTTGTCCCAACTTTTAAATCTCATGTGAGTGAGGGGGCGAAGCTATCCTTTTTCTCTTGATCCTTTTTTTGGGTCCTTAAATACTAACCATATGTATAGTATTTATGTTTCCACCCTCTTTCAGGAGAACTCGAAAAAACTAGCCATAAAATTCCCATATAACCTAGACGTCATTGCATTTCTACGGCGTCACAAGTGCCGATGGAATTGTAAACTTCGAATCTGGTTGTCAGATGATATCAAAACATTACCAAACCTTTTAGAGGATGCCTTTCCAGGACAAATTGTGCTCTCATTTGACCTTCGATTGCGAGCACTTTCCAGAACCATGCTCGTTCGGAATTACAGCCAAAAAACCATACGAACTTACTTTAGCCAAATTCGGAGGTTCTTCCAATGGTATCAGCAAGGCGAAACTGTGCCGTTCGCATATCTTGGAGTTCCAGGAAGAAAAATTTCCGAATATTTAGAATATTCTTATTTTGAACGAAATCTCAATCCGTCAACTTTAGGCAATACGATACAAGCTCTTCGTTTTTTTTGGATGGAGGCTCTTCACAAAGAATTTCCGGGGGATATTGTTTTACCAAAAAAAGTAAGCCGACTTCCAGAAATTTTAACCAAAGAAGAAATAATCCAAATTGTTTCAAAACTTCCTAATCCTAAACACAAACTTCTGATTCTTCTTACATATTCCTCAGGGCTCCGCTTGGGCGAAATTGTTACACTTAAAATAAAAGATCTTGATGTCCAAAGAGAAGTGATTCATATCCATATGGGTAAGGGAAAAAAAGACCGACTCGTTCCACTCTCGAAAAAGTTCTATGAAGTGTGGTCTGAATTTGCAGAGGCCATTCTAAAAGAGGAGAATCCATTCCTCTTTCCTGGTATCTATCCAGGAAGTCATCTTTCCCCCCGCACCGCCCAAAAGATCTTCGAAAATGGGAGGAGTTTGGCTGGAATCCAGAAGAAAGTGAGCTTTCATTCGCTCCGCCACTCGTTTGCTACCCATCTATTGGAAGCCGGAACTGGAATCCGACATATCCAAAAGCTACTTGGTCATTCTAGCGTAAAAACCACAGAGCGCTATGCCCGACTGAGCCGGAAAGAAATCTTGAAAGTACCGAGTCCATTGGATTTGTAGTGGCATTCCAGCGTGGCTTCCACATCAAATCACGATTATACAACGTAATTTATACCAAATTAGCTCTTTTTACGCAATACCGATATCCAGCGTTGTTTTAAGAGAAGCCACCATCATGCAATACGCCTACAAAAACGATTTGCAAATCCACAACGCAATACAGAGATTAAGAGTTATACGCCATGTCTTAAAAATTTTTAAAAATTTAAAAATTGACAAAGTATATCATATTTGATATACTGGTGCATGGC
>JAPZTS010000048.1 GCA_027533185.1 Leptospira sp. | reverse complement strand
CTTTATAAAAGCGGAATTTACGATAAATCAATTAATCATCAGAAGTATATAAAAGAAGCATTGAAAAAAAAACTTAGATGATCAAAGCAATTATTGATACTGGTCCCATTGTTGCTTTTTTCGATGAGTCAGATAATTATTCTCTTGAGTGTAGAACTTTTTTAAAGAATTTTAAAGGTAAATTATTTACATCTCTTGCAGTTGTTACAGAAGTATCTTATTTATTGTCAGACAATGAAAGAATACAAAGGGCATTTATCGAATGGATTTATAACAATGCAATTTCAATCTTAAACCTGGATAATGAACAATTTAGCTCCATATTATTCTTCATGGACAAATATTCTGATCGACCAATGGATTTTGCTGACGCTTCACTCATGACATTTGCTGAAGTCTACGAAATTCAGAATATATTCACTTTAGATAGTGACTTTCGTTTTTATAAATCAAGAAAAGGAAAATCTTTGAAAATCATCAACGAAAGCATGATCAAAGATTAATTAAAGCACAAACTTCGGCTGACACGCTACGCTCGGGACTTGCGCCCTCGCTCGGCCTAAAGGCACATTGTCCTCCGTCACGCTTCTTGCTTTGCAAGAAGGCGTGCTGACGCTAACGTCTCTGCGAGACTCAGCTACGGACAACGTCGTGTAGCCTAGTTCGTTATACGCCAGTGGCAAGTGTATGCCTCAGGACATGGGTAACACTTTTGTAGCAAGACATAGGTAACACTTTCAGGTTTTTAATCCCTTTAGATCACCGCTTTAGGAGGGCTTTGGGGATGCCTTGGAAGGAGAATAATGTCGTGGATTTAAGATATAAGTTCGTTCTGGATTCGTTCCAGACTGGCGTCAATTTTACTCAGCTCTGTGCTCAGTATGGGATCTCTACTAAGTGTGGATACAAATGGAAAGAAAGATTCATTTTAGAGGGAAAAGAGGGACTTGAGGATAAAAAGAAAACTCCTAAAAAATCTCCCGCTAAAATTGCAGAAGAAACGATCTTAGAGATCATTAAGATCAAAAACTACAAGAAGTTCTGGGGGGCTAAGAAAATCCTCGAACTCTATAAAAATAAATTCCCGGATAGAAAGTCTCCTAACAGATCCACTGTCGAACGTATTCTTAAGAAAGCCGGACTACTAGAGAAAAAGAAAAGAACTAGGCCTATCAACTCAGGGCAGCGGATCTCTATGCCTGAGAAGGCTACTCACCCTAACCATATTTGGACCGTTGACTTCAAAGGATGGTGGTATACTCCAGATCGGGAAAAAGTGAATCCTCTTACCGTCAGAGATGATTTCTCTAAATACATTCTCTCCATTAAGACGCTTTCTAAAGGGGACATACCTTCTGTAAAAGCCGAATTTATTCGATTATTTAAGATCTATGGAATTCCAGATATCATTCGTTCTGACAACGGACCACCCTTCGCTTCTATGCAATCTCTTTGGGGGCTCACTAAACTCTCTGTTTGGTGGCTATCGCTAGGTATCAAACAGAGGTCGTATTCAACCAGGCAAACCTTACCAAAATGGTGCTCATGAACGAATGCATAGGGACATGGCTCGTGAACTTCAACAGGAGATCGTTTGCAACATTACATTACACCAAGAGTTATTCGACAAGTGGAGAATTGAGTTCAACAGAGAAACGCCTCATGAGTCCCTCGACATGAAAACTCCAGAACAAGTTTATGTGAAATCGGAAAGACTATTTGATCCGAATGCTGACCTTTTACTCGCCTATCCTTTTGGTTTCAAGATGAGGCATGTCAATGACAGAGGTTACATCAATTACAATGGAAATCTCATTATGATCGGAAATCCTTTTAACGGTTTTAATGTTGGGATTAAAAGAGAAGGCGATCATTATTCTATCTGGTTTGCGAATAACAAATTAGGTGTTATTGATAATGATTTCTTCTTGCTTATTTCTGACCCTGGTTCATACAAAGTGCATAAACCAAGAAAGGTTACCAAAAAGTGTTACCCTTCTACTGCCACATAACCGTTACCTATCTCTTGAAGTCATACCAAGAAATCAGAGCGAGAATTAAAGTGAAGAAAACTTTATTCGTTTTAAGTATTTAGTTAGTGTATCTTCCCAAATAAAAAGTTGAAAGTCCGGATCTACCGTTTTCAACTCTGTGATCGATTTCAAACCATTAAAATCGGCTATCGCATTTAGTAATCCTTTGACTGGAAACGGGAAGATTTTTTTGAGAGTATCATTAACAGAATTTGATTCAAGCGTATCATTTGATTGTTTCCAAAAATTGAAAAGTTCCTTCCACTCCGATTCAATAGTAATGCTTCGATCTTTGAGATGACTCGTAAAAGCAAGTAAAATAGTGCAAAGTGAATAGAGTTCTTTTAGTCGAATCTCTATACTAAGATTTCCATAATTGGCCAGTATTAAATCTTGAGAAGTTATCGGATATCCATCAAGTTTTACTCGGACATGTCGTACGCCAGTCGAAAAGTTTGTTGTAATTGCCTCTATCTTTCCGTAATGCGCGATTAAATTTGAATCAACCTTATATACTGGAAAGCAGTTTTCATTTTTGGTTACCCATAGGATTGTATCTGCTATATCTCCATTTGTGATAAAAGACTTAGTACCAAATAGATAGCTATCCTTAACATGAGAAGAGATTTTTTTTAGTGATCCCCCCCAAGCAGGTTCGCTAATTCCAGTGGCAAATATATGGATTGGAATTCCCGTCAGGAGTTCTAAAGAACGGGACTTCATTTCTAAATCTGCCTTACTAAGAATAGTTCCGGAGACATTCATTTCTACCATACAAGCAACTGCCAAATCGATTGAAATATCCGAAGCTGCTAGCTCAAATAACTTTATCTGAAATTGTCCGTAGTTATCTCTACCTGCAAGATAATCATACAACCCTTTTGTTATTAACTCTGTTTTTCGTGAACGGTAGAGAGATTCCACTAATTCTTATTTCTTTTTTGATTTAGAACGACTCGCATTTTTTTTCACATGTTCAGAAGATTTAAATATCTGGCTTTCTTCTTCTAAAACCTTCTTGAGGTACAATCCAGTAAAGGATTCTTTTACAGAGGAAACTCCTTCTGGAGTTCCTGTAGCTATCACGTTTCCACCCCCTTCCCCACCTTCAGGTCCGATATCAATTATATAATCAGCTGCCTTGATAACATCAAGATTGTGTTCAATGATCACCATCGAATTTCCCTTATCCACTAATACTTGCAATACGGAAAGAAGTTTCTCAATATCTTCGAAGTGAAGTCCAGTTGTTGGTTCATCTAGAATATATAAGGTTTTTCCTGTAGGCCTTTTAGAAAGTTCTGTGGAAAGTTTTATCCTTTGAGCTTCTCCACCTGAGAACGTCGTTGCTGCTTGACCCAACTTAATATATCCTAGACCAACATCCATTAATGTTTCGAGCTTACGTTTCAGTGAAGGGATATTTTCGAAGAAGTTAAGACCATCTTCGACAGTCATATCCAAAACATCAGAAATATGTTTCCCTTTATATTTAACTTCTAGAGTCTCACGATTGTAACGTTTTCCTTTGCAAACTTCGCATTCCACATAAATATCTGGCAAAAAATGCATTTCGATTTTTAAAATTCCATCGCCTTCACATTTTTCGCATCGCCCGCCCGCAACATTAAAACTAAACCTACCAGGTCCATATCCTCTGACTTTTGCATCTTCCAATCCGCTAAATAGCTCACGAACAAAGGTAAACAGACCTGTGTACGTCGCCGGATTTGATCTTGGAGTACGGCCAATTGGTGATTGATCAATATTTATTATTTTGTCGATCTCTTCCTTACCAAGAATTTTTTTGTGTTTACCTGGAACAAGTTTCATTCCCATTACGGAACTTGCGAGTTCCTTATAGAGTATCTCGTTTATAAGTGTGGACTTTCCGGAACCCGAAACACCTGTAACCACTGTTAGAGTTCCTAACGGAATGGATACATCTATATTTTTTAGATTATTATGGGAAGCTCCCACTATTTTTAAGAATTTACCGTTCCCTTGACGCCGGTTCTTAGGCATTGAAATTCTCTTTTCACCACTCAGATACTTTCCAGTGATAGATTTAGGATCTGATTTTAACTCATCTGGTGTTCCGAAAGAAACAATTTGTCCACCATGAACTCCTGCTCCAGGTCCCATATCTATAATATAATCTGCTTCTTCCATCGTCTCTTTATCATGTTCTACAACGAGGACAGTATTTCCTAAATTACGAAGTCCCTTTAATGTCTGTACGAGCTTAGTATTATCTCTCTGGTGTAACCCGATAGAAGGCTCATCCAAAATATATAAAACGCCCATCAATCTAGAGCCTATCTGAGTTGCGAGTCTTATCCTTTGCATCTCACCACCCGATAGTGTACCAGCCGACCTAGAAAGGTTTAAGTATCCTACACCAACGTCATTTAAAAAATGAAGTCTTTGAAGAATTTCTTTTAAAATCGGTTTGCTGATTAAGTCATCGGCTCCTTTAAATTTAGAATCTTTTGTGAATGAAAGACATTTCTCGATCGAAAATCCAGTATATTCATGAATTCCAATACCTTGTACTTTAACGGCTAATGCTTCCGGCCGCAATCGCTTTCCGTGGCAAAGATCGCATTCATGATTTGTCATAAAGGATTCAAACCATTGACGCATGCTATCAGATTTTGTTTCCTTATATCTTCTTTTTAGATTAGGAATAACACCCTCATAATTTCTGGAAAATTCATAGTGTGAATTAGCACCTCTAAAGTCGTAGTCGATATGAATGGAATCATCACCATATAGGATTGTCTTCCTAACCTTATCTGTAAGGTCTTTCCATGCTGTATTTAAATTGAATTTTAACTTTTTAGAAAGCGCCTGAATTGTAGCCATATACCAATAAGAATTGGATTTGCTACCACCCCATGCTTCTATACATCCATCCGCTAAACTACTATCTGGGTTGGTTACCAGTAATGCCTCATCAAATTCAAGTAAAGAACCAAGCCCATCACACTGTGGACATGCACCAAAAGGTGAATTGAATGAAAAGAGTCTTGGGCTCAATTCTGGAATACTTACATCATCACAGTTTGGACAAGAAAGTTTTTGTGAAAACAAATGATCTTTTTGTCCATCTTCAACTATGAGTATACCTTCAGAAGTCTTTAGCGCGGTCTCAACGGAATCCGTCAAACGAGACATGATTCCCTCTTTTTTCACAATTCGATCGACCACAATTTCGATGTTAGCTTTATAATTCTTTTTCAAAGGAATTTCTTCCTCTAGAGAGTAAATTTCGCCATTAACTCTAACCCGATTGAAGCCTTCCTTCTTATATTTCTCTAAAACATCTTTATGCTCTCCTTTTTTTCCTTGTATCACAGGCGCAAGGATCTGTAGTTTTGTCCCCTCGGGAAACAAATTGATTCTTTCTGTAATTTGGTCAACGGAGAGACTCGTGATTTCTGTTCCACATTTTGGACAGTGAGGAGTACCGACACGGGCATAAAGTAGTCTGAGATAATCGTAAATTTCGGTTACCGTACCAACTGTGGATCTTGGATTACGATGTGTTGTTTTTTGCTCGATACTTATGGCAGGGCTAAGTCCTTCTATCAAATCAACTTCAGGTTTTTCCATCTGACCTAAAAATTGCCTAGCATAACTTGATAAAGACTCAACATAACGTCTTTGTCCCTCTGCATAAATTGTATCGAAAGCAAGTGAAGACTTACCGGATCCAGATAAACCGGTAACTACTACGAGTTTGTCACGAGGGATGTCTAAACTTACATTTTTTAAATTGTGCTCGCGGGCACCCCGGATGCGTATAAAAGATTCCACATATCAAAGTTTGTTTTCCACTTTCATTCTGGAAAGAACTTAAAGAAATGGATTTAGGAGTAAAACCAAATTGTTGCGAATCCTATTTATTGTTCTTTTTTTCCCATTTCGAATCTGCTTTTATCTTTTCTTACGTCTAACTAACTTTCTCCAAAGAAAATCCTTCAAATTTCGAATGGAATTCCCAAGCGAATTTGAAACTTCCCATAAGTCTTTTTTAATCAAAAAATTGCAGGGAAAATCCGAACATCCTACTAGGTTAGAATTTTTATACAAGTTATATCTTTTAGAGAAAAATCACAAAGTTAAAGAAATCTGGATTTATTTACCTCCTCTCAACTGGACAGTTTCAGAATATGTAGAAGTTTACCACTTACTTGAAAAAATTAAAAATACTGGCAAAACAATACATATGTTTGCAAATGAAGGTGGTACAGGCACCTTACTTCTCTTAAGTGTAGCAAATCAATCAACTTTGGGACTCCATTCTGAGTTTAATCTGATGTTACCCAGTGTAGAACCTATGTTTTACGGTGATTTCCTAAAATTTTGGGGTGTAAGTGTGGAAGCCTTTGCTTCTGGCCCATACAAATCATTTGCTGAAAGTTTTACTCGATCAAATTTTTCAAAAGAAGCAAAAAAGAATATTTCCGAGCTAGTTGAAAATTTACAAAACTATCTCCTGGAAATTCTAACAAAAAATGGAAAAATCAAGAAGTATCATTTCTTTACTCCAATTCATACTTCTGAATCGCTAAAATCCATGGGTTTCATTGATAAGATTGAAACTAAAAAAGAATGGAGTAATGATGAATCCAAATTTTTTAAAGATTCCTTTTTAGAAACCTATTCGTATATTAAAGAATTCAAAATCTTCCCTAGAAAAAAATCTGAGATCGTAATACTTCCCTTAAGCGGTCCGATTTCTGGTGGAGATTATTCTCAAAAGACACGGGATTCAGGAAAAATTGAATCTTACTCCGTAATTGCCACCCTTGAGTCTCTTTTAGAAAACAAAAACGTAAAGGCAGTTATCTTAGAAATTTCCTCGCCTGGTGGATCAGCTTTCCATTCAGAACAAATCTATCAGGCTATCTCAACATTTCGAGAGAAGAAACCTATCACTGCTTACTTTAAGGATACTGTTGCTTCCGGAGGCTATTATATTGCTCAAGGAACCAGTTTTATCACTGCAAACCCGGTTACCGTGACAGGAAGTATAGGCGCAGTTATGATTCGAGCCAACCTACAAAAACTATATAAAAAATTAAAATTGAATAAAGAGGCGATTGGTTTTTATCCACTTCGGGAAATTCAATCTGAATTTGTTCCTCTTTCCAAAGAGAGTCGAAGTTATTTGCAAAAAGAAATTCTACGGGTCGAAGGTTTATTCTACCAAAGAGTCAGTGATGGAAGGCAGATTCCACTGGAGTCCTTAAATGAATTGGGAAAAGGAAGAGTTTATCTTCCCAAGACGGAAAATCGGATTGTAGATAAAATTGGTGGTCTTTTGGATTCAATCCAACATATAAAACAGGAATTGGCATTGAAGGATATTAACATCTCTTATGAATTGCCTGCGTATCAATTTAAAAATAAAATTCCAATTATGGGAAGTCTCACCGAACAATTCGATAACTTATCCTTGTTAAACGAAATATCTTATTTGACGCCATTCACAATTCGATTTTCAAATCGAAGATAACCTGTCGGTTTAAAAAATTAAAAACAGAAATACTATTCCTTAGATTTTGCTTTCTCCATCCGATTCCAAAGGCCTTCAAAACCTGGGCCTGGTTTCGGAATCTCGCAAAAAATAGTTTGAACCCCAAGTCGATCGCAGGCTTCAAAAAATGCATATAACTCCGATCTATATTCCTTATTATCAGACACTTTTTTTGAATAGATGAATCCTTCAGCCTCGTTTTGGTCTGGAGGAAAAAATCCAATCCAAGCAAACCTTTTGGGAGAGATTGTCTCTGATTCGAGTACCTTTTTGTTTTTCAAAATCTCATCTGCAGAACCAAGTACCAAACTTGCATGAGGACTATAGTGCCTATACTTTAGCCCAGGACTCTTAAGATTTTCATCTCCCTCCCATCCCTTTTTTAATTTTCGAAAATCAATAACGGATATTAATGGAACAAAATCTTCGATTTCAATCGATCCAGGACGCATTAAAATTGGCGAATCACTGGTGAGATCCAATACAGTTGACTCTATCCCAACCTCAGGTTCCTCATCTAACAGAATTCCATCGACTTTCCCATCAAAATAAAACCTAACATCAGATAAACGTGTAAGTGAAGGGCGACCAGATAGATTAGCGGATGGGGCGGACACTAACCCTCCCGCAGACGCAATCATTTCCCGGACCTTAGGATATTTAGGGATGCGACATGCAAGTGTTGGCATTTCAAATGGAAAGATATTTTTCACTTTTTTTCGAAGAATTAATGTTAGTGGCCCAGGTGAAAATTTTTCCAGAAGAGCTTTTCCTAAATTGTTCAGGTCGCAGTATTCTTCGATTCTCTCAATAGAATCGAAATGGCAAATCAAAGGATTGTCTCTGGGTCTATTTTTGATCTCGTAAATTTTGAGGCAAGATTCTGGGAGCAGAGAACTTGCTCCGATTCCATAAACTGTTTCTGTCGGAAATATAACAATCCCACCAGATCTGATTATACTGCCTAATACAATTGGATCTGGTGAGAGTTGTGTCTCCATTAGAGATTTTTAATCTTTTTCTTAGTTTCCTTGGAAGTTAGAATGACTTTTTCTGACTCATTTAACGGAAGTTTTGCTTCTATTTCTTCTTCTTTTGCTTTTTCAACGGGAGGTAATTTCCCTTGAACCAATTGACTTAAAAAAACATTTATATCCGGATCGTTATCTGTAACTAATTGCCAGAATGAAAATCCACCCAGATCGTACTTTCTAAGTAAGGTCATCTTTTCCTCGAAGGCCTTTTTGTTCATGTAAAAAGCGACTCTGTCACAACCACCACTCGTATACCAAAGTGTTGGATCCTCATAAGCTCTACCTTTGTGGATATCCGAAAACTTGGATAGATTTCGCCAATTTGCAACCTTATTCTCTTCTTGAAGGATTCGGTTGATATCGGTCGGTTGACGGTTCTTATGCGAGCCCGATTTAATTCTCAGCACATCGGAATAGTAAACGGCTTTAGCCGAAGATTTACAATTCAAAGCCCAATCGTAGCCATACGTAGGAATGGCCATATAGAGTTTCTGAGTCGGAACTCGCTTTTTTGCATAAGCTATGATTTCCTTCAACCAGACATTAGGAGCTTGTGGACCTGGACCCGGATTATGATACTTTCTTGGATGCAACTCATATGCCATAATTTTAACACGATCCGCATGTTTAGCGAGGAAAGCATAGTCATGTGTTGTAGGCCCTCTCCAATTCTCACGGAAGTCCAAGGTGATCGGTTTCGATAATCCTTTACAATTCAGCTCTTTGACTTTCTCCGATGGAGTTTTCGGATGAACGGCCACAGAAATCAACTTCCCCCGTTTGTGAATTTCCTTTGATAACAGTGCAAAGAACTCCTCAAACTTTTCCTTTTTATCGCAGGACATACCTTCATAGTCAATGTCGATCCCATCGTATCCATACGTTTCTACTTCATTCACGATCACTTGGATGTGGTGGTCGCGGATGTCTTTGCGACCATTCATACCAATATTTTCGGAAATCTTTTCTTTCGGGTTTTCCCATCGAAAAATGGTAGGTATGATCTTCACTTTAGGGTTGAGTTGTCTGAGTTCAGCGACTCGCTCTTTTTTAGAGGTTGAGGACCAACTAGACACAAGTTCGCCATTATTGCTGAGTCCGCCCTTCAAAGTATATATAAATGGATGGATTTCATTGTACAAGTGTACAGTCTTTCTCATTGCCGACCAGTCTGTCGACCATGCAGATGCTCGGAAACTCACAGTTTCATCCGCAACAAATTCAGGAGAGGTGAGAGTGTCCGGAGACTCAGTTGATTTTTCTTCAGACGAAATATCTTCTGTCGAATCTATTAGGCTTTCCTTTCTTGGTGCCTCGGTCTCTAAAGAACCTGAATCAACATTGCCTTTAGGAGCTTGGTCCTTGAGAACTAGGGCCTTACCCTCTTTCTGCATTAAGTTCATCCCTAGGAAAAAGGATAGGGCTGATAAAAATACCCAAGAGGCGAAGAGCAAAGTATATTTGGTTCCCTGGGAGAGTCTAGAACGGTTTGGGCTCGGATTTGGTTCGGTCATAATATGCTACTAGTTTGAATATCGAAAGATTTTGAAAAAAAGAGTAGAGATTCTTTGGGATTCACTCATTTCTCTTTGTATCCATGATTTTAAAGGGGTTATTCCCCTCGAGTCATTATTCCGTTGTTGGGAGAAAAACTATATTATGAAATTCCTAAACCAGAAACCAGTGGTTTTATATTCCATACTCCTCAGTTTATTCTTAACGTTTCTTTTGATGGCAGAACTTACGGGGAGTAAATTATTTTTTGCCTTCGGTTTTACTATGACTCTCGGAGTAATCCCTTTTCCAATTACTTTTATCGTAACCGACTTGTTAAATGAATATTTTGGCCGAAAAGTAGTGCGCGCGACAACCATTCTTGGTATGGCAATGATCGCACTTGCTTATATTTTAATACTATTAGATATCCAAATACCGGCAAGCCCAGATTCTCCTATTGATGATGAGTCATTCCAAACTGTATTTGCAAACTCAGGCAGAGTGATCGTTGGATCTATCATTGCTTATGTTATTGGACAGTTAGTCGATATTCACGTATTCCATTTCCTCAGGAAAAAAACCAAAGGGAAACATATTTGGCTTAGGGCGACGGGATCTACAATCGTCTCACAACTTATAGACTCATATGTAGTGATTTTTATCGCTCTTTGGAAATTTCATCCTGTGGAAAAATTGCTCGCGATCTCCAATACGAATTTCTTTTATAAGATGGGGGTCGCGATTCTGATTACCCCTCTCCTGTATCTTGTTCACATATATATTGATAAATATTTAGGTGAAGATTTGAAACGCCAAATGTTTGAAG
>JAPZTS010000021.1 GCA_027533185.1 Leptospira sp. | reverse complement strand
AAAAACTCCCCCCCCCCCCCCCCCGAAAATTTCTAGAACAGAATGTTAGTCGGTATGTCAAATGTCGCCTAACAGAATTTTGCATAGGAGAAAACATGTTTCAAAACATTCTAAAATTTTTAAGTATTGGCCTACTGGGTGCAATCCGAATGCACTGCCCATTAAATTCCTCACAGAATGTAGCTACAGTAACCACCGATTACACTCTTGCATCTACCTCAGAAAGTCATGAATTCACAATAAAGACTGCTGGGGATTATTTGATTTTTATCAATACTACATCAGCGTCAGCAACAATCCGAGCAGGCGTTTTTAACTGAGATTTTTTTGTTCCAACTCAAGTTCGGTTGGACCCGGGCTTGAGTTTTGTAACGTTTTCCCGCGGGAGAGTTTGAATACCATCAATGGGGTTTTTACGCAAAGCGTAAATTCCAGAATAAGACGCATGTTTTACGTATTACATACATTGAACGCGTAAATAAAAAAGGCCTACTCTTCAGGAGTAGACCTATCAAAAAAAGTGAGTTTTTGATTCTCTTACTTAGCAGCAGTTACTTCTAAAGTTGTCTTTCCATCTGCACCTGTTAATGCATTACCAGAAACTTCAATTTTACCTTTTTCTTTCTGAAGTTTTTTGTCCACTTTTTCAGGGTTGGTAACGATGTATTCTTTACCATCAGCAATTACAACCAAGCCGCCTGTTTTTGGCAAAGATACAGTTCCTTTGAGTGCTGTGACTGCAACTGGTTTCGGTGCTTCTTTAACTGGTTCCGATGCACAAGAAACAAAAGTAACAATCGTAAACAATACGAATAGATATGTGATGACTTTTTTCATAAGAAATCTCCTACTGTAAAGAATCTGAAAGCATCCTTTTCTTTCCATACAAATTGAACTAATTCTCACGAATATTTTTCTGATATAGAAATAACCTGTAAAATAAATGATTTGGTCTTTAACCAAGACTCAAATCCAGGGCCATCATAACCAAAAACCCGAGCATTGTTCCCAGAGTTGACATTTCCGTTTCATTGCCCGAGAAAAAACTTTAGGATGAAAATTGAGTATTTCGTTAAATATCTATTTGGCGACTTGCATTCCTACAAAAAGAGAACTAAACTCTTTTGATCTCCAAAGCCCATCCGAGTCTTTCTCAAGAGTTATCGGGCGGAAGCTTGAGGCACCCCTTGTTCCGACAAATAATTTGATCTTTCCTGAAGACTCATCGCCTGAATACGGATTGGTAAATGTCTCTACAGTTAGGGGTAGACTGGGAGTATATCCGTTTGCAGGCTCAGCTCCCTTCCAATAACCGTTCGATAGCATTTTATATTTATCCAATTGACCGACGAGATATTTGTCACTATTACCGAGGTCGATCCCATCCAGGTTTCCTGGTTTGTTAGATCTACTGCGATTTTTTGTGAGAACAGAAACTACAAGCGCTTGGTTTCCAAGGATCGGGTCTTTGCCATAGATATTCATCGCAAGAACGACCATTGCCGCTGCCCCTTCAGGAGTCGCTGCAGTTTGACTATGGAGAGCCCTAAACTCTTCGATCGTAGAAGGAACGGAAGAAAATGTTGTTGGGGTTCTGGGAGTCAAGTTCTGCGAAAAAATAGGAACTGTAAAAATCAAAAGAAGGTAGATGAGTCTTTGTTTCATGGTCTGAAAAATATGATGTATGATTTGAAATTGTTCAAGTTTTTTTTACGAAATTTTTTTCTTTACGGGAAGGAAACCTTGCTCTAAACTAAGGTATGAAAAAAATATTTATCCTAATTTGTGTTTTAGTTACAAATAGCATTTCATCACAATCGTTAGCTGACGGGAAAGAGATCCAAGCAGCTACCAAAAAGATGTGCGAAAAGACTTCGGCATGTATGAAAGAAAAAATGAAAGATCTTCCGGCCGAACAAAAAAAAATGTTCGAAGCTCAATTTGTAAATGGGAATGTCTGCCAAAGTCGCTATGCACATCTAGTTCCTGAAGGTGGTAAACCTGTAAAATCTGAAAAACCACCACGTAAATTGACTAAAGAAGATATTGAGAATATTAAAAAGTGTGCTAGTGAAATGGCAAAAATGTCTTGTGCTGATCTAGAAGAAGGAAACATGCCAAGTTCCTGTGAAGGATTCCAGGAGTAGATTTGATTTAAATCCAATACGGGCTGATTTCTGCTAATCGCTGTTTCGCGATAAGTTTGAGTATCAGCCTGTCCATACCTATCGAAATTCCCGATGCGTTTGGAAAATCCTCTCCCAAACAAGAGAGAAAATCCTCATCAATAGGGAATACTTCCTTTCCCAATTTCTGGCGCAGTTCCCTTTCTTTTTCAAACCGATGCCTCTGTTCACCTGGGTCTTTGAGTTCATAGAATGCATTGGCAAGTTCCACGCCGTCCCAATAGATCTCAAATCGTTTGGCGACACCACCCTCAATTCTTGCTAGAGCTGCACATTCGGGTGGGTAATCATATAAAAAAACAATTCCTTCACCTAATTTTGGTTCAACTAAATTTAAAAATACAAGAAAGAAAAGATCTTCATAAGGCCAAAGTTGAATTTCTTCCTTAGCTGCTCCAGTAAGTTTATGCAAATCAATTAGAGCTAAGAGTGAATCCCGATCAAACTTAGAACCTGTCGCTTCAAGAAAGATAGACTCGACAGTTCGTTCGCGAATGTAAGATTCTTTTGGATTTTGAAGCCGTGTTTTACTTTCTGAAGTTCCAAAGTTTTGAATCAAAAAAATCAGATATCCTTTTGTGAACTCACGCAATTGTACGTCATCCATTCCTTTGGCATATAGCTCCAACATTAAAAACTCTTTAGAATGGAAATCACTTCCCATTTCGCCAGATCGAAACGTATGAGAAAATTCAAATATTCGATCAATGCCAGTAGATAAAATCTGTTTTAAGGCGTACTCAGGTGAGGTTATCAAAAATCCCCTTTCCTTTTTAGAAGGAGAGGTAACTTCGAATGGATCCAGATACGGTTCCATACCTACAATCGGTTTGAGGCAAGGAGTATCGACCTCCAAAAATCCAAGCTCCCAGAAATAATTTCGAGAGGCTTTTATGACAGCAGATCTAAAAATGACTATCTCTTTGGGCAGGCTCTTCATAGAATTTCTATATGGCAAAAAAAACAAGGTACATCCAAGTACAGGAAATTAAAAATGCCTATGAAATCAAAATCCTTTCTAATGAAGTCCATGAAAAAATTTTAGAGGAGTTGGAAGCCGTTTTGGATATGTTGTTCTTCCAAACACGGGCTCATATCCAGATCGATTGTCGAAAGATTGATTACTTCCCTTTAAATTTTTTGACAAAAATTCTCCAACTCGCAAGAGACCTTCGCCTAAAAAAAAGGATACTTGTCCTTGTTGGACTAGATCTACCGAGCTATCGTTTTTTTTCACGGTATGGACTGCTTCGTCTTATTTTCTCAAACGAGGAGACTCGCCGAAATTCGCTGGGGACAACCAAGGAGTGATCTCGAGACTAACACCAATTTCACCTAACAAAAGCATAGTTCTTTTATCTATTTGGATGCCTTGGGAAAATTCAGAAGCAAATTCAACGGACGCATAGATCGATACGTCTAAACCCTCTGTAAACTCTTTTAGTGTTTTTCGAACTGGACCGAGAATCTTCAGCAATTCCCAAATATGGTCATTTAACTTAGCTTCAGGCCCTAGTTTTGAATTGAGTTGCCAGTGGCCCGGAAGAGGTCGGTTTTCCATATCCTTTGTGTCAGAACCGTGGTAATAGTCAGGCTTTATTCCCAATTTCTCAGTTAATTCCAAAGGACGGAGTCTTGCCCCCGAAATAGCGAACATTGCCCACGATTTTGCTTCTCTTTGTGTTCCCGTTTCCATTTTTTACTTTTTTTTTCTCCTAGAAGAAACAAATTGAGAAAGAACTCAAGGGAAAAACATGAAAAATATCTTGGTAATTGAGGACGATCCAGATATCGGTAACTTAATCCGAAAATCTTTGGACTCCGCCCACTATACAACTTCCGTTTTTGAGAACGGCGAAGAAGGCTTAAAATTTTACAAATCCAACCACCCTGACCTTATCATCTTGGACCTTTCTTTGCCAGATATAGATGGAATGGATGTTTGTCGAAGCATTAGAAAATCAGATGAAAGCACACCTATTTTTATTCTCTCTGCAAGAACGGAGGAAATTGATAGAATTATGGGGCTCGAATTGGGCGCCGATGATTATATTACAAAACCGTTCTCCGTTCGAGAATTAAAAACAAGAGTGGATGTGTTTTTTAGACGTTGGGATAAAAAGATCGGGATCAAACCTAATGTAGGCCAAGCTGGAGAGATCATGCGTGGCGCATTAAAAATTGACTCAATTCGTAGACGTGTTACATTAAATGAGAATATCATTAATATCTCACGTAAAGAATTTGATATCCTACAACTCTTGGCTGGCTCACCTGGGAAAGTATTTTCAAGAGAGATGATTTTGGAATCAGTATGGGGAGTGGAATGGGATGGATTCGAAAGAATGATTGATAGTCATATAAAACGGATTCGTAGCAAACTAGAAAAAAATTCCGCGCAACCAGAATGGATTGAAACAATATGGGGAATCGGCTACCGATTTACCGATAATTATGAAAACATTATAGTACCTGAATGATTATGGAAGAAGTACAACGAGACAAAAACTTAATCGATGAGATTAAGATGTATGAAAAAAAAGCAAAGGAAATCGAAAGAAGAGCTAAGGAGAAATATATGGAACAAGTATCGGATATCAAACAAAAATTAAGCCGAGCCAGTGAAGAGGCATCCGTCCGCGCAAAAGAAGTGATCGACAATGTAGGGACCTATGTGAAGGAAAATCCACAAAAAGCTGCAGTAATAGGCTTTGGAGTGGGTTTGGGTCTTGGGCTTGCTCTCGGCTGGTTTTTTAAGAAAAAGTAATTGGAAAATCCACAAACAAAGTCGAGAAAAAAAAAGGGAATCAAAGCCTCCTTTGAGGAGTTAGTTGCTAAATTGATTTCTTATATAGAGGTGATGGGGATATACTTGCAAAAAAATTTGCAGGTGTATCTTCGCAATCTTGTCATTTCTTCTGTTTGGATTTTCTCAGCTGTTTTTTTTATTTTCTTTTCGTTGGGATACCTTTCTTTCGGGGTTTTTCTTTCTCTGCAAAAATATGTTTTCAACAATGATCCTATTTTCGCAAGTTTTGGAACAGCTTTTCTATTTCTCGCATTGGCAATATTTTTTATAGAATTAGTTCTTAAGAAAAAATGAAATTCAATCCTCTGCGTGACCATGAAAACTATCTAAACAAAGATCCAAGAGATATGAGTTTGGATGAACTACGGATGCTTCTCAAAATCAAAAGAATGGATTTGGAATTGGGCTGGCTGGATTTCCAAGGTAAATTAAATCTTTGGCAAAGGATTGGAAGGTCTTTAAAACAATCAGGTGTTCTTGACAAAATCCAAGAGACATTTAAGACTTACGTTTCAAGCCACCAAACGAAGGAATGATGGATTGTATAAGGTAGGAATTTATGGCCGCTGAAGAGATTTTAGTTTTTACCACGATTGGGGATAGAGATATGGCGGAAGAACATATCTCCGAAATGTTAGAACAGGGTATTATAATATCAGGAACTATATTTCCAGAGGTAGAACTAGTGTATCTTTGGGATGGTAAAATCACCGTTGATACGGAAAATAAAATCCTTCTTAAAGCGAACGCAGCTAAATACGAAGCCATAGAAGAATATATTAAAAAACACCACCCATACCTAGCTCCTGAGATCATTAAAATCGATGCAAGCTTTGGAAGCCCAGCTTACAAAGCGTTTGTTGCTGATAAAATCAAAAAAAATAGCTAATTAAGAATCTAACTAAAAAACAGACAAAATTTTGATTTGCGCTGTGTTTATGGGAAATCTGATACTGGGATTTGTCGGCTATCAACTGACTCTGGCTAAGTCCATGAACAGTCCAAGATCTAAGCGCAGAGAAAACCTTTAATTTTCGACACCAAAATGAGCAATCTACTGATAAACAGTAGATTCCATATTTTCTTTATATGATTTGTACCAATGCCAAGATCCAAATACTGCAATAATTAAGAATATAAAGTATTCGCCGGTAACAAATGGAATTCCTTTCAAAAAATACAACACGATACAAACAATATCGACTAATACCCAGAGAAACCATGACTGTAAGATGCGCCTTGCCAATAGAAAATTTGCAACTATACTGGCTACTGTCGTAAAGGCATCCCAATATGGATAACTTGGCGGAATTGAAAAAAAATCAGGAAGTAGGTTCGGAAGATTTATCGAAAACATACCTAAGAAATACGTAAACACTAAAATCCCAATTCCTATAATTAAAGAACGAACTGTATCTAAAGATCGAATTTTATTAAACTGGCCATTCCTATTTTTCCAAAGTATCCATCCATAGATACTCGAGGCAAAAAAATAGATTTGTAATAGCATATCTGAATACAGTTGGATTTGGTAGAATAAAAAGAAAAAACAGATAGAGTTAAAAATACCAATAGGCCAGGTTAGGATGTAGTTTCGAGAAGCCAAATATACACAAAACAACCCTGAGACGGTGCCAAGAATTTCGAGTAAACTCAAAGGGTAACCAAAAAAATCGATCAACACGAAATCTAGAGAAAAGTAAGGAAACAAAACTGGCACCCCACCACCTCAATTTCTAAAAAAATCTTCTTTGAAACCTTTGTCACCTAACCACTTACTTTGTAGTAAATTGTAGCCAACAATTTCAAAATCTCTTGATATCCATTTTTTATACTTCTTTTTTGGGCGAGAAAAAGCGTATGGATCAACAAACTTCATTTCAGATTTCATATCCGCATAATCAATATTCGTTGGAACAGTAAAATACAAGTAGTTGCAGTATTTTGCTAACCTTTCCAAAACATCAGGAATCTTTGAATCTGGCAAGTATTGGAGAACGGAATTACAAATCCCTAATTCGACGGGAGTTTTTTCTAATTTGGCCAGTTCAAAGGTTTCTAAGTTCTGATTGTAGATATGATATTTGTCAGACTTTCGTACCCAGTCCTTTTTTTTAAGCTCCTCAAAGGCATCCTTAGATGCATCCACTGCATACACCTTAACGGGCGAAAAGGCCCTGACAAACTCACGAAGGAGGATCCCCTTCCCAAATCCGAAATCAGCGATTCGGTAAACTGGAATTTCCATGAGCTTAAATAGAGAGTGGAGATAACTTGCATGTTCCTTTGCATTGTAGGATCCATCAACGTCGAGGCCAGTACCATAAATCTCAACCCAATACTCTTCATTAAAACCTTTGCCGTTTTTACCAACTCCTAAACGTTTGTTCTTTGAAAAAGGGTTCACTAAAAATGTGCTCCAAGGCTTTGAATTTCTTTGATCATAGTTTTAATAGATTTTGGATCGTTTAACAATTGATCTACTTCTTTCTGAAATGCCTTTGTTACCATTTGGTTATCTGTTTTTACTCTCTTAAGATAATTTGTAAGTGTGTCCTTTGTGATTCGATTGCTCGGATAATCCGCCATAATTGGGTGCGAAAAGAATCTTTGCCGCATCGACTCCTCCAACTCGGAAATTTTACTTTTGATGATTTTGACAAACCTTTGAATCGATGAGTCATGAAAAGAAACCTCTGTTTGTTCACTTGGAATCAAACTATCCACTTCCAATTTGATTTCCAAAATCTCGGCAATATTCATATTATCTCTTGCTCCAGACAATTTGGTCATCAACTTGGATTTTTTTTCGCGGAGAATTGGATCTTGTTCTTTGTCAGGATGGATGAGTTTTGCTAAATTTTTAAATAGAGTATTGATATCTGAACTCAAAAGTTTTTCAGCCTCAATAGCTTTTTTTTCTTTTTCTATTTGAGCTTTTGATTTCTTTCTGGTGCGATTACGATTGTTTGAATAGTATTCGTTTCTGTAGGATTCGAATTTTTCTCTAAAGTCTTCGTATTTTTTCTCATGTTCTTCTCGCTCCTGTTCGGAGGAAAATTGTGTGCGATGGAAGTCATCCCAATCAATATCGACTCCAAACTTTTGTTTAATTGAGTTCTCAATTTGATTTTTATACCTTTCTCTTTCAAGTCTTTCAAATTTTGTTTCCAATCTATCACGAAAATTGCCATAAAAAAACATATCTTCTAGCTGATTTTCATAACATATATTCAGAAGGTAACGACGTAAAAATTCACGTTGTACTTTACCAAACGAAATCTTTTCCTCAAACAAGATTTCACACATGAGTCTGAACCTTTCTTTTGCTAACTCTTTTTGTTTTTCCAGGTGCGGCAGAACATCTTTAAGATATGTTTCGTTAACAAGCTGAAATAGAGGTTCAATTTCTTTACTCCGCTCCATCGCTTCTTTATGTTTTCTTAAAACGGTATTGAATTCGATTTGTGCTTTCGTTTGATTTGAACCTAAACCAGTCCAAACCAGAGAGCCCGGGGTATTTGATTTTTTGGATTCTGATGGCATAAATAAAAAACCGCCTAGAGGAATTACGAGAGACCTCCCAGACGGTTTAAAACTTTCTTTGGTTAAGCTTTCATTAAGTTTAAAGCAGCTCCTGCTTTAAACCACTCAATCTGTTGTGCATTGTAGGTATGGTTTACCTGAATCTCATCCTTGGAACCATCTTTATGGTTTAGAACTAGAGTGAGAGGTTTACCTTCCGAAAACGCAGTAAGTCCAACAATGTCAATCGAGTCGTCCTCTTGGATCTTGTCGTAATCATCTTTGTTGGCAAAAGTCAAAGCTAACATCCCTTGCTTTTTTAAGTTCGTTTCGTGAATTCTGGCAAACGATTTTACAAGAACAGCTCGAACACCTAAATGTCTTGGCTCCATTGCGGCGTGTTCTCTAGAAGATCCTTCACCATAGTTTTCGTCTCCAACTACGATGCTGCCAATCCCTTGTGCCTTGTAGGCTCTTTGAGTTTCCGGAACAGGACCATAGGCACCTGATAGCTGGTTTTTTACTTCGTTCGTTTTGCCATTATAGAAGTTAGTCGCACCAATCAGAAGGTTATTGGAAATATTATCCAAATGACCTCTAAATTTTAGCCAAGGTCCAGCCATCGAAATATGGTCCGTCGTACACTTTCCTTTTGCTTTAATTAAAAGTTTGAGACCCTTCAGATCGGATCCTTCCCAGGACTTAAACGGAGCTAGCAGCTGTAGCCTAGATGATTTGGGATCAACAATTACTTGGACTCCGGACCCGTCCTCCGCTGGGGCAACAAACCCTGCGTCCTCAACTGCGAATCCCTTGGTCGGCAACTCCTCTCCCTTCGGTGGATCGAGTTTGACCTTTTCCCCTTTTTCATTTGTAAGAGTGTCCGTGATTGGGTTGAAACCTAAGTCCCCAGCAATGGCAAGGGCCGTTGTTATCTCTGGCGAAGCAACAAAAGCATACGTATTTGGGTTTCCGTCCTGGCGGGCCTGGAAGTTTCTATTGAAAGAGTGGACAATTGTGTTTTTTTCCTTCTTTTCCGCACCAACTCGGGACCACATTCCAATACAAGGTCCACAAGCATTAGAAAATACCTTCGCACCGATCTTATTGAACGTATTGATAAATCCGTCTCGCTCAATCGTATAACGTACAAGCTCGGAACCAGGAGTAATTGTGAATTCTGCCTTGGTTTTAAGTCCCTTGTCCGATACTTGTTTTGCAAGTGATGCGGCACGAGAAATATCTTCATAAGAAGAATTTGTACAAGACCCGATGAGTCCGACTTCCACTTTCATAGGCCAACCGTTTTTAGCAGCCTCTTCCTTCATTTTCGAAATCGGAGTCGCCAAATCAGGAGTAAATGGTCCATTGATATAAGGCTCTAAAGTATCTAGGTCTATTTCAATAACTTCATCAAAGTACTTTTTCGGTTCGGCATAAACCTCAGGATCAGCTGTTAAATGTGCCTTGTATTTGTTTGCTAAGTCTGCCACATCACTTCGATTTGTAGATCGTAAGTATCTTTCCATGGATTCATCATATCCAAAGGTAGAAGTTGTTGCTCCGATCTCGGCACCCATATTGCATATTGTGCCTTTCCCTGTACAAGAAAGTGCTTCGGCGCCAGGACCAAAATATTCTACAATAGCTCCCGTTCCTCCCTTAACAGTTAAGATCCCTGCGACTTTTAGGATAACGTCTTTTGCAGAAGTCCATCCATTCAATTTACCCGTCAATTTGACACCGATTGCCTTTGGCCATTTTAGTTCCCAAGGTAATCCAGCCATCACATCACAAGCGTCGGCTCCACCAACGCCGATCGCAACCATTCCAAGTCCACCAGCGTTAACCGTATGAGAATCCGTTCCAATCATCATACCACCAGGGAACGCATAATTCTCTAAAACGACTTGGTGGATAATTCCAGCACCTGGCTTCCAAAATCCTATTCCATATTTGTTTGATACAGAAGATAAAAAATCATAAACTTCTTTGTTTTCTTTTTGAGCTACAGTCAAGTCAGCATTCGATTCTTCTTTAGCAGTAATTAAGTGGTCACAGTGAACCGTAGAGGGAACGGCAACTTTTTTTCTTCCTGCTTGCATAAATTGAAGGAGTGCCATCTGTGCCGTTGCATCTTGCATAGCCACTCTGTCAGGAGCAAAATCTACGTAATCCTTACCCCGGTGAAATTCTTGAGTCGGGTTTCCAGTCCAAAGGTGGTTGTATAAAATCTTTTCTGTGAGTGTGAGGGGTCTTCCCACAACCTTTCTGGCGGCTGTTATGGCTGCCTCCATCTTTGAGTACCTAGCCGCAATCATTTCTATATCAAATGCCATCGTAACCTCTTACTACCTTTATGAGACGGGGAAAAATGGGAATCAATCGAAAATTAAAATCGGAGTCACAAAATCAGAGAATTTGAAAGCTTAACCGTCTATTCTAACGAAAACTTCGTCGGCTGTCAGGATTAGGCCGGATGCAATTTCGATGAGCCTAGTGTTGACAAAAACCCCATCCTGGTAGGGTGTGATGATTCCTGTGACAACCACTTGAATTCCGAGTGTCTCACCTATTTTTCGCAAGGTGGTATTATCGGGCGTAGAATCCAGACTCAAACCTACCTTGGAAAGAATCTTTTCATTTGCACCCCGATCAAGGAGAAGAAACCTATCTTTCTTTACTAGTTCGGTCGTTAGCTTTTCCGAAAGAATGGTACCATAAGGACTTTTTTTGCCTTCATTATCCAAAAAAGTAAGGACTATTAATTTTTGCTTCTGGATTAAAAATCCCTTGTCCGAGAGGGAATTTGCCAATTGTTCTAAAGGAGGAGTGGGAAGTTTTTTAGGTCTAGTGACATTCGTAACTTCATCCTCATTCATATAACAGTATGAGGTGAATAGCATCAGAAAACAGGATACGAAAAGGAATTTAAAAGGCAAGTTCTAACCCAAGCGATGTAGCATATTCGTAAAAGGATTTTCCGTTTAAAACGTTCGCATTTAGATTGCCGCCAGGAACACCTAACAATACACCATCTTTATAAAACTGATTTTGAAAGTTAAAGAAGAAAGTGGACCTGTTGAGTCCTGGGTTTTTTCCACGGAAACTCGCTGAGAATGTGGACGGCGATCGGCCTTGGTTGTCACGAATCTGGTTGTATGGATCATTGAATACGTTAAACATTTGATTGCCAACATAGACAGAATAATCCTTTGATTTGTCCAAAAAGAAAACAAATCCAAGAGACGCCAAATCCTGACTTGGAACGAAACCCGAATAGAAGATACTGCCAGTTTGATTGCGCGAATTGAAGTAATTGTATCGAATATTCAACTGTAGATTACTACTTCCGATCAGTAGTGATACCTTCCCACCTTCTGGAGTCGAACTTTGGTTTTGTGTTTCACCTTGGACATTAAACACAGATGTTTGAACTTTAAAATATTCACTAGGCGTAAAGTTCGCTTGCCATTCGTATAAACTCCTAACTCCCGCTATGTTCCTTCTAGCATTTTCAACCTGCCGAAGCCCGTTGAGATTGGGACTTTGGTTTAAATTTAGAGTCTGGATGGTGGAATCACCTGCCAAAAACTTAGCATCAAAAAAGTTTCCCGCATGGAGGGAAACACCCGCCATTGTTTGATTTAAAACTTGTCTCTGTGTCCGATCTCCACCGATCTCTATGTTAGATCCAGAAACATAAGCCCCAAGGTTGGATGTGAATTTGTAATCCAATTCAAATTGGTCATACTTACGGAAGCCTCTCCTCTCCGAAAAAGCTCCGTTATATGACGCAGGTGAGTTCAAGAAAGATTGGTCACTCAAATGGGAATCAGAACTGAGTGTTCCTCTCATTCTGAATTTTGTCGATTCTATAAGATATTTTCTCTCACCTAGATAGGAAACAGATTGTTCGTTGCCAATAAATCCGCGAAAGGACTGAGGCGAATCCTCGCCAAAATTGATACGAGCCTCCTTCTCCTCTAAAAAATCTCCGAGTGGGAGCTTTTGCGTATTCATATCAAGATATTCTAATTTACTTTTGTCGGCAATTTTGTTCTGGTCGGAAGGAATATTGGAAGTTGCTAAAGAACCACCTTCTGGATAGTTCGTACTTCCCCGAAGGTTTTCTTTTGGATCTAAGTATATATCAACATTCTCGGGGCTTCGGACGGGTGTGAATACAACGATCCCCAACAGGCCAAAACCCGAAAGAATTGAGATTAGAACCGAAGATTTGGGGGAGAACATACGGGGTGTCAATTATTTACGTTTCCAGAAGTAAGTGCAATGACAATTCATTTTTAAAATAGGAACATTGCGTCCCCATAAGAATAGAATCGGAAATTTCTTTCCAAAGCATAATGATAAGATTTGAGGACCAGATCTTTTCCTGCAAAGGCAGAAACTAGTAATATGAGGCTAGATTTTGGTAAGTGGAAATTCGTGATCAAACCTTGTATGGATAGAATTGGATCGCCAGGCATCAAAAATATGTCCGTTTGACCCGATTTTGCCTCATATGTTTTGGAGGCGGGATCAAAGACAGATTCTAAAACACGTAATGCCGTAGTACCAATCGCTATCACTCTTTGATTCTCCCTTCTGGCAACATTCAAAATTTCTGATGTCTCACTAGACATAACAAATGACTCTGAGTGCAGTCTCTTCTCTTGCAAATTTTGTTCGGAGAGTGGCTGGAATGTGCCATAACCAATGCGAAGTTCGACCGGAACAAAGTTTACATTTTGTTTGCGCAAGTTCTCTTTTAACTCTTCTGAAAAATGGAGACCCGCCGTTGGTGCAGCCACTGAGCCGGGGGTCTTTGCAAAAATAGTTTGGTAACGGTCTGAATCTTCTGGCGTGGATTCTCGTTTTAGATACGGAGGAATGGGTATGTTTCCAAATGCATCAAAGTCAGACTCTTCCAATTTTTTGTCTGCACGTAAAATTGAAAGTTCCTCTTTCGCACCCATATAAGTAAAAGAAAAATTAGGGAACGATAGCGGGTGGAGCTTTTCACCTAATTTAAGTTTTGCTCTGTTTTTTAGAATACAGGTCCAATCGAGAGGATTGCCAATCACTTCTTCTAAGAATATGGATTCATGGACTCTCCCAGACGCAACTTGTAGGTAGACTCGCCTATGAGATACTTTTGTCTCATTATAAACCAATACATCCCCAGGTCTAAGCCAACTTCCGATATTGGAAAAATAAGGAGCTTCTGAAATTTCAGACGCACCTCGGTTCACAAGTAGCAATCGTGAGCCTTCACGTGTTTTGGCTGGTTCCTTTGCAATTTGCTCTTCTGGTAAATGAAAATCATATTCGTTCAAAGAACTGTCAAGAGAACTCATTTGGACCTTTCCACCTATGCGAAAACCTTGCTATATTACCATGAATTCACGGAATGGTTGGAAAACCATGTGGAAATTTCTAGAAAAGAAAGAAAAATTTGGAAATCTGGCCCTCGGCCTGGTTCTATTCGCATTTTTGATTGTAGGAATCACACGTGCGGACCAAAAGTCTGATTTTTTAGATTACTATAACGCGAGCAAACGTTGGGTTACTGGTGAGAATCTCTACCGTTTTGATGTGGCGCTCCAACTGACACAGATTCGGTCTCTGGAAGAGCTGTTTCAACCTGAAAATCTCCCCCTTCTCCAAGCACTCCAGAATGAAACAGCAACCTACATCTATCCACCCCTGTTTTCATTTTTGTTAATCCCTTTAGGAAAATTGAGTCCCTATCATGCAAGCCTCATCTTTCAATTGATGAGCTGGTTGGCACTCCTTGCTATGATTTGGCTCCTCTTGAAACACGACAATTCCCTGTTTACCAAGATGAAGCTGCCTGGTTGGACATTCACAATTCTCCTGCTATTGAATTTCCGTTTTATAGAAAGCCATATACAAAACAACCAAGTTGGAATCATATTGATCTGTTTGATTCTACTTTCCATACTTTCTAAAAGAGATGGTCTTTCCGGTTTTCTTTTGGCCTTAGCAGTAAGCATAAAGGTTACACCCATCGTATTTCTCTTTTTGTTCATTTACCAAAGGCGTTTTTGGGTTATAGGATACTTTGCCATTTCCATTTTATTTTGGAACCTTCTTCCATGTTTATATAACTTTAGCTATACGATACAAATGACAAACTCTTGGTTCTCAGAAATATTAGGCAATGCTATGTCAAATCCCATGCTTAGATCTTGGAAGAATAACCAAAGTTTTGTCTCCACCATGGCAAAGTATTTTTTAGTTGGCGCAGATTTTATCAACCAACCGAATTATAACCTCCCCGTTTTTCAACTCACGAAGGAAACAGTCAAATACGTTCAATTGGTTTTTGTTGGATTATTTGGACTTCCACTCTTGTTTCTCTTGAAACGAAAGGACTTGAGCTGGGAAATTTTATCCCTCTTATTCCTGTTTTCAGCAATCTTCAGCGGAATCAGCTGGACTCATAGCTTTGTAATTTGTCTAATCCCGTATTTACTGATTCTGTTTTACCACCAAACGAATCGTTTGGGGAAGGTGGAATCGTATATTCTTGCAGCTGTAACCGGTCTCCCACTATTGACTCATAGAAATTTTATCGGATCAAAGTTTGAATCTGCCCTAAGTATGTTTTCTATATTATTATATACTTCTTCAATTTTATATTTTATTATATTGAAAAAGGCCTATACCAAAGATGCGAATCGGAATTGACGTAAGACCTCTTGCCTATGGGATGACGGGCAACTCTCGTTATCTGGCGGAAGTATTAGAACTTATGTTAGAAAGAAATAAAAATATTTCTTTCATTTTCTTTAGCAATAAACCGATTCACAAAATGTTTTTATATTTACTAAAATCGAATGTAACTGAAGAAATAGAACGGTATCCAATACCAGGGCCAATCTATCTAAATTTTATTTTACCAAACCGATTGGCAAAACAGAAAATAACTAAGTTTTGGGGAACCCTTCAGATGTTGCCTTATTTCAAGTTACCTATTCCAAGTTTTGTAAACTACCATGACTTAAATTTCGTCTCCGCTCCCCAAACAATGGCTAAGTGGAACTATTTCCAGCATTTGTTTTTTTCACCTCGGACTATGCGGAATGCTGATGGGATATTTTGCCTCTCCGAAAACACCAAAAATGAAATTTCTAAATTCCATCCCGAATTTGCATCTAAATGTAAGGTAATTTATCCTGGAGTGAAAAAACAAAAACATGAAAAAGAAAATCTATTCCCAAAACCTTTCTTCCTCACCGTTGGGACATTGGAACCTCGGAAAAATCTTAAGATTCTTTTGGATGCCTTTTTAGATTTTAAAAAAAATAATCCCAAAGACAAAAACACATTAGTTTTGATGGGAAGGAAGGGTTGGGGTACGGAAGGCGAAGAACTCTACAATACTTTGAAACAATTGCAAAATACAAATCCCTCTGTTTTCTTTCTCGAAAATCCAAATGATAACATCCTCACTTCTGCATTTGCGGAATGTAGAGCATTCTTTTTTCCTTCTATGCATGAAGGGTTTGGTCTGCCCTTGCTCGAAGCGATGGTAGAAGATAAACGCTGCGTAGCATCCAATATTCCTGTTTTTAAAGAAATTCTGTCTGAAAAATGTGATTTGTATGTCAATGCGAACGATTTGTCCGGTTGGAGCCAAGCCTTTGAAATCATGGCAAAAGCAAAGCCGGGACGAATTCCAAAATTTAAAGCCAAATCCTGGACATGGCTTGAAACGACTAAAAAAATTGAGGAGTCCCTTGGACTATGAATGTAATAAAAAAGACTTGGTCAAATTATATCGAATATAGATCAAAAAAAGAAAACGAGTACTATGGCACCTCCCTTTTTGATAAACTAACAACCAATCCATTGCCCATCCTGATTCTGGCAATTTTTGCCGTTTACCTTTTTATTGTTTCGATCGGATATATTCACAATCTTGGTGATTTTTTCTATTGGTTCGTAAATGTATTAGAAATACCTAAAGTATTGAAAATTCCTTTTCTAGAGGAACTTAAAAACTACCATTACCTTTCCTTATTTGTATACTTTTACTTATGTTTTTCCATTTTATTAGATTTATCTAAACTCTTCTTAAAATTATCTAAAAAATCCGTATTTCTCAAAGGAGAAATTTGGCAAATCGAACAGACATTATTTGGGCAAGAATTAAAAAAATATGATCTTAGCTCAAAAGAACTGAATGTGCGCCTAAAACATGGATTTTTGTATGATTACTTTGGACTGAATCAAATCATTTGGGAAAAGGAAAATGTGGCAGTAATAGAAACCGCTTACTTTTTTCCCTACGGGAAAAACAAAAAAATCATAAACAGATTACTTCGAAGATAGTTCATTGAAAAAGATTTTTATTGTTTTAGTCGTTTTAATTCTATTTTTATTTCAACTTAGGTATCTGTCGAGAGCCTTTGATTGGGATTCTTGTGTTTATGCTTTAAACATACAAAAGAATAGAATTGAATCGGCGTTCTACAACCCACACCATTTAGGTTTTGAATCGTCTGGCCTTTTGTATTGGAAACTTGTTCAATCGGTATACCAAACAACGGACATTATGTTTTTTTTGCGCCTCAGGATCCTGGCCTTCTCCTTGTTCTTTATTGGAAGTTTTATTTGGATCTTTCACAAACTTTACAACGATTTTTTCTTAGCTGTTTTACTCTCATTGGTGATCCAAGTAAACCAGGCTTTTTGGTTTTATAGCCAACACAATGATACTCCTCTAATACATTCCTGCCTAATTGCTCTCCTTTTTTTATTTACTGTTTATTTTCTAAAACATGGTCTCTATAATAAACATCTCATTTTATTATGGTTTCTCCAACTTTTTACAATCTACTTTCATCAATCCAATGTGATTCATTTTGGTTTAGTGCCTGTAGCCCTTTTTTTATCACCAAATCGAAGTTTGGGGAAAAAACTAAGAACCATTGCTATTTACCTCACCCTACTCGGTATAGTTACCATCCTTTCGTATCTCTTCGTAGGATTTATCATTCTAAAAAGAGGGTTAGGACCTTTGGACGAAAAGCATTTCAGTTTTTGGATGTTTTTGTATGCGGCGATAAACCGTTGGGGAACAAGCATAGGCGACGATAAAAATTATGTATTGTATTTCTACCGTGGGATTGGTGATTCCTTTTTGATATTTCAAAATGTAACTGCGAGACTTAGAGTCAACTTAAACGACTTTTCTAATCCAAACCATCTGCCGTTTAATCTAAATCTTCTATTTTGGATCTCGAGTCTCGGAATTGCACTCTTAAATCTTCGCAACTTGTTCCAAAAATTTAGAAATGAAATTTTAATCCTAATTTTCTGGATTTTTCCATCGATTGCTTTTTATACTTGGTGGGAAGGTTATTTTTTTGAATTTTGGGTTGGGACAAACATTGCTCTCTGGATTTTTCACAGTTTTGTGTTGATGAGTCTCAAATCCAAAACTTTCCCACGCTTCTCAAAAGCTTTACTGCATTCAATCTACTTCTGCTTATTTCTCTTTTATTTTCTTACTAATTTTACCTTTTCCACACTGCCAAGGTCTGTTGGACCAAAATTTGGCTATATAGAAGGAATTCAAGGACCTGTGGAAAGACTTGCCAATGAGGAAATCTATCGGTAGTATGGAGCTTTATGTTATTTAATTCGGTTCAATTTTTAATTTTTTTCGTTGTCACAATCATCGTTGGAAATCTTTTAAAGAACCGTTGGCAAAAGTTCTTCTTTTTAATCGCTAGTTACTACTTTTATATGGCCTGGCAACCCGCCTCCATCCACTGCGAACTTCCTGCCGAGTCTGGATTTAAATATCTGACGGACAGACTGTACTGTGATTTCTCGATCAATCCATATATCGCAATTCTTTTGTTTTCCACTGTAGTTGACTATTTTGCAGCCCTTTGGATTGAAAAAAAAGAAGACGGAGATTCACTAAGAGGCTACCTACTTTTACTATCCTTGCTTGTGAATATAGGAACATTAGGGTTTTTTAAATATACTGATTTTTTGTTAGGTGTCATAAACGATCTTCATCTCTTAGGGGATTATCAATTTGCAAAACAAAATATAATTTTGCCAGTGGGCATTTCATTCTATACCTTTCAGTCGATGAGTTATACAATTGATGTTTACAATCGAAAAATCGAAGCAAGAAAATCATTTTTAGATTTTTCTCTCTATGTCGCTTTTTTTCCCCAATTGGTTGCAGGACCAATTGTTCGCGCTGAAACTTTCTTTCGAGATTTAGACTTTCGTCTTCAAGTTTACAAGGAGCATATTGAAGCAGCCTTTGCCTTAATTTTAATTGGATTTACGAGAAAGATCGTGTTCGCAGACAATTTAGGAAGAGTAGTTGATCTTAGTTTTGCAAACTATCAAAATCTTAGTCCTATTGAAATATGGACAGGAGCGCTTGCTTTCGGTTGGCAAATCTATTTTGATTTTGCAGGATATACGGATATTGCCATTGGAGTTGCACGTCTCTTCGGATTCCAATTCAACCCTAATTTTAATTTCCCTATGTCCTGTAGAAATATAGCGGACCACTGGTCGAAATGGCATATATCCTTTTCGACTTGGATTCGAGATTACATATACATACCACTTGGTGGTTCAAGAGTTAGTAACATTATGTACGTCCGGAACATTCTAATCACTTGGCTTTTTGCTGGGTTATGGCATGGTGCTGCCTACCACTACGTTGCTTGGGGAATATGGCAGGGAGTTATGTTACTCGGCCACAAATACTATAGCGATACTAGTATGGCAAAATTCTTGAATGCATCAGGAGGCTGGCTTTATGATCTTTTTGCCAGAATCCTTACAATGTTTTGTTTATCTTTTGGATTCATTATGTTTCGAGCGGAGTCCATGGAAAAAGCAATTCCCATGATGAAGGCCCTTGTTTTTATTCAAGAAAATGATGTACCTGTTCTGAGATGGATGAACTATCGATTCGGTATTCTACTCTTAATATGTTTCATTGCCTCTTATTACTTTTCAAAACGCCAAATTCCAACCCTGCTTACAGGTAATTGGATGAAGTATAGTTTGTTTGTTGTCGTCAACGTACTTATGTTACTTCTGTTTGGAGTTACAGAAAGTCAGAATTTCTTGTACTTCCAATTTTAATTTTTAATTCGGGGAATACTACTGTGAAAGAATTTTTGAAATTTATATCTGATAAGAAAATAATTACCGCTTTTGGTATTCTTTTCATCGTTGAGTTTTCTTTTCAGATTGGTGTTTACAAAACATTTCTGAAAAAAAATTCTTACGCATCAAATATAAACCGGATTACCGAACATGTTGTATCCAAGAGAAAAGAGCTTGATCCAGATATCTTAATCGTTGGGACTTCCGTAGCTTTTGAAGGATTGAGTGTTCGTATTTTAAACGAAGAATTACTAAAATCAGGATGGAAGGTTCAATCCCTTGCCATTCGTGGATCCGAAATTATAGTCCAACACAGAGTCTTAGAGGAATACCTAGAAAAATTTCCTAATGTGAAGTATGTAATTCATGTCCTTGAACCAGGTATGGCCTGGGTGGATCGCAAAGAGCTTGTCACTCCCACATTATCTATGTTATCTGAACTTGGAAATTGGAAAGTAATTCCTAAACTCAGTGATTTTGAATATGATATAAAATTCAATGACTATATGTTTTTGCTTCTTAAATCAGTCGCTTACAGAAAAGACCTGTCGGATTTATTTACAAATTTTAACGAGCGAGTTAAGGCAATTTCCAGAAATCGGCTCAACCCTAATAAAAATCCCTGGGATTATGAAAATGACCATCCTGAGTCGATGGAACCTTATGGAATTTTGGATCTTGACGATTGTATGAATAGGATGGCCGAACACTTCCCACTAGAAATTCCAAAAAGCTCAAACAAAGACCATCGACGAATGATCTTTGAGACATGTGCGATTGCAAATGATGTTCCAAAAGTTGCATCAAAAACAGAAAATACAGAAAGATATTTCAGACGATTGCAAAAGATGTATTCTTTGCTAGGTGAAAGAAAGATACATATCATAAATGTTTTTGCACCATATTCAGATGTAATTCGCCGTTTGAATAGTGAGGAAAGAATGCAGGTATGGGAGGAAGGTTTGAAACAAGCTCTCTCCGATTACCAAAATTTAGATAAACTGGATTTGCAAGACTCACTGGGCAAAGACAATGCAAAGTACTCTTTTGATTTGATTCATTTGAACCAAGCAGGAATGCAGGTATTTTCCAAAATTGTTGCAAAAGAATTGGAGAAAAAGCTTGGAAAAAAGTAATCTAACGATCGCAGATTTACAATCGCATGTGGACTCTTGGATCAAAGAAATCGGAGTTCGATACTTCTCTCCCCTTACGAATTTGGCAATCCTTATGGAAGAAGTTGGTGAATTGGCAAGACTGATGGCGAGAAAGTATGGAGACCAATCCTTCAAAGAAGGCGAGTCTGAAGAAAACATCAAGAGGGAATTGGGTGACATTCTTTTTGTTGTTTCCTGTCTTGCGAATCAAATGGATGTCTCTTTGGAAGAAGCTGTAAAATTAACTCTAGAGAAAAATACCCGACGAGATAAGGACAGACACAAACAAAATCCTAAATTACAAAGTTAAGCTATTATTTTAGAAAAGAAACAAAACCTGCCTCACGACAAATTGCATTTAAGTAAGCAGTTAAATGTGCTGGATGAGAATTCATGTCAGAGATACAATACGAAAACTTTTCATTAAATATGGGATCATTCGAAAGAAATGGTTCAAATTTATGATAGAAAGATAAAAGCTTTTTAAAAAATTCTACTTGGCCTAAATAATCGTATTCCTCTCTAAAGAACATGTAAGCATGTGCAAGATCATGTAATAAATGTTCAAACGCATCTCTTTTTCCCTCAACTAGCTTTCCGTGAAGGGCTTCATTCCATAGAAAACTCACAAAACGATAGCCTTGACTTTGTGATTCTAACATTTCATAACTGGAAGGATTGTAGTCTATTAAACGTAAATCCCAAATTTTTGCATTCCATTTCCAAAGTGCAAAACGTACGGTATCTGGCATACCATAGAATCTAACAAACTCTAAAAACGAAGTCGTATCTGACTTATGAGGGAGCCCTTTGCCCTTGTTCAAATAGGCCCGCTGTTTTATCCTGTGTTCAAGGTATAAAGTAACAATTTCAAACGTCAGAAGAGATTGACTCTCTCTATTATTTTCAAATTTTTCCTTTAATAAGAGAAGGTTTGGTGCTAAAATATTTGCTTCTTCCTGAAGATCTTTGGATTGAACACAAATCTTTTTGAAGGATCCGTAAATCTCTCCATTTTCTCCAAAAGGCATTATCGAGTTTGCCCATAAAATTGGCTACTGTAGCTATATCCTTGTTCGGCGACGCCACCTACAAAGAATAAGGTTCCGTCACTAAGTTTTACACCTCCGTGCCTAAAAATACTTTTTGTATCTCGACCTAAATCCAGCATGGAGTTACTCTTCCCATAATCTAATTTTTGAATGAGACGACTTGGTTCAGAAAGTGCGTATCGAAATCCGCCTCCATTAAAAAGAATACCGCCATCAGATAACTCCATCGCGACAGACCACTCCCTCCAAATATCAGGATTCGTAAGTATTCGAACCTCATTTCTAGCTGTATTATAAAGTAGAACAGAGTTATTAAAATTGGAGAGTTGTGCCCCATAAATTAAAACATTACCGTCCGAGAGCTTTAAGCATTTGTGTACAGCAAGAGGAATCGGTAAAGCAGGTCCACGTGAAAATGAATTCGTAGCAGGATCGAAGAATTCTGTTGTATCGAGAGGAGCAAAATTAAACATAACTCCTCCAGCAATGAAAACTCTGCCATTGTCGAGTGTCACAGAACAATGATAGGCTCGAGTTGATCTCATCGTAATATTACTGGAAAAGGTTTCGTTCGTAGGATCAAAAATCTCTGCGGTATTATTTGTGAAAAAAGAAAAGCTAGCAGAAGGAGGATTTATGAAAGAAGATATACCACCCGTAATCAAAATCCTTCCATCTAACAATCTTGTCACACTATGTGTGGCCCGTCGCTCATTCATTAGTCCAACTAAGCGCACTACACCCGTTTTGCTATCAACGCTCAAAACCTCTCTTTTTGAATCCAATTCCGGAGAGTTCCTACCTCCAATAACAAGTATATTGCGGTCATCAACAAGTATCGATCGCTCGCCGCGCGTTAAGGGGGGTAAATTGTCATTAATTACTTGAAATTCCGTCCCTTCATGTCGCAAAACTTCAATACTTGGATGATCTCCATAAATTAGTATGATATCACCATCGCCATTCACGATGGGCTCAAATTCGGATCTGGGTCTATTGATATTTGGACCCGGGCTCATTCCAATCAATTGGATAGTTAGCGAATTATTAACTGGATTTCCCACTTTATCCCGAGCACCAGGAAAAGATAGATTGATGAAACTAGGATTGTTATTTACAAAATTGGTCTCGAAAAAAACACGAAAGGATTTAGAACTCAACCTTTGAAAGCTTCTTAAAAACACAGAACTAGCGGTAGGTCCTGTGATTTTAGGGAGAGAAAATCCATCTATATCTTCGTTGAATTCAAAATCCCAATACCGATTTGAAAAAAAGCTATAATCAGAAATCGGGTCAGTGGCTGGAATCCTAAAGGATGGAAATTCATTATCAATAAAAACATTCACAGCCGTTCTTCTTATTGGATCGCCGTTATTTGAAACTAAGGATGAAAGTTGGATTGTGTACATCCCATCGTCTCGGATTGTATCAAATGTCAAAAGAAAACTTGATTCTGTTAGGAGGTTGGCCTCCATATTTTGAAATATCGATGCATTGTCCTCCACCAAAAAACGTTTCGAAAAATTACCTATCTTCTGATTGCATTGGATCAAGACCTGATTGAGCTCACCATACCTTCGATCAGAAGAGTCCGTATCACAATCAAAGGTTTGTGGTAGAGCAAGGAGACTCAATCCTAAACCTGTTGCGGAATTGGGATCAAATGCATTCGTTTGACTAGACGGTACATTACAATTCAACGAGAGTGGTAGGAGTAAAAGTAGGATTCTATTCAAAACTATACTCCTCCGTATTTCTGAGTATCTCGCTCAATCTCCCACCAAGAATCATTCCACCACCGTTTGAAGAATAACGTATTTGGCATGCTTCCCACCTTGTCCCAAGGGATTGGCTCGAAACATAAAAGCGATTTGCAGAATAGGACCATGTTTCAGAATCCAAAGATGCAGAAAAATAGCCGTTACCCGACGTTTGGTATTCTATACTGCCTGCAACTAAAAATCGATCTCTGCCATAGGGAAATTCGAAGGAACTCCCCCACTCCCTCGCATACATCATGGATCCGTGAGTTCTAATTCGGTCTGTAAATGGATTATAAATTTGAGCCCTAAGTTCTGGTTGGCCAATATTTGTTCGATGGTTGATTCCACCAAATATTAGAATTTCTCCGTTTTCTAATTCCTTTACAAAATGATTGAACCTAGGATGGACTTGAGCTGAAGAAGGGTTTAAAGTGTTGGAAGCTTCATCAAAAATAATAATAGAAGAAAGAGCTTTTGATACAAAATTAGCACTCGCAAATGGAGAAAAGGATTCTAAATTTTCACCACCAAAAATCACAACCTTCCCATTACGAGTTAGTATTTGAGCTTGTCTCCCTCTTGATTCTGCCATGTGACCAACAAAACTAACGGTCATATCTTGGACATTCGGAGTTACATGAATTTTTTCAACAGATGATATTGAATCAAAAGGAGAAAAAGGAGTGATCCCTCCGACAACTAACACATCACCATTCGAGAGTACAGTCATTTTGTGTTGCATTCTTGCAAAATGCAAGTTTGGACCCTGCGACCAAGTATTTGTGTTCGGATCAAATATCTCTGTACTCCTTAACATCAGGTTGTCCGGATGGAACCTAACACCACCAAATCCACCAGAAACGAGAATTCTTCCATCTTTAAGTTTAACTGCGTCAAATTCTTGTCTTCGAAACAGCATATCAATTCCATTTTCGAACACACGATTCACTGGATTATATATTTCCATTCGGGACAAAGTCCGATTCCCATCGATCACAAATTCCGAAGATCCCCCTCTAGATCTTCCACCTAAAACGATCCTTCGACCATCATCTAACTCCAGTCCTACGCACGACCGCTTTGGCAAAAGCATTAGAGGACCACTTCTAAAAGCAAAAACTTGAATCGGAATTCTTATCTCTGTTTCAGAATTCCCGGCTTTGTCCTTAACTCCAAACAAAGAAATGACTAAAATCCCGCCATTGGCATTGGGAACACCTGAGAAAAGAATTCTAAGGTGTTTTTTCGATTTGATAATAGATGAAACTACTAAACTATTTTTTGCTGTACCGGATAAGGAGATGTTTAAGTTTGATTCATCCCATTCAATATATTCGTTTGCTTCTAAATCTAGAAACCCCGAACGAAGTTCGGATATATCCAAAGAATTTCCGCCACGTAACTCAAATACGGGAGGTGCATCATCTACTTCAATTTGCAAATTCTCGGGGGTAACCGTGCGTGAAAATCTTTCATAATGGTCTTTGAGATTAAATGTTAAAGTACCTTCTGAAACTTCAGAATTGAACGTTACTTCATAAAGAAACCGACTTCGAGGAATAATCTGTTTGATCGGTGATTCCTCTGGATTAGAGACTGGCAATACAAAACCACCTGGCAAATCGGATAGGTCCGTGTTGGACATTATAAACACACTCCCACCAGGTCTAACACGGTTCGAAGAGACTTCTAATCTTACAGTAGAGTCTGTCATCAGACCAAATAAAAATAAATTTTTAGAATTACTGGGATCAAATTGGTTGTTCGCAGGGCTGATCACACAATACATTTGCAAAATTAAGAGAATAAAGATTTTAGTTTTTGCCATAGTATTCCACTTGTTTCCCAGCAAAACTCGGATCTCCCAAAACTGCGATCCCGCCCCTAACCAATACAACAGAATGATTTGCTCTTTGGAATAACAAAGAACCTGTAGTAAAGACCTTACCTTCTGAATGATCGTAAATCTCGATCGCGGAAGTTTTGTAATAGGTCTCAAGTCCGCCAGCAATGATATATTGATTTCCCGAAAAACGTGACACAGGCGAATCCCTGCGAAGTCTGTCAAAGAAAGCGATTGTATCTGCAACTCCCCTGACTGGATTCCATACCTCTATTGTCCTCGAAATAATTCCATCGTTCAAAGTTCCTACGAAGTTTAGGAAATCACCGCTAGAATCCAAATGAACAAAAAGTTGCGACTTTGATGCACTTAGATTGAGCGGATGCCTTGTCGTCATCCAGCTACTCAAATTTAATCTTTGTACGGAGTTATCCACCGAATTCGAAATCAGTTGAGGTTGCGGGTGATTCTGCCCCCCAAAAAAGTAAACGGACTGATCAGATTCGTTCCAAATCGCTTCGTGATTCATCTTAGGATATTCAAAGGACTCTGACTGATTCAGATATGCTATAGAACTTGTTTCAAGATGAACCAATTCATGTGTATTGCTAACAGATGATATACTATTATTTGCAGACTTTTGACCGCCGGATACTAAAATTCGACTTCCAGGGAGACAGACAATCGAATGTCCAAATCTTGGCTCTGTTAATACCAACCCTAATACTGTTACTGTCCTTTGTTTTGAATCTATGCGATAGATTTGATTCGAAATCTCGGAATTTTGTAAAATATTCCCTGGAACAGTTTTCCCTCCAGTTACGTATACAATTCCAGGTTCAGGGGAACAAAGTTTGGCTCCGACTAGTCCTTGTTGTAACGGAGGAAGTATTGTTGAAAAACCAGACTCTATATCAAAGATTTCTACAGTGGGTACAACTGAACCTAAAGCATTGATACCACCAACTAACAGTATTTTTGTGTCAGAGATAGGAAAAACTGAAACAGAGGATTTTTCTTCTGAAATTTCGCCTAAAATTCGATTTTTAGGAAAACTAAAAACAAATGTATTCTGTAAAAGATTAAATCTGCTCTTTAAATCTGGATGATTTATTGTTAATGTTAGATCTTCATTCCAGTTAGCTTTTACAGAGCTAATAAACAATATACGAATTTTTGTATTTGAGATTGGAATTACATCCCTAATAACCAGGTCATTTTCATAATTTTTTGAAATAAGAAAATGTTCTGTTCGGAATTCAGCTGCAACGGGGAGATTCAAATCAATCTCTAAAACTCCTGTTTTGACAAAACTAGGATAATCATTTGTAGAATATTTAATTTTTAACTGTAAATCATTAACATCTGATTGGTAAGTCGTAAGTGCTAATAATTGGCCAACCCCGGAATTAATATCAAATAGATTGATTACATCCGACTGTAATTTGCAATTCACTGAAATCGTGATGAGAAAAAAACATCTAATAACGGATTTCATATGCAATTTTTACCTTCTGATCCAGGCCAAGTAAACCCGCCGGCTCAATTCCCATTTCCCAAACTAACTTTTCTTTAGGCTGTGGTCCCAAAAGATAAAAATCAAACACATTTGTGACCCATATAGCCGCAAGAATTCCTAACGACAGGGAAAATTGTGATCGAGTTCTCTCCATTTCCCGACGGTAAGGCTCTATTAAAAAATAATTTGCAAGAACCGTTTCAGTCACTCTTGGATTGGGCGGGATACCTACTGCGGATTCGTAGGCATTGGCTGCATTTCTATAATTTTGATACCTAAAACCTGCATGCAACAAACCAACGGTAAATGCAGACATAAAGTATTTGCCCTTCTCTTCTTGACCTCGGGCATACTGCCCCCAACCAGGAAATAAAAAGGATCGAAATGCATACGTAGGATTGTATGGATTGAACAATGGTGCATCAGCAAGCGATGTTTTTGGGTTGATCGCATATGTTAGAATAACGTCTTCTGATTTCTCTGTGTATTCCTTTGTATACGGTCTCTGTGATTTTTGATTTTCTTTGGACCAATCTTTAAGCGAAGAGATAACATAAGTAGTCAGTTCCGAATAAGAGACTTCCCCATTAAAATTGGAGTCCGCTCGACCCTCTAAACCATATATTAAATATTTGGTAAATATCCCATATCCGGATCGGTCGTCTTCAAAACTAGGGCTTCCTAATTTCGAAGAATAAAAAATAGAGATGACTTCAGTATCCTTGAAGGTAACAGATTGTAAAAAATTTTTTCCTTCTTCCCCTCGCCCATCTTTTGGATTTCGGCAAGCATCAATGAAGAAGACGACCCGTTTGAGGTTTTTTTCTCTTGTCTTTGCGATCAAACTTTCAACAGAGATTCCTGTTTCAAAAGGATTCGTAGGATCAGCATCCTCAGGAAGAAGATAAACTTTATCATTATAGTCAATGATACCATGACCGGAAAAATAAAATACAAACAAGTCTTCGCTCCCCGTTTCTTCGAGAAGAGAATCAAAATGACTCAGTATATTATATCTATTAGGTGTATATTCTTTACTTCCTTCTGCCACAAGTGCTTCAATTTTCTGATACGAACCATAGCTGAACAAAATCTTCGTTAGTCCAAGAGCATCATTCTTTGCTGTTTTGAGATTTCCTAAATTTAGATCTTTGTATTCGTTAACACCTACGATGAGTGCCATCCGCTTAGGAACAGATTGAGAAGCAAGCGAAGTCCCAATAATAAAAACGAATAGGGAAACGTATAAAACGACTAGGTTTTTCCGTATCTCCAATGGCTTCGACATTAAAAGTAATCTAAAAATTGGCAGGAAACTGAAAACCCATTTTCATTTTTTTTACGTTTTAAGAGCTATATTCCTTGACGAAATATAGTTTAATATCAAACTATTTATTATCAAACATTAGAGGCCACATGAACCAAATATTCCACGCTCACAGAGACCGAGGCCATGTATCTATGGGTTGGTTAGACAGCCACCACTCCTTCAGCTTCGGACATTGGTACAATCCCGAAAAAACCAACTTCGGTGCACTCCGAGTTCTGAATGACGACATAGTTGAACCTAGTATGGGATTTGGAACCCACCCACACCAAAATATGGAAATCATTTCGATTCCTCTGTTTGGTGAGTTAGCTCATAAAGACAGCATCGGAACCATCGGTGTCATCCAAACAGGAGATGTTCAAATTATGTCAGCAGGAACTGGCATCCAACACTCTGAATTCAATCATAGTAACGATAAAAAGGTGAATTTTTTACAGATATGGATACTACCCAAAAAACAGAATATTTCCCCGAGATACGATCAGAAGTCATTCTCAAAAACAGGCAGGGCCAACAAGTTCCAAACTGTTGTTTCGCCTAATGATGATTCGGCAGTTTGGATCAATCAAGATGCTTACTTTTCACTGGCAGATTTAGACCCCGGATATTCATCTACCTACAATTTACATACACAAGGACAAGGTGCTTACGTATTTTTAATCAGTGGGAAAGTTGAAATCAATGGAACCATTCTCGAAAGACGGGATGCCCTTGGAATTTGGGACACTGATATGTTTGAAATCAAACCGCTTATAAAATCCGAAGTTCTAGTGATTGAAGTTCCGATGAAGCTTTAAAAAATATGACCGATGTCTATGTAAAACAATTTGTCTTCTTTGGAAACTGCATAGTCCATTAGTATAACAGTGGCTTGGTCCCAGATAAGTCTTAGTCCAAGTCCTCTGCTATGTTTATAGCCTTGTGCGTTGATTTCACGGATTTTATCCCACACTTGAGCAATATCGTAGAAAGGAACAACACTGACTTGAAAAAAACTGTCCCATAACTGAAAGTCAGCTACACGGAAACGAAACTCTATATTATAAAATCCCATTACGGGGCCATAAAACCGTTCCTGTCTATAACCTCGAAGCGTACTCACTCCGCCAACTCCCTCGAAGGCTCCATCGATGGAAACCATATAGCGGTAGTCAAAAAAAGGTAATTCACCTACTGCCTTGGTTAGAGCAACTCTTTGAGCAATCACAAACTCCTTAAAATACTTTGGAAAGGGTTGGTAGAAATTCTTAATCTGGCCAAAATGTCGGTAGTAGGAAAAATTAGATCCGATGGATTTTTCTGCCTTACTCACATTGTATTCAATCAGCCATCCGCTATCAGGATCTGGCTCGTAATCCCTTGTATCATATGCGATCCCCGCTCGGATATAATTGAGATAACCCCCGTCAAGACCGATAATTTTTCCAGATTTTGAATCCTCAGTCAATTTAGATGGAGCTTCCTGAACTGGTAACATAACCTCTGTAAGAGGTTCCCTTGCTTTCGTCCAGGTTCCATCATACCGTCTAACAATATTTCGAGAGAACTCAACTCCAGACCATATTCGGAATACCTGCAATACAGTTTTGTCTAGTGAAAAATTACTTCCAACAGTTTCAAATTGGTATTCATGATATCTTTGAGTCGAAACCCAATCCTTTCCTGCACGATTTCGAGCGTACGAATTTGCGGATTCAAAATCACTAAATTCTGCGTTCCGCACCAACCGCCCACCTTCCTCGTTTCTTTCTAGGTAAGAAAGAGGCCGCATAGATTCTTTTCCAATGCCAAAGTATTGATTAAAAAGATTAGAGTCATAGTATACGTCAGATTTAATCCGATAAGCAGTATCTAAAAAGTATGGTGCATCCCAACTAACATAGTATGTCTGTGCATTTTTAGATGTTCTATACAAACCAACACTGATTAAGTGTTCGTAAGGAGTGTATTCAAAAGAGGTATCTTCCTTGGTTCCGTTATAAATAAAATTTGCAAGTGCGCCAAGACCAGTTCCAGATACAGCATCATTCCCAAATAGAGGCAACCCAGTTAGATACCAACCTTCCCTCTTATTCTTTAATTCAGTTTCATCCAATTTTTTAAATTCGCCAAGCCAATCGGGCAAAACTTTAAAATCCTTATCTTTAGGCTGTGCATACAACGAAAAATTAAAGCTAAGGATTAAAAATAAAGGGAAAAGGTAAAAGCCAAGGAAAACGAACTTTTGGAATCTATCCTTTAACTTCGCGAATTTGAATGGTTTCAACACGATCTTCCCCAGCGATAATATCGGAAAGAATTACCACCTTCTCGCCCGCTTGTAAATAACCATTATTGACCAATGTTTGTATGGCTAGGTTGATGGTTTTTTCTGGATCAGAAGAAAAATCTACTCGATACGGTATTACACCGCGAGTTAACCATAACTTTCGTCTAACTGATGTCATATTAGTAAAGGCATGTACAATTGGATATTTAGGATGAAAGGAGGCTAAATTATTTGCAGTAATGCCTCGCCTAGTAATTACGATAATTGCTGGGATTTGCATCGAATCTGCAAGGTTGGCGGCTGATTTCGCCATCTCTTCTTTTTTGTCCTTTGGCTTTCTTTGCGAAGCCATACCCAAATTGATAGACTGCTCCATCCTTCGCGCAATTTTGTCCAACATCTCAACGCAACGAACAGGAAACTTTCCCATTGCAGTTTCACCTGACAGCATGATAGCGTCCGCCTCCTCATATACAGCATTTGCTACATCTGTTACTTCGGCGCGAGTTGGTGATGCATTCGTAATCATAGATTCCAACAAGTGAGTTGCAACGATTACCCTTTTCCCTTCTTCTTGGCATCTCTTTATGATCCGTCTTTGGACAATCGGCAATTCTTCGATTTGAATTTCCACACCCAAATCCCCTCGAGCGACCATAATCCCATCTGAGAATTTGATGATTTCGTCCAGGTTTTTTAAACCTTCTTGGTCTTCAATTTTGGAAATGATTTGGGCATGGTGTTTTTGTTCGTCGATGATACCACGTAGTTGAATCACATCTTCAGGAGACCTAACAAACGATAGCGCAATAAAATCTATATCTTCTTCCAACCCAAAGAGAATATCTTTCATATCCTTAGGGGTAATTGATGGTAAATTGACTCGGATACCAGGAAGGTTTATATGTTTTCGACTTCCTAACTTACCACCATCTAAAACCTTACATACCAGTTCGTTTTCTCTGATTTCTTGAACGGCCAAATTGATAAGCCCGTTATCAACGGTAACTTTATCACCCACCTTTAGGTCCTTTACAATATCTCGATAATTTACAAAAACACTCTGTGCTTCTGCTTCCATCCCAGGAATAATGTGAAATGTAAACGTCTCTCCTACCTTTAAATGGAGATCGTTTTGGACATCGCCAGTTCGAATCTCAGGTCCTTGTGTATCAAGAAGTATAGATATCGGTTGTTTGTGTAACTCGTCCTTATTTAAAGATTTTATTATGCGGATGATCTTTCTATGAAATTCATGATCTCCATGACTCATATTGATTCTTGCAATATTCATTCCTGCATGGGCAAGGCTACGAATCATTTCTTTAGAAGCAGTTGCTGGACCTAAGGTACATATGATTTTTGTTTTTCTAGCTCTAAGTTGTTCTATTGCTGGCATATCATTAAGGTTTTAATCGAGGTAAAATTCGATTTAGGAACTCCAATTGTGATTCTGCAATGTCAAATTTCTCCTGATTCGGAAATTTATCATTACGTTGTTTATTACTCTCTTCGGATACTTTCTCTAGGAGACGCTTTCCGTTTCTCTTTAAATACGATGTAGATATGAGGATCGGCCATTTGTATTTATCGGGTTGGTTTCGGATTGGGAAGCTATACAATTCTTTGCCGCCAAACTTCTTTAAGAAAAAAATCAAATTATCTTCTGTAAACTTGCCATTCAATTTGCTAAGAACGTATTCCCGATCCGGTAAAACTCCAAAATCCCAAGCCTCATCTAAAATTCGGATTACGGCCTCAATAGATTCTTTCCACTTTTTCTCTTCTTCTGGACTCCCTTGCTTTGTAACTTCAGAATCAGAGTTATCAGTATCTTGGTTTGCTAGGGTAGCCTTCGCTCTTTTTTGAATTTCTTTTTCGGCCTCTTCTCTTTCTTTAAGCCTTGCCTTTACTATTTTTTCTTTCTCTTGATTGAGTTTAATTGCTTTTTGTGTCGCCAAATCTTTGTTCAATTGAATTTGAAGTCTCGCTTTGATGGCTGGAATTTCGAATTTATGGACAACCATATTGCCCATAATCATCCGCCAAAGCCTTGTAAAAAATGGTAAAAACTGGAAAAGGCTTTGAGCTTCGACTTCTTCCAATATTCTCCGAGCACTGTCATCATTTAATTGAACCGAAACATTCATTAAATTTAAGACTCGAATTTCTAAATCCGATTTTTTAATTTGAAAACTGCGTTTTGCAGACTCTATTGCCTGAGCAATACAAGATTTGTGCAGAATAAATTCGTTTAGAGTCTTTCTGTCGGCATACTCTGCAAAAAGAATCTCAGAATTCGAAAGCAGTGTTGATCGAAATTCATCGGTCAAAGGTTCTCCATTCACACGTAGCATATTGACTTCAACGATGCGACCTGCTTCTGCCAAAAACCCTAACAAATCTTCTACTTGTTGCTTTCTTTTTTGTTTTTCTTCTTTTTCTCTATCTTTTTCTATAATTTCATTAAGAACTAGACACTCCTCAACAAGAGTCTTCTGATCTCCATACGATTCATTTAAAAAAGATAAAATTTCTGTGAGAATTGATTTGGGAGAACTCCAAGAATCTTCAGTAATTTCTCCCATCACACCTAGATTTTTCAAAACTGGATAAATAGTATTTTTGACGTAATCAATGTAGGCATCATAACGATCTGCTATCTCACTTGATTTGTTATAAACAAAAACGCTCTTGTTTGCTGGTCTAGAAGCAGAATCATTTCTAAAGAAGAATAAAATTTTATCGTCTACCAATTGTTTGAGTATAGGCTTTAGATGTACAACTATTGTGGCATCTTTTTGGGCTTTGGTTTTGTCATAAGGACACTGAAACAAATTACCGATTTCGGTTGATGCATAGGTATCAAAAAGTCGATTGGAATCACAAGCGGCTTTGATTACCTTTCGCATCTTTTCTTTTCCGACATACTTTCTTTTTTCGTTAAACCATCCTTTAATGGCATTGATTGAGTGTTCATTCAAACCTAACGCGTATCGGAAAGCTGTGCCTCCATCGGCAGTAGTCGGTCTGGCAAAAACAGTATTGTGTTTGATGAAGGTTTTCGGATTTTCGGGATCCCCGGGTTCATTTGGGTGAAACTCAAGAACATTTAACTTCTTTAATATTGCTGGATTTTGTTTAAAACAGAGATCCACACAATAGTTTTCGGTTCTGTCCCTATCGATCGAACTATCTCGCTCTATCTGCTCTACGTTTGGTAAAACTTTATTTTGGAGAAATTTATCCGTCCAATCAAAAATTACCATTAGTACTTTATAAATTCCTTTATAAGAAAAATCTCCTCGCGAATCCATTGCCTGTACTTTTTGAAGACAGGCGGCGTAATCCATCACTTTTAGTTCAGGGAGATTTGGATCCAACATCGGATTTTCCTAGTTAAAATATCCTTTTTTATAAAGTAACTCTGCATTAAGTATAGCTGCTCCAGCCGCACCACGAATTGTGTTATGCGAAAGAACTACCCATTTCCAATCGAAAATGGAGTCTTCACGGAGGCGGCCCACGACGGTTGTCATTCCTCTTCCCGTATCCAAATCCAATCTGGGTTGAGGACGATCGTTCTCGTCACGATAGAGTATGGTAGGATTTGGTGCCAAAGGCAATCCCAATTTTTGAGGCTCACCTTGAAACTCCGACCAAATCTTAAGTATATCTGTTTTGGTTGGTTTCTTTTCAAAGGAAACGGAAACTGCCACTGTATGTCCATCAAACACGGGAACACGATTGCAATGAGCGGAGATTTTAAAACTTGCAGGTTCAATCACTCCGTTTTTAACAATTCCCAAACATTTTTGAGGTTCCACCTCAGCCTTATCTTCCTCCCCGCTAATAAAAGGCACCACGTTCCCCAAAATATCCATTGTGGGAACACCTGGATAACCCGCTCCTGAAATTGCCTGCATAGAAAACAGCATGACGGATTTGAGTCCAAAAGCATCCATAAGTGGTTTGAGAGATATTGTTACACCCATAATGGTGCAATTAGAATTGGTAATAATTTTTCCTTTGGTAGGCTGGTGTTTTAATACTTCGAGATGTTCTGGATTTACTTCTGCGGAAAGAATAGGTACATTCGGTACCATACGGTGGTTTTTAGAATTGGATAGGACCATAACTCCGCTTTCTGCATATGCCGTTTCCACCTCACCTGCGATAGACGAATCCAAACCACTAAAAACCAACTGGACACCTTTTGTCTCCTCTGGTTTGGGAAGCGATATAATAATCTTTTTTGCATATTCTGGAATGTCGCCAGAAATTTTCCAACGAGACTTCATTACATCGTAATACGACTGACCGGCACTTTTTTCCGAAGCAGCCAAATGAGTAACCGTAAAGAATGGGTGATTCTCGAGTAATTGAATGAAACGTTGACCAACAGAGCCAGTTGCCCCTAAGACTCCGACCTTGATTTTTTCCATAAATTTCCTTACCAAATGTAAGGATTGTAAATCTACCTATTAGGGAAAGAGATTTCCAATTTCTTTCGCATAAATCGGGTTCATTTGCTCCATTCCAGGATACGTGAAATGGTGGAAATCCGAAAATCCTTGTATGGGCAGAGCAGAATGCAGGTCCACGAAATGAACCGTCCCACCCTCAAGTGACTTTAAAAATAGCAAATGGTCTTTGTACCAGTTGGAACTTTTATACCACTCCAAGGAGATTGGGTTTTCAGGGTTGTTGATGAGTAAAAAGGGGATCTCTTTTTTGCGAAATCGATCCGCAATTTTTTGTAAGTATTGGAAGTGAAACTTAGGTGTAAAGTTTTCTTCTCGAATCCTAAGTTTTGCATTTTTTAGAGCAACTAAATAACCGATCCCCGGCCTAAACTCAAGACCTTCCAACAAACGATACTCAAAATAAAGTCGATAGTCTTTGTCCGACATTCCTTCATAGCGATTGTCTTCTGAAACTCTTCGGCGGATGTATTGTTCACCAGACGGAGGTCGGTCCAATGCAAAGGTTTGCTCCAGCCGAACTCCCATGGGATCACGATGGAAGTCTAGATAGGCTCCAGCTGCTTCGTAGGCAAACCAAGTTCGATCCAGTTCTGCCTGAACCAAAGACTCCATCGAAAAATTTGGATCCAATTCCACCTTCGTCCAGCCTGGCTTTGTTAGTGGGAATACTTGTGTAAGATTCCCCTGCCGAAGCACAAGATGGTTCGGCCCATCCTTTAAAAGAAATGGGGTTACTTCGATCCAAAACCCAGATCGCCGTATTTTTTTTGTGACAGGAAAACTAAACTTTTTTCCAGTCCAACCCATCCCACTGATTCCTTCTGGAATTGGGTATCCCATGTACAGATGGTAGCTTGTATTACGACCAAACCTATGTTGGTACAAATTTGTAAGGTTTTGAAAGAATAAATCTTTTGTTTGGTAGAAACCAAATAATCCACTCATGAGGTATTTTGCCTGAGTGTTCGCATCCATTTGCGAACCAGCCTCCCTCCAAGTTTCCCACGGGAAAACCCAAAGGGATTGGGGCGCCTCTCCAAAAGTTAAGGCATCCTGAATCAGAATATCCTCTGAGACGGTTTCGTTTTTTCCATTAGGGAAAAGGACATAGGTTCGATGCAAACGATAGTCTATAAAATTAACTGGGTATACGACGAGATCAGGCTCGAGGGGGAAAAGCCAATCTAACAAAAGGTAAACATAAAGAGGACTATTCCCCGCATACGCTAAAAAAAATACTTCGACATCTAACTTATATTTTTGTTTTAATTCGGATTCTAAATCCTTAGCCTGGATTGAAAAGTAAGCTATGGAACTCCCAAGAATAATAATTCTTTTTTTTAATTTTGGGAGAGATTGAATTCTTTTGTATTCGTATAGAAAATTAAAAAAGTGATTTGTATTCCAAGGAGATTCATTGGGCAACTCATACTGAAACTTTCTAAATACCAAATAATCTATAAAAAATAAGGAAACAAAAAAGGATAGGATCAGTATTGCATTTTTCATTTTAGAATACAAAATAAACGAACGGCAAACCTTCAGCAGAATAAAGAACAATTAGGACAATCACAATAGCATAACAAAAACCTAAAAACCCCAATTTTCCCTTTGAAAACGCTAGTTTTTTGAATGTATTTAACATTTGTTCGTTCGTATTAAACATCTTCTTCCCAATAATATGCCCAACCAGAATAAAAATAAAACTATAAAAAAAGTTCATTTCGTATCCATAGGGTAGGGAAAAATCAGCATTTTTCATAAAAAGTCCCTGTAGATACCACAGGGAAGTCTCTAAATTTGGACTGCGAAAGGGTATCCAAAGAATTGTGACTGCAAAAAAGGTAAAAGGGACCAAAAAAACATTCGAAACAAAAGGAAGAGCCAATCTTGACCAATTGAACAAAGAACGGAAGCATCTCTCTAACGCCAGAAATAGGCCGTGACAAAAACCCCATATTAAAAAATTCCAACTAGCCCCATGCCAAAGCCCACCCAAAATCATAACAAGAAATAAATTTCGTATGGTTACCAATTTGCTCCTACGATTGCCACCAAGCGGGATGTACAAATAGTCTTTGAGCCAAGTGGATAGAGATATATGCCAACGTGTCCAAAATTCCGAAAACCCTCTGGACAGGTATGGCATTCTGAAATTTTCAGGCAAATGATAACCCAACATAAGTGCCGATCCCTGGGCAATATCTGTATAACCTGAGAAATCGCAGTAGATCTGAAAACTATAAGAAAGTAGACCGATCCAAAGACTTCGCGGATCCAGGTCCTTTACATGTTGAAAGGCATATTCACTTGGGAGTGCCAAATGGTCCGCTAAGACCAACTTTTTAAACAATCCCAACAAAATCAGGAAAAAACCAAAAGCTAAGGGTAGGTCAGAAAAAACAGGATTCTTCCGGATCTGAGGCAAAAAAGACTTGGCAGTCACTATGGGTCCAGCAACCAATTGGGGGAAAAAAAGTAAAAATAACAAATAATTTGGATAACTTACCTCAGCCTCGATATCTCTGCGATACACATCCACCACATAGGAAATGGACTGGAAGGTGTAGAAGGATATTCCTACAGGTAAAACAATTGATTTGAAAATGGACAAATAACTGCCCATATTTAATCCAATATCTACCAAATTATTGGCAATAAATAAAGAATATTTAAACCAAATCAAAATACTGAGACTGTTGAACAAAGAGATCAACAAAAAGGCCTTTCTTGCCCCAGAAAAGCGAGAATTAGAGAGGGCCCTTCCGACCAAAAAGTCCACTAGAGACACCCAGACCAATAATCCTAAGTAGACCGGATTCCAGGTGGCGTAAAATAATCCACTAAATAAAATCAAAAATCTGACTATAATTGCTGTATTTATTGATTTTTTTTGGACAGTATTTTGTCTAAGTTTTGAAGCAATACCAGCAAAGATCCAGTAAACAAGCAAAGAAACGCACAAAAAAAGTGCATATAAAGATGAATTAAATAGCATTTTATTGCCTATTTTCAAGCATATATAGAATATTAGACATTATATTTGCATTTTACGCCACAATTGGGGCAAACACAGGTAACCTCAGCTTTCACGCGTCGCCCCTGAGCACCCTCTACCTTGCCAACTGCTACGAATTCAAAACTAACTCCTTCCGGAACATAGTGACCGGAACCGTATTTCGCGGTTCCTTCGATAAGATTGGAGCAGGCGTGACATTTCACCCGCAAACGAATAGTTTCTGCCATATGAATCTTCTTTAAAATCGACTTAAATCACGTTATCGGCAAGGAAAAGAAACCTGCCAAACTGACATACGCAGGAATTCGGCATACACATGACATTTTGGCATCCTATAGAGCCATTTTTGGCCAAACTCCAGCCAATCGAAGTGAGATCTTTTCCTTAGAATCCACATAGATGTAAGGAGCCAAATGGCGGAAACATAGGGATTTAGGACGGCTATCTGCCCTCATACGGGCAGCTTACCCTAACATTTAGGCTTCTTGTAGAACCTTGGTAATAATCTTCTCTTGCTCCAAATACTAGTTTTGCATTTGGATGGGATCGACACTGGAAGGCGGAGGATTCATCTGGATGAGCCCAACCCAATGCTTACGGTAAGATCGCAATCATCTTCTCTTTAGGCTTTTTTTTGGATTCGGTTGTATGGATTTCAAAATCGAAGGACCGACTGAAAGAGTGAAAAGGTTTCTTTTTTACTGCCGAATCCAGGGCAGGAGAGAGAACTAGTCTGAGTCTGACCGTTTGGTGGCGCCAGTGAGCGGGCGAACCATTAGCTTGGCTGCCAAGTGTCGGTTTTTCGGCGCCGAATTCCGAACAGCTTTAAACCATTCTTCGGCAGTGCCCAGGAGCTGCCAGCCTTTGCATCAATTCTGCCTAAATTTGGGCATAAATATTCCTTAGAGCTTGAGATGGGATTCGGCTTGTCTTTTTGGCCAAATGGCAGGCATATTTTTGCATTTCTTTCTGTTTGGAATCTCCCCTGTGGTAGGCACAGGGAGACATAAATTTTGGCAAACACGAGCTGTTTGAAGGCAAATTGAACCTAGTTCTAACCTTTTTGTTAGGATCTTTTGGCTGAGCTTACGCGCGATTTTTTGACAGGTTTAACAGTCCTGGAGGCAGATTTTGCACCAGACTTTCGGGTCTGTTTCGCCTTTCCACCCGTATCGTTTGACGAACTCGATCCAGACTCAGGGCCTGAGATGAGATCTGCAGGCAGTCGACCGTTCCGTTTGACCATGTAGATGAAATGTCGGACATACTGAGTGTAAGGTTCGGGGATGAGCTTGGGGTCAAAGTTTTTGGGATCCAGGAGGAGCTGATTGACTGTCGCAATAGGTAGATCATCCTTGCTGGTTGCCATGAGTATTTCCAATCGTTTGCAAATCTCGTTGTCATTGACTTCGACGGAGAGCTTTCGCATGGCATTGAGAAACTTCTGGAAGGCAAGTCGCTTCGGTTGGGACATATCCCCAGGAAACCAAAAAGACCTTGTACGGCAACCGATTTTACAGATGAATCGTATGCTCTGCCCATGCCGTTTGAGAAGTTGGTTCGGGTCGCGGAAGACAGAAATATAACATGCGAAGCTGCCATTCGCTCACGACGAACATCTATTTTTACCACTCTTTCTCCTCTTGGTTCTGGAGCGGACGCCTCGGAAACGGAAATTTTTTCAAAAGTATTCCATAAGAAACCTTCTGTCTTGCTACTCTCGAATGAAGATCCAGAAGTGACTGTTTCCTCTACGTTCTCAGAAATCTCAAGTACCAAACCATCAGCGGTAACAACCACTGGATTTAGAAGCGGAGTTTCTGGAATGACGACAGCCTCGAAGGAGGCTTCATCAGCCAGGAGAGATTGGTTCGGGAGGGATGGCAGGGCGAACATTCCGCCAAAGGCGAAACAAGCCACAAGCAAGTTCTGTGCCAAAAATTTGAAAAAATTCCCGAAATCCATAGGTTTATGCCTTAATTTTAGTCAAATTCAGGAAAAATAAAGCTTTTTTTACTGTTTTTTGGAAATTATTTCCGGTAGATCATCGCCCTTGTTTGGAGTTTCCATTCCCATAATACGATCTCTTTTTCTATCTCAGTAGCAGATTCTTGCTCTTTGGCCAATAAGGCATAGATCATATGTGTCGTGTCCTTGGGAAATCCTTTGTCCAATTCAAGTTCAAACTCTTCTATGCGGAATTCTAATATGAGAACAGCAAGTCGGAAGGCCTCATTCATTCCAAGCAAGGTATTCTTGGCTGTTTCTAGTTCGGGTTTGGCATATTCGTTTTTGATCATAACATCCAAAAACGTACGAATGAACATGACATCTTCAGAGGAAAGGTGAAAATCTAAAAGCAGTTGTCGGACTTTATCCAATTCCAAATTGCGCAAATGGATTCTAGCCAAGAAAACAGGGTTTTCGCTGTGAGTGTTCAGGTTTTGGTTTTTGGCAACATCTGTGGCGCGGACTTTGTCATAGTCAACGACACCTTTAGTGGCGCCCCCGCCCGTTTTGGGTGACTGGGATTCGGCAGAGGTATTGATCCTTTTTTTGATCACAAGTATATTCATACTTGGGTAGCGAATTTTGAAAGAGACCATATCCGACCGAGGGATCTCCTCATCGACAACCAAAAACTGGGCCTGTTCTCCATTTTCCCAGGCTGCCATCAAATCCTCTTTATTTTTGTAGTGGTAAATGATTACGGGTAAGACATCACTCTGGCTGCCAGTCCCAAGATAGATGGTTTTGATTTCATTCGAAAGTCCATGCTGGTATGGAATGACCATTTTGCCTGCCTTTACATTCACAAAGGACAGCTCTCCTAAATGGAAGTGCGAAACATCGAAATCCTCACCAAAAAATCCTACTTTTGGCACATTCACCACGATGGAATTGTTTTTAGCGCCCTTCGGCACTTCGGGCCCATTTTCGGTAAAAACAACATAGGTAAACTTGGAGAGTCGTACTTTTACCAAAAATCCAGCTGGGGTCTTTCTCTCTTCGTAGACGGCATCTTCCATGATTAGATAAGTCCTAGCTGTTTCATTTTGTATTGGAGAGACCCTCTTGAAATACCCAAGGCTTTTGCCATTCGGATTTGGTTGTTGGAAAAGATGCGCATGGCAAGAAGGATCTTCTGCCTTTCTAGAGCCTGTATCCCCCGCCGCAAGTCTAAATCTTCCAATTCAGGTACTTCTAAATCCATCTTGGAATTCCCAAAACCCAATTCTCCTTTTTGAATTTCTGTCCCTCGACAAACCAAAATGGCCGATAGGATTGCATTCTTTAATTCAGAAAAATGTTCTTGGTATTGATTTTCGAGGAGGAATTCTTTTGCCTCAACGGACAGCGACAGACTCCTCCTATTTTGGGATTCTTTCAGCTCTGAAAAAAGAAGCTCAATCTGTTTAGAAAGAACCTCCCGGGAAAGCAGATTCAAACCAGGCAGATAGATCGGATTTTTCTGAAGAAGTCTTTCAAAGTCTGGCAAGGATTCTTTGGCAGTCCCATTCTCGTCTGTAAACACAACTCGACCCTTAAATTCCGAGCCGGAAAACCAGGACCAAAGAATTTGTTTTTGTCCTAAATTCAAATCCCGTATCTTGGGAAAAACCAAGCTACCAGAACCGATTTCATTTCCCCAGGCTTGCAAAGATTTTTCCAATTTCCCAAAGTTCTCTGGAAAAGATTCTATGATTAGAATTGGATACGTCTCGGCCACTTCCGAGTGAATCCATTTTGCGACGGTTTTTTTGCCAGATCCTTTCGGACCGAGAATGGAAAGCACGCGTTCCTTACGGAATTTTTGAACTCCATTTTTTAAGTTGGGAACCTGTTCCCGAAAGAAGTTCAGACTATTCGACTGGGTTTGGGATTCATCTATTCCCCGGGCTGGGGTCTTCAGAGCATCCTTTGAAAGGGAGAACTCCTTTGTTATTTTCTCTCCGAAGAGAAACAATATCGTTTGCAAAAACTGGCTATCACTTCCCTCAAATTCGACGAGAAGAAAACCAAAAGGGTTTGTCCGGTCTCCAATGCGCAAAAGGAGAACGGAGCAATTTTCATGAAAGAAATCATACGTCCCAGATGTTAGTTCAATGGGAGAATTGGAATCCATGACTCGGTTCCAAACCTCGGATCCTCTTGCCATAAAGCTATAGTAGAATCCGTCTTCTCCATATCCAAAACTGGCGGATTCATAAAATGAATCATCTTGTTCTTCTTTTAAGACAACAACCCCAGACAAAATCCCTGAGTCAGCGCAGAGTACGGCCCATATCGAAGGGAGGTTCTTTTCTATCCAATCCTTTCCATTCAAATCCGAAAACAGAATGTTTTCCGTACTGCGGGCCATTTTATGAAACTGTTTAAATTTAATCACTTTGTCAAGTACGTACCGCTCTGATTGTCGGATGTCCGACAATTTCCACACCAAATCTTTTTGCTCATTTTTTGGATGTCGGATGTCCGACAATGAATCTGAGAAGAGAAAAAATCTTTTTTTACGTAGTTTTTGAAAATTCAATTGAAGCAAAAATTTCTTAAGGAAAGCATACCAAAGGGAAGGGAAACGGAAGAATGATAACAATTGCTGTGGCGAATCAAAAAGGTGGAGAGGGGAAAACCACTACTTCATTAAACCTAGCAATGGGTCTAGCTCGACGCAACTTCAAGACGCTTCTTGTTGATATGGATCCACAAGCGAATTCAACGGGAATTTTTGTGAATCCGGAAACGATTGACAAGGATCTGTCCAATCTCTTTCAAAACTCTACCAAACTAGAAGAAATTATCGTAACAGCGTATGACGAGAATTTGTGGATTGCGCCATCTAGCCTACGTTTGGCGGAAATGGAAACAGTTTCAGTTAATTCTGTCGAAGCTCCGTACATCTTGCGCGATGCGATTTCTAGCTTAAAAGGGTTTGACTTTGTAATTATTGACTGCCCTCCTTCCCTCTCAATTTTTACAGTAAACAGCCTCGTTGCGTCCAATTTTGTTCTCATACCGCTCCAGGCAGAAAAGTTCTCTATGGATGGGATTATGGGTTTGCAGCAGACCATATCCTCGATTAAAAAAAGGATCAATCCAGATCTTGAAATTTTAGGTGCACTTATCACCCAACTAAAACCTCAGACACTTCTCACAAAAACAATCCTCCCCGTCCTCGGAAAGTACTTCCGTATTTTCGAACACACAATATCGGACGGAGTGGCAATTGGCGAGAGCCACTTGGCAAAGAAATCTGTCTACGATTACAATCGTGGATCTCGCCAGTCCCAGGAATACGAAGGATTTATAGAGGAGGTTCTAAGTGAGCTCAAAAAGTAAACGCCTCGGAACACTCGCAGATATTTACCAAGCCGAAAACCTAGACGGCACCATTCGAACAATCCGAATGGAAAAAATTGAGCCTTCTGAATACCAACCGCGCCAGGAAAGAAAGAAAGGGATCGATGAACTTGCACAAACACTCAAGGCCGATGGCCTACTCCAGCCCATCATTGTTTCGAAAGGAACTAAGGAAGGTAGCTATAAAATCATCGCCGGAGAAAGACGCTACCATGCGGCAAAATCTCTTGGCTGGTCCGAGATTGAGTGTAAAATTCTCAATCGACCCGACAAAGAAATCTATAAACTTGCAGTAATCGAAAACCTCCAAAGAGAAAATCTTTCTCCGTATGAAGAGGTGGATGCACTGCTCTTTTTAAAAAATATGCACCAATACACAGACCAAGAACTCGGTGATCTTTTCGGAAAGAGCCGCAGTTATATGTCTGAAGTTCTCTCCATCGCAGCCATGTCCCGAGAGGATTTGGACCGGTGCAGAAAAAACGAAATCCAAAATAAGAACCTACTCGTCCAAGCAGCTCAAGCGGCCAAAAGAGGGAGCTTGGATGATTTTTTAACTTTGTTTCACAAAGGAGAGCTTAAAACTGTAAAGGATGCGAAATCGTTTAATCAAAAGTCCAAGGACGAGCGTGAAAAAACTCCACTTGGCTTTGACCTCCCCTACAAGGTAAAGCGATCTGGAACCACCATCCAAATCCTTGCTGATTCAGAGGAACAGAGTATCGAAATCTATAAATTCATTCGAAAAGAGTTATCCAAAAGGTTTGGCGAATCACAATAGCCAATACCCAAACAGGTACTTAGCAGTCAAGTACTTAGGAAAAAAAATTTGTAAGTTCCCCCAAAAAAAGCTGTACGAACTTGACAGAAGGCCAATCCAGGGCATAATGTGACATAATTTAAATTTGAGGCGATTTTCGGACGTTCCCACTAAAAACATATAGGGACGCTGGAATACCCGTATTTGGACTGAAACGTCCCAAAAAAACTCCCCTGGGAATCCAGGGGTCGGGTGTTCCCGAAGGAATGTTGTTGGATGAGACATAATTAACATTATGTCAGATAATGTCAACTCCTTCGTTTAATTTGCTTAAATTTAGTTTTATTTTTGCAAAAAAAATAAAGGAGAAGCTGTGAGCGACCAGAGGCATTCCTATATCCGCCTGATGACCGACATCATTGATTCCGGTCTTTGGGCAGAGCTTTCCCATGCTGCAAAGACTCTTTATGTAGTCCTTTTGAAATTTAGCGACTATAACTTTAAACCGGTTTGGCCGAATACAGAGACCCTGCTCCGACTAACCGGCTTCAAGACGAAAAAATCCATTGTTTTGGCGAAAAAGGAACTCACCAAGTCGGGTTTATTGTACCATGTTCCAGGTGGGGGCCGGACTGCCACCAAATACCATTTTTCTTTCCATTATCCGGGGTCCCGAATTACCCCTCTGGGGGATAAAGCAATACCCCTCTCCGGTTTCGATTCGGATCCCTCTGGGGGTTCTACGGATTCCTACAACAGGGGTGCAGGAATATCCCCGAACCATATTAATATAACTATCTCCAATACGAACCAAAATGAAAGGAATCCGAAACTGTCTGGAGAAGAAGAGGAAGGATTTGAAGGTCTAGTCAAAACATTTGGCTCTGAAATTGCACTCGCAGCATACCAAAAGGCAAGCCAACTACGTCTTGAATCAGACTGGGCCTACATTCGAGGGCTTTGTAAAGAATTGATCCTGCAGTCAAAGGCTATGCCTAATATTAAGCAGGAAATGCCTTCCTTTGGTCCTCATCCTGCTTCCTGGTTGGGTTTTTTGACATGGGCCTCTCAAGAGCTTACACAATCTAGCTGGGAAGTTTTGGAAAAATGCCAAGTCCGGATGGATAAAAAGGTTCTAGTGGTTTCTAGCCCACTTCAAGGATTTTTACGCCAAATCGTTCTTATGTATTTCAATGAGCGGGTGAAGCCATCTGTTCTGGTTGTTTTTGCAGAGATGGAGGAAGGCTCTCGGGTTACTTGAAATTCGATAGACTAGAATGAAAAACGGTATTTTTTGGAAGGAATCCAATAGCAAATTTATGAAAGAACACTTAATTAGAACGAGTCATCCCTACTCTATCCCTATTCGTTCCGTCAAAACGACAGGTCAGTTTGAAATTAAAAATGATGAATTCATTTCCTTCTTTGAAGAAAAAGACCAGACTTCTTTGTCTACTTTGGTTTTCAGTTTTGATGATACCGTTTACTTCAATGGTATTGAGTTGCTCCCTGGGAAAGAGGGATTGGATTTTTTTCCCGACAATTTCCGGTTTGAACTTTCTCACGATGGAAAGTATTGGGAGCCTATATTGCAAGAATCCTCTTTTCGCAAGTCGTTTAAGACATCGGCGAAGTGGCTATTTTCATTAACTAGCGCTCGTTATGTGAAATTTGTTTCAAAAATTTCAAGAAAGGCGCCGAATGGAAAAAATCGCTTAAATTTTGGCAGACTTAAGATTTTAGTAACGGGAATTCAAACGATACAGGCAAGTTCAGAACTGGATCGACTGTATGTTAAAGAAAATCTAATCGATACGAGACCTGATTATGGTTGGTCATCAAAAAAGAAGGAATCACCAGAAGAAGAGTATTTGATTTTTGATTTGGGAACTGTGAATCGCATAGAAGAGATTCGAATGCTCACTAAAAACGATCTTATAACAAATTTCCCTGAGAGATTTGTTGCTTATTATAGCGAAGATGATGTTACCTGGCACCAACTACACGAGGAAAATCATTTTATTTCAGAACCAGGGACATGGTATAAGTGGCGTTTTTCACCTGTTAATTTGCGGTATTTAAAGATTGTTTTTTATGAAGAAAAATTGCAGTCAAAGAAAGAGTATATAACTGAAGTTATAGAAATAGAACTTTATTCAAGTCCTGATAAAAAGGATTATGGCGGTCCAGTTAGAGAGCCTTTACCATATGCCTCCGTTCTCAGGTCAGGCATCGTGAGGCTTGCTGTCGATGGTGAAGTAAAGGAAGGTGTTGTAGTCCAAGCAAACGATAGACGTCTTAGGGATGCCAATACAGAATATCGTGGTATTGTTGAACTTGCTTCTGATGGCGAAGATAAACCTGGAGTTGCAGTACAGGGGAATGATAAAAGATTAAAGATAGCAACTGAACTTACTCATGGTCTTGTTCGTTTGGCGAGATCTGGTGAAGGTAGGCCTGGCCTTGTTGTTCAATCGGATGACGAAAGACTTCGCAATGCGTCAACAGAAAATGCCGGTATCGTAGAATTGGCATTAGATGGGGAAACAAGACCTGGTGTTGTTGTTCAAGGAAATGACTCAAGACTTCGAGCGGCGACAAAGAAGTCGATAGGTCTCGTGCAACTGGCAGAGCCTGGAGAAGTTTCCACAGACAAGGTTGTTACAGGAGATGATCCAAGGCTGCGGGATGCAACCACTACCTCAAAAGGCATTGTGAGGCTCGCCTCCAATGGCGGGGAAGAGGAAAATTCTGCCGTCCAAGGAAACGATAAAAGACTAAAACAAGCAACTACAGAAAGTTATGGGATTGTTCAACTTGGACATTCGGGTGAATCCAAGCCGGGTGTGGTTGTGCAAGGAAATGACAAACGTTTGGCAAAAGCAAGTTTTGAAGAGGCCGGTATTGTGACCTTATCAAAGCTAGGTGAAAATACTCCTGGCCGAGTTGTTTTAGCTGAGGACCCAAGGCTTTCTGATGATAGAAATCCAAAGCCTCATACCCATCCCTATGCCGAAAAGGAACATGATTTTAATTCTCACACAGGTTTGTTGAAGATTACAGGAGAAACAAAATCGGAATCAAAAGGTTTTGTTCCCCCTCCACTCGGCGATGCGATCATTTATGGGAAAAACAACGAGTCTGGTTCGGGTATTGTTGGCGTTTCTTCTGGAAATGGTGTGGTTGGCTTTGGAGAATCCATCGGTGTGTATGGAATTTCGAAAGGTAAAATTCAGAACCAATCGGCAGGGATTCTAGGTGCCGGCACTTCGGCACCCGGAGGAAGATTTGTTTCTCAATCCAATTATGCATTATTTGTGGAGGGCAAAGGGATTTCGGAAATGGAACTCTCAGGCTCAGGAAAGGCTTTATATGCAAAAGGGGATTCCTTCTTTGATGGCAATCTTCGCATAACAAAAGAATCAGGTGAGGATTGTGTAGCACGGTATTTTAGAATGGACGGTCGTGATGTGATCACTCCAGGTGATTTACTCGTCGCAAGTGATGAACCAAATGTGCTGTCAAGGTCCAAACACCCCTACTCTACCAATGTGATTGGAGTTTGTGTTGGTCAGTCAAATATCATATTTGGTAAGGAAGAAAAAGGAATGGAGTATGTACTAGTTGCACTACTTGGTCTGGCAAAGATCCACGTGGATGCAACACAAGGTGCCATTCAACCAGGCGATCTTTTGGTATCTGGACTTTCATCAGGGCATGCAATCAAAGCAGACTTCAATCGCTTAAAACCTGGTATGGTTGTGGCAAAAGCCTTAGAGAGTTTGAAGCGGGAAAAAGGCAGTATACTTTGTATGTTATCCTTCGCCTAAAAATAAGGGAAGGTTTGGTGGGCTTTTTACGAAGCCTGCCTGAATTGCTCGCTTTAGCAAAAGTTCTATAGCCTTGTGACCTTCCTCACCTAAGTTTTTGGTGTATTGGTTCACATACAGGTCAATATGCGATTTAATAACCTTCAAATCCTTATTTTGGGAATTTTCTATGATATAATCCATCATCTCTTGTGGTTCTTTGTAAGCCATCTCCAGGCTTTGGCGGAGTTTGGATTGAAACTGCAAAGCAGTGTCCTGTGGAATATCTCGACGGATCGCTATGGCACCAAGCGGGATCAGATGACCTGTTTCTCTTTCCCATTCTTCGCCAAGATCCATGATAAGCTCAAGTCCTCTTTCCTCAAACGTAAATCTTTCTTCGTGAATGATCACTCCAACAGCGTCGGAGTCGCTCAACAGACTCGGTATGATTTCATCATATCGTTTCGGAGTCGGGTCATACTTGGACTTTGAAAATAAAGAAAGAAGTAGATTTGCAGTTGTTTTTAATCCAGGAACATATACTTTTTTGGCTGTTGCTAGTGTGACTGAGGATTGTTTTTTGCGCACAAGCAACGGGCCACATCCCTTACCTAAGGCCGACCCCGTTTCTAAGAGTATATATTTATCCATGACCATAAAATAGGCAGCAAACGAAAGTTTTGTGACAGGAAACTTTCCTTGAATTGCAAATTCGTTTAAATTTTCGACATCAAACAACTCCTCACGGATTAGAAAGTTCGGATCATTGCTTCGAACGAGGTGGTAAAACAAAAATGTATCATTTGGACAAGGTGAATAAGCAATTGAGATCATGGGGCAAAAAAGAACTCCTTACCTGGAGAGATAAAAAAAACTCGAACGGGTATAAATGCCATCAGTAGAATTGACAACGCCCAAAACATCTGAAAAGATTTGAAGCTTTTTTCAGACTGGTATAAAAGCGTTAGTGGGAGAATTAGAGTAAACATTCGAGAAAGATTATCAAACGATCTCCAATACCCTTCTTCGGCGATAAAAATAACGAACAAACTGCCGAGAATTGGAATCAAAAGTTCTGACTGATACAAGTCTGATACATTTGCTTTTCTCAAAGAGAAGCCTACTAATAAAAAGGAAAAAAGAAAAATAAACTTGGGAAACTCTTTTGTTTGGAAGTGGAATTCTCCTGAGTCTACAAAACTTTTGAAGAAACCAAAAAACGGAAAATCTATCATATCCGTGAAACTCAGTGGATTTGTACCGAGGTGGTTTGGTGTAAAAAATCGACCATAAAGAAGAAAACATCCAAAAAAGAAGATCGGTAGTGCGAATAAAAACATTCGTTTATAATCCTTAGTGACAAAAAAGCGAAAACTGACCGGAAGCAAAAATAGAATGCCAAGTTCTCTCGTAAATACAGCCATCGTAAAAAAGACTATAGCAGAGAAATATCTACTTCTTTTATAAAAAAAGTAACCAATGATAGCGAGTGAAACAAAGAATGAATCTGCAACTAAAAGTAAGTTAGAATTGATAGAATACGGTGAGAATAAGTAAATCAATGCAAAGGCTCTACTTTTTAAAGGTAAAAGAGAACGAAGGCACAGAAATGAAGCTATAAAAGTAGAAAATAATATACTGAGTGTTAGCACTGGGTAGTGTTGGAATCCAAATAAAGTGCTGAGTCCTCCAGAAACAAAAGAAAGTCCGATTCTGTGCCATCGAAAATAATACGAATCTAATATGATATCCCAATCTCCGCCAACAAACATATCTTTTGCGAGAAAATAAAAAAATTGTCCATCATATCCACCGCTCTTAAAAACTACAAACCCCGAATCCACTTGGTTGGGATTGATTTCATAGAATCCTTCCCAAATACCGATTAAAGAAGAGAGAGATCCTTCGTAAGCCTTTGTTTTTCCCATAACTAAAGCACTAAAAAAGACCAAAAACAAAAAAATGGGGAAAATGATTCGATTCACGTCTCCATTTTGAAAAATTTCCCGCATTCGGAAAGGAATTTCTCTGGAATTTCCTATAGAATCTGTCAGTTTGTCTAATAATCTCATGAAAGAAGTGCTAGTAACCATCCAAAGTGTATACCAATACCTCGAAAAACTAGGTCCTAAAAAATCCTTCCAAATTTTAAAGAACTTGGGATATGAAAAACTTCTTTCTTTAACTGGTAAGGTTCCCAAGGAACGATTGATCGTTTTAACTCAAAAGTTAAGTGAAGACACTGTTGTAGAACTCGTTAAACAAATCCCAGAGAAGATTCTGATTGAGATGATTGAGGAAAACACAGATGAAGATCTGGTTTATTTCATACATTCTCTTCCTATGGTAGATTTGAGTTTGGTTTCTAAGAGCATACCCCCATCTGATGTCAGTTTGCTTGCAAAAACTTTGGGAAAGGAAACGGGAGTCGAAATTCTTAAGACTCTGGGTATTGAAAAATCAATTTCTCTTCTGAAGCAGATACCTATGAAAGACTTTTTGTGGTTAGTCGGTCAGGCTGACGTACAGTCTATACTGGCATTGGTTAGTGAATTATCAGTTCCCGAATGCAAAAAATGGATCAAACAAAGAGGAATCGAAGAACTACCTGTTTTGATTCGATTTTTTGGTGTACAAAATGCACTCACAGTGTTTAAAAAATTAGGAATGGATACTGCTTTGGAAATGTTGCATTTATTGGGGACTCGCAATATGATGGAGCTTTCTTTTTTGATCTCTAAAATGGATTTAAGTGAATCGAACTTCCCTTCGATCCAAAATCATGTAGAAATAAAAGTCTCAAAAAAAGAAAAAATAAAAAAACCTTCTCCAAAGAAAAAGCCTTTAAAAAAAGTGAAAGGTTCCAAAAAAAGAGGATAGAATTAAGGTTGTATTTTTGAGAATTTAAGTGTAAAGACGCTTCCGACGCCCAACTGACTTTCAACTAAAATTTCCCCATTCATCTTTTCTGTCAGAGACTTAACAATTGATAATCCAAGCCCTGTTCCACCAATTTTTTTGTTATCTAATGACGGGATCCTAAAAAAACGATCAAAGATTTGATTTTTATAATTAGGATCGATTCCTATGCCGGAGTCCTGAATTTTGATAAAAATTTTGTTTTGATCTTCGAAAACTGAGACAGCAATTTTTCCTTTAAGTGTATATTTTAGGGCATTCACATAAAGATTTGTAATGATCTGGGAAAATTCAAATTTAATACCTCGTATTAATAAACCCTTTTTGAGTGAAATTTCCCATTCAATGGTTTTACCTTTGGTTAGATGGGAATTCATATGAATTACGTCTTCTATTACTGGCACAGGATCAAAAATTTCGATAACTTCGTCTTCATTTTCTTTTTCTCGGGAAGTTGTTAGTTTTAAGATATTTTCGATTAGAAAGCTCAATCGTTTAGCGTTCTTTTCAATCACCTCTAACATATTTTTATGTTCTTCCGTGTAATTTAGAGTTGTGTCTGACTTTAAAAATTCTAAGTAACCACGGATATTTGTCATCGGACTTCTGAGCTCATGACTTACGTTTGAAATAAATTCGTGTTGGAGCCTTTCTTGTTCTTTTCTTTCCAAGTTTGGTCTAAACTGCACTTGATATCTCTTTTTGGGTGAAAGTAGTATTGACGTAAAACTTACGTCTACTTCCAGTCGAGAGCCATCTTTGATTCGTATGTTTACATCAGGGAGAGATAACATGGTATCGGAGTTCAAATCGGAACCTACGTTTAATTGGGAGCTTACTAGATTTTCTGGTATAATGTCCTCGATAGACATTTTCGTGATATCGCCACGTGTATATCCAGTTAGGGTTCGAAACTGGTGATTTCCTTCTAAGATGTTTCCAGTTTCAGCATCGATTAAAACAATCGCCTCTCTAGAGAATTCGAATAAGTATCGATACTTTTCTTCAGAATATTGAAGGTCTACGGCGGAACGATCCAATTTAATTTCTAATATTGAAATTAAATTTTCTAATTCAGCAATCTCCTCTTTTTGTAATTCAAGTTTAGCATTATATGCATCAAGCATAGAGTTTATAAGAATCTTAACGCGATTGTCAAGTTGGAGAGTTTCATCCGTATTTAGTCTTGAACTATAATTCCCTTGTAATATGTCTAACATAACTGAGTTTATATCGACAATTAAGTGTCTCACGGCATTTAATTTTCGATAGTTGATTAGGCTTGGAGCATATAGCTTCTCTTCTGTTTTTTCTTCAAAGCTGTGAAGTTTTCGTACATCAAAAAGTTTTTTAGGTTCTAAGGAACCTAAAATTTCGGTAAAATCTAATACTCTAGAGATTGATTCTGGTTCCATAACCCTGCGGATTTGGCGAAAGTAAATGTCTTTTAGAAGTGGAAACAAATTCTGTTCTAAACCATTATAGGAAAAGATTTCACTTTTTAAGAGAGGATGTGAATTCAAAAGGGATTTGGTCTCCCCTACTCTCAAATGTGGATAGAACTGATTGAGGTTCAAATCCTCCCAGAGATTTCCGCGTGGCATTTTTGAGTGTGCGTTTAGAAAGTCTATAGCCTTTTTAACAGCAAGTAAAACTCCTGATACATCTCTGCCCATTTTTGCTATAGCATCACCACTAAATGCCAGTAAGGTGGTAGGATACATTCTTTTGCTGTTGATTAAAGAATTTGGACTGATCTCCTTAAAATCATGGTAATTTCGAAGAAAGGGACTTAAAAAGGGGTCCGATGCAATTCCCAAACAATTTGGTTTTAAAAATTCCTTTTCTTCAAGAAAACCTGGAGTATCAACGTATCGGATTTTAATGGGATTTTTTGGCGCGTATTCCTCGATGAATTTTTCTGCTAAAAATCGTTCCACGGAATTGGTGTGAGGAACGGGAATAAAGTACGCTTTGTTTCTTGTTAGATCTTCTGGTTTGAATAAGAAACGAGAATAAAAGGATAGTGGAGAATGGTATAGATACAGACCTTTGAATATTCTTTTTAATTTAGATTTTTTTAGATAGAAGTCTTGAAGGAAAGTGATCGTTGAAATTTCACCAGCTTCTACTCGGCCTGCGTCTAGTAAGGAATGTATAGCTTTGTGATGTGTGTTGACATGGAGGGATATCCGTACACCATATTCTTCGAAGAATCCTTTTTTATAAGCAACAACAATCGGTAGAGAACTAAGTCTACTTGTTATACAAATATTGATCACATGGCAACAATCTCAAAATATGAGATCGTTGCCAAATCTTTCTGTCCTAGAACTTCTTATCAGTTTAAAAAATCTGTTAAAAGTTCTACATTTCTTTTTGTGAACTCAGAAATCTCTTTTTCGTCCATGATCTTTGCTGAAAGGAGAGCCAGGTCATAGATTACTTTAGCCAATTTCTTCCCTTTCTCTTGATTCACTCCTTCAAAGGTTTTGAGCGCATTTTTGACTAAAGGAGACTTGATATTCACAAGGATTGTATGGGATTTCAAAATGGACTTATTATCTTCTCTATTGAGCATAGAGTTCATTTCAGTCATACGCCTCATAAACTCAGGTAGTAAGATAATGCAGGGAACATCCGACGATTTGAGAGCTTCGGTTTTTACTTCCACACCTTCGGCTGGCAGTACTGCTTTAAACATTTTTACGATACGGTCGGATTCCGTTTCGTTATTTTCATTTACTACTTCAGATTTTGAATCCTTATCCACAATGTGATCAGTTAATTCAGCATCAACTCTTTGAAATTTAGCTTCTGGATTTTTCATTTCAAGGTGCTGGATTAGATGGCTATCGATTTTTGAATCGACTAACAAAGCTTCTAAACCTTGAGACATTAACAAATCCATATATACTGAATTCATTTCAGTTTCATTTGCGTAGAATATCTTGTTTTGGTTTTTCTCTTTGTTTTTGTCTAGGTATTCTTGAATTGTTGAATAGGTTCCGCTAGAATTTTTAAAGATGATGAAATCCTTCATTGACTCATAAAATTTTTCATCCGTTAAAGCACCATATTTGACAAACAGAGAAATATCTTCCCAATTTTTCTCATAGGCTTCTCTATTCTTTTTGAAATCCTCTGTAAGTTTATCGCATACTTTCTTTATAATGTGGTTCGAAATTTTCTTTACCAGAGGATCAGTTTGGAGATAGGATCTGGAAACATTTAAAGGTAAGTCTGGAATATCGATCGTGCCTTTAAGGATTGTAAGAAATTGAGGAATCAACTCATTTGCATTTTCACTTACAAAGACATGGTTACAAAAAAGTTTAATTCCATTTTTAGACGCATCCAGCTCATGGGTTAGTTTTGGAAAGTAAAGTATACCTTGCAATCGGAAGGGGTAGTCTACATTCAAATGGATGTGGAATAAGGAATCACCAGAGAATGGGAAAAGATAAGAATAAAAATCTTTATATTCTTCCGATTTTACTTTTGAAGGCTCCTCGGACCACAAAGGTTTTTCGCGATTTGCTTTTTCATCTTCAACAAAGATTCCAACTGGTAAAAAGTCACAGTATTTTTTAATCAGCTCCTTTAACTTCCATTTGTCGAGATATTCTCCGGAGTCGCTGTCAAGATAGAGAGAGATCTTGGTTCCTCTTGAAGATTTTTCTGATTTTGTGATAGTGAAATCTGTTCCGGATTCACTTTCCCATAAAACTGCGGGCTCATCCTTTCTATAAGATTTGGTTTCGATTGTCACTTTTTTAGAAACCATGAAACTTGAGTAAAAACCCAATCCAAAATGCCCAATAATTTCGGCTTTGTTTTCAGAGTTTTGGTATTTTTTGGCAAAATCTGTGGCACCAGAAAAAGCAATTTGGTTGATGTATTTTTTTACTTCTTCAGTTGTCATGCCAATGCCATTGTCTTCAATTGTTAGAATTCGATCCTCTTTGTTGAATTTGAGATCAATTCTATAATCGGAACCACCTTCAAATTCCTCTGAAAGAGAAACTTTTTTAAGTTTTGTAATCGCATCACTTGCGTTAGATACAAGTTCACGTAAAAATATATCTTTTTCAGAGTACAACCATTTCTTTATTATTGGAAAGATGTTCTCTGTTTCTACACTGATTTTTCCTTTTTCTTCTGTGCTCATAATCAATCTCCAATTTTTAAACGATCTAATGTATTTGTGAATATTTTTAATTCGGTTTTGGACAGGCTCTGAATCATATCTTTGTAATCAGAATTTGGATAGTTGTCTTTAAGCTGAACTAGGTAATCAACCTGCGTTTTCTCGTATCCTCTTTTCAAAAGATAATCTCTGAGAAAAATCCCTCTTTTTTTCCCGATCCAAAGATTCCAATCTACAAATTTAGACTGTCTCTTTTTGTATAGGTAAAACCTCCTTAACCCAAATCCAATGAAAAAAATGCTGAACATTACAAAAAAATAGAAGGCTATTGTAGTAAACGGAACGCTTGTTTGGTTTTGGTGAATCTCTTTCCTCAGAGGTTTTGGTATTAACTTTATTGTTCTGGGCAATAGTTCGATTTTTATATATTTTTTTGATTCTAGGGAGAAAAATGGTAGGGATACTTTTGGAGTAGTGATTTCGTTCTCTTCTCCTGTTGGCATACTGAAGAGAAAGATTGTTTTGGCAAAAAATCCAAAATTTCCTTTCGAAAGTTTTTGGAAACTTCTAGATCTTCTTTCGGAGACTAGCCGGATTGATGGATTGGTTGGTTCTATTTCGGGAAAGATCCCCTCCCCTCCCCCTTCCCCTGACACTCCTATTTCAAAGTATAAACGGTCTTTTTGGTACGCCTCGGATGGGAGATTGACATATTGAATTGTATAATTTCCAATAGCACCTTTATAATTCTTCGGCGCAGGCTTCGGAAGATCTAAAATGACAACGGTTTGTGGCGTCACTTCATAGCCTTCCTCGTTGGATAGAAACTTTAAACTATCACCTACTATAAATTTTGTGCTACCTAAAGTGAAGTTTCCAGGTTTCAAAGAAGTTAGAGCATAAATTTCTTTTTCGTAGACAAGTGTATTTCGCTCATGGCCATTCCTATTCACAAGAGGTTCAATTTGTACAGTAACTTGTTTCAGTGTATCAGAAAGAAAAAAGGGAAACGATATAGGTTGGTTTGGATCTCTTTCGAAGTAAGGATGCCTATATTGATTGTAATAAAGCACATAGTATCCAACGATTGGCTCTCCAACATAAGCCTGGGATTTGTTTGTATGGAAGGCAACTTCTGGAGAAATTGTCTCGGTATCAGCATCCGAGATAAATGGACTAAAGAAATCTCTACCTCTAGTATTTAGTTTACCAACAACCTTAAAATCTATCGGAGGTGACGTATAAATTTTATTGTCATAGCTTACCGAAATCTCAGGTAAATTAAAGTTCCCTTCCTTTTCGGCCACAACAGAAAAGTTTAAGATTTGAGATTTCGAAACTCTAAAATTGATGATTTGAGTTTCGGTTCCAGATCCCAGAAAACGAATTTGAATTCCATTCTTTTGTAAATTGGAGATATTAGTTTTAAAGGGTTTGTCGCCAAAAGCCTTAACTTCTAATTTAGCCTGTTCGCCAACAGCAAATTCGTTCGGATAAAAATAAAACTCTACCTCAGCCGCATAAATTGAGTTAATACAGACTAAGAATAAAAATAATAAAAGTTTACCAAAACTTTTCATTGTCTATCATACTTTTTGGAATTTTGTTTTTTAGGATATTGTCTCTAGAAAATGGATCTAATATTTTGTCCGCAGTGGACTTTGGAATTTGATCTTCTTTTCTTTGGCTTTTTTCCGTATTAATTTCTCCTGTATTTGGTTTATTCTTTGCATCTTTGTTTTTTTCATTTTGTCTTTGAGATTCGGTGGACTTCGTTAGAAATTCTATATTCTTCTTTGCTTGGAGAAAATCTCTATTGTATTCTAGGGCTTTGACATAGGAATCTAAAGCTTCTTTTTTGTTTCCCAATTTCAGGTGGACATTCCCTTTGTTATAGTAAGACTTTGATTTTAATTCTGAGTCATTTGATTTATGGTTTAGTGCCTTATTGTAATATTCTAACGATTTCCAGTATTCACCTTGTTTGAAGTATGAATTTGCCTTATTAAAATCAAGTTTAGGTTCGTTTTCAAAGAATGGTGTAGCTGATTCATATTCTTCAATTGACTTTTTAAATTTTTGATCTTGGAAGGCTTCGTTTCCTCTTTGGACTCGTGAGCCACCAGGATCTAACTCCCATGCAAATTTTTGGGAAAATGGTATAAAAAATAAGAATACTATAGCCGCAAGTACTTTCATCCTGTAACCAATCCAGGCGGAAAGCATTCGCTCCAAAAAGAATAATAGTAAAGAAAAGAATAAATAGTCGTTGGCACCGTCCTCCTTATAGATTCTTTCTAAAATGAGCCTAGTATCCTTTTCGCTCATTTTTATTTTATTGAGTAGAGCTTGGGTTGCTTCCGTTTCATTTGTTAAGTTATAATATGATCCATTACTTATAGATGCGAGTCGCATTAGATAGTCTTCATTTAGTTTTGAGATTATAAGATCGTCCTGAAAGGATTCGGATAAGCCACCGTACTTTGTAACATATCCTCCTGTCGAAGTACTTTGGTTCCTGAATTCAATTGGTCCTCCTTCTTGAGTCCCTACTCCCCAAACTAACAAGTCTCCAAGAATTGGTTCCATTTGGCCACCCTCGTGATCTTCACCATCGCTTACAAAGATAACTATTGGACTTCTTAAACCCGATAATCGTTTTATAAATTCATTCGTTTTGCCAATAGCATGGTTGAGATCAGAGCCTTTTTTCCCGACGATTTCAACGCTCAATGCGTTTAAATATTCTTTAATTGCGGACAAATCGGTTGTTAGTGGGCAAAAATGGAAGGTATTTCCAGCAAATATTATGATTCCAATTCGATTCCCTTTCAACTCGGGGAGTAGACTCGTGGAAATATCCAAAAAGCGTTTTAGCCTATTTGGGCTAACATCTACGGCATTCATAGAAAGGCTAAGGTCTATGACAAATACAAGATCTACTGATCTGTACTCATTCGTTAAATCAGCCTCATAGGGTTTTACTTTGCCAAGAGAAAGAACCATTAAGGTAATACTCGTAAAAATCAGTAGAATAGATAAGCCGTAAAGGAATGGATTTGGTATGATGATACTTTTGCTAATATTTGGATATTTTTTAGAATAGTAATAAGATCTAAGGCTTATGATCCATTTGAATAAATGGATAGAAGCAAAAATAAAACAGAGAATCCATCCGAAGTATTGAATTGAGTCTCTTTCCATTACAATTTCTCGACGAAAGGATAGACTTTCAAAGCGGTTGCTAGTAATAAGAATAGAAATGCAAAAAACAAAAATTGAGGAAAACGCGTTTCTAGTATTTCAAGAGGTTTCCCGGATAGTTCTACCTTTTCCAATGTATTGATTTCATAAAGGACATCCTCCAAAATTTCAGGGGATTCTGCTCGAAAAAAAACTCCATCTGTACTCTCTGCAATTTTTGCAAGAGTTTCGAAATTGACTTCATACTGACTGTCCTCTTTGCCAATTCCAATCGTATAAATTTTGATCCCATATGTTTTGGCTGCAAAAGCGGCTGTCTCCATATCGATTTTTCCTGTATTTGACACTCCATCTGTAATAAGAATGAGAACTTTCGAGGGAGATGATGTATCTTTTAATCGGTATGTTGACAATACAATTGCATCACCAATCGCTGTTCCTTGTTCTTCAATACTTTCATCACTTACTTCTTTAATTAGTTGTTGAAGGGATGTCAGGTCATTTGTAAGCGGTGATTGTAAATATGCTGCACCTGCAAATAGAACTAGTCCCAATCGATCTGATTGACGTAATAACACAAATTTCTCTAAAAGTATTTTTGATACAGATAAACGGTTGTTCGGTAAAAAATCATAACTATTTACCATAGATCCCGAGATATCTAGTGCGAGCATGATATCGATTCCCTCGGTGAGATTGGGTTTTAGTTTGTATTTTTTTCCAGGCCCTGCGGCAGCAAGAATCAAGATAAAAAAGGTTAAGTAATAAAGAATATCGATACTATTTCTAAAGTAGTTTTTAATCCGAAAGAAATTGTTTTTTTGAATTTGGTTTCTATCCGACCTAAGTGTAAAAAATCCTGTCGTAAATCTTTTTTTGTAATGTATAAAGATAAGGACTAACCAAGGTAAAAGGAAGAGCAGAACGTAAGGTCTATCAAAGTTATCCATTTATAGATTCAACTTATCTTTTATATTTTTCCAAATATCTTTGGCATCGGATTCCGTTATCTTTAAATTAGATTCTCTATATTTACTTTGTATCAGATAATCTCTGATATCTTCTAGATCCTGAGGATTTAGGTGCGTTCGATTCTGTACTTCTTTAAATAATTCTGTATCTGTGAGATGAAAAAGTCTCATGTTTAGAAGAGATGAGTAATGTCTTTTTAGCACTTCAGAAATTGTAAATGAAAAATCTTTTAAGGTAACTTCCTCTTGCGAAAATAGGTGTTTGAGAATTAGGTCTGATTTTTCTTCCTCCGAAAGGTTGGGTATTGTGTTCCAGTAAGCATCTACTATCTTAGTTTTATTTTTAAAATAAAGATATAAGGCATATAGGATGTATAGATTAAATAAAAAAAATAGAATCAGTAGTATTAACCTAATTAGAATCGCGCCTCGGAAACTCAAAGGTGGTTCAATATCTTCTGGTTCAGACTCTGATCCGCTTAATCTAAGTTTGATTTTAATCTGTAACTGTGAAGTTTCAGTTTTCCCCATATATTCCCAAGTTATGGGAAGTGTGTAGTTGCCTGGTTTGAAAAAGATAACTTTTGCAGTAGAGAATTCGGGTTCTGCTTTTTTATCGTAGATTTTGTAAATTGGAAGATCGTTTCCCAGAGAAAATTCTCCCTCTGGAATTGTGATTGAGGAAACATCCTTAGTGGAAATTTTATAAATCAGTAGATCTCCAACAAATGCTTCGTTAGGTGTAATAAATTCGATTGTTTCGGAGGCTAAGTTCGAAACCTGAATAAGTAGTAGGCCAACGAATATCGAGATTTTCATTTTAGTCTCGAATGAAGTGTTTGGATTTTATGTGCAAAATCTTCCTCTGAACGAACTGTGATAACCTGATTTTTGAAAACATTTTTCACGGATTTGATGTCGTCTTGGAGGGAAGACTTTAACGATGATCGAATTTTGTTTTCTCGATCGATTCTTTCAAAACAAAAAAAATATTTTGGTAGAACTGTGTGGTCTAATTCATGTTCGATGAATATTGCAAATTGGTCCCATTGTTTGCTTAGGATTCTAAATTCTCCAAAACCTTTAAAGTTTACAAAATCAGAAATCCAATATGTTGTTTTATACTTGGGGAAAAGGCGGAGTACTGACTCAAAGGTTTTTGTAAAGTTTGTGTTATGAGTTGTGTCTTGTTTTTCAATTTCATGAACTTTGTGAATCAAATCCGACTCATTCTTTACCACCGATCGACTGTAGATCAGATTATCAGAAAAAGTCGCAATTATCACCTGATTACCTTGTTTCAGATGGAAGAGTCCTAGAAATGTTGCTATTTGGAGAGATAAAAAAAGATTAGTCCCTTCCATGGAAGCACTTCTATCCAATAGAATTAAAATGGCCGAATCCCGATCTTCAAAGTATTCGCGTATAAAAAGTTCACCAAGTCGCGATGTAACGTTCCAATCAATGAATCTTGTATCATCACCTAGATTGTACTTTCTTACTTCCCTAAAGTCCAGCCCACGGCCATGTTCTTTGGAAAAAGTATTACCCATTCGAGAATTTCTTTGTTTTTTCTTCGATTCCCATTCCAAAAGATGTAGTAATCTCTTGAGTTTTGCAGAAATCATTAGGGAACGTCTGTCACTTCTAGGATTCTTGAAGAAATAGACTTAACAGAAATATCTTCAGCGATTGCATCGAATGAAAGATGTATTCTATGGTTTAATACTTCGTAAAAATATTTTTGAATATCTTCCGGAATGATAAAATTTCTTTTAGATAGTAAGGCTTCTGCCTTTGCTATTCGAAGAAGTGCTAAACTACCTCTAGGACTTACGCCATGTCTGATAAAATTTTTTAACTGGGAATCAGAAGTGGATTCAGGTCGAGAATTTCGAATCAGTTTGATTATGTACTCTTCAAGCTTAGGTTCTACATAAACATACTGTATCGCTTCCGATATCCTTTGGAGATCTTTGGTTTGAATAACCTTTTTGGTTATATTTTTTTTATTTAAAATCGTACCATGTTGTTTTAAAATATTCAATTCTTCTGATTCAGTTGGATAAGTTACCGATACTTTGAATAAAAATCGATCTAATTGAGCTTCCGGAAGGGGGTAAGTTCCTTCTTGATCGATTGGGTTTTGAGTTGCGATTACAAAAAAAGGCCAACCAAGTTCAAACGTTTGGTCCGAGATGGTTACTTGCCTTTCTTCCATAGATTGCAAAAGTGCTGATTGAACTTTTGCTGGCGCACGATTGATCTCATCCGCAAGGAGTATATTAGTAAATACAGGACCTTTTCGAATCTCGAAGTTTGTTGTTTTTGGATTGAATATATTTGTACCAGTTAGGTCAGCTGGTAATAGATCTGGAGTGAACTGAACCCTCGAAAAATCTACATCGACAGCGTTAGCCAAAGATTTAGCGAGTAGAGTTTTTGCAAGGCCGGGCATCCCTTCTAAAAGAACGTGACCTTTCGTAAGAATAGCAATCAGTACTGGATCAATAACATTGCCCATTCCAGTGATTGAATGAGCGAGTTCAGATTTTAAACTGGAAATTTTTCCAGAAATTTCGTTTAACAGTTCTTCTGTTATTTGCATTGAGTGGCGGTTAGTTTAGGTTTTGGACTATCCAACATAAAATATTCTTTTTTGCCGTTGATAAGCCAACATCCCATTTTTCTTCCTTGGGGATCCACTGGACCTGTACCCAGAGTTTTCCCATCCTCGGTATATTCTGTTGCATCTTCTGCTGTTCGAATCACGATTCGTCTTTTCCCAGAAGGATAAAAGTAAGTGAAAGGAATACTCGGCTTAAAATTCAATTTTAGATCTTGTGTTTCCTCGTCAATTTTAACTAGCGAAAAGAAAAGTTTGCCATCGCCTAGTATGGTACCATTTTTGTCATAAATTTTGGCAGTTTCGAACATACTTTCGTTAGCCATAATTCCTTGATATCCAATCTGACCATTGTTATAGTAAAATTTCCATTCTCCCGATCGAGTGTGTTTTCTTGTTCCCGTTCCAAAAAGTTTTCCATCTGGGTAGTATTCTTTCCATATTCCTACCCGTTCGTATTTTATTTCCTGATTGTCAGAATCTGCTTTTTTGCCGTATCCACCTTCTGCGAGTATATTTCCTTTAGGTCCAAAAAATTTCCAAGCTCCAGATCTAACTCCCGCTACATAATTTCCTTGTGATTCGATAACACCGTCTTTATAATAATTAGACTCTGCACCTTCTTTTTCTCCATTTTGAAAAGAGACTTTAGTTTTGATTCCGTTGCCATCAGCGCCAAGGAAGTAGTATGTCCATTCACCATCTTCTTTACCTTCTTTAAAACTTCCCTTCTCGATCCATTCTCCCTTACTATTTTTCCTGTAGTATGAGCCATGTTTAAGATCGTTTTTGAATTCCGTTTCTGAAGTGATTATTCCTTGTTTGTCGAATGTTTTTGCCGTTCCTTCTTTTTTCCCATCTACCCAAGGCATTTCTGCTAATGTCTTTTGCCTGTTATCTGGGTCAGGTTTTCTCCAAATGCCAACTTTTTTTCCATCTACGTATTCGCCTGTTTGGTCAATAACAGATTTAAAATTTGGGTTTTCAGGAGTAGAACCAGGTTGTTCGAATTGTAAGTATTCTTCCCAAATTCCTTGTTTCGGGAGAGATTTTATTTTTGCTGGAGCAAATTTTGAAACCTGATCTTGAGTACAGTTTGTACCTCCGCATTCAGCCTTTACGGGACCAAATGCTCTGAGCTGGCCGGAGTTTTTAAATCTTTCCGTTCGTATCCATTGCCCTGATTTTAGGCTTAGTTCGAATTCTTGATCTCCCGATGGATCTTTTATCGAAGCTCCCGAACACTGGACCAGGAGGAACAAACCTAAGACAATACTGATTTTTTTCATGTTGCAATCCTTTCAAAAAGATGAGTCCGCTTCAATTTATTTATGCTAAGTAATTCCGTGGCAAGGGCATTTTTTCCGCCTGTTAATTTTTCTCCAAAAAATCTTGGAGGTAGAATATGGAATGCTCCCTCACCTTTCACGTAAAGGAGAGAGCGGTCGAGAGACGTAAGTTCGCATTCAAGTAAAACTTTTCTCTTTTCCTTTCTAATCGGCCAAGCACGGACTAAGAGTTCTTTCTCTACGGGTGTTGCTTTGTGAAATTTGAAGCTCATTGTATCTGTCATTACAATGTAACCAAGGTGGAAACATAAGGCACCCATTGCCTCGTCTAGGATTGTTGAAAGAATTCCACCATGAACAAATCCTGGTGCACCGTTATACAAGCGTTTGAAAGTATAGGGAAAATTGACTTCTCCCGTGTCATCATGAAATGTGAAATCTGCTACTAAGCCTAACGAATTATTTTTTCCGCATCCAAAACAGGTATCGTGATGAATTTCGTAGCCATGAGTAGATGCTTCCCTTAAATTTGGATCCATATTAATTCCTATAATACTAATTTATAAATTCTAATATTGTGTTTGCGACTACTTCAGGGTTGTCCATATGAAGATGGTGGCCACCTGGTAAAATAGTTTGTCTAAAGTTCTTAATCGCTTTTTTTCGTCTTTCAAAATTTGATTCGATAGGATATTCAGACGTATCACCTAATATTAGTAAAGTAGGAACTTCAATTCTTTCACAAAAGTTCACAATTTGGTCCTCTGTGTATCTATAAAATGAATTGAGATGTAATTTCAAATCTCGCCTTGGTTTTAATCCTTTAGAGGTTTTTTCAATCCCTCTCTCCATCAAAATTTCTGCCGAAGTTCTCTTCATTCCTCCAGCTCGCATTCTGACTCCAATGGCTGATTCCATATCAGGGAAGTAGGTTTCCCTTTTCCCTTTCGGATGTAATGCTTGTTTTATGGCTTCCGTTAGGATATCTGGTGCCGATTGTGCTGAATTTGTGAGTGGTCCAAGCGCTTCTATTAAAATTAGTTTTTCAATATTTAGAAGATTAGTACTAGCAACTAAGGTAGAGACTGCGGCTCCCATAGAATGTGCTAATAATATGAACTCGTTCAATCCCAATCCTTTTGCAATAGCAATAACTTCCAAAACATATTCATTAAAATAGTAGAAAGAATTTTCAGCCTTATGGCTGGACTTTCCATGTCCCGGAAAATCGAGAGATATAAATCTATAGTCTTTAAAAAAAGACGCCATAGGCTCAAATGAATTGGCATTATCCAGCCAGCCATGGAATGCTAGAATGACCTTCCCTTGAGGGTTGCCCCACTCTTTTCCTTCTATACGATGGAATTTAGTTTCAATTGTTAATGAAGACATATATCAAAGGGTGACTGTCTAGTACTCAATGTAAACACTATTCGTTACATATTCGACTTGCAATTAATCAGAAATTATGAACAATTTGAGGTATGTTCAGATTGTTTGTTTTATTCATCGTGCTGCTATTTAATCATTCTTTCGTCTACGCAAACGAAGCAAAGACAAAATTTTGCACAAGCTTAAAGGATTGCCGCGATAAGTACCTAGGAACTAGTATTCATAGAAAAAAAATAAATTTTCTAACAGATGCAATAGAAAATTATTCAAGTAAATTAAATGAAAATGAAAAAGCAGAACTTTATTTGGAAAGAGCCAGATCGATTGTACTCGAAGCTAGTGGTGACACAGGTTACAGAGGTGAAATTCAATTAAAAGTCACGCACAAACCAGAATATAAAAATTCGCAGATGCAAAAAGCAAAATCCGATTTAGATCTTGTGATTGGTCTGAATCAAAATCTAAGTGAGAGTAATAAGGCAAAGTATAGAGAAATCTACCAATTGTACGAATCTTCGCTCTAAACTTCGTTAATGTCCTCTTGAATCAGTCTTGAACCCGCTCGAAAGGTTAAATAACTCCAGGTCCAACTAATAAGAGTAGATACTTTATTCTTAAAACCGACCTGGTAAACAAGATGGACAAAAAGCCACCCAAGCCAACCTATCAAACCTTTTAACTTAAAGATCCCAAACTCCGCTACAGCATCGGTTCTACCAATGGTTGCCATATTTCCTTTGTCGAAGTATTCAAATTTTGTAATTGGTTTTCCCTTTACGCTTCGTTTTATGTAGTCGGCAACATATCTACCTTGTTGCATTGCGACAGGAGAAACTCCAGGTAACGGTCTTTCTAATCCCTTCGAAAAATTTGCAACATCACCAATACAGAAGACACCGTCTAACGATTCTACTCTGCAATATTCATCTACTACGATACGATGGGATCGGTCTTTTTTTAAATTTAGTTTTTGTGCCAATGGAGATGCCTCTACACCGGCAGCCCAAATAACCGTGTTTGTTTCAATTTTCCGATCTTTAAGAATGACTTCTGTTTTAGTAATATCTACAACAGGTGAATTTAAAAGTACCTCTACCCCCCTACTCTCTAATTTTTTTAAAGTAAAGGAGCTCGATTCTTCGCTAAAGTTACTTAGCAAACGTGGCCCTGCCTCTATCAGGGTTACCTTTGTCATTCCAGAATCTATCATCCTAAAATCTCTGCGAATAATGGTATGTGATAGTTCTGCAATGGAACCAGCTAACTCAACACCAGTCGGTCCTCCGCCGATTACAACATAGTTCATTAACTTTTTTGCTAACTGTGAATCACCTAAGAGCTCAGCTTTTTCAAAGGAAAGTAATATCTTCCTACGAATGGCAAGAGCGTCTTTTAAGTTCTTCAGTCCATAACTAAACTTAGGCCATTTTTGATTTCCGAAATAACTGGTCTGAGCACCGATCGCAATGATTAGAAAATCGTATGACAATTCGTAATTTTGATAAAAAACAGATTTTCTATCAAAGTTAATGTCATCAACTTCGCCCATAAGAATCTTCACGTTTTTATAGTTCGTTGTGATTGATCGAGATGGTATTGCAATATCTGCCGGAGATAACACTGCAGTTGCTACTTGATACAGCAATGGCTGAAACAAGTGATGGTTTCTTTTATCTATGACGGTGATTTCAAAATCTTTATGATTTGCGAGTGATTTGATTACTTGCAATCCTCCAAATCCAGCACCGATTATAACAATTCTTTTTTTGTCCATTTTACTTCCCTGTATCCAGATATTTTAGAAAATCACGAGCAGACTTCAT
>JAPZTS010000043.1 GCA_027533185.1 Leptospira sp. | reverse complement strand
GATATCAATTATTTTTATTATCTTGGATATGTTCTTACATTTGGTTTGGGTCAACTTTCATTATTAGGATTTTGGTCTTATTTTTTTGTTCCAGAATCATTTTATCTAAAACAAATAGGAATTCCATTTTTCTTCAGTCTATGTCTTTATTTTTTTATCCGGTTTTCAACACATTTCTTAAGAATCAAAAAACGATACCCTAAAATCCACCGTGTATCGACAGTTTTATCATGGATTGCACTTAGTAACACAATTCTTGCAGTTCTGGGTGGAATCAAAGCTTCTAGTGTAGGCGTAACATGGATTACGCTTATCGTCTGTTCCTATTTGTTAGTTGTTTTAGTTTCTGGGTTACGAAAAAAAATTCGTTCCTATTATTACTTTTTTTGGGCATTTGTTTTTTTACTTCTCTCAGGGGTTATGTATGCTGTTTTGAAAATGGGATATTTCCCTTCTTCAGAATTTTTCGAAGAGATGTTATTTCCCTTTGCATCTCTCGGTGATCTTGTGATCTTTTCTTTTGCACTGGCAGACCGCATTCAAATCTTAAGACAAGAAAAAGACAGAGCGGTTGCGCAGATTGCAAATTTACATAAAGAAAGATCCATATCTCGGGACATCTTAATGCAGTCCCTTCCGAAACAAATTCCCAAAGTGGATGGACTTAATATTCAAATTTTCATTCTTCCTATGAAAGATGTAGGTGGGGATTTTTATGAATACTACTCTCCAAACTCAAATGAAATTGGTTTGGTATTATGTGATGTTTCCGGTCATGGGATTCCAGCGTCCTTGATTTCTGCTATGGGGAAGGTAGCTTTTACAACCCAAAAAGAAAATCTATTTTCACCAAAACGCGTGTTAGAAGGCATGAATCGTGTATTATATGGAAACTGCTCTCCGCAATATCTCACAGCATCATATGTGTATCTAAACACATCGGCAACTGTTTGGAGATTTGGTCGTGCAGGTCATCCTAGCTCATACTTGCAGAGAAAATCGGGAGAAATCATTAAAATCCATCCGAAAGGTAGGATCGTCGGTGCTTTTCCCGAAATTTTAATTGAAGAGGAAAGTTATCAAGTTTTGGCAGGAGATCGAGTTTTACTTTTGAGCGATGGAGTTTTAGAGTCTTTTGATCCCTATGGTCAGATGTATGGAGAGGGTCGTCTCATCGAATTCTTACGAACCTATCGAGACTTGCCCTCCTCTCTATTCAAAACGAAATTGATACAAGATTTAGAGTCGTTCTGCAGAAGGGAAATCAAAGAATGGGATGACGACATCACTTTTATATTTTTGGAACTTGTATGAAAAACGGATATGAATTATTGGACTCAGGTAATTTTTCCAAATTGGAAATCGTTGGAGGATTCAAACTTCTTAGATCTTCGCCGTCTTCAGCCTATGAAAAAGAAAATCCAAAAATTTGGAGCGACCCTGCAGGTGAGTATATAAAAAATGAAACTGGTTCTGGGCATTGGAAGTACCATTCAAAAATTCCGGAAAGTTTTTCGATTCAGCTCCTCGACCTTACATTTAAAATCAAACTCACACCTTTTGGTCATATTGGAATTTTCCCTGAACAAATTACCAACTGGAATCGTATCAAAGAAATTGGCAAAAGCAGAACTTCATTAGAAGTTCTAAATCTATTTGCTTACTCAGGGGGTTCCACCTTAGCTTGCTTAAATGCTGGAATGAGTGTTTGTCACGTTGATGCATCAAAAGGTATGGTCGATTGGGCAAGAGAAAATGCAAAACTCTCAGGTCTCGATTCTAAACCTGTCCGATGGATCGTTGACGATGTCCTTAAATTTATCCGAAGAGAAATCAAACGTGGCAAAAAATACCAAGGTTTTATTTTAGATCCACCTACCTTTGGTCGAGGTTCAAAAGGTGAGGTTTGGAAAATAGAAGAACACTTATCCGAGTTAATGGATGCTCTCATGGAGCTGTGTAATTCTAAGCCAGATTTTGTTATCTTGAGTTGCCACAGTCAAGGATTTAGTCCTCTGACCTTAGAACGGATGTTATCTAGCCGTATCAAAATTTCTGGAACCTATATTTCAGAAGAACTTTTTATTCCTGAAAAATCTGGTAAAAAATATCCAGCTGGATTCTGTTCTTTTTTCTTAAAAAATGTTTAAATGAACCGTCGGCGATTTCCTATTACAAGCTTTTCCAATCCCAAAATTAAATGGGTTTCTGGTCTTAAAGACAAAAAGAATCGAGATGAAGAAGGGAAATTTTTTATCGAGGGATTTCGTGAAATAACAAAAGCTATAGCAGGTTCGAGAACAAGTCCATTTCCAACACTTCCGATAAAATTTAATTCACTCTATATTTCGCCCGAATGTTTTTTGGGAGAAAATGAGGAGGAATTAATAAAACGAACAGATTGTCCGATCTATGAATTACCTAGAAAAGTCTTTGAAAAAATATCATACAGAGATCGACCTGATGGTTTGATTGCAGTTGCCGAAACTCCAAAAACAGATCTAGACTGGGGGAAATTTCCTAACTTACAGATCAATCCGATTCTCATTATTGAAGGTGTGGAAAAACCTGGGAATCTTGGCACAATACTTCGGACTGCCGAAGGGGCTGGTGTAGGTCTTGTTATCGTTACCGATCCAAGAATCGATCTTTTCAACCCGAATGTTGTACGAGCAAGTACGGGAACTATATTCACAATCCCTATTTTTACATCTGAATTATCTACATTAGTGGAAGAATTAAAACGGAGGGAGTATCAAATCCTAGCCGTTACACCAGAAGGAAAAACTCTATATTCAAAAGTTGATATGAAATTACCATCAGCATTTTTGTTTGGAAGCGAACAGTATGGTCTGTCACAAATAGCGAAAGAAAATTCTAAGGATACCGTATTTTTACCGATGTTTGGTGAAGCTGATTCTTTAAATTTGGCAATGTCTTGTGGAATTGTTTTGTACGAATCCATTAGGCAACGGAACTTAGGTTAAACGAATTTGGGACTAAATATTTATTACTACATTTCTGGCCATGGGTTTGGACATATTAGCAGATCCTCCACTTTAGTCCAAAGGATGGTAGAAACTCAGTTCATTGACAAAGTTCATGTAGTAAGTTCCAGAATTCAGTTCTTAGAAATCAAATCACCTAAACTAAAGTTTAGGGATGTATCTCTCGATGTTGGAGTAGCACAGAAAGACTCACTTTCGATTGATTTAAGTCAGACAAAATTAGAGCTTCAAAATCTGGAAAAATCTAAAGAACAAAGGATTAACGAAGAAACAAAGTATATCCGCGAAAATAAAATCAATTTTATCCTTACTGACAGCGCCTCTCTACCCATTACAATTGCTTTGGAAGCGGGTATCCCCTCTATTTTTCTTGGGAATTTTACTTGGGATTTTATATACAAAAACTACGCAAAATATGATTCCTATTTTTCAGATCTATCCGAAAAATTGGAAGTTGAGTATTGTTTTGCTACCGAAGCTTTGGTTTTACCTTTTTCTTGTCCAATGCCACAATTCCTTGAAAAAACAAATGTTGGTTTGGTGGGCAGGCGTCCAAAGGTAACGAAACGGAAAGCCAGAGAAAAGTTTTCTTTAAATGAAGATTTAACTTACATTCTCCTATCGTTTGGAGCTTATGGCCTAGAAGGAAAAAATTTTGAAACAAAGAACCTTCCAGATACAATTAAACTAGTGGCATATGGTGTACCTGGACTTTCCAATCCTGATATTTTAATACCAAAGGTAGACCATTATCCGGACCTTGTGACAGCAGTAGATTTTGTATGTACCAAACCAGGCTATGGAATACTGTCTGAGTGTTTTTTTGCAAATACCCCTATTCTTTATACCGATAGAGGAGATTTTGCAGAATACCCATATTTAGTCTCTGCCTTAAAAAAAAGTTTTCGATCCATCTATATGAACCAAAGTCAAATAATTTCTTGCCAGTTTAAAGAAACACTGGCTTCATTCGAATGTACTGATTTTGCGAATCTCAATACTGATTTTTCAACGGAAGGCGAACAAGAGATAATAAATCGATTGTTAGAATATACTAATGAATAGTCCTAATTCCTATACCGATCGAATCCTTATGGATTTAGAAGCTTCCGAAAATGGATTTTTCCAAATTGAAAACCAAAGGGGCAAAGCAACTCTTAAAGTTTCCAAACCAGGGTCCAAAGGTCTGAAAGTTGAATTTAAAGACGTCGTTGCTAGAGTAAAATTATTCGGTGTTGAAGACTACGAGTTGGACCAAATAAAAAAAATCGTTTCTCTCGCAGAAAACAAAGCTATAGAAATTGGCTCTTGGTCCAAAGGCGATCCAGTTCCTTCCTATATCGACATCACAGTTTCAGAAGACCAGATGGAGGCTAAATTTGTCCTTCACCCTCCAAAACATGGGGGGGCGCTTCTTACTGAACACCAAATGCGAGAACAAATTGCGGCCACTGGAATTGGTATTGGTATTATCGATTCTGTGATTCTCAACAGCATTCGAAATCCTGAATTTTTTATTCCCCAGGTTTTTGCAAAGGGCACTCCACCCATTCCTGGAAAGGATGGGGAAATTCGTCTTCATTTTCGATCAGACAACAAACCAAAGTTAGAAGAGGATGAACATGGTCGAATAGACTTTAAGGATATCGACATCATCCAATCAGTCAA
>JAPZTS010000044.1 GCA_027533185.1 Leptospira sp. | reverse complement strand
CATTCCCGTCCCGAATCAATACTAAGGGGGGATTGCCTGCGGAAGTAAAAGATAGGTGCATTTTTTCAAAATCAAAGTAAAAGTAAGCAGCACTTACAAATCTTTGGTTCAAACTATCGCAAACAAAACGGTTCATACTCGCTATTATATCTTTTGGAGAGGATCGAAACTCACGTGCGTTTCTAAAGGCAATCTTTACAGTCGAACTGTCCAGAGCAGCACTCACTCCATGTCCTGTCACATCCGCAATCACGATTCCAAAGTCATCATTAGAGGATTCTAAAAAGTCATAAAAATCTCCGCCAACCTCATACAGAGGAAGATAGGTCACTTCCATACTTAGGTGTTTGTCGGAGGGTAGGCTTGCAGGTAGGATACGTAGTTGGATTCGTTTTGCGATTTCTAAATCCTTTTTGATTGCGGAAAGTTGGCTTTGGGTTTTATTATTTTCGTCAGATAGTTTTTTGATCCTTCGTCCAAGAGCTAAAGAAAACAACATCACTTCAAATGCTGTCCCTATTTGAACTCCATACCTTCCAAAGGTAGTTGAGGGTAATACGCCCGCCTTGGTAAGAGAATCAAAAATCACACCAATAAAGAGAACCACCCATGCAACCACAAAAAATCGGGACGAAGTTTTGTTTGCCTGGTAAGAATACGCACCACTAAACAAAAGCAATATGACCGTATATGGGAATGTATAAATAAAAGACATTTCAATCCAGTTATGCGGCAAAAATAATGACAAAATAGTCATTACACCAAACATCCAGACCGAGAAAAGAATTGTCTTTCTTAGATACTTAAACTGCTTTTTTAGGTTTAAAAAATAGAATGAAAACAGTGTTACAAAAAATAAAGAGGAGTTTACTGTCACATATAAGGCAGGTTTTACGGAAAATTCAGCTTCGTAAAAGAAATACTGTTTTAAAAATCCACCAAGCAGGGAATAGTTGAGTATCAGTGAAGAAAGATACAAACAGTAAAATAGATAGGCTTTCTCTCTCACATTTACATAGATAAAAATATTATAGATCAAAAGACCAATCATGATCCCAAAATAAAACCCATTCGCCAGGTAGTCATATTCGATCCTTTCTACAAAGGTGACTTCATCCCAGACACGGACAGGAGCACTCAAGATCCCCGAATTTTCAATTTTGACATATGCGGTTGTTTTGGATTGGGGAGGGAGCTCCCATCGAAACACTGGATGCCTATGTAAAAACTCTTTCTTGGAAAATGGCTCGCTACCTTGGAATTGATCTTTTGAGATTTTACTACCTTCGACACTGTAGACTTCCACCAAATCCACCCAAGGCGATTCAAATTCTAAATATTGGATCTTCGATTTCTCTTCCGAATTGATTATATCAAATTGAACCCATACAGATCTTTGGAAATAACCAAAGTTATATTTCACATTCTTTTTCTCTGACCATGGAATATTGGAACCAGAAATTGTTTCAAATGACTCATTCGAAAAATAGTATTGGATAGCAGGCCTTTGGGGAATCTCTGAATTACATCCCATAGATCCCAAAACTTGGATCCATAAAAACGCAAGAAAGTAAATTCTCAGTTTACGAACTGAACAACCCAACATTAAGGACAGTAGAGCACGTTTGAAATTTCCTTTAAACTGTTTTCCTTTGAAATATCAGAGTGGAATAAACTTTTATTTTGGGGAAAATCCGAATTGCAATTCCGACCCAATCCGATCCTAGTTAGAACAAAGGAGATTTATTATGGCGGGAAAATTTGAAATCTACAAAGACAAAGCTGGCGAGTTTCGATTCCGATTGAAAGCGGCAAACGGTGAAATCATTGCATCTAGCGAGGGCTATTCTTCAAAAGCGGCTTGCGAAAACGGAATCGAATCCGTTAAGAAGAATGCCAGTGGTGCGGAAATCGAAGATCAAACGTAGGAGCAGCAGTAATCCGTAACTGTTTCAATCTTTAGTTTGAATTTGGAATGGGCTGGAACTTCAAACGTATACGTTCCATCTATTTGAATCCAGTCCACTTGTCCGGGGAGCAAAATAGAAAGTTTGCCGGACAGGATTTCCATGATCTCCTTTTGGTCCGTTCCAAATTCATAATCTCCTGGAAGCATAATTCCTAATGTTTTTTTCTCACCATTTGCAAAAAGTAGAGTACGGCTTGTGACCTTTCCGTCAAAGTAAATGTTGGCAGGTTTGATAACAGACACAGAGTCAAATTGATTCATACATCCATTCCCCACAAACCCTGATTCGTTCCAACTTTTATACAGGAATTAGAGGTGTTTCTTACTCAAAAAAGTGTTTGATTATCAGGAAATTTACGACAGCGTTCCCAATAGTGGCGAAAGCGAACCTTAAAATATCAGAAAATAAGAAAATACAAGCCCGGGAAAAGTCCCTCAGCCGGATTCTCTCGTCCGCAATCGTACTTTTTTCGAAACACGGATTTGCTCAAACAACCATGGAGATGATCGCCAATCATGCCAAAATTTCCAAAGGATTAGCTTACAATTATTTCAAGAGCAAGGTACAAATCTTTGAAGAAATCATAGACCAACACCTAACCAAACAGGAGCTCTTCTATCGGAATATCCCAGAAAATTTATCTGCCCGCGACTATGTAAAAGAATTTTTTGAAAGATCTATGCAGTTTGCTGAACAGGAGAGAAAGACAATGATTCTGATATCCGTTTGTCTGTTTCAGCCTGGGTCGATCTCACTTTCTAAAAAGATGATGGCAAACATCGATAAAAAACTAGCGCCTTTCAAAGAAGCGATGTTGGACAGGTTTACAAATCTCGGGATCAAGGAACCTGAAAAAGAAATGATGCTCATCCGCACTTTCCTACATGGAATCTTTATGGGAAAAGTATTCCATGATCAGGATATATGCCCTACAACAAATGTCGTAGAGTTATTTTTAGAACGATACGAAAAGAATTCGCGAAAGTAATCTAAGCTCCTTCGCTTTCTTTTCCAGCACTAGGTATCTTTAAAATCAAAAGATTCGTTGTAGCAGTTGCCAACAGTTTGCCTTTTTCCGTCTTCATCTCTGCTGTCATATGAATTGTGGAAAATCCTTTTGCTTCAATCTGTGCTTTTACAAATACCTTTTGATTTGTCGCAACTCCTCGAATGTATTGGATATTCATATCGATTGTAGTTGTTGGTTTTTTAGCAACAAGGTAGCTCAGAGGACCAAACGCGTTGTCGAAAGCTGCAGCGATCACACCACCTTGCATCATACCCATCGGATTGGTTTGATCTTCTCGGACGGGAAAAGATACCGTTAAACTCTTGTTTTTTTCATACGATACGATTTCAGATTCCATTTGGATAAAAATCGGAGGAGGGACTGTAATTTTACGACCACCTGTATCAAATCCGGCTGTCATTTGGTGCATAATCTCATTGGTTTCTTCTTTAGAAAGAGTGGTCATACTTTTATCCTTCCTTATATGTTACCACTAGTAACATTAGAATAAATTCTGACAAGAAAACCACCGTATCTTCGCCCTTATGCCTTGCTACGGAATTCCCAAAAGTAGAGTCCAAAACCTTTGGCAAAACGATGTTAAACCTTGCAGAAGATATATTAAAACTGAGTATCTCTTCTAACTAACAGAACCGACTTTTTAGGTTTTTAAACTTCCAATTCTCCCAAATCATTTGTATCTTTGGATTCGTAATCGAGTCCCAAGTGTAGCAAGCAATTTCTTCCTGGGTGGAATATGTCAGATGTTCTTTTGTCCATGTCTTAAATAGATTCCAAGTTGTTTCCCAGTGTACGTTTGTTTGTAACTTTGTTGTACTATATAAGAGGGCACCATTCTTTTCCAATCCAGGGTTGGATTCTTTCTCTACGCACTCCTGGACTTTTTTCAAATGCAATGGCTTTTCGTGGGTTGGATTTTTCTCCAAGGCAGTTATCTCTTCTGTCTCCTTTGGTTTCAAATCAGAGCTGTATGTTGGAAGCAAATATCGTTTCCTTCCATCAAAACCAGTTTGTCTGATTAGTCCCTTTTTTTTAAGTTCTGAGATTAACCTCGAAACCGTATCTTGTTTCAGGCCTAAGAGTTCTGCAAAGAATGCGTTCGATGCAAAACATGATCCCTTTTCATGCAAAGAAACAATCTCTGCCAAAAGTTTCGTTTGAGTATGTGGTAGTTTTAAATTTTCAATCCATGCGGGGATCCAAATCCCTGTGCGTGTTGACTTCATTTTAGGTTCCTTATCCAAAAGGACACAACTCTGGCTAGGAGCTTTTGGTTGTTTATTGCCAAGAAGTTTTGAAACTACAAACTCCCCTACTCTACCGAGAACTCAAAAGTAAATCTCTAAAGAGATACCTTCGGTCACGTTAAGTTAAAGAAAATTTGGAAGCTCAAACGAACGTCCATCGGAACTCATCATTGATTTCCGAGTTAAGTCATTACGGCGTCGTGGTAGTGCCGTTTGTCGGATGTGCCTTCCGACGGTACCCAAGGAATCATAAGTCCTATATCCTGTCAAGGACGAAATGAGACATAAATCTATTATGGGGAATTTTGGAAGAAAATGGTCCTGGTTTGCTACCACACGCCCCAGGACTTTTTTGACTTAACCCAGTAAAGGATTGATTCCAATCTAGAAGGAACTACGGAAAGTACAAGCTTTTTTTTGAATATTTTTTCAATCCTTGGGAACCAAAAACGTTTTTCCTTGCATTTGAATTCAGACATATAAATTAACCCTAGATGAAGTCGATTACCATTGCCTCACTTAAAGGTGGCGTAGGAAAAACTACCTTAGCCATTTATTTTGCAGCCGCTCTAGCAAGACAAAAAAAGAAAGTATTGCTAATTGATGCGGATCCAAACAACAATCTCACCGATTTCTTTTTAAGAAATGAAGAACTTGAGACTCTGCAATCTAAGTCTCTTTTTAGTATTTTAAAAGGTCGTTCCTCTTTAAAGGATTCGATTCGAACGATTGAAACTGGGCTCGGAATCATTCCCACCACTCCTGAATTGGCAAAAGCACAAAATGACTTTGGAGCAAATCCGGGGACTGCTTTGCGATTTCATAATGCTCTAAAGACTCTTGATTACGATTTTATAGTGTTTGATACACCGCCATCTTTAACTTATGAACTCTACTTGGCATTGTACAACGCGGATCACGTTCTTTGCCCCATTGGATTTTCGAGATGGACCATCCAGGGTTATCAGCTCATCGTTGAAGCCTGCGAACAAAATAATGTTACACCTCCGATTTGTATTCCATTCAATGTTTCCAAAAAAGACTCTGAAAGAATTTCGGAAATCGAACTTCCATCTACCAAAACCTCGATTCCAAAATCGGCAGAATTTGCAAAATCCGCAATCAATGGAAAACTGTCGGAAAAAGTATTGGGTGATTTCAAAAACCTCACAAAAGAGATTTTAAAATGAGTGAACGAAACAAGCTGATAAAAAATTTAGTGGGACCAAGACCTGGTCATGCAGCATCTCTTAAGACTGAAGTTAAGAATGATGAAGTGTCCGAAATTAATCTTTTACACCAATCTATCCTCCAAGATCTTAGCAATGCGATTCAATCAGCAATCTTAATTGGAGAAAAGTTGTCCAACCAAAAGAAAGTAATTGGACATGGAAATTGGATTTCGTGGATGAAAGCAAATCTCGAATTCTCGGATTCAACGGCAAAAAGATATATCCGTTTATATGAAAACAAGACATTGTTAAATCGGTCAACGGTGACCGATTTAAAATCGGCTCTCCAACTTATCTCCGAATCCAAAAACGAAGAAAAAGATGTGACACCAACTGCCTCCGCAGTTGAACTCTACAAAAAATTTTCATCTGGGCAAAGTTTGGGCAAAAAAGACCGAGAGGTCCTTAGGGTTTGGCTGAAGGAAAAAGAAAAATCCACCGAATCAAAACTAAAAAAAATTAAATCAGATTTAGCTAAAATCTAAATTTTTTCTTGTACTAAAACAAGATTCCTGTTAGAAAGTAAATGTTCAGTGTTGCAATTGAATCCGATGTCGGGAACTGAGAAGCCCGGCATCAAACTCTTCCTCCAGACTTTCCCAGATCCACAAAATTATGTCTCATTTAAGACTTGACGAATTATGTCTCTTTATGTAAAGCTGTATCCGTCTAGATGCCCTAGACTCGTGTCTCAGCACGATACGCAACACTGGATCAATCCCATGATCCAGAAATTAAACAATTGTTACGTGGCCGTAGGCATACCCACCTAAGAGGATCATATGAGAACAGGATTGTGGATACCTGTTGAGATCGAGGTATTGCCTCTCAATCTCACAGAAAAAGTATTACTATCAGAAATAGTTTCTTTGGATAGAGTGGGGGAGTGTTTTGCCTCGAACGAACATTTTTCCAAATTACTCGGTGTAAGGTCGGACTCCGTGTCGCGTCTGATTTCAAAACTAAAAAAAGCAGGTTACTTAAAACAAGTGGGCTTTGATGGAAGGCGGAGAAGGCTTTTACCAACGTGCCCTTCTGTAGATACTGGGCAATTGATACCAGAGGTGGAAGGAGCCAAGACGAC
>JAPZTS010000010.1 GCA_027533185.1 Leptospira sp. | reverse complement strand
CGAAAAGTTTGTTTATCGTCTTTGAGGGAATCGATGGATCTGGGAAAACTACTGTTTCAAAGCTAGTTGCGGAATCATTACAAAAGAAAAATATCAATGTCAAATGGCATAGAGAACCGACAGAAAGCGATTCAGGAAAGCAAATTCGTGAATTTTTAAGCGGTAATATACAGCTCAGTCGATTAGAACAATTGAATTTGTTTATCAAGGACCGAAAGGAATCTGTCTCAAAAACAATTAAGCCAAGTTTAGCCGCGGGTACAACTATCATTCAAGATCGTTACTATTTTTCAACGGCTGCATACCAAGGTGAAAATGCGGAGGATGCGGAAGAAATCTTAGAAAGAAATCTTTCAGAAAACTTTCCGACTCCCGACATTGTCTACTTTTTAGACATCACACCAGAGGAAGCAAAAGATAGAAGGGCCAGTCGCGGTGGCAAAAAAGAAGCTTTCGATGATGAGGAAAACCAAGAAAGAATCTATGGCAATTATCTTTCTGTATTACCCGAAGAGGCTATTTTCATAGACGCAACTCAAAATTTAGAAACAATTCTGTCCTTTTGTTTAGAAGATATTTATACACGAATGTAAGAATATGCGATTATTTAGCCCCATCAATCTGGCTTTTTCGCAAGAAAAACCATCATATCACCTGAATTGGTATATTTTACTAGCCAATCAAAAAACTTCTTTCGAATCCGAAACCAAAGATTCGCATTTTTGATGTTAGTCATACCACTTCCATAGGAAAAACCCTTTGTTATGTTATATCCCAACTCGTTTAGTAATTTTTCCAAACCGTTGTAAGAATAGTAGTAAAGGTGCTCAGGAACATTTAAATACCGCCATTGAAGTCCTTTCCACTTAGCAAGAATTCCATACCGACATGTCGAAAGAATGAGTATGCCACCTGGTTTTAGATGGCCATTTATTTTTTCTAAAGTTTCCTTTGGTCTGTGAAGGTGTTCTATTGTTGCCCAAAGAGTTATTATATCAAATTTTTTTTGGAATGTTAGGTCCCAACTTAAAAAATCCTCTTGAAAGATACTAAGTCCAAGCACCTCTCTTGCAAATTTGACTGGGCCTGGGGCAATCTCAATTCCAGAGGCAGTGTAACCACGGTCTTTTAAAAAGGAGACAAAGTAACCAGCTGCACAACCTATATCCAAACTTGATAAAGCTTCTGACACTGTTTGTATTCGCTTCTCTTCCCAAGGAAAAAATCCCAAATCCTTTAAATTGAGAACAAAGACTCGGGAGATTTCCTTTTTAAGTGTCTCTGAATAGTAATTATCATATCCTCGTTCGGTACGTTCTGTAAAGTAAGACCCCTCGTAGTATTTTTTCACATCTTCTTGTGATGGTTGAGGATTTACTTGTACAAGTGAACACTTGCTACATCTAACAATTTGAAAGATTTCACCGAGAGGACTCGACTTTTGATACAAGGGCAAAAAATCCATCGAGCCGCAACTATTGCAGGGAATTTTAATCACAACTTATCTATCGGCAATTTTTTTAGTTTTAAGAGAGATAAGTTTTTTTACAGATAATGTAAGCACTGCCAAAAGAATTAAAACCAAGACAATGGTCGATGATGTTGGAAAGTAAATAATCTCTTCCCCAATTTTCAGTCCAACAAGACTTAAAAAAAAACCAATCCAGGTTCCAACCATCGAAAACAAAGCGACTGCGACCGCAAGAATTCGCAAAGAGCGAACAAATGGAAGGAGTGCAAAAACAGGAACTAACAAATGACTAATGGAGTAGAATGTTCCCAATAAGTTGACGGCAACGGTAAGAGTAGCTACAAGGACGAAGAAAAACAAAATTTCGTAAAGGACTGGGCGCCCTACTTGGATCCGATATTGGTCGGAATCAAAACTTATGTATAAAAATCGTCGAAAAAAACTTAGGAAGACAACCAAACAAAAAATAATAACGATAAGATAGGGTGAATTGAGACGCACTTGGGAAGTAAGTATATCTCCGAAGTAAGAGGCCAAGATATGGGTTTGAACATTACCACCCAAAGACAAAAGAAATTGTGATGCAGACGAAAAAAACACAAATAGAATTCCTAACACGACATCTTCCCGAATGGAAGTTGATCTCTTGATTGCTAAAAGTGGCAAAATAAGAATGGAAGAAAGTAGTATTGGAACCAGTTCTCCGTTCCATCCAAAAAAAAGACAAACGGCGACAGAAAAGCTAACCGCCTGAGACAGGGTCACACCAAAAAAGCTGAGTTTACGAAGGACAATGAGGATACCCATAATACTGAGTACTGAACCCAAGATAGTTCCAAGAAGGATTTGAGGTAAAAATAATTCCCAACTTTGTATTAGGTTAGTCATAATGGTGGCAGTTAGGTGGCCTTTCTCCCTTTGTGATATTATAGAATCTTCCTTCATCGATTTCAAAAATTTCATCAAATCCGGAATCCCAATCTTGGTTTAAGTTATGTGTGATAAAGAATAAAGAGCGGTTTCCTGACTGCAAGTATTCACCGAGAATCTTTTGGAACAGATCATGCGACTTATGATCGAGTGAATCCATTGGCTCATCGAGGTATACTAAGTCTGCATCCGTAAATAAGGCACGAAGGATGAGAACCTTCTGCAATTGACCTCCGCTACACTCCGAAATTTGTTTTTTCAAATATTCAGAAACACCTGATCTTTCTAAAAGGATCCATTCAGGATCGGTGAACTTCTTTTTAGGCAAAAAGCTGAATCCATAATTTTTTGGCATCAGCAGTACATCTTGTACACTGAGTGGGAAACTCAGTGCCATTTTTTTTGCCTGAGGAACATATGAAGACTTTATTTTTTTTGATATATGGATTTTGCCAGAGAGTGGACTTTGGAGAGATGTAAGAGTGCGGAACAAAGTAGTTTTTCCTGAACCATTTCCACCTACAAGTGCATAGGACTTTCCTGTTTGGAGTACGAAATTGATATCCCTTACGACTGGAAAGCCTGACCTATAACCAACACAAAGGTTGTCTACTCGGACTAATTCCTGAGAGATTTGAATACCACTACTTGGTTTGGTCTGAAGCATTTCGTATTTTTTCTAGGGAGATGCGGATCATGTCCTCGTAGGTTTTTGCTTCATTACTTCCTCCAACGGAAACTGGAAGTGTGACTACTTGAGAGCCAGGTACCTTAGAAGATACATATTCTGCATACTTTGGATTGTGATATGGGCCAATTAAAATAATTTTTATTTTTTCAGCTAACATATAACTCACAACCTGATCCATATAACGAACCGATGGCGGAACACCAGGTCTTTCCTCTATTGTGAGGTTTGCATTAAATTTGAAGCGAGTAGCTAGATACACAAACTGGTCGTGGAAAACAGCAACCTTCAATCCAAAATAAGGTTCCATTTTTTTGAGTTCTTCTTTGGTCACGGAAATCAGACGATTCTTTAAATTGAGGAAGTTTTTTTCATAATAATCACCATTCATGGGATCAACACGAGTGAGTGCGTTTTTTACATTCAGACCTATTTGGATGGCATTGATAGGATCGGTGGCATAATGCGGATTTCCATAGATATGCATATCACCCATCGAACGGTCCATCATCACAGTGGGCTCACCCAAAATTTTGACTCCAACAGAAGTGTCACAGTAGCCGGGCTGACCCTTTTGGATTTTGATATTCCTCGCTTGTTGTTGTAGATAAGGAATCCATCCAACTTCCAAATCAAGACCAATGACGCAGAGAACATCTGCGGTATTGAGGTTTACCAAAAAATCAGGCCGAGTCATAACAAAATGAGGATCATCGAATCCACGAATCATTCCATAAACAGTGACTCTGTCGCCTCCGATCTGTTCTGCGATATATTGGATATCAGTAACACTGGCGACAAGAGAGACCTTGGCACCGAGTGGGTTCATCGATACCCCTGTAAGTAAACTAATTGTTAGGATGTAAACCCAATTCAATTGAACTCGTTTCAAAATCATCTCTCCAAAATTTTAATAACTATGTGCCGGATGGGAACCTAAAATAGCAACGGCTTGGGCATAGAATCGGATTTCTCTAACTTCCTGAAAGTCCGTTTTTGAGTAGTCCATTATAAATCTTCGTTCTATAGAACCTCGTATCTTTCCAAATTCGGAGCTGTGAAAAGTCACCTGTAAAGATTGGGCTTCAATCGCATTGTCAACAGACCTACCATTGCTACCTACAAGGGATTTATCTGTAAAATAGTCAAAACGAACCCCACCAGACCAAAGTTGGTGGAATTTGTAGTCGATAAAGAGGTAGTATCCCCACTGGTTTCTAGTTGGGGCTCTCGATTGTTCAAATGTCACTGGGTCAGCCACTTCAGGAAAAAATTCCTGTTGGTACCAAGCCTCAGTCATGAACATAAGCTCTCTCAGATTGGAACGATTCCACCTAAGGACGGCGTCCATTCCATATAAAAATCGTTCGTTCCTTCGGTTTTGGGTTGGTTCATAACGAACCCCGCTAAATCCGAACTGGGTTCCCCAGTTATTTCCAAAATAATAAAAATGTTTTAGGTGGGCATAGGCCATGGGATTGTTTTTTGGTTGTCCTGCACTGTGTGCGTGACCCCATTTCATCCCGTTTGTCGCGCCAAACACGAGTTCCTGGGTAATAAATTTCCAAGGAAGTAAAATACTAAATTCGGCTCCCGTATCCATTGCAGATTCCCAACCAAAGAACTTTTCGTGAACTATGGGTGTCATCGTAAATGGTCTGTCATGTGAGTGGATTTTATTCAAACGTCCGATGTCCATAAACATCTGCCCTACTTTGAGCGAGGTGTTAAATGGTAAAAAAGGGAATTGAACGTTGGCTTCATGCACTTCAAAAAAATACTGTCCATTCTCTCCGTGGGCAGCCGCAAGAAAGTTGGCACGGAGCCACTGGTCCACGGCACCTGTGAATCCAAATTCGGCGGTTCGGACATCGAGTTTGTTGTCGATCCTGTCCCCCGTTCCTCGTGGTTTGTTTCTATCCCAGGCACCCACGAGATCAATCGCCGCGGATACATCCATCATAAGATTTTGCGCAGACCTGTTGATTTGATTCCCCGTTTGCACTGGTGAGGTGACCCCTCGGCTACCAGACATACCACGGTCTTTCTCTTCTTGTTCTTTTAGATCATTTTCTAGATCGGCTTCCCAATTTTCGGTAGATGGTTTCGCTTGGGCAATGTTGAGGTATTTTTTCTTTTGAGAACCATCAGAACCGTTCAGTTCCTCTTCCCATTTGGAAGTTTGTGAATAGATAGAAATGACAAAAGCCATTGCCAACAGAGCTGACAATGACTTCCAGTTTAAGAATTGCTTTCGCATAGAAAAGATAATTGATCCTTAGAACCCACCAGGGAGGAAGGAACCAGCAGTTCCAACGTTCTTCGTAAAGATTGTGATCGACTTAACTGTAGCTCCATTGAGGATAAGTCCCACTCGATCTCCACCAAGTCCCGATGGAATGACAACGTCCTCTTCTTCGAATTCATAGACACCTCGATTGACAGAAGCGCAAGCACCTTGCCATCCAAAGATATGAGCCCCTGCTCCCTCTTCATGGACTTCTAAACAAACAGTTTTATCCGTGTTCACGGAACTTGGCCATGAGGTAGTTCCTAACGCAGAAGGCTGAGTATCTACCAATTTTTGCGGACCAGTCGCATTGAGACGGAAGCCTGGACCATTGAAGTTTGTAGTTCCAATTAAGTGTACAGCCAACCAAGATGTTGCAGAGTTCAATCGATAGACAACTTCCACAGTTGCTTTTTTGGATCCCCCAACATTGGAAAGTCTCGATGCAAGGGATACAATGTTGGATGCACCAGAAGTACCAACAAGTCCACCACTTAGAGTTACACTCCTTGCTTGGAACCCAGTTGCGGAAAGAGCAAGTCCTGTATCTAGGGGAGCACAAGCTTCAAAATTAATTCTTGTACCTGCTTCCGGTGCCGTTACCGCAGATGTAGGGCAACCTTGTCCCGCTGCAAGACCCAATAACAAAAGTTCATCATTATTATCATCTTTTCCGGAATTGAAGAGTTCTGCACAGTTGCCAAATACTGCAAGAACCGATAGAATCACGAGCGATTTGAATTTCATAAATTCTCCTAATAGGACAAGCATTTGCAACTCAGTTGCAAATGCAACAGAATATCAATGCAACTATGTAATATTTAGGAAAAAAAAACGGACACCCACTGGCAATAGGTTTTCCCTTGGTTTTTGGTTACACTTAGGTTTGGAAGATTGGGATCGAAAGGAAATTCGACCCCAATCCAGGACTTAGAGAATCCAATCTCAGATAGGTGAAACGAGATACCTATACGAGTTGGAGGGACTTTTTCTTTCCACGGATCCTTGTTAGGTTAGCCTCGAGGATTGCTTTACTATCCAAAATATAGCTTTCCGTAAGTTGTTTGCGGTGTGCCCTCCGTTCCACTTTGGATCGACCAATGCTTCTTTCGAGGAGCATACTGTTGTGGAACCTGGCTGCAGACTCAACGACTTCAAAAGCCAGCTCCTCACGAAGTGGTGTGGAATCAATTTCTGTAAATTCTGCTACGACAGATTCAAACTGAGAGAATAAATCCGATAGTTCGCTTGACACTACAAAACTAGACATCTCTGTTTTGAAATATTCGCGGTAAACTCCCGTTTCGGTCATCCCCGACACAATCCCACCGATACAAGCAACCGTTTGTAATTGTGTTGTTCCTTCATAGATGTTTGTAATCCGAACGTCTCTATAGATTCTTGCCACATCATAATCTTCCGTGTAACCAGAACCACCGTGGATTTGCAGTGAGTCGTAAGCGACTAGGTTTGCAAGCTCCGTGATGTAGTATTTGGAAAGAGGAGTAAAGAGGGAGGCAAGTTTTTCCCATTTTTTAAAGTTTTCATCCTTTTTGACTTCTTTCTCTGAGACGCCTTTCATTTTGGCTCTCTCTTCTTTCCAACGATACATATCCACTGATCTACTTGCTTCGTAAAGTATACATCGCATTGCGGCAACTTCTCGTTCCATTCGGTCGAGCATCTTCTTGACAGCTGTTATTTGGGCAATCGGTTTACCAAATTGAATTCTTTCTTCTGCGTATTTTTTTCCTTCAAAGTAAGCAGCCGTCGCAATTCCCATGGCCTGCGCAGCAATATTGAGCCTTGCTTGGTTCATCATTGCCATTGAATACTTTACTAAACCCTTCCCTTCTTCTCCGATAAGAATCCCCGGTGAATTTTCAAAAACAACCTCACACGTAGGAGAACAATGGAGTCCCATCTTCTTTTCGATCGATGCAACAAATACATCTTTGGAGTGAACTAAAAAGAAGGATAGTCCACGAGCACCACTTGTAGTAGAGCCAGTCCTTGCCAATGTTAGAATGATGGATGGAGCGTTCCCAAACCCACAGGCATGGGTAATGAACCGTTTTGTTCCACTAATCCTCCAAACCCCGTCCTCTCCTTTCACAGCTTTTGTCTGTAAGTTGGGAAGATCGGAACCATAGTTAGGCTCTGTCAATGCCATCGCCCCGCAAAGTTCCCCTTGTGCCATCTTCGGAACATACTCGTGGATCATTTCATCTGTTCCAAAACGTTCTACTGTTTCTGCGAGATTCATACATCCAAGAGTAATTGCAAGAGAACCATCACCACGGGATACACACTCCGACAACATGGATTGGACAACAGATGGTAGACCAAGTCCGCCGTAGTGGCGGTGGATTCCATAAGGCAGAAGTCCTGCTGACTTTATTTTTTCTACGACTTCGACCATAGCTTTTGGAAACTCGACATTTCCATTTTGGTACTTTAAACCAACTTCATCCATTTCCTTTGCAATTTGCGAGATATCGTTACCAGAGATGTCCCCACCTGCCTCTAAGGTAGACCTGTAAAACTCGATTGCATCTTCATAGTTTCCCGGTGCATAAGCTAATTCTTCTTTGTTTGTTTTTTGGTATTCGTGGAAGTCTTCAAAATTTTCTTCATATGCTTCGATAATTTCATTCCAAGGTGTTATCGAATCAAAATGATCGATTAGATCTTCGTTATCAGAAAAATAATTATTAGATATCATGTGGGGTCTCCCAAAAAGTCTTCGCTTTTACCATAAGTTAAAGACAAGGCAAATCTATGCCAAATAGTTTTCCAAAAATGATTGGAGAACAAAAAGGAGAATCGTTAAATTAATGCTGTTTGCTATGTCCTACCTGAGCCGATGTGCCATGTTTTGAATCTCTTCAATATGTAAGGCAAGAACTCTCGTATTTTCGGCAACAACTTGGATGGACTCTTCTATGCTTTGAGAGGCCCGCATAACTTCATTATTACCCAAAGTCTGCTCTTTTGTCATCGTCTCCAACTGCGAAGATAACTCTTTCAGTTCGGTTTGCGAACTTACGACACGTTCGTTCAAATGTCTTAGATCCGATATTTTGTTATGAAAACTAACAACCATTAAATTTACATTGGTCATTTCTTTTTCCTGCCCAAGTGCCAGGTCTTTTGCTTCCCTTGCAGAGCTATTTCCTTTTTCCAAATCTGCTTTGGATTTTAAAATCGTTTTGGAAATGATACTTGCGTTGTTTGCAGAATTTTCCGCTAATTTTGCAACTTCACTTGCAACAACGGCAAATCCCCTTCCATGTTCCCCTGCTCTTGCGGCCTCAATCGATGCATTTAACGCAAGCAAGTTGGTTTGATCCGCAATCTCTTTCATGATCTGGTTTACATCTTCTACTTTTTGAAAACTCGAACTTACCTCAGCTAAAAGTTGGTTCAAAGTTTCCATTGTAACTGTCACCTGGTTACTAAATTTCGAAGAAAATTGTACCTTTTCCGATATCGTTCCAATCTCAGAACTGACTGATTTTACAATACCATCTAATGTTTTACTTTCTGAATTTAAGGATTCGATTTTTTTGTATTGGTCTTTCACAAACTCAAAACTACTCTCTGTTGACTGAGAGATTTCGGTTAGGCTTGCAGAAATTTCTTCGATCGATGCTGCTTGCCCTTGCACCAGTCCATTCAAATCGTCACTGAATACCTTTAATGCTTCCACGGATTGGTTTAGTTTGGTTGCAGTTTCCACCATCTCTTCTTTTTTGCTTTCCAACACCTTTGAATAGGATTCGGAATCCGATTTTCCTTTCAATGCTTCATCACGCACAGATGTAAGTAGCTTTACCATCCGGGTCATACCATAGGTCGCCATCACTAGGAAAAAGATTTTTACAACTTCGATGGGAAAAGAGACTGCGTTGGGAAGTTTGTGGGTATCTTCTCTATCTACAAATTCAATACCTATATGAAATGCTAGAGAGAGAGAAATAAGATTGATGAGGATAATTATACTTCCCACAGTAAAGGTCTGCCTCGCGGAAAACAAAAACCCTGAATATAAGATCAAAAAAAATCCAATTGTATAGTTAACGCCTGATTTAACAGCCGCAGCCGCAAGATCCAAATCAATCACAAGCTGGCCAAAGGTGCTATAACCTGTCAGTACACAGTCCAGAATTACAAACCAAAAAGCATGGGGATTTCTCCCCTTTCGAATGAGAATTTCTTGAACAAGTGCCGCCAAACCATAGAGCCCCGTGCTGAGTACCATAACAATGAGCTGGTCTGAACGTATAGAACCAAGGCTTCCTAAAATCCCAAAGACATATAACAAAAACAAAGTGAAGCGAATGGAATTGATGATTTTAGCTGACTGAATCGAATAGGTATCCACTCCGAAATTATAGCGAATCTTCCTATATTAGCAAGCCTAACGTGAGAAATTTTAGAGACCCCTAAGAAATTTGATGCAACAAAATTGCATTTGATCCTTGACAGAAAAAGAGCAAACGAGATAATGCAACTGAATTGCAGTATTTATTTTTGAGGTCAATATGAAAAAAATACCCGTAACCGTCCTATCCGGCTTTTTAGGAGCAGGGAAAACAACTCTCCTGAACCACATCCTTTCTAATCGTGAAGGGAAAAAAGTGGCAGTTATCGTAAACGATATGAGCGAAGTGAATATCGATGCCTCTCTCGTAAAAAACGGAGGGGCCAATCTCTCTCGTACAAATGAGAAGTTGGTGGAGATGTCCAACGGTTGTATTTGCTGCACACTCCGAGAAGACCTTCTTATCGAAGTCACCAAACTAGCGAAAGATGGAGCATTTGATTATATTTTAATTGAGTCAACTGGTGTATCCGAACCACTACCCATCGCAGAAACATTTACATTTGAAGACGAAAATGGTGTATCCTTATCTGAGATAACTTCCCTTGACACGATGGTCACAGTGGTAGATGCCGTAAATTTTTTGAAAGATTTTAAATCCCTTGATTCCCTCAAAGACCGTGCGTTGGAAGCAGGCGAAGAAGACGAGAGAGACATTCCTGATTTGTTAGTTGACCAAATTGAGTTTGCCAATGTGATCATTTTAAATAAAATCAGTTTGTTAAGCGAAGAGAAAAAGAATTATGTTCTGTCCATCCTCAAGTCCTTAAATGCGGACGCGGAAATCATTACTACCGATTACTCCAAAGTCAGTTTGGATAAGGTTCTCAATACGAACAAATTCAACTTCGAGAAGGCAAGTGAATCCCCTCTTTGGCTAAAAGAACTCCGAGGGGAGCACAGACCGGAAACCGAAGAATATGGAATTTCTAGTTTTGTTTACAAGTCTCGGCGACCCTTCCACCCACAAAAATTCTGGAATTGGCTGGAAACAGAGAAAAAAGGACTCCTTCGAGCCAAGGGATTTGTTTGGCTCGCATCCAAGATGGATTGGGTTCTACTCTATTCGCAAGCTGGAAATCTATCGTCTTACAAACCAGAAGGATATTGGTGGGCGAGTGTAGATCCTAACGAAATACCAAACGAACCAGAAATCCAAAACAACATCCAAGCCGTATGGACGGAGCCTTGGGGTGATAGACGACAAGAAATTGTTCTTATTGGAAAGGATATGAACAAAGAAGAAGTTGCTAAATCACTCGACAAATGTTTGTTAACTGATTCTGAAATGGACAAAGGACCAGAACATTGGGAAACCTTCACGGATCCGTTTCCTGATTGGGATGCTATGATGGAAGAGGTCGGAGAAGAAGCCGAACAAGTTCAAAAAGTTGGTTAGCCGTTCGTGAAAGTTTATTTAGGCGACTCACCTATCCAATTGATTGGTAAGAGACCGAAACCCGGTCAAAAATTGGTTTTGAAACCAAAATTGCCGGGTGTCTACAATACAAAACAGGATTTTGGTTCGATAGCAAAAGATAAAGGGTATCTCTTTGTTTCTACACTTCCGAATGTGAAAACCCATGCATGTTCAGCGCAAGTGTATGAATTGGAAACCCTTCTCTCTGAAAAAGGAATAGAAGCTACCATTTGTCATATCTCTTCCGATGGTAAATCTTCCTGGAGTGAAGTGAAAAAACTCCACCCAGGATTAAAATGCCTCGGCTTTACTCTACAGGAAGCTGACAAAGACACGGTTCTTGCATTCAAAAAAAGCCTGGGAATTGGAGTAACGAACTCTCATCGATTGGCACATGGTCTCTTTGCTTATAAAGATGGGAAACTGATTGGGAGTTTGATTCCGAAACAGCAATATGGTTCTCCGAATATTAAAAAATTTTTAAATAAAATCAAAATCACGTAAGTGAAGTAACGAACACAGAATACTCTAAATGCAAAAAATCAAATTAACCGAACAGTATTATATCTCAAACAAAGAAAGTGTTTTAGACAACATACACGAAAAAGGAACAAATCTTTGCATTTGGAAAAGAAGAGTCAAACAGGACATCATTCATTATGCGAAACACCTAACGAAGATTCCAAATTTTTCCTTGGAGTTTAAACTAAGCGATAAAAACAACTTACTGGATATTTTTCCTCCTTTCGATGATGGAACTGCAAAACCATTTATTGATGATGTGGTTGGAATTGCGTTGCGTTTCCAAGATATAACAAAAATTGAAAATCCGAAAGTACATCTCTCGGTGATCAATGATATGCAATGTCCATTATTTCATGTGGATTATGTTCGAATGAGATTGATCTGCACCTATATCGGCCAAGGTACCCTTTGGGTTCCAAATGCCGATATAAATCGAAATCATTTAGGTTGCGGTCGAAATGACCACTTGATCCGATCTATGGATGCAGTCCGTCAGACAGAGAACTTTGATGTGCTCATTATGAAAGGTGAGGCCAATGAATCGGATCCTAAAAATGGGCTGATTCACAAATCACCCGACACCAAAGGCGAACCGCGACTCTTTCTTAGGATTGACGCGCGTTAGTCGTAAATCCTAAGATAAAACAACAGGGGAAATGTAGATTTTTTTAAGAAATAAGGAAACAGTCCTTCTGATTCCACCTACCGTAAGAGAGTTTCCGACGTCGGCGACACTTAGCACCGCCGAAATTCGCTTTTATGCGCTTGTCTCTTGAGTAAATAATATTAATTTAATCAAGATTGGATATTTTTTTTTGCATTTTGTAGTTTATTAATTCAATTCCTTTTCTATAGTTTTTTTGTTCTGAAATTATTTCGAAACCAAATTTCTGAAAGAATGGGAGTGCTGTGATACTTACATCCGAGTGTAAAACATTCTGTTTATGTATAATAGCTTGCCGCAAAATATCATTAAATAAAGCTTTAGCAATTCCTAAATTTTGAAATTCACTATTAACATAGAGTAGATCCACATAATTATGAGATGCTAAGGAAGCAAATCCTAGCAGAATATCATCAATCTCCGCAACAATAGTGTATTGTTTCTGAAGAATATTACTCCACCTCTCGGAGTTTTCAACCCCTGAAATCCAAGCATTTATTTGCTCGGAATTATAATCTTTTTTGCAAATAGATTTAACTGTATCAACAAATAAATTCTGTAACTTTATTAGATCCTGTAATCTGGCCATTCTGATTTTGAAATTGTTGATATTCATAAAAATATACCAATGTTATAAATCTTTATTTGAATTGGGATTCTATGAAATCCCACCTAACACTTAATTTAACGCTGGTTTATCTTAGCCCAATCGTTCCATTCCTTTGGTGTTCGGAACTTTTGACCTGTGATTTCTGCAAGTGCATAGTAAGCCATTTTACGTTTTTCTGGACTATCACCGTTTACAAATTCTAAAAGTAAGGGAATAGACTTTGTATCCTTTCTTTTTGAAATCTCTTCTAAGGCAGGTCTATGTATGTCCGCGTCTCGCGACTTGGCCGATTCTTCCAGAACAAGCCTAGCCTCTTCGCCAGGGATGAGTCCAATAGAAGATAGGATTTGGGGTGCCATCTTTGGCCTATCCTTTAGGAAGGATTTTAATTTTGTCAAACTTGTTGGATCTGCAATACTTCCAAGAGCCTCTAAGGCATAAGAAATGAGTTTTGGATCACCTCCATCTAAAACTGTTAGGAGATCAGGGACCGCCTCTTTTGCACCAAGGATACCAAGTGCCCAGGCCGAACCATAGGGGCCCTCTTTGTCACCAGATAACAAAACTTTACGAAGGACAGGAATTGCCTCTCTGTCGCCAATCCAACCCAAAGCCTCCGCGAATGAATCTCTTTCTAGAGATTTGGGATCAGATAATAATTGAATCAATCGTGGTGACGCTTCTTTGTATTTTTGTCTTCCAACAATTTTTGCACCCGATCCGTATAATGCCTGTTTATTGCCCTTCAATAACCCAAATGCCAATTTTGCAGATTCAATAGATGGGATATTGCAAAGAACATCGGTTGCATACATCTTCGTTTCTTCATCTATTTCCCTTTCTAAAATTTGGAAGACAGATGAAACTATGTTGGGATTTCCAATTTCGATTAAAGCAAGGGATGCATTCTCTTTTCCTTTAGAATAGGGATTGGAGAGAGCTGAAACTAAAACATCAAAAGAATTTTTTGCCTGAATCCTACCTAGAGCGAGGTAAGCTGCGGCAAGGGTTGGAGATTCGTCTTGGATCTTGCTGAGGTTTTTAAGGTAAGATTCCGATTCCCGAACTTTAAGTTTTCCAAGTGCCATCGCATAGGTTTTATCCTTTTCACGGTCTTGGTTTTTTTTAGCTAGGGAAAGAATTTGACCGCCGACACTACCTCCTCTAACTTGAACAAGTGCTTCTACAACTTGCAAACGTAAGGTGGGATTTTCATCTTCCAAAAGGGGATAGATAGATTCTTTTGCACTCGGGTCACCCATCCGAGAAAGAGCATCTAAGTAGACATCTTTTGGATTTTCTATATCGGAATTCATAAGTTTTACAATAATTTTCGTACTTTTTGTATCTTTTAATTCACCTAAGGCAATTGCAGCACCAGCTCTCACTCCTGGATTTGGATCTTTCAGATGCTCTCGCAGAAAAGGTATTGCCGCATTTACGTTTCTATTTCCAAGTTCGATGGTTGCCTGACCCCTGAGGAATGGATCTTCGGATTTTAAATCTGCAAGTAAGGACTCATACGTTTTTTCAGAGAACATGTCCACCTCATTCTCTTTTGGTGATTCCTGCGAGTTTGGTCCGCATAACAAAAATAGAAATAAAAAATTAAATAATAGAAGGAATTTAGCTACTGATTGATTCATAAATGGATTTAATAAGTTTAGAGGATAAAAAGACTCATGTATATAAAAAAAGGGGAGTTTTACTAGGTTTTAGATCCTAGTATGCCCCCCTTACGAAAATTCCAAAGATTAGGTATTTGGAACTTGGTTTCTAACTTCTTTTAATGAACTGAGTTCGGTTCGCCAAAGTTTCAAATCCTTTTCTGCATTTTGTTTTACTTCTGCCGAAGGTTTTTTTGTTTCCATCCAATACTCTACCATTTGGATCCGAGATTCTAATTCGTAAATTTTGTAGTCAAAGTATCGTTTCTGTTTGGCGGCCTCAGGCTTCGAACTGGGCTCATTGGGAGGATTTCCTGTGTCCCATTTGGAACTTGCGACGGAACTTGAGAAAGATGCGTCCATCGCCGTAAAATCATCCAAAAGATCCAATTGTTCTTTTTCTTCTTTCTCTGAGAGCCTTTGTTTGATCTCACGAGGGATATAGAAATTCTTAGGATACTTAGCCGCAAAATCCCTCCATTCTTCTTTCACCTGTTCTTTACGATTCGGTTTCTTTTCTTGAGCAAACGGCCAAAGTACTTCTGCTTGGGCCAATTCCAACTCTTCAGGACTCGGAGCCTCCGCAAACTCTGGATCATCAAACACAGTTTTTGCGAGTTTGGAATGGTATTCCGATTCTTCCTTTTCTGTGGAAGAAACCTGTCCTTTTGTTTTTGAATTGGTAGTTACCAGTAGAAGGATCATACCGAGAAAAAGCACCGCAGATAAGGAAAGTATAACTTTGATTCGTTTGTTCATGAGATTCTCCTTATGTAAAGATAGAAACTACCCAAGAAATCGCTTGTCCAAAAATATTCTCTGTGAGGAATTTCTTTAGATCCACTGGATTCCGGTTGAGAGAATCGTAATACCAAGCTGTGTATTCACTAACTTGAGGGATAGAGAATCCATATCTGGAATTGATTGATTTAATCAGTTCATTTGCAAATACAGAGTGTCCATACATATTCGGGTGGACTCCATCTAGACCAAAAACTCCAGGTTGGTTTGGTAAGGGCCAGTTGGCTCTTGCATTTCCAGGTGTCCATCCCGATGCACTTCGGAGTGGTCTTCCGTTTTCTTTTAAGTCATCAAAGATTACTTTTAAGTCGGCAACTGCAAAACGCATTGTTGCACCTTGCGCTTTAATCTCATTATTCAACATAGTTAAGAAATTTGAAATTGTTGCGACTTCAGTTGCATCCAAAACTTGGTTCGGATCCGATACAGAATTTCTATAAAATGCCTTAAGTCCACTAAAGTTTGCTCTGCCATTTGGATCGCGGTATGGTTCTAAATAGGCAATAGCCGTCACGTTTGGTATCGTAAAAATTACCCCACCTTGTAAACTCCCCATAGCAGACATTCTGCGGAAGAATTCACGAATATCTCTTTTGAACCTTGCTTCATCCAAACAAGCTGTGGAAGTATGAAGAGCCGTACAAAGTACGTGGTTTGCTCCAGCCGATCCGAAAAGGAAGGTTGGCTTTACTTTTTCCATAATTTGAGCTTGGGTTCCTGCATCGCGGAGTCCAAATCTGTGGAATTTATCTGGCTCTTTGCAGTCGGCAACAGTTACCCATCGAAAGGTATAGTGAAACCAAGTTCTCCAATACCACTGTCTCTCTTGTTTGGTGGCGGTGATATCTTCACAAGTTCCAGAAGTTCGGAGGACGGTCGTATATTCAGCTCCTGTAATTCCTGCATGGGAAGGGAGAGAAACCGTTCTTTCATTTCCACCAATGATGCTTTCGGCAATACAAAAAACGCCACAATCCCACTTCAAAACATCCTCTAGGTTTACGAAAGGTCCTTTGAGAACATTATAAGAAATGGATCCACCAGCTTGTTTGGAAACGAGAACCGGATAGGCCCAGTCTTGGGTCTTTTTTTCCACGGTTACCCCAAAAAAGCCGTGGCTAAGGGAGTCTCCAATGACCCCCACTCTTTGGAACATCTGGCTTTGTGTCTGTGCCTGGACTGCTCCCGATAGTAAAAGGGCCCCGCATACGGCCCAATTGATTAGTCTTTTCATCTTTCCCCCATTCGATATAGTTTTAACACAATTCGAACAATTGACATAGATTTGTGGATTTTTGAACCAGTGTCAAACTTTTTAGTGAAAGAAATTGACAATTTTTTGAACAAGGTTCATGTTTTGAGATCCTGTCTTGGATTCAACTCAGAGCGAAACCGATCCCAAAAAAAGACAATCCCCCAAAGAATGAGTAAAAATAGAACCGAAAAGACAAAACTAGAAAGCTTGGGATCCAAAAAGGAAGAAATCTGAGAAAAGACACTAGGCCTTCCCTTTGCGAAACTTGGTATTCGACCAACCAAACCCAAGAAAACAAACGAAAAAAGTGCATTCCGTCCGAGAATAGAAAACCAAGTTATTCCCAACCAATGGGATTTCTTTTCTAAGCTTAGAAAGAGAAGAGAAATGCAGATTGCAGTCAAAGAAGCATAACTTAAGGTCCAATCGTCTTTCCGAATGGGAAATAGGAAGGAGCTTAGAATCGCCAGTGCCAGAGTAAACCCCAACCACCGCAGTCGCGATTTTGAATGCTTTCGGTACTTGGCATAGAAAAAACCATGCAAACTCGTGAGGAAGGCAGGTAGAGTCGACAATAGTCCCTCTGGATCATAATTTTTGGATTGTTTCCAGAGGTGGTCACTCCCTAGAAGAGTTCTATCTACCCAAGCAAACCATGTGTCCTCTTGTTTTAGTACCTCAAGTGACCAATCAAAGTCATGTGTTAGGTGTAGATTCAGATAACTGAGAAAAACGATTGCTAACGAAACGAAGACAAGATATTTCCATTTTGGATAGAAAAAAAGCAACAATAGAAATGCCAAGTATATCAATCCAATCCTTTGTAAGATACCTGGTATGCGTACGTTTTGTAAACTACAACTACCAAAGAAAGAAAGACACATACCCAAAAGGATCAATATAAACCCTCGAATCCAAATTTTTCGATATGGCTTTTTTGAGTTCTCAATGGCACGACTTACCTCGGGAGATCCATATGTCTTTTCAAATTGACAATACATCGAAAAACCAACGGACCAGAGGAACATGGGAAAGACCATATCCGCGATATAAATACCTGAATTCTTTGCATGGCGTAGTAAATCGTACATATGAGTCCAAGAACCTGGACAATTTACAAAAACCATAAGGGCAACAGCGATTCCTCGAAGTGCGTCGAGGGTCGAAATTCTCATGTTTGGCGAATAAAGAGGTATTTTAAAATTTCTTCTCTCAGTAGATTTGTTTGAATTGGTTTGGTTAAAAATCCATTCATCCCGGCTTGGAAACATTTTTCCTGTTCGGATTCTAAAGCACCAGCAGTCAGAGCAATGATCGGTGTTTTTAAACCGAGCGTGGACTCATAACTTCTGATTTCTTTTGTAGCACTGATACCGTCTACGATTGGCATTTGCAGATCCATTAAAATCAGATCAAATGTTTCAATTTGCACCATCTGAATGGCTTCTAGGCCATCGTATGCGATTTTGATTTTCACCTCGTGCATGATTTTGACAAGCATTGCTTTCAGTAAACTTGCATTCAGATGATTGTCTTCAACAATCAGAATTGTTTTTGAATGCGATTCTTCAGCAATTGGCTGTAAATTTTCTTGTTTTTTAGGTAGAGATAGATTTGGTGCAGGAACAGCCGTTAAAGGAAGATCAAAGTAGAAACGACTTCCCCGACCTACTTCACTTTCCAACTGCAACTCTGAATTCATTTTTTCTAGGAGGTGAGAAGATATAGCAAGACCAAGACCTGTTCCTCCATATTTTTTAGAGATCGATGAATCTGCTTGGGTAAACATTTTAAATAGTTTTTGTTTTTGTGAATTTGAGATCCCTATCCCACTGTCTTCAATCGAAACGAATATGGATGCAAGTGCAGTCCCAGGAGTATTCAACTCTACTGTCATTTTTACAAACCCCTCGTCCGTAAACTTAACTGCATTCCCCAAAAGATTCACGATGACTTGTTTCAATCGAACTGGATCGGTAACAAAAAAAGGAGGAAGTGTTTCCCCTAAAATTAGGCTTAGATCAATGTTCTTTTTTATAGCAGATGAAGATATGATTTTAATACAATCTTCAAAAAAAGTCTTTGTTTCCGTAGTTTCAAAATTTAACTCCAGTTTGCCTGCTTCAATTTTAGAAAGATCTAAGATATCATTGATGAGTCCGAGAAGCGCATGGGCAGATGTGTTTGCATCGGAAAGGTATTTGCTTTGGGTTTCTGTTAGATCTGTATTTGCTAAAAGTTCCGTAAATCCGATGACTCCATTGAGAGGAGTTCTGATTTCATGGCTCATGTTTGCTAAAAATTCTGATTTGGCCTTATTTGCCTCTTCAGTTTCTTTTTTTGCGTCTAAAAGTTCTTGTAAAAACTTTTCTTGGATCTTTTCCTGCATCTTTCTTTCGGTTATTTCCTGAAAAGACCCTATTACTTTTGTAACACGGTGTCCATCGAACACAGGCTTTCCGACTGCATTGACCCATTTAAAATTCCCTTTTTTACTAATCAGCCGAAGTTCAAAATCGAATGGTTTGCCCAATTGTATGGCATCTTCAACGGCTTTTTGAATGATTGGTCTATCCTCATCGTGATAGAATTTAATTCCATCCTCCGCATAATTCTCAGCACCAACGGGTATTTCATAGATATGGTAAACTTCATCGGTCCAGATCGTTTTGAAAGTTTCTGTATCCAATTCCCAACCACCAACTTTTGCCACGCTCCCCATCTCTGTAAGTAGTTGCTTTTGAGTTTTTAATTCGGTCTCGAGAAGGATCTGATCTGTCATGTCTCGTGCATTTGCAAATATTAAATCACCCCTAGACCTCGCTCGCCATTCAAAATGAACGATCTCTCCATTTTTTTTCACAAATCGATTCACAAAGTTAACTAAATCTTCGTTTAACATCAGCTTTTCGATTGCTCGAATGGTTTTTCCACGGTCTTGAGGGTGGATTAAATCAAGATAATTTTTATTTAAAAGTTCGTCGATTGTATACCCGAGAACAGATTGCCAACCTAGATTCAATCTATGGAATCGACCAAAAAAGTCAGCAATAGCAAGAAGTCCTAAATTCGTTTCAAAAAAGTATTCAATCTGAGATACCGACTGAATCTCATCTGTAATATCAACAAAGGTCAACTTACACTCATTCAATGAGTGATCTAAGAATTCAATAAATACTTTCAGGTGAGAGGAATCTATATCCAAGAGGAACTGGTTTTTACCTTCCGTCTTGGATTCTTTTAACCTATGGACGATGGCCAACCATTTCAGAAAGTATCCTGTTGAATTGGGGTCCTCTAAATCAGTTATCTGAAAGTTTACTATTTCGCGCTGGGCAGCCGTTTTTGGGAACAATCTGTCTAAGAATTCAGCGAAAAAATAAGGGTCCATCTCTGACAATTCTACAGACAGGACCTCGGATCTTTCGTTCTCGAGAAAGCGAATGATGCAACTTGAGATTCCTTTCGGAAGTGATGAGTTTTTGAGGTCGCCTCTATCCTGTTCAGTGAATCCCATAGTAATTAGATGAATGGACGAAAAATAAAATCTAAAACTTACAAAAATTTTTCCCGTGAGCGAAGAAATTTCCTCATTTCATCTTATAAAATTTTAGATTCAAGACTCCGGAACGAGCCTCACAGACTGTTCCTTCCAAATAACAATTGCTCGTATGTATCGAACTTAAAAAAAGAACATCCGCCTTAGAAAAGCCAGATTTTTCAAAGAATTTAGGGAGATTCCGAAGTTCGGTAGAATAGAATTCCTTTTGGAAATGGATCGTTTGTAAATTTTTTGCCAAAACTTGGTCTAACAGAACAATTTTGGACTCTGGTTGTTTCGCCACAATATCAGAGATTTGTCGCACAAATTGATCCGATTCTTTGATAAATTTGATATTTTTTAAGAGCTGTTTGTTTGCAAAGATACAGGTAAAAAGTAGAATGGATAGGATACCCAATCGAGCCACCTGATTTCCCTTGGAAAACCCCATTTGGAAGGAAAAATAGCAAAAAAGAAATAACGCGGGATAGATTCCAAAAAGGTAACGAGGAGATAGATGGTCTCCATGGTTGGGTGCCGAGAGCGAAACAGCAAAGGCGGAGAGGAATGAAATCAACAAAAAAATTTCCGCCTTTTTGTTCGGCATCTTTTTTTTCCATCTATCAATTGCTAACTGAATTATCCCATATACCAAAAGAATGAAAAGATACGGCGATTGGTAGAAAAAACCACGCAATTTACCAAAGTAGAGATCCCAAAGGATTTCCGTTCGAGGCGTATCGACTGTATGAGGATTGTTCATTGTAAGGGTGTACCGAAAGCCAAGCGGATGGCCATGGATGGTAAAGTTCCAGTAAAATAGGATTCCGAGGAGTGTAAGAAATCCGATCCCAAACCAAAGCACACTGTCTCGAAACGAAATTTTTTTAAAAAGAAAAAACACGAATACCCATGAGAAGATGGAAAAGATAAACTCCAATCGGAAGAAAAGAGATAGGCCCAAGGAAATGGCCGTTACCAAAAGAAATATTTTTTGATTTCTAGAAACGGTTTGGTTCGGGCTAAAATCTTCTAAACTCACACTGGCCTTCAAAAGACAAAAAAACCCAAAGTACAAAAATCCGAGGGCAATCGAATATTCATGGATTGCAAAATTATAAGTAAAGATTGTTGTACAAAATAGCAAAACGAATGTTATGATATAGGAATCTCGTTTCGAGATACCCACCAACCTAAGTATCCCCAAAAAAGAAGTAAGATAAATCGCGGCAAAAACCAGCTGTAAAATATATACAGAATATGGGTTCGAAAAAAATAGTTGGGGAATGGCAATAAGAACAGGAAAGTAAGGTGGGAAGTCTATATAAAACTTACCCTGGTAACCTCCCATAAAAGGAGCCGTGAAGGGTAAAAATATACCTTCGCTGTCAAAGTCCTTTCCCGGATACAGAAATGCAAAACTCGAAAAATTGGTTTTTAGAAGATCAACCGACTGAATCCACATATAACCAGAGTCACCATAAACAACGGAACTATCTCTTTTAACAACGGAGAAAAAGACGAGAACAGTTACAAAGAAGATAAGGAAGGAAAAGAGGTAGGATTCTTGGAATTTTTTGTACATGGCCAACTATCATCACATAAAATCGTATCTAGCAATTGGATGTCAATCTTTCCATATCTAGCACAGGAACTGATTGGAAAGATTCAGAAAGCTGCCACCCTTTGAAATAAAAGAAAAACTCTCGTTTTCATAATGGTTTCCTTAAACTTTGTATCTAATGAAGAAATTGAATCTTTTTTTTTCTTTAGTAGCACTGGCACTAGTGTTTATAAGCTCCCTGCGAAGTGGAAATTTAAATTTACGTGATATCCAGCATTTTTTGTTTGATAGTTCACCAGAGAAAGAATTTGATTTTGAAGAATTTAATGCATTGGTTAAAAAAAAATTAGATCAAAAATATGTTCGTCCGCAAGAGATCGAAATAGATGGACTAACAGGGATCAGCTTTGAAGAATATATAAATATCAAATACAAACCAGAGGTAGCAATTTGGAAAAATTTAGGTTTGCCCTTTCAATTGCAATTCTTTCACCCGGGTCATCTTTACTCTGATGGAGTAAAGGTTTTTGAAATCATTGACAACCAACCAAGAGAGATTAATTACGATGCGTCTCGGTTTGATTTTGGAAACCTAAAACTCTCTGGTGATTTTTCGGAAAAAACAAAATCACTCCACTACACAGGATTTAGAATCCACTATCCCATCAATGATCCAAACCATTTGGAAGAGTTTTGTGTTTTCCAGGGAGGGAGTTACTTTCGATTGATTTCAAAAGGACAAGTCTATGGCCTTTCGGCACGTGGACTTTCCATCAATACCGCATTAACGGAAAAAGAAGAGTTTCCGAAATTTGCTGAGTTTTATATCAAAAGACCCAAACCCGATGACTCGGAAATCCAAGTATTTGCCAAGTTGGAAAGTGAATCTGTCTTGGGAGCTTATGAGTTTATCATCAAACCTGGTGATGTAACAAAAGCCATTGTCAATGCTCGGATTTATTTAAGAAAAAAAATCAAACGATTGGGAATAGCTCCACTAACATCCATGTTTCTCTATGGGGAATCTGACAAACAAATTCGAAATAATTTCCATCCAGAGATTCACGACTCAGATGGTCTTTTAATCCAAACAGAATCAGACGAATGGGAGTGGCGACCTCTTTTAAATCCGAAGAAGACAGGAGCGCCAAGTGAAATTCCAATAAACAATGTGAAAGGATACGGCTTGATGCAACGGGATCGAAAATTTAAAAATTACCAAGATGAATTTTTTAAATACCATTTACGTCCGAGCATTTGGGTTCGGCCTCTATCTGGATTTGAAAGAGGAAGAATCTATCTTTATGAATGGTCGACAGAGTTGGACTCGGATGATAACGTTGGCGTTTTTTTTGAACCATTGACTCCCCCAATTTTGAAAGAACCTTTTTCATTTAGTTACGAACTCTCACTCTACGAAAAATCACCGCCTGAACATTCTCTGGGCAAAGTATCATCCTTTTATAAGGGATTCGACCCAAAAACACCTAACTTAAATACCTATACAATTTACTTCACTGGCGAAATCTTAAAAAGACTTTCAAAAGAATTTCCACCTAAAGTTCAAATCCAAAACTCGGAAATCCCAAGGGATCAAATCGTCTATAAATTGGAAAAAATACGTGAATTGGATCAATGGAGACTTGTATTTACATTTCCACCCTATGAAGGGAAGTCTGAATGGCAAATTCAACTTTTGAATGGAGAAGAGAAAATAAGTGAAAAGTGGATTTATAGAGATGGAATTTCAAAATAATATAAAATTCAATTCTTCAGAACAATTTCATTTATACCTTAAGTATTTAGGCTATGAAGATGAATTTCAAGTTTCTGAGATTTTAATTAAGTTTAGAAACAGTTTAAGTGGAACAATACAAACCATTGATGCAAACGAATTGTGGGAACAATGGATGATGTTTTTGGAAAAGAATCAAATCGTAAAAGATCATATATTACAAATACAGGAACGAAATTGGCAATTTGGATCGATGATACCAAAACAGGTACAATTGGTTACACCGAATTCACTGAACAGAAAAAAGGATCAAAAATTGAAACCAGTTTTTATCCTGAGCTCAATTCTGTTTTGGTCCATCGTATACTACTTTATCTTATTTAAGATTTTATGAAAAGATTTCGACGCATTTTATTTCTTTTAACTCTAATCACACCTTTGGCGGTTGGATTTTCTTTATTTTATAAAATATCATCCTTTCGTAGTTTTCAAATCACCGAATATTACCAATTCATTGCCTTGTTTTTTTTGTATCCGATGTTAAGTTACGGAGCAACAACTGCCATTTTTGGATTCATTCAAAATCGTAAAAAAGAAAAGGATCGTCTATTAATCAGTAATACTCAGAATCTTCCCACTGTTTATAAATCAAATTCGAAGACCGCGATCGTAATGCCAATATACGAGGAAAATACAGAAATTACATTCACGAGAATGCATGTAATCTACAATTCCTTAAAAGAAAAATACCCAAACTTACCTGTGGATTTCTTCTTTTTGAGTGACACTAGGAGTACCAAAAATTGGATTCAAGAAGAGATTGCCTACACACAAATATGCAAACTAAACCAAGAATATGTTAAAATACACTATAGGCGGAGAAAACAAAACCTAAATGGGAAAAGTGGAAACCTGGCAGATTTTTGTAGGCGTTGGGGAAAACAATATGACTATATGATAGTTTTAGACGCCGATAGTTTTTTAACCTCAGAACTGATTCAAAAACTCATTTTACTTATGGATCAAAATCCAAAGACCGGTATTATCCAAACCGCAAGCAAACTCTTTCGACCAGGTTCGATTTTTCAAAAAATTCAAAATTTCAATTCTTCATTTTTTACCGATCTATTTTCTGCCGGCTCTTATTACTACCAACTTGATTCAAGTCCCTACTTTGGCCACAATGCAATCATTCGAATTCAGCCGTTTATGAAATATTGTGCTTTGCCTCATTTGCCAAATTACGGCGCATTAGGTGGTCGAATACTTAGCCATGACACGATTGAATCAGCACTTATGAAAAAGGCTGGTTATGACGTACATTTAGCCTATAACCTGGAGGGTAGTTTCGAAGAATGTCCCCCATCAATTATCGATTCGCTGAAAAGAGACCAACGATGGTGTCAGGGGAATCTACAACATGTTTGGTTTTTGTTTGCAAAGAATATTCCAGTATTCAATAGAATTCAAATACTGATCGGAATATTGTCCTACGTTAATGCTTTTATTTGGGCATTATTTATTTGTTTGAGCGTAATCAATTATTTAGATGATTCTAAGTATCTAAGTTACTCTATGTTACCTGATGAATTTGAGTTCTTCAAATCACAGATCTATGATCCACTCTACTATCAGTTATTTTCCCTTTCCATGGTTCTTCTTTTTTTACCGAGAGTATTAGCTTATTTTGACAATCTATTATCAGGTCGCTATAAATATTTTGGCGGACTGTTTCGGGTGACCTTCAATTTTATGCTGGAGACTTTATTTTCTATTTTTATTGCTCCAATTTATATGGTTTACCATTCAATATTCGTAATATCAACTCTCCTGAACAAAAAAATAAGTTGGGGACCTCAAAACAGAAACTCGGACACGATTTATTCACCCTCATTTGTCGTTTCCTCTTTTTCAGGAATCACTCTACTTGGTTTTACTCTTGGTTTTATTACATTTGAATATTCAATAGCAATCTTCTTTGCTCTGGTTCCAATTTTTATCGGTTGGGTGTTGTCGATCCCACTTGTTTATTTCACGAACAAAAAAGCAGGAAAACTCGAAAACCTTTTTGTAACTCCAGAATTAGCATTTCCTCATGAAGAATTGCGATTGCTGGAGAAAGAAAAGTCTCTCTTTGACTTTAAATTTACGGAAGGCTATGAATACTTTTTTGCTTTTGTTCATCCGAGTTTTTTCCGGATTCATAAACAATACCAAGCAAGAACCAAATCCACCCCTACACGAAACAGCTCCTTGGAAGATCGGGTGCGTGAATTGGTAGAGTCCGGCCCTTCTTCCCTCGACGAAGGGACTCTCAAACGAATTTTGTTAGATAGAAATTTAGTAACTAGGGCGCATAATTTGATATGGTCCAGCCGATTGAGAAATTCAGATACCTATTGGAATCAAAAATGGGAAACCTATATTCCATTCTCCTATTCCGCTAAGTTAAATGCCTTACCTTTCGAAAAAATTACCTTCCTTGTGCCCTAAATTTCGTCAAATCGATTAGTTTGTACATAGTTTACCCACAAAAATAGACTCGCCAATTTTTAGCTATACCTCTTCCATGGGGCTTGTTCTTCCATCGAGTTTTAGTTTTTGTGCACACCTTGAACGGACTTTTTTCGGATTTTACCTAAAGGAAGGAGTTAGAATCACCATTAGATGAATGTCTCGACCCAAACTAGAAACAGTTTAAAGAGCCAGATACTTCGGGTATCGCTTTACCAGATTGGTTTTGTTCTATTACTTGCATTTTTTTTACTGGGAGCTTCGATCCGAGATCATAAAAAATTCTCTGGTATATCAAAGAGGGTAAAGATTTCCAGCGATCTATTGCAAGGACTGATAGAACTCTCTTTGGAAAGGAGTGTCAGTCAAATCGGTTTAGAACTCGATTCACCCCTCCCAAAAGAATACGTTGTTTTGATAGAAGAACAAAGGAAAAAGGGAGACCAAAGACTGGATTCTGCTTTGCAGACATGGTCCCTCGAGGATCCCGATGGCTCGCAAGCACCACTTGGTGCCATAGAAAAGATCAGAAAGAACATTCAAAAAATGCGAAGAGAAATCGACAATGCGGTCCAAGTCGAAAAACCGAAAAGAGATCCAAGTCTTTTGGAGCGATTTCCTGATGATTTTCCAAGGGCTTTGGAATCACTAGAAGCGTACCGTGCCCATCTCAATGTTGATTCCGATTCTGAAAGAATTGAGACTTTGCTTTCGATTGCACGTTTGGCCTGGCAAATACGAGAGTATTCGGGCAGGGAGAGGACCTATTGGGCCATAGCAACGGCTCAAAAAAAAATGCCTAGCCCCGAAAAGATACAGCGGATCAAAATTTTAAAAAATCTAACTCTTGCACTTTGGCTGCAACTCTCCCTTTATGAAGAAAAATATTCCGCTTCTGGAGAGTACCTCAAGGCATACGAAGACGCAAATAACAAACATCATGTGAATTATTTACACTATCTCGAAGAACTTCAGAACAAATTCGAAAGAAACGAAGAGGTTCCATCCCTCCCTGAATTTTTTGAGAATTCTCAGAAGGCCCTTGTATCCATAGAATTTTTAGGTTTGTCGACAGGTAAAGAAATAGAACATGAGATTGACCGAGAGCTTTTCAAACATCGATTGGAAATTGCAGGAATCTTACTTTTAGTTTCTCTTTGTTTAGTCGTTAGTTTTTATTTAACAAACAAATTCAAAAATGATAATATCAATCGGATTTCATTGATCTCTGAATCCCTTCACTCCCTTTCTTTAGGCAATTTAGATGTACGCATTGAACTCCAGAATAAGGATTCGGTAGAAGTATCCAAGCTAATTGATTCATTGGCCTCTTTTGCTAAAGCTCTTGAGACCAAACATATCGTCGCAGATAAGGTCAAAAAATCCAGTGCCCTAATTGAAGAGAGCACGGAAGGATTAGCAAGCGTAAGTCGTGATCAAAGTTTAGAATCAGATCGGATCGCCTCGGCAATGGAAGAAGTCAGCCGTAATGTGGATCGTATATCTGAAATGATTCGAGAAAACACAAATCGATTTCAGGTGATTAAATCTTTAAAGGACAATCTTGAAAAAGAACTGGAAGATGTGGTAGCATCACTTTCTCATACACAAAAAGATTTTACTTCGCTGAATGATTTGTCTCAAGCAAGTAAGGATTCTTTAAAAAATCTATTTTCATCCTTTGAAAATGTAGAAAGTAGTTCTGTTGAGATGAGCTATGTCTTGGAACTAATTCAGGAAATATCGGAACAAATCCATTTACTCTCGTTAAATGCCTCTATCGAAGCAGCCCGAGCAGGAATACACGGCCGAGGATTTGCTGTGGTGGCAAGTGAGATAGCTAAATTAGCCACTCGAACAGAAGAGTCTATCGCCAATATTTCAACACTCATAGAAGGGAATGCAAAGGAAATCCAAACGGGTAAAAAAAATATCGAAGATGCGAGAGGAACTATTGAAGGTTCCCATCGGAGTGTGGAGTCACTGTCTGAGACTTTAGAAAAACTAAAAACCGTTGTTCATGTCCAAATTGAAACGAGTCGAAAGATGAACGAAAACTTGGGAGAATTTGAATCTTTAATCCGTTCCGTAGGCGAGGCTTCTCAAGAGGAAAAGATGGTTGTACATGAAGTTTCCGAATCCTTACACACGTTCTATGAGTCCTTAAAAGAAGCTTCCGTGGCTACAAACCAAATTTCTTTGGAGATTAAATCTTTAGTTGAAATTGCGGCAAATCTTGACTGATATCAGACGAAAAACTGTTGGTTTTGCCCGTAGTTTTTTAAGACTCCTCTCATTAACAATTTTTCTTGGTTATCCAAAATAAGTTGATTTTGATAAAAGTATTCCAACAGCACTTCCTGGTCATTTTCATCGAGCTGAGATAACTCATGCAAGAGAATTGATAGTCGGTTGGGATTTCTTTCTTGTGGAGGTAATTTGGATTCTTCACCAAAAGGAAAAAACTCTTTCATTTCCTTTACGAAGGACTCCCATTTTCGAATTTCCTCCAAAACAAGGCTAATTCTTTCAAAGAACATACGTTCAGCGGGATTATCTTGGTTGACCATAACCAAAATCATCCGAATGTATTGGTAGAGACTGGTATTGTTAAAAAAAATAGCTTTGGTTTCGGATTCAGGAATTGGTTCAAACAATTTTACTAAAACAGCAATTCCACCATCGGACTCTTCTAATTGATTGAAGTAAAAATCCCATTGAACAGCATCCAGATTGGCTACCAAAAGAATTCGTAAGTAAACATCTTTTAAAATGTCAGAACTATCCAGAAGAATACGAACACTCTGTTCGGGTGAAATCTGTTTTACCAACTCATAATGATAAGCAGATTTTGAGGACTGATCTTTCTCTAAACTAGATCCAAATCCAAAAATTAAAAATTGAATGATTAACTGCGTTGGTAAATCCTTTCGATTGAGGAGTTGAACTATTTCTGCCTCCTCTCTTAAAATCCAAAGGTATCTAACAAAGTATTCCCGCAACTCTTCCACTTCGAAAAGAATTTCTAAGTATTCTTCTAAATACTCGGTCTGGCATAAAAAACGTAAGGTATCCCGAGCATTTTCGGGACCCGCTTTTTTCCAGAAATCCCAAATCAGTGGATTCATAGCAGAAGAAGACGAAAATACATATGTATTTCAGTCAATTCTTTAGTTCCAATTTCGAACCACCTCAACCAACCGGCGAAGCGAAGTGACAATCGGTTCCTCATTGAGACCACTTCGATTTCCTCCAACAGGTGCCATTGGTCCGTCAATAGAAAGCATGGCCAAACCATGGATTTGGCTCCAAGCAAAAAGAATCTTTGCGTGATTCAACTGCCTTTTTTTGGGGTCTGGGTCGATCGCAAGCGCAAGTTCTCGAAACGCCAGTTCGCCGGCTCTTTGGAATCTTTCCGAACCTCTGTTGATGCGATCCGAGTGGAATAGCATTTGGAAGAGTTTTGGGTCCTGTCTTGCAAATTGAACATAGGCAGAACAAACAGCAAAAAGAGGGTCGGCATCGGGCTCTGCTTGTTTGCTTTGGATAATGAAGTCTGCAAGTCGTTCGAAAGTCCGTACCCCTATTTCCGTAAAAATCTCCCCAACTTCTTTAAAATAATGTCCAGGAGCGCTGTGGGCAACACCGGCAGCTTTTGCACAAGCACGGAGAGAAAAGGCCTCCATCCCGCGGGTACGTATCCACTCCTCCCCCGTTTGCAATAGGGTTTTATAGAGATTTCCGTGGTGGTAAGACTTCCTTGTTTCCGTAGCCATTTAGACGTTCCATACAAAATCTTTCCTAAGATTCCGAAAACTTCAATTTAATCTTGACAACATCCAGATTATTTTTTTTCATAATTTTGACAGCGTCAAGATTAATGAGGTGTATATGTTTCTTAGATTCGTTTTCGGATTTTCTTTCCTTTTCTTCCTTCTTGTGTCTTTGTTTGGGAATGCCTTGAGTGCCGAACCCATTCGTTTGCCCAAACAAGGATTTCGATCCAATGTCCTCTGGCCCATATTCCCGGGCGGAAAATTTCGATTTGTCTACAGGCGCTCCCTTCATTCCAACGAATCCTGGCGAACCGATTTACTTTTGGGCGTAGGCCATTCGGTGCCGGAAAACCGTCCGACGGAAGGTACGTTTACAGAGACCTCGGGGATTTTGGGCTTCCGACAATTTTTGAACAGTTCTTGGCATGTTGAATTCCAGGCTGCCTACGGAAGGAGCCGTCTTACCCAAGCCGTAAGTCCAGGTCCAACCAGTTTGCGATCTTTGGCACTAGCAAGCGCTAGTCTAGATTTGTTCGTATTGGACGAGGTAGCACGAAAGAGGAGTTATACGAGCATGGACCTAGAACTGATGGGACTATTTGGTTATGAATGGAAGTTCGCGGAAAATTGGTCAGTGGATTTACAAGCTGGTGTTGCCAAGGTCGTGGCCAAATCCAATCCTTGGCCTATCTATGCAGATGCTAACCGAAGGGAGATGGTCGGAGAAACCGCTCTGCCTGTGGGCGTAGTGAATGTCACGTATTGGTTTTAAGGCAATGCGGGAAATCCCAAAAGTATCGCATAGCGAAAATAAGGAATTCGATTGACAAAAAGCTTCCCCTAAACAAATTTTCGTTATGCGTATATTATTAAAATTTCAAATTTCCGTACTAGTTTCCTTTTTCTTCGTTCTTAATTGCCAAGCTGAGAAATCGGAAGACCAAACCACCTTTCTTCTTTTACCTCTATTGACACAAAGAAGTTCGACAGGGACAACCTCTTCAACACCCAGTACCACTACAAGTAGTTTCAATTATTCGTTTTCTACTGCACCGACTACTGGAGTAGCTTCTAGTTCCGTTTCTTTTACAGTGCGAATCAACCCAGGCCAACGTGGGACAGTCACACATAGATTATTCTTTTCAACTGACAGCACTATTACACCTTCGGATACAGAAGTGGGAAGTTATGCGTTCAACGACAGTAGCCAAAATGACCAAAATATTACCATAGCTTCCATTCCGTCGGCATTGCAATCTCCGACAGCAGGCACCCCAAGACAGATTTTTTATGAATTTCTCGCAACAGGGGAAACTTCAAAAACCAGTTTTTCAAGTTTTGTCCTATTTCCAACGGGTTCCATACTTGGATCCAGTCTGACTAGCACATCCTCAGTCACGAGCTTGGCAACGGCGGATTATGCATTTTTTCCAGTTTCTAGTTTTGGTACGAATACGAGACTTACTCTCTCGGGATTTACTGTCACTGGTGGTCTCAATATCGCCTTGGTTTTGTTTAATGGCACTACGTTTGCTACCATTGGATCTGAAGTTAATGCCAATGGATCAAATCAATTCGAATTTGGGTCATATTTAGTTACGGGTTCCCAAACCAACTATCTAAGAATTAGAAAGGTCTCTGGTTCTGGCACATTCATTGCCTCCCGGATGGTCTCCAACTTTCCCCCATTTGTTTCTTTTTCCACCCCATCCTGTAACGGAGGCACAAGTGCATTTGCAAATCGTTGCGTGGACTATCTTGATGCGAATCCTGGCAATTCCACTGTCTGTGCGACTCTCCAAGGTACAGGGAGCGTCTATTCTGCTTCGCAATGTAGTAACACATCGCGTATAGCTCGTTGTTTTGGAAATCCATTGTTTCAAGATTCGAGAGCAGTCATAAATTTTTACTCCCCAGAAACAACAGGAACTGCGTCTACCGTATGTGGTGGTGACGTTTTAACTACTCCTTAGCTTACATATTTTTTTCACTTTCTAGAGGGATCGCCGATAGAGCTTCTGCGAGTCCCTCTGGTTAGAAAGGATATCTAAATGCATTCGCGTTCCCGTCTAAACTAGGAACGAAAATTCCCATGAGTCTCTCTCGAAACTTAAAAACCCAGATCCAAAAGCTCTCCCAAGAAGAAATCGAACGACTTGTGCAGATGGGATGGGAAGACAGAACCCCTTTTGAGGCCATCGAACGTCAGTTTGGTTTTTCACCAAATGAATTTGTAAAATTGATGCGCCATATATTAGATACAAAGGCATTCCAAAGGTGGCGACGAAGGGTTTTCGAACAGGGCCAGCTTAAAAACCAAACCTTACGTGGTATTAAAACAACCCGATTTAAGTGCTCTCGCCAATCCGTTGACGGTGCCACCAAAGGTTGGAAATAGAAAAAAAACACTTCCTCATCAATTTATTTCCCCTTGCTTTATTTTAGATCGAATTGATGATTAAGGAAAAGCATGGGGATAAGTACGGACGTGTCTTTCATTAACCAAATTCAAATTCTGTTTCAAGAGCTTTTTCCCAGAACAAAAAGAAACGCAATCTCTTTCCGTATTCTCCTAGGAATTCTTTGTGTCTCTACAAATTGCAAACTTCCTGAATTGAATGCAACCTGTGACCCCAACTCAAAAAACTTCTTTCTCTCGAGTTTGGTTACCAATTCCCAAATTTGTTTCAATCTAAATTCCGGAAACTCAGATCCTCTGAACACTCTGTACTTGGTGGACCGGGCAAACGGGCTCATCTATTTTTACAATACAGGAAATGATGGAGTCCTTACACCGATTGGATCCATTCCGACTCCATCTGCCAATCCAGCTCCTATGTTTGCGTTATGGAATGGAAAACATTTAGTTACCAATGGTGTAAACAGTTTCCGATCTTTCCTACGAAATCCTGATGGGAGTTTAACATTCAAAAATGATTACACATCGACGAATATTCCTGTTTTTATGCAAGGCTCTTCCGCGTTTCATTCGAGTGGAAAGTTTTTTTATTACACAACTTCACCTTCGGTTGCTTCTTTCTCTAAGTTACAAATCGATGAGTCGGGAACGTTCTTCGGCGAGGTCAACACTACAGAACCAAATCGATTTTGGTATGTCTTGAGCCCAATACATCCAACTCAAAATTACTTTATGACATTTCATAAAGATAGTTTAGGTATAACGCGAATCTTTTATCCCATTTCTGATTTGAACACGGGAACACTTGGAGTCTCGACGAATAGCAATACGATCACGCAGGGCGACTTATATCCTGAAAATGGAAATTGCGTTTATTCCTTAAACGCTAATTTTATGTACTGTGCCAATATCACCAATCAAACGAACGCAGGAAGAATTGTACAATTTGCTGTTACCCCAACGACAAATACATTGATTGGAACAAGCATATTGGTCCAGAGTGTCGATTCTTTCCAATCACCAAAATCGGTTGTCCTCCATCCAAGCGGAAACTATATCTATGCCTATGGAAATACAAATATCTATGCCTATAGTGTTGACCAAACAACGGGTATCATCAATCCCGCTCCCATTAGTGTTACGCCTACGCCGGGGGGAACATCTTGTCCAACTAACGTAAATATATCCCGTATGGCAATCCACCCGAAGGGAAATATGTTGTATGCTGTTTGCGTTGCAAATACGGCCACAAACCAATTAGGTTCCTATCCAATCAGAAGCAACGGTCAACTCTCGAGCCCAAGCCTCCTTCCCATTCCGAATAACACAAATTCAATGACACTTTTATTTGTGGAAGGAAAATGAAGTATATTTTTAGGTCAGGAATCTGCAGGCAATTGGTATTCGCGGTCGAGGGCAAGTAAAAACAGAGGAACCACAACCAGAGCATTAGTTCCACCATGTAAAAAAGTCATATTCCTATAATTTTGAAAGTCGAAACCAAAAGTCCACTGGAACTCATAACAGATAGCAAAGAATAAAGTAAACGATACGAAAGAAAAACAAAAACCCATCAGGTATTTTGAAAACTTATTTTTCATAAGAGTGAATGAATGTAGGATAACGGATGGAACTAAGAAACAATAGCCAATGACTCCGATTCTTTTTAGAGCCTTAGATTGGTAGATGCCGATGGCAATGATCAGAAAAAAAATGACAAGGAAGAGGACAAAGAAGGGAATCACCTTCGAATCTGGATTTTTTTGAGAAATATAGACCACTCCGGACAGAAATAACCAACCAATGAAACACCCATGGACCGCCGCATACAGACTCCATATTTGATCATATCCAAGAAGATAGAATTGATTGGAACCGGATACATACCAAAGGGTAGAAACCATGCTGAATCCCAACGGTAGGAATCCAAGATAGGTATTTTTGTGGAAGAGATTCTCCCTATTTTGAAGAAAAAGAAGTAGGAAACCCAATAGAGAAAATGCGATCCAAATCAAGTTTAAGATTGGCAAATTAAATCGCAAAACAAAGAGATAGACCAAAAGAGAAATGGAATGGATTCGTCTATATATACTAGAGTGATTTAAAAAGAATCGATTGCTAAAATAAGGAGCTATGAAATAACCAAAACCAAGAACCAACTTCAAGAAAAAAATTTCTCCCACAACCCCACTCCAAATGACTCAAAATCCGAATCAACCACAAGAAATCTTTAGCATTCAGTTTTTTAAGATTCCCTTTTACAAAATGCCTTTTTACATCCTATTCCCCGTTCGCTTTCGAAAAATTACAGGCCTTCTTCATGGAGAGATTTTTCTTCCAATGGTCCTTGGCGAGCCTATCTATTCCTTTAGAAGATACAGTTTCAATCATCTGGTATTTCTTGGCCATTGGGAGGATTCAAAGGCTTTTGAGACTTTTAAAATCCGAAGTCCCAAAAGCCAATTCCAATATGGCTGGTCTCTTACTCTATCTCTCTATCGCCGGTGGGGAAAAATTAAAGAAATTGAATCCGCAACTCTCTACCCAAGACTTTCACCAAACACAAACGAGACGGTTGCTGTCACATTGGCAAGACTCAAACTAAGTGAGTTATTTCGATTTGCAAAATGGGGAAAACCTGTGGAAAAACAGGTTCGGGACCACAAAAAACAAAAGTTAGCTTTTGCAGCGTTTAGACCTTTTGGAAATTTTTTTACGTTTAGTATCTGGGAATCTGAAGAAGCGATGGTGGGTATGGTCCATGGAACTCAGCCGAATCTAGACGGGTTGAAACACAAAGAAGCTATGTCAGAAAGAAATCGAAAAGATTTTCATTTTGAATTTACCACTCTTAGGTGTGAGATTTTAGAAAAATCAGGATTCGAGTATTCCCATTTTTAAGTCTAAGTTCTGTGCGAGTCCTTTTTACTCTTTTAGTGTTTTTATCCTTTTGTAACCCAACAAAAAAAGAAGAACGACCGGTTTGGGAGCCCTTTCTTCTTTTTGGTCTTGTCTCCTATGCGAGCACCTCCCCTTTTGATGCATTCGCGGAAAGAGATGTTGATTTTCCGAGATTCTTAGGAACCTGGAATGAGATACAAAGGATCGACAATAGTTTCCAAAGAGGTCTCACAAAATCAAGTGCTACCTACACGGACAATGGGAACGGACAAATAGGGGTATTAAACCAAGGTATCCGAGCTGATGGTGGAATCACTGCCCAAAATGGAGTCGCCTTAGTTCCAGACCCCAAGGTAGGGAGACTTAAGGTAAGTTTTGCATTCCCTTTTTTTTTCGGAGACTTCATTATACTTAGGATTGATCGAGTAAACTACCAAACCGCACTTATCGGTGGACCGACTCCCAATTTTCTCTGGGTTTTTTCCAGGCAAGAAACGATAAATCCTACGGTAGAGTCAAATTACATCAATTATGCGAAAGAAATTGGTTACAACGTGGAATCCTTAAATCGGTTTCGATAAAACTCCTTTAAAACAATCTCCTTGAGAAGATTTCAGAATTTTTCTCGAAAGAAATTTTTTGAGAGGATTCATTTAAGAATTGCATAGTTGAGAAAATCTGAAAGTGATTTTGGATATGAAGTATGCTTTAATCACTGGCGCATCCACAGGTCTTGGAAAAGACTTCGCTCTTTCACTAGCTCAAAAGGGATATACCCCTATCCTTGTAGCTAGAAGCTCTGACAAATTAAAAAGTCTTGCAACTGAAATCAAACAGAAGTATGGTGTTGATGGAATTGTCATCGCTGAAGATCTATCTGTTCCCAATTCGGCAGAAAAGATCTACAAAGCGGTCAAAAAATTAAATATCAACATTACTTGTTTGATCAATAATGCTGGTTATGGACTAAACGGAGAATATCACAAAAATTCTTTTTCCGAAGAATCAAAAATGATTCAATTGAATGTAACTACACTTGCAGAACTTTGCCATTTTTTTTTACAGGATATGGTTCTTCAAAAGGGTGGATACATTCTTAATGTTGCCTCTACGGCATCATTCCAACCAGGTCCTTTGATGACAAACTACTACGCCACAAAAGCATATGTCTTATCATTTAGCGAAGGTTTAGCGGAAGAAGTAAAGAATTACGGAATCACTGTATCATGCCTCTGCCCAGGTCCCACAAAAACAGAATTTTTTAAAAGAGCAAACATGACTGGAAGCAAACTGATCCAATCTTCTCTACTTGCTATGAGTTCAGAAGAAGTTGTCAATGCAGGAATAAAAGCTTTGTTCGGTAAAAGGGTAATTAAAATTCCTGGGCTTTTGAATTTTGTTTTAGCGCAGTCCATACGAATTACTCCCAGGTTCATCGTCAGAAAGATTGCAAAATTTTTAAACAAAATCGATTGAAGTGAAATAGACGCAACACGTTTGCAATTGAAACGGAAACATCTCGATGTTTCCGTTTATCGATTCAGATAATTCGTCGCATTAGAAATATTTTAATTCGATTGCGACTGTTAAAAAAAAATGACTGTTCTTTAATAAATTGTTGAAACCGATAAATTGTTTCATCATAATTTATTGCTATGTCAATTTATTTCCAGATTTTGTAAAAAATGGTAATTTTTGACTCCATATACAATGAAAGAAAACTTAGACTCATTTTTAGTAATTGGTGTAGGCGCCTCTGCGGGCGGACTTGAGGCGATCCAGGGTTTTTTATCCAATCTAAAAGATGAATTTAAGTCCCATGCAATCATAATTGCTCAACACGTAAGCCCAACTTACAAAAGTATGTTGGGTCAGCTTTTAGCAAAATCATCAAAGATCCCCGTAGTGGAAGCTGAAAATGAAAAAACAATCATTCCTGGTTTTATTTATACTACCCCACCCGATACAGAAATTAGAGTAAAAGACGACCGGATCTTTCTAACCAAACCTAAATACCAAACTGGACCTAAACCATCAATAGATGTTCTGTTCGAGTCCTTAGCCAACTCGTATGGACCACGTTCGGTGGGAATCATTCTCTCTGGCACTGGTTCCGACGGAACATATGGAGTTGGTACTATTTTTTCCAAAGGAGGATTAACCCTTGTTCAGAACCCTAGTTCATCAAAATTTGATGGAATGCCATCCTCTGCCATAGCTACTGGAAAAATTCACTTTGTGATCCCGCCACAAGAAATGGGAGATCAAATTATATCTTATAAGAATATTCCAAGTAACCTTACGAATGAGAACCGAGAAGATGAATTTGAAAACGATTCGTTAGAACAAATTCTGATAACACTTTCTAATTTAAAGGGTACAGATTTTTCTAATTATAAAAAATCAACAATTGTTCGCAGAATTCGAAAGCGAATGTACAGTTTTAAAATTAGAGAATTTTCTGAGTATTTGAAGTTTCTTAGTAAAAACCCAGCTGAGTATGAAATTCTTTTTGAAACACTATTGATTGGAGTTACATCTTTTTACCGAGATGAAAAAGCTTTTTTAAAAATTGAAGAACAAATCAAAAATATTATATCAAATAAAAAAAAGGGGGATTCTATTCGAATTTGGGCACCTGGATGTTCCACTGGAGAAGAAGCGTACAGTATCGCAAGCATTATCGCAAACATTCTTAAAAAAGAAATAATACATTACAACGTTCAAATTTTTGCAACTGATATTGATGAAGAATCAATCACAATCGCACGTAAGGCGGTCTATCCAAGTAGTGCTAATTTTATCTTCCCATCCATAGAAGAACCTTTTTATGTTATGAAAGGCGACTCATTGATCGAAATTTCAAAAACCCTTCGATCTATGATCTTATTTACAAAACATGACCTTACGAAAAATTCACCTTTTCTAAAACTGGATATGGTAGTATGTCGAAATTTATTAATCTACTTTGACCAAAAACTCCAAGAACAAATCATCCCTTTATTTCACTACGCATTGAATCCAAATGGAATTTTGTTTTTGGGTAAGTCTGAGACAATCGGAAACTTCAGTGACCTTTTTCTTACTTTGGACTCTGAAAATAAAATTTTTGAAAGAAAAAGAGGAGGGGCAAATCAAGTCGTTCGTTTCTCAGGAATCCGACAAAGTCTTCCTGTTGCTATTCGTAGCTATCCAAAAGAGTCGAAAAGGAAAGATTTATCTATCAGTGAAATGGTAAAGGAAACTCTCTATAATACCTTCGATTATCCTTATGCAATTATAGACGATCAGTTCTCGATAGAAATGACCAACGGTGATATCAATCTCTTCTTAAGCCTTCCAAGAGGAGTCATGAATGTAAATATTTTCAAGATGATCAGGCCAGAGTTGCAAATTGAGTTAAGAGTTTTAATAACCAAGGTTATGAAGGAAAAAGAGTCTCAAAAAAGCGGATTGATTCCCTTTGAAGCCGAGGGAAAGCATTACCTAACGAATATTAAAGTAAAACCCTTGTTATATACGCAGCAGAATAGCGACATGTATATGATTCTTTTCGAAGTGTTTACGAATGACCAAAAGAGAATAGTTACGCAAGGAAACGAAAGTGCAGAAGAACTTTTAGAAAAAATTGAATATTTGGAAAAAGAACTGTCTGCAACAAGGGAACACCTTCAAATATATATAGAGGAATTAGAAACAACTAATGAGGATCTTCAATCTCTAAACGAGGAAGTTCAAAGCACAAATGAAGAGCTTCAATCTACAAATGAAGAATTAGAGACAAGCATAGAGGAATTGCAATCTACCAATGAAGAGATTCAAATTGCTTACTCAGAATTAAAATCCACAAATGAGGAATTAGAAAGAAAGGAAATTGAACTAAAAATACGTGAATCAAGTCAAACTGCTCTCTTAAGTAATACCCTTCAATCCTTCATTCTTTTAAATAGTGATTTAGAAGTAATAAGATTCAATACTAAGGCAAAAGAAACTTTTTTTACTTTGTTCAATAAAACCCTCACGGAATCAATTTCAATAGAAGATTTTCTTACAACAGGGTTTTTAGTCGATGCAGAATCGGCATTTGAAAAGCTAAAAAATGGAGAAGCAGTATCCGGAGAAACACATTTCAGAAATATGGATGGTAAGGTTTACGACTTTGCATTCAATTTTACTCCGGTTCTTGATTTTCGTAAAAAATTAGATGTGATTTCCTTTTCTATCTTAGACATCAGTTTTACAAAACTAGCAGAGAATCAACTTAAAATTGCCGAAAACCTCTTGATTTCCATATTCAATGCTGTGGATACTGGGATTTGTATTACGGATGAGTTTGGTATCTTTGTAAATGTAAATCAGGCTTATTGTGATATTTATGGATTCACAAAACAGGAATTAATTGGTAAACCGTTTACACTCGTAGTACTACCCGAATACCGAGAAGCCACTCAAAAAATGCATGATCAATTTATCGCCGATGCAGAGGAAGTTCCGCAGGAATGGACTGTTCAAAGAAAAAACAAAGAAGTAATAGATATATACGCAAATTCAAAACTACTCATTCAAAATGATGGCAAGAGGTTCAAGGTTACATCCGTACGAGATATAACTGAAAAGAAAAAATACCAAAGATTATTAATAGAGACACAAGAAGCCACGCATGTTGGTGGTTGGGAATATGATTTATATACACAATCCTTTTCATTGACAAAAGAAATGTACAATCTTTTTAGCATCAAAGATTCAGAACCACAAACAATAGAATCGATCGCAAATCTCTTTAGCGAGATTGAAAAAGAAAGAATTCTAGTGCATTTTGAGGCAACTATCGAAAATAAACAACCCTTTGAACTTTTATTAAGATATGTAGACCCAAAAGGAATTAGGCGTTGGTATAGAGCCATTGGATCACCACAAATCGACAAAAAGCCATTTCGGAAAGTTTTTGGTTCCTTCCAAGATGTCACTGACACGATCAATTACGAAATTGAAATGAGAAAGGCAAAAGAACTTTTGGAACAAACGAATGAAACGGCAAGAGTCGGTGGTTGGGACTTTGATTTTGAAACGCAAGAACTCCAATGGACAGCCGTTACGCACTCAATACATGAAGTGCCACCAAATTACAAGCCAAGTCTCGACGATGCTATTTTGTTTTATAAAGAAGGCGAACACCGGGAAAAAATTCAAAGTTTATTTTCTGATTTAATTAGCTCTGGTAAACCGTATGATGAGGAATTCATAATTATAACTTTTACGGGAAAAGAACGGTGGGTGCGAGCAACGAGTCAAGCCATCTTTGAGAACGGAGTATGCAAACGCGCATTTGGTGCCTTCCAAGATATACACGAGAGAAAGTTAGTAAGTGAAGAAATGCGAATCAGTACAGAACGGTATGAATTTTTAACACAAGCCACAAACCAAGCAATCTGGGACTGGGATGCAATTGAAAACACACTTTTTTGGGGAGAAGGTTATCGAACGATATTTGGATACCCAATAGATCAAATGGAACTCAACTTCGACACGTGGAAAGGTGTACTTCATGATGACCAAAGAGATAAAATTTTAAAGAAAATTGAAAAAGCAATTGCGGATCCGAATGTAATTACGTTTGAAAATGAATACCTCTTTAAAAAAGCAAATGGAGAATACGCGAATGTACTCGATAAAGCTTTAGTCATTCGTGACCAAACTGGTCGAACAATTCGTATGGTGGGTGCGATTGAAGATATTACAAAAAGAAAGTCAGAAGAAGTTCGATTGAAATTATTGGAATCTGTAATTACAAATTCAAATGAAAGTGTCATCATCACTGAGGCAGAACCTTTTGAGGAGCCAGGTCCGAGAATTGTCTATGTAAACCAAGCCTTTACAAAAATGACGGGATACTCTGCTAATGAAGTCATCGGAAAAAGTCCGAGATTGTTGCAAGGACCAAACTCTAGTCAACTTGCAAAACAAAAAATGAAAAAATCCTTTCTAAGATGGGAACCTGTCCAAGTCGAAATAATCAACTATAAAAAAGACGGGACGGAATTTTGGAATGAGTTTTCGATATTTCCTTTGGCAAATGAAAAAGGTTGGTATACCCACTGGATAGCAATAGAAAGAGATATTACCGCAAAAAAGAAAGAAGAGAATGAAAAAGAAATTTTAATTTCTGAGTTAACTCAGAATAACAAGGACTTAAAGCAATTTAATTATATAACATCTCACAATCTCAGAGCCCCACTCTCAAATTTAAAAGCATCGTTGAATCTCATCGAAGATCTACCAATATCAGATCCAATTCTGTCAGAATTGCTGAATGGAATAAAAGTTTCGACCGACACATTGAACCAAACAATCGATGATTTAATTAGAATATTAATCATCAAAGATAGTCCATCAATCGAACTTACTAAAATCGATTTAACGCAGATTTGCCAAGCCGTCATTTCTCAGATCCAAAATATTATCACTTCAAGTGGTGCCGAGATTGAAATTCATTTTAAGGAAACAAATGAGATTGTATTCAATAGATCTTATTTGGAAAGTATCTTCCTGAATTTGATGACAAATTCTATTAAATACCGATCTCCTGACCGTAATCTTAAGATTAAAATAAAATCATATTCATCAGCAGATTTTTATTTTCTAAGATTTGAAGATAATGGTCTCGGTATAGATTTAACAAAACATAAAGATAAAATTTTTGGAATGTATCAAAGATTTCATAACCATTCGGATAGCAAAGGCCTAGGCTTGTATTTAGTTAAATCGCAAATCCAAGCACTAGGTGGAAATATAAGTGTTGAAAGTCAGGTAAACATTGGCACAACATTTGAAATAAAAATTAAAAAATGAAATACATACTCTGCATTGATGATGATCCAACATCTCTTTCGATTTTAAAAATAACTTTTAAGCTCACTCAATTTTGTGAAGAAACACTTACAAAAATGAACGGTCAAGAGGCAGTCGATTTTTATGAGAATCTAATCAGAGGACTAGAATCGAATGTGCCTGAGTTGATTTTTTTGGATTTAAATATGCCTGTTCTGGATGGGTGGGGATTTTTAGACATATTTAAAGAGAAATACTACACAAAATTCCCTTTTACAAAAATCTATATCCTTTCGTCCTCTGTAGATCCTGAAGATAAAAAGAGATCAGAAAAATATGAATTTGTTCAATCTTTTTTATCTAAACCTCTCTCAAAGGAAGTTGTTCAAAACATCAAATTTACATCTTAGGTCTTTCATAAAGATAGATACGTTTCCTTATCGCATGGACCGGATAATCAAAAACAACCTTTAGTCTATTAACTCGGACAAAAGGTGAAGAATCTAAGTCAAGTTTAGATTGCCAGTGTTAATTATGATATAATTTGCACCAGAGATTTTGCCAATTTGCGCTCTTTGTCCAGATGTGAGACCCGTTTTCTGAATTTTAATTTCTTCCAGCAAATAAGCCAAACTATCACGATCGATTAAATGAAAATTTGGATTTTTGCTATGGAATTTTAGCAACTGCGACTCCATTTGGATATTGGATTGTTTTAATATACCGGTGAATACCTCTTCCGTAAACGAGCAAGTGGTTGCTGATAGCTCGCGTGGGACTAAAACCAATAGATGAACAGTTTCCTTTTTCATAATCTCATTCAACTTGGAATCACTATTTGTGTCCTGAATACCCAAAACTTGTTTGGCTGGTGTAGCACAAGATAGAAGTAAAAAGAGGAAAGTAAGACTCATTTTTTTCATAATAATACCCGTAATAGAGATGGGTAGATCGCAAAGGGAATCCAAGCAAAAAATAAATTTTCTTCGTTGAAGCCCTTCAAAATATGGAAAGGCTCCATAAAAACCTGAGTCTATGCATTTCTATCTGAAATTGAAAAGATTCTCAATTCTCAAGATCAAAATGAATTGATTTTGCATTCAAATTTGAACTAGAATTGTCACCACCATAGGCGGAGTCTATCATGCGATTCAAACTATCTGACAAATTCAAAGTTTTACTATCCTTCGTGCTTTCTATTGGTCTATTTTTCAATTTCGTTTTCCATCAAAACTTAGAAGCATTCGAACAATATCTAAACCTTGTATTTGGTCTCTTGAATTCGATTTTACTAATCGACTTGTTTTTCTCTCTTTACCAGCTTGAAAAAAGTTCGAATTTAAATAGACTGTCTTCCATTGTAGGCTTTGTTTCTGATGCCAATTCCCAACTTGAATCGTTGGATAAATCACAGGCCATTATTAGCTTTTCTTTAGATGGAATTATTTTAGATGCAAATCAGAATTTTCTGACCACAATGGGTTATACACTGGAAGAGATTAGAGGGAAACACCACCGAATCTTCGTTTCTTCTGAAACGTTTGAGTCTGATGAGTATAAAGAATTCTGGAAAACTCTCAAATCAGGTGAATTTCAACGAGCCGAATTTAAAAGGATAAATAAACACGGAAGAGAGATTTGGCTACAAGCAACATACAATCCTATCCTAGACAGAAAAGGTAGACCCTACAAAGTAATCAAATTTGCAACAGACATTACAAGCCAAAAAGTATTAAATATAGAATCTACTTTGTTAACAGACGAATTGCTGGAATGTTTAGAAAATTTAAAAAATGGTAATATGAAAGCCAGGTTAGTTGGGAATTATTCCGGCGGATTTTTAGATATTAAAAACAAGTTTAATGAAACGTTAGAGCATATTACAAAAGTATTATTACATGTAGTAGAAAGTTTGGATACTGTAATCGTTGCTTCAACGGAAGTTATGATGACTGCGGATTCACTTAGTAAAATTTCAACGGAACAGGCAGCAACCGTAGAAGAAACAGAAGCCTCTTTAGAACAGATGATTCAAAAGATTAAAGACACATCCGAACATGCAAGGCAAACAAATGAAATTGCGGAACATTCTGCACTCGAAGCGAGTAAAGGGGAATACTCTGTTCAAGAATCTGTTCAGGCTATGCGAACAATTTCAAGTAAGATTGGAGTGATAAAAGAAATTGCTTCCCAGACCAGTTTACTTTCGTTAAATGCTTCGATAGAGGCAGCTCGTGCAGGAGATCATGGAAGCGGATTTGCCGTAGTTGCTACCGAAGTTGGTAAACTTGCGGAAAAAAGTAATATTTCCGCCAATGAAATCAATCTTTTATCCACAGAAAGTCTGTTAGTTGCCGAGACAGCAGGGAAACTCATTTCTGAAATCATACCCGAAATTCACAAAACTGCAAATTTAATCAAAGTTATCTCAGATGCCAATCAAGATCAGGCAGAAACAGTTCTTCAAATAGGACTTGCCATGAAAGAATTAGATAAAGTAACTCAGAGCACGGCTGCAAGTTCGGAAGAACTTTCAGCAACGTCACAAGGACTCAATTTACAAGCGAAACAACTCCATTCAGAAATTAGTTACTTTAAATTAGAATGATTCTATTTTTAATGTTGTTACACTGGATCTTCATTGCCGAATCAAATTTCGTGAAATAGAAATTCGGAATGATAATAGGATTTTTTTAGTCGTCTTAAGAAATAAAGTTGCTATCAAATAATTTTCTTCCGAGACTGAATCCAATACATCGATGGAGTCAAAATGATCGCAGCTTTACAAGATCAATTAAAATATATAAAACGTGATGCGGCGGCAGGATTTATCACGGGATGTATGGCAATTCCCTTAAGTGCTGGGATTTGCATAATGTCCGATTTCCCTATTCGAATAGGACTCATCACAGTTGTATTTGCATGTATCGTCGGTTATCTTACTTCCCTATTTCGAAAAGGAAACTATGTTGGAACACCAGGAATAGCAGCGGGCCTCGCTCCCGCACTGGCCTTTGGTGTGGCTGAATTCGGAATGGAGAACATGCCATTTTTAATTTTTCTAACAGCACTTATGCAGATAGTTGTTTGGAAATTTAATTTACAGAGACATATACTACTGCTAGTTCCAGTTTATTTAGTCGAGGGACTTCTTGCCGGTATTGGTCTAAAAATTGCTTTAAAATTCTTTCCTTTTTTGTATACCACCTTACAGGAACAAAACGAATGGTGGAATATTGCCCGAATAGAACTCATCGGTTTTTCATTGGTATCTTTTATCCTGTTTATTTATCTTTTTCAAAAATACAGCAAAGTATCCCCAGGAATTTCCTATTTTACAATCATGATTATCGGTGTGCTAAGTATGTTTTACCTAGCACTGCCAAAACTTACCATTGAACCAATACCCTTTTCGATTCAGTTTCCTCTGCCTCATCCCAGCTTTTTCCATACAGATGCCTTTACAGGTATTGCCAAAATGATCGGTTATGCGATGATGTTAGGCTCCATTGACGTTATTGAACAAGTTATGAGCAATGCGGCTATAGAAAAAATTGATCCTCTAGGCAGACACTGCCACACGAACAACAGTCTACTTGCAATTTGGATAGCTAATCTTGGATCTTCATTTTTTGGCGGCATGACCAATCTTGATGGTTTAGCAAAAAGTAGCACAAACGCATACGCCGGAGCGGTAACAAAATTGTCTAATTTGTTTTGTGCTGCTGTGATACTTGGCCTTTTATTCTTTCCTGATTTACTTACTTACCTCCCGCAATACACGTTGGGTATAATCATGGTCTTTACAGGAGGAAAAATGATTTATGGTCTTAGGTCTGTTTTTGACCATCATGGAAAGTATGCAATCAGCCTTGCCACTGTTTGTGGAATTTTGGTATACAAACTTGGGATCTTTGAAGGACTTCTCCTCTGTTTACTGCTACATACCCTCATTCATATCTCAATAGCTCTCTATAGAAAACAAAGTTTGAAAGAAATTTACAATAGCTTTAGAACAAATTATATGGATCGGTTAGAAAAAGCAGAATTTCGTTCGTAAAGTCTGTTTAAGCCACTGACTAGTGAATTTTCCTAGATGACTCACAGAATTTAATGACAACTTTGCAAAATTGTAAATGATTCGACTGAACAAGAGTTAGAGGAGCGCTTAAACAAAAGCTCTTCATTCCCGCGAAAAATGCTATACAAGGGCCAGTAAATTTGATTCGTTTAATATCTGTGAAACGAGGTCTTCTTTGCTTTTTCTTAATTTGTCTTTTCCAAAGCTACTGCAAATCGGCTGGTGATGAGACAGTTTTTGATCCATTTGCCATTTCAGGAAGATTAGACCTAAGAAATTGGGATTCATCCAAATCACCGATGATTTCCTTAAAAGGAAATTGGGAATTTTATCCCAGCAAACTTCTAACATATGGTAGCTTTCCAAAAGAATCCAGTTTGTTTCATGAGGTTCCTCTTATATGGAACGGGAAATTGGATCCGAACCAAAAGAATGGCTTAGGATCTGGTACCTTGCGATTGCGAGTGTATGATCTTCCTGAAGAAGAGTTTATGGTCTATGTATCTTCCATTCCTACTGCGCATAGGTTATATTGTGGACCTGATTTGATTTTGTATTCAGGTACAGTATCGGACACGGAAAGAAAAGCCATACCAAATTTAGGGTCCTCTTTAGGAAGCTTATCTCCCAAATGCAGAGTATACGGGGAATTCATTTGGCAAATTAGCAACTTCCATGAATTCAAGGGAGGACCCTGGACAGTTCCTTATCTCGGAACGAAAAATCGTATATTGATACAATTTTCAAATTCTATTATCCAAGATATTTTTTTCTTAGGTGTAACAGCGATTATGGGAGTTTATCACTTCGTTTTATGGCTTTTTCGAAAAAAAGATAAACGAAGTCTAACTTTTTCAATCATTTGTTTCCTTTTTATGATCCGAATTATAGGAACTGGAAAAATTTTGGAATTTTATTTCCCACATGCTGAGCTCTATGAATGGATGAATACGTTTGAATATTTTGGTTATGTGGGTCTCATTATCGTCTTCCCATGGTTATGGAAAATTTTATTTCCAAATGATATCTTTGCCATGCCACTTTATTTCAATTCTCTGTTTGGAGCATTTTTTCTTGGCGTAATTCTATTTTTTCCTTCAATTGCATATACAAGTTTACTCTCCTATATACAGCTACAAACACTTATAATTATAATTTTTGTTAGTTCAGGATTGTTTTTCGCAATTTACAGAAATCGACCAGGTGCAAAGATAATGGGCGTTGGTTATCTCTTTGTAATTGCGACAATCCTCCATGATCTTTTCCTCTCTCACAAACTCATATATGGTATCCATATTGCGCCTATAGGTTTTTTTGTTTTTTTAGTATCGCAATCAACGATACTCGCGAAGATTTTTTCAAATGCATTTCTAACTGCTGAACACTTAACAGAAAATCTCCAATCTGAGGTCGATGCAAAAACAAAAGCATTGAAAAGAGAAGATGAACAAAAAACCGCATTTTTTGCGAATATCTCACATGAACTTAGAACACCCTTAACTTTAATTTTAGGGCCAATTGAAGCTGCCTTGACCAAAAGAAACGAGCTTACGGAGTCAAAGTTAAGTATAGTTTATAAAAATGCAAAAAGGCTCTCTAACCTCGTAAATCAGCTGCTAGACTTACAAAAGCTAATAGCGGGCAAATTTCAATTGAGTCGAATATCGTTTTCGCTTGAAGAAATGTCTAATGAGATTCTGCAAGAATTCTCTTTTTTATTCGAAAAAAAACAAATCAAAACATCCATTTTTATCGAGTCTAAAACCCCGATAGTTTTCGCGGACCCGAATCAGATTGAAAAATGCATTCATAATTTACTTTCCAATGCATTAAAATTCACACCTTCTGAAGGTTCCATTTCCATTCGAATCAAAGAAGGAGAGAATAAACAGATTCTATATGAAATCCAAGATACGGGTTTAGGAATAGAGGAAGAGAAAATCCCACGTCTATTTCAAAGATTTGGCTACTCAGAAGTAAGTTTAACAAAAGAGCAAGAAGGCACAGGTCTTGGACTTTCACTAGTTCGAGAGTTAATAGAATTTCATGGCGGAGAAATAGGATTATCATCAAAACGCGGAGAGGGATCTACATTTTGGTTTACTCTTCCGAAAGCCGAAATCAATAGCACTGTCAAATCTATTTCAACAAATAAGGATTTGCTTCAAATACTAATATCTGTACTATCTGCAGGCGCGGAAGATTCCGCTCAAAATAACCTAACAAAGAAAAAAGAAAGAGACACAGCGAAAATATTGGTAGTCGAAGACAATCCTGACTTAGGCAGTTATCTCCAAGAACTATTAGAGGAGGCTGGATACCAAGTTTTCAGAGCTTTTGATGGAGAAGAAGGTCTAAGTAAGATTTTTCAAATCATGCCAGACCTAGTAATTACAGATTTAATGATGCCAAAGAAGTCGGGCACGGACTTAATCCATACATACAAATCAGATCGAAGATTCAAAACGATTCCCTCTATTTTACTTACAGCGAAAGCAGAAGAATCCACGAGAAAAGAAGTCACGATCTTAGGTTCCGATGCCTATCTCGCCAAACCATTCTTAGCAGATGAACTTTTAGCTTTGATTAAAAATCTTCTGAGGATCAAAGACAAAGAAAGATATCTGTTAAAAGAATACGAAAAAGCAAAAAAAATCCAAGAGTCTCTGCTCCCAAAAATCACAAACGATCACCCGGAATTTACGATCGTAACATTTATTCAGAGTCAGGATTCTATCGGCGGGGATTTTTATGATATGCTGGAACTGAGAGATCGGAAGCTAAGGTATATGATTGCCGATGTTTCTGGTCACGGGCTTTCAGCCGCATTGATTGCTGGCAGTTTAAAATTACTCTTTCAAAAATCATCCTACCTAAGCTTGGAGGACTTTTTAGAGGCGACCAATTCGGATCTGAGAGGAAATTTAGCTGGCAATTTTATAACAGCGCAACTTTTCGATTTAGACTTGGAATCAGAGATGATAGAAGTGGCAAATGCTGGTCATCCTGCTTTTTTACTTATCCGACAGGGAAAGGTACAAAGATTCCAAATTCCAGGAAAGGCCTTAGGTCTCATGGAAGGAAATCTGTATCCAAAAATTAGTATTCCTTTGGAAAAAGGAGATCGAATCGTTTTGTATACTGATGGAATAACCGAAGTACAGGATACCAATAAGGTATTATTTGGAGAAGATCGTTGGGAAGCACTCTTAGAATCTAACTATTCTTTGCCCATAGAGCTAGCCAAAGAGAACATTTTGTCCACGATATATGACTTTAGTGGCTCAAATGGATTTTCAGATGATGCTACTTTCCTGATTTTGGATTGGAAGGGAAAAAAAATGAAATCTCGCTTACTTGATTCAGCTTTTCACAAAAAAGAAAACTAGTCTTTAGACGCATGATTGATGACCTTCAGCGAATCAATCTGGAAAAAAGTATTTTGAAAGCTATAACCATCCTGGCAACCAAAGTGATCTATCTTTCAACGACTTCCAATGTATATTTTTTGTGCTGTTTGTAAGGATTGCTTCGATTGTGACTTGGCCGAATTTCTGTGCGGAGCCATCCTGCAAGTGAACTCTGGTAACAAGAAAGTGTTTTTCTTTTTCATTTACTGCAACAGAAGTCCATTTAGATAGTAAAAGTTTTTTGGGATTGATATTATTTTTCATAATTCATACAATCAGCTAACATACAATAGTATTTCATTTCAATACATAAACTTTTATATGATTCAACTCTGTAGTTTAAGGGCAGGAAAATGTACCATAACGATTTCCTAAGTAACATTCAATGGTTACTGTGTTTTCATCAGATACCCTATTGTCAAAATACAAGAGCTCCGCGAGATCCATCTCTGCCCCGCCTGCACCTAAACTCAAATTACCTGCCGTATAACCCGTAGAACCTGGCGTCACTGAAACCATTTGTATTCCGTCGAATTTAATAACAACATTGTTTACTCCATTTTGTAATATAGAAATTTGGTGAACAGTGTTTGCCACCCAACCAGAGTTATACGTGGCGACTGTGGTAATTCCAGATCTATTTACGGCTATCACACCAGCTGAAGTGATTTGGAATTCGCGGCCCCCACCACCTATAGGTCCTATTGTCAGCACATTGCTATTTACTACCAACGGGAGTCGTGCTACGAAAAACAAACTACCTGAGTCAGAAGCATTTACTCCAACAGGAGCAGATTTTATTAAATTACTTCCGAGTCCAAACTGAAACCGGACCACAGGTTTTCCGTTGATCGGATTTGTAGTAGAAATAAATATAGGTGCAGTTCCAGGAGTGAGATCATTTCCATTCCCGCTTAGATCAACCCAACTTGTGACAGGAGAGGAATCCACGAAGGAAAGCCCCTCTGCCCGTAGCCAAAGTCTTCTCCCTGGAATCGCGTTAAAATCTACAATGCCATTGGTTCCATTTCGGTTGCTATTACAGAAACTCAGAGGACTAACGAGGCATACAAAAGATTGGTTTTTATAGAATTCTGAAGTTCCGAATTCATAAGGGCTGTTCAAGTCGGGCTTGCAGTTGGCAGCAAATAAAACTAAATAAATGGCCTTGTTTTGAAATACCATTGCCATTAGGATATGTACGATGTTTCTCATTCAATACAACGGATAAAATATATCCTCTGCCTAGTCAGTCAACGAAACATAAAGATTCTTTCAAGATTTTTGCTATGATGGAAACTCATTAAAACCAGTTTAGATTTGTTTCCTTTGCTTGCTTGAATCCTTAACACAATTTAAAAAACAAAATCATTGGAGTTCATTTTGTATTATTTTAATTTTTGTATTTTCTTATAATATATTCTCGTCCTAATTAGGCAGGAATGTCACTCATGCTAAGGAAGAAAACTACGTCCGATGCGATAGTTCACGCGCTTTCATTTTTTTTCAATACATCCATCCTATTCATCAAATTTATGATACGTAATAAATTGATCATGCAACAACCACTCTCCCTTGTGTGTGGAGTTTTTTTCTTAATTGCAACTACGAGCATTCTGAAAGCAGAAGAAACGCGACCGAATCAAACAGAAAAGCAACATGATGAGGAACCAAGTAGACGAGTTCAATTTTACCAATATCTTTCGAATGATAATACGTTTCGTGGTTTTAGTGTACTTGGGAATAAACTATCACAAAGAGACAACACCGCTTACAATTCCGTTCCCCAGGCTTGGAATATAACTACTGGCGTATCCTTTCAACCTTCTGAGAATCTTACGATTGGAATCAATATTTATACTCCGACAGCCCATAGATCCAATAAAGACAATGACTATTTCCTTCAGTCTTCAGCTGGAGATAAAGAGGATTTTACAAAATCCTATATTGAATCTGTAAATTCGGGGAATCCAAATATTTTAATAAACGATGCTTTGACGCGAGATAGAACCAAGCCGAGGGATCCATCCAGCATACGATTTAGGAAGGAAAAAAATGGTCTTCAAGACTTTATCGATGCATCGGTTATCCACAAATACAATACAAAGTTTGGAAAAATCATCACTGGCTCCTTTATGGCAAACAATCCGAATTATAATGTTGCTGCACTTGACCTCATTGCTGGCCTAGAATTTCCATTTTTCAAAACTTGGAATCCTACCTTAAATTCTTTTTTCAGAATGACGTCAGAAGGAGGCGGAGGTGGGAATGGCACGAGTTATCACAAACTCTCCATTAGCCATAAAATTTTTGAAGAAAAAGATTTTAACGTTACCTTCAGTATAGGTGCGGGCTACCAATATCTAACAAATTTATCTGAGAAAAGAAGTGGAATTTCGGATATCACACCCGCTGTACAATTCAATTACAAAGGCTTGTTTCTTGGGATTTTAGATATGTTCCGTCCCGATTCTCGTTTATGGGATACACCAAGCAGATATGGTAATGCTGGAGTTTATGCAGATACAAATCATAGGGACGGCCGAGTTGACGATCCATCAAAAGTTCATGGAATTCAAAATAAAATTGCGATCGATTTAATTTCAACACGAGTTGATGAATTAAGCGCCATGAATCCTGGAGCGGATCCAAATGGTTACGGAAGAGAAGCATTAAAAGCATTTCTTATACAAAGATACCAACAACAGAATTTTGTACACCATGTACTCCATTTTTCTTTTGGTTACAATATGAAATTTTAGATTTTATTTATAAATAGAAACAATCGTAGAATATAGAGGCAGGAGAATCGGATGGCTTTTTTTAACAATTGGCGTGTAGGTACAAGACTAGCTATTGGTCTTATCTCTATCATTTTGATCTTTGTTACAGTTGTAGTGACAGCAGGATTTGTAACGAAACGTCTTGCGGAGGCTGAACGCTGGACTACCCACACATACAATGTTCTTGCGACAAGTGATGGAATGTTGATATCGATGGTAAATATGGAAACAGGATCGAGAGGATTCCTTGTATCCGGAAATGATAAATTTCTAGAGCCCTATATTGCTGGTAAAAAGAATTTTAACAGTTTTTGGCAAGATGGAAAAAAATTAACATCAGACAATGATGAGCAACAAGTACGTCTTGAAAAAATCAGAAATCAAAGTGAGGAATTTATACGCGTCTCTGAAAGTCTGATTCAGATGCGAAGAGATGTTTTGATAGGGAAAGTAAGTATGAATGAATTCTTAGCGAAATTTAGTTCTGGTAGCGATAAAGTAGCTATGGATGGGGTTCGTAAATTAATCGCAGAGTTTGATAAAGCAGAACGTTTCCTATTAGACGTTCGGTCCAAAGAATCTGAAGATATGCGAAACTTAAGTTCCTCGGTCATTCTTTACGGTTGTATCGTTGCTATAGTGTTTGCCGTGATCTTTGGATTTTTATTAACGAGATCAATTACTCGACCTATTTCCAGAGCTGTAACTGTCGCCGTAAATATTTCTAACGGAGAATTAACCAATCAATTTGATTTAAACCAAAGTCAGAATGAGTTAAACCAATTGCTACTCAACCTATCTCGAATGCAGGAAAACCTTCTAGTACGAAGGCAAAAGGATGAACAACGCCTACAGGATACCAAAGCAGAGAGTGAGGCAGCAACACGGCTTACTCAAGAAATTGGTGAAGTAGTCCATGGAGCTACCGACGGAGATTTCAGCAAAAGGGTATCCTTAGAGAACAAAGAAGGTTTGCATGCTGCTATGTGCTCTCAGATGAATGAACTTTTGGAAACGTTTAGCAAAACGATTCGCGAAGTTCGAACAACGGCAGAACAAATTGGCCAGGCTTCCAACCAAGTAAGCCAGACATCTTATAGCTTAAGCGATGGGGCGGTACAACAAGCGGCAAGTGTTGAGGAATCTACTTCTTCCTTACAAGAGATGAGTGCATCCGTCAGACAAAATGCTGAAAACGCAAAATTCACCGATGAGATTGCAAGCCTTGCAGCCAAATTGGCTAAAGAAGGCGGCAATACTGTCGCCAAAACGGTAGAAGCAATGAAGGCAATTGCTACTCGTATATCTGTCATTGATGAGATCGCCAGTCAGACAAATCTTTTAGCGCTCAATGCCGCAATCGAAGCAGCACGAGCAGGAGACCAAGGCAAAGGGTTTGCGGTTGTAGCAACAGAGGTCGGTAAGTTAGCAGAACGTAGTCAAGTTGCCGCAAAAGAAATTCGAGATTTAGCGAGTTCCTCAGTAGAACTCGCTGAAAAAGCCGGGGCAATGTTAGATGAGATAGTTCCCAATATTGAAAAAACGGGTGATTTGGTTCAAGGAATTGCATTGGCTAGTGGAGAGCAGAGTATCGGAGTTGAGCAAATAACAAGTGCTATGGTAGTTTTAAATTCCGCCACACAATCTATGGCAAGTGGAAGTGAAGAGCTTTCTGCCACAGCAGAACAGATGTCTGCCCAGGCGGCTCAATTGCAGGAAATGATGGCATATTTCCGATTGGCGTAAATCACTAGAGAACTAGAAACAAACTTTATTTTTGTTTTTCTTTCTATTTGAAAAAAGGGTTGCGAACGGTTAGAATGGAATCATAGAAATGAATTATATTTTAAGCCTAATTCTCAGCATTTTCATTGTCAATTGCGCAACACTACAGACCATTCCAAAAAGTTTAGAGCAAGACAATCCAGCAATTTATAGTGGATTTCTATCCATTTGGATGGAACCATCAGGCTTAAATGATCTCATTTTTTATTATGATGAGATGGATGGAATCTATACGTATCTGATTTATGGAATAGATACTCCATTGAGTTTTGTCTTGGATACAATTTTGCTTCCCATTACGATTCCATTGGCAATTGGAAAAAGGATTTACTATTCGCGTTCTGAACGCAACGCAAGTCTTTCCTACCATTGGAGCAAAAATAGAGGTTATGGAAATATTAAATACGCAGAAAAAGTATGTGAAAGTTTAGGAATGCAACTTCCTACGCGCCAAGAACTTGAAGTGGCCGTTTCAAATCGCATCACAGATTCCTGGGAAGAGATCAATAAACAATCCGAAGAGAATCCTGTGGATCTATTTGCACAAAAAATCGGAGATCCATCTAAAGAATTGGAGACCTACGGAAAAATTCGTTGCATCCGTACAGGCAGAAGCAACTAACAAAAAAAACGGTTGTGTACACTTTCTTTTCCACTATTTTCGAATCGCTTCCTTCAAAGCTGCAATGTCTATTTTACGCATCTTCAACATTGCTTCGGTGGCTTTCTCTCTTTTTGATGGATCTTTATGTGAAATCAATTCTAATAAAATTTTAGGTGTTACTTGCCAAACCATTCCAAATTTATCTTCTACCCAGCCACACATAAGTTCCTTTCCACCTTCAGATAGCGCATTCCAATAATGATCTACTTCCTTTTGGGTTTCCACTTGGATCATAAAAGAGACACCCCAGGAGAATTTAAATTCAGGACCTCCGTTATAAGCAGAAAACTTCTGCCCATTCAGCTCAAACTCCGCTTGCATCGAATTCACAAATGATACTTTTGATTGTTTGAAAATCCCTGAATAAAATTTAGTGACTTCTTCTAAGTTGGCATTGAACATCAGAAAAGGTATAATGGAGTGTGTAGTTCTCAAGCGCGTCGTTTTGGCTGAAGCTACCGATTTCTTTTTTGTCGCAGATTTCCTTTTTTTCTTTGGTGTTGCCATACTTTTATCCTATATACGTAGTTTACGAAAGGTTGCTTGAATTTCACAATATGAGTAAGGAATGCCTCTTTCCAATTGGCAGACTTTCCATCCTCAAACTACACCGAGCTTGGATTCATTCTACTCAGACGTCATTCCATTTCTCAGCAAGAAATATAAGATCCTAAGTTGGTTTTTTCCTTACGAAAGAAACGGAATTGATAGACGAGTCCATAAGGCGAATACGCATCTAAATGATCTGGGAATTGGGCTCGCATATTCTCAACAGAATTTATGTCGCATTTTTTTCGTTTTTTCTGGAAAATATAGTAGCCTTTACGTCAACTGGATTCCTATCATTAGATATCTCTCCTGAAAATTTAGGATGGTTTCTGGTTGTATCTGTCGCATTTGAAATCCCTGTCATAGTAGCTTTTGAAAACAACATGGTAGAGTTCAATGATTCGCCAGAATTCTGTCAGGGAATTCGTTGGGGAGTCGTACTGAATAGGTTCATTCATAACAGCAAAAAAGAAACTTGGCTTTCAAATCACTAGTGGTGGAAAAAATTGGAAAGAAATGATTGTGAAGGTAAAAAAGGAACTTTTTGACCAACCAACGGAGAATAAGATTAGAAGAAGCTTCGGCTTAATTTGAGCAATTCATGAATTTAGCAACAAAATACAATAATAAAAAAGTTCTAGTTACAGGTCATACTGGTTTTAAGGGTTCTTGGTTAATCACTTGGTTGCAGTTAATGGGTGCTGAGGTTGCAGGCATTGCTTTAGATCCGATATCCTCCCCTTCCCATTTTGAAGTAGGGAATATGAAGAATTCGATTCGTGATTTGCGTATCGATATCCGAGATAACGGTTCCCTTGAAAAAGCAGTAATAGACTTTAAACCAGATTTTGTTTTCCATTTAGCAGCACAAGCACTGGTGAGAAAATCCTATCTCAATCCTTTGGAAACATGGGAAACCAATGTAATGGGTACCTTAAATGTATTAGAGGCACTTCGGAAATACAATAAACCTTGTTCCTGTGTTATCATAACAAGTGATAAATGTTATGACAACGTTGAATGGATATGGGGCTACCGAGAAAACGATGTGTTAGGTGGACCTGATCCCTATAGTGCTTCCAAGGGTGCTGCTGAGATTGCAATCAGATCGCACGTGAGATCCTATTTTCCAAAAGAATCGAGCGCGGTTCGAATTGTTTCCGCCAGAGCAGGTAATGTGATTGGTGGCGGAGATTGGTCCGAAGATAGAATCGTACCTGATTGTGTCAAAGCTTGGTCAAAGAATCAAACCGTAGATTTAAGAAATCCAAGTGCAACTAGACCTTGGCAACATGTATTAGAGCCATTAGGTGGTTATCTCACGTTAGGTGTGAAGTTATTGGAGAATCCAGAATTACACGGAGAACCATTTAACTTTGGTCCTCTTGCCAACCAAAACCATAGTGTATTAGAACTTGTGCAAAAAATGTCTGAGTACTGGGATTTGGTAAAATGGAGAGATATTTCCAAAGAAAAAACTGGTCCCTATGAATCGGGTTTACTTAAACTAAATTGTGACAAAGCGTTAGCGCTTCTCAATTGGACCGCTGTGTTGGGATTTGAAGAGACAGTAAAGTTTACTGCAGAATGGTACAAATCGTACTATAATAGTCCAAGTACAATTTTAGACACAACTTTTGACCAAATAAAACAATACCAATCCATCGCAAAGAATAAAAATTTAGAATGGGCAACGTGAGTCTTTCTGATATTAAAATTACACAAATTCGAGAAATTCCCACTCTGGGAGGGAATGTTCTTCATGCTCTGAAAGAGTGCGAAGAATCATATTATGGTTTTGGTGAAGCTTACTTTTCATGGGTTGAATCAGGTTTTATCAAAGCTTGGAAAAGGCATAATAAGATGGTTATGAATTTAATCGTACCTGTCGGAAATGTAAAATTTGTATTCTTTGATTCCGAACAAAAGATTTTTTCTGAAATTTTAATTGGAGAATCTAATTATGCTCGGATCACTGTACCAAATGGAATTTGGTTTGGATTTCAGGGAATCAATTCTCCCAGGAACTTAATACTAAATGTGTCCAATATTCCACATGATCCAAATGAATCCGACAGGTTGGATCTATCTATGATAAAATATGATTGGGGAGTTGTATGAAAGTTATTATTTTGGCAGGAGGATTTGGTACTAGATTATCAGAATATACTGATGTAATACCAAAACCAATGGTCCCGATTGGCGGTAAACCAATACTTTGGCACATCATGAATCACTATGCAAAATTTAATCATAAAGATTTTTTTTTGGCACTCGGATATAAAGCAGAGGTTGTAAAAGATTATTTCTTGAATTATCGTTCACTAAATTCAGATTTTACGATTGATTTAGCATCTGGAAACATCAATCCGCACCAACATGATACTGTGGATTGGAAAGTCACTTTAGTGAATACGGGAGACTTATCTATGACAGGTGGCCGAGTCAAACGTATGCAACCTTTTATCGGTAATGAAACTTGTATGTTAACTTACGGCGATGGAGTTTCGAATATTGATTTGGACAAACTATTGAGTTTTCACAAAAGTCATGGCAAGATGATCACGGTTTCTGCAGTGCGGCCTTCTGCCCGTTTTGGAGAATTGGAGATTGAAGGTTCATCCGTTAAAAGTTTTCAGGAAAAACCGCAGTTACACCAAGGTTGGATCAACGGTGGTTTTTTTATTTTTGAACCTTCTTTCTTTGATTTTATTGAAGGTGATGCAACACTATTAGAACGTGAACCCTTAGAAAGAGCAACAAAAGCAGGTCAGTTGATGGCATACCATCATGAAGGATTTTGGCATTGTATGGATACAAAACGTGACCATGAACTATTAGAATCTCTTTGGGCAAAAGGGGCTCCTTGGGCAGTATAGGTTGAACAAAGTTTTAGTTACGGGAGGTTCTGGATTCTTAGGAGGTAGGATTGCAAAGTATCTTGGGGAAAAAGGATATGAAGTTTACTTAGCTTCAAGAAATCCGAACTCCACTCCAAATAATTTAACGAATGTTAAACCTGTTTTTTTCAATTGGAATGATGCCGATCAAATGCAGAATTTGTGTTCCGACAAAGATGTTGTGATACATGCAGCAGGAATGAGTGCAGAAGATTGTGCGAAGGATCCCATTGCTGCTTTTGAATTTAACTGTATTGGAACCATGAAGCTTATTGAAGCAACTAGATCAAATCAAAGAAAAAAATTTATTTATTTATCAACAGCGCACGTTTATCGTAGTCCACTACTAGGTATGGTATCGGAAGAATCCATTCCGAAAAACAACCATCCTTATGCAACTTCTCATTTAGCAGGAGAATTTGGAGTTAATTACGCAAATGTAAAAGGCGATATAGAAGGCTATAATTTAAGATTGTCAAACGGATTTGGATCTCCTATTTCAGACAGTGTAAATTGTTGGAGCCTTTTCGTTAATGACATTTGCCGTCAAGTCATCACAAAGAGACAAATCACGATTCATTCAGATGAAGAACAACAAAGAGATTTTATTCCAATTTCGAATATAGAAATTACAATCGAAAAACTCATTGATCAAAAAAATCCGATGAGTGAGAACACGTTCAATCTTGGATCAGGAAAAAGTTTATCGCTAATCGATATGGCAAAAAAAATCCAGTTTAGATCCAATGAAATGTTTCGATTTTTACCTGAAATCATAACAAATCCAAACAAGAAGACTTCTTCTGATAAATTATTTGAATATAATGTCGATCGCCTTAAGTCATTTCAGTTATCCGCAGAAGTTGATATCGACAAGGAATTGGATTCCTTGCTATTGTATTGTCAAAATAGATTTGGTGGACAATCCCGTAGAGTTTAACCCACAAATACTTTTATTCGATTGTATTTCGTACTTATGATAATTGCGATTGAATCAAGTATGCAATAAAATCAGTCTTTCAACTTCCATCTCCAAAATAGATTTCTCTAAGGAGAATAGTGTCTCCACTCGCGCCTAATAGATTCCCTATCTTCAACATTTGCACGACTTTATCTTAGCCATAGAAATATTGGGCCTTTGTGTATGCACTCTCAGAGTTTTATTGGCCCCATGAATGATCACATCCATATCCTCCATTGGTATGGCACTGGGAAAAACTTCATCTCCAAGTATCATTGCACCACCAAACGCATTGCGATTTTCAAATTCAATTCAATCCGGTCCGGTTAAGCATACGGGACCAAAAGTTTCCATTTAGTTACATTTCACTCTACTGTATTCCATTTTCCAATAAGGCTCTTTTTCGTCAGGATTATACCTTTCTTGTGTTAGTAGGTCTTGATTTTTATAATATCTATAATCAGCAGCACCTGTTAAAAGCATTCTAGACTCGGGATCGAACATATAAAGGTAAATATTTATTGAATTTCTCTTTCGGTAATTCAATCTATCATACTCTCTTATGCCAGACAACACAAATGCTTCCCGAAAATTGGCTTGAAATTAACTTTTAAACTTTAGAGATATTTTTATTGGATAATTACACATATCAATAATTTCAAATTGATCTTCTCCTTCAAAAGGGAATAATACTAATTTGCCATTCCAGATGCCCCGAATTGGTTTGGGAACTGATTTTAGAATCACACCAGATTTTACTAATTCTTCGAAGGACTTTGAATTGACAGTTTCTTCTGTCTCGGCAAATAAATTTGGAATCACTATGCAAAATATTAAAATTGCGATCTTCATAAAATCCTCTCTATTCTGACCTAGCAAAGGAATCAATTTCCTCTAGAAAGATATAAAGAATCATAACACTCCGATAGCAAACAAAAAGAAATCCCAATATCCTCCAACAACGATGTCACCAACTGACCCCTCAAGAAATGGACAATCAATCTGCCGCGTATGTCTGGAATCGATTCTTGATATTAGAATATGGTTTTGATAAAACTCGTATCAAGTTCCCATGTTGTCAAAAGAGAATCGCTTAATACCAATTCAGTCGAAAAAAAACAAATATCAGTATGAAGGACTCCATAACATGAATCAAAAAATAAAATACGGGATATCACTAATTTTAATATTAGGATTATCGTTTTCGATATTAGTGTCTTATTCTAAGTTTAAAAAATTATTGTTAGAAAAAGAGACGATGATTTTTCTCGTTAAAGACACTGAAGATTTCTCAATTTGCAATCTAACTTGTTTCCGAAGAACAGAAACTTTTTATCAATTGAAAAAAACGCGAAATATTGGTTTCTACTTACTAAAGAATTCAAACGTTCTTGAAAAATTCGAAAGCCCAACTAGTAAACATTGCTTGGATTATGCCAAAGAACATAGATACGAGGGACTAACAACACATCTTGGATTAATTAAGTGCATGAGGTTTTATAATGCAAGAACAGAAAAGTTTTCTGACTTCGCTGCATTCGATAACTTTTTATCACTGCAAACAAAATTATCGATTTGCTCTTTTACCACCAAGGCAGACCCAATTTGTAACCCATCTAATGTTTTTAATTGGTATTTATAGATAGCTTCCATTGCATTTTTAAAAGAATCAACCAAAGGAACAATAGAAAAGTAATGGTGGTCGTGTTCGATTTCTTTAAAAACAAGAGAACATTGTTTTTTTGTAATAGATTTTTCGTGAACAAGTCGACTCAAAGCAGAAAACGATTCGACTATTGTGATTTCAGATACAAAAATTTCGTCGGCTTCTAAAAACAATGAATCGATAGATTCGGAGCCTCTTTCTTGAATGTAATGCTTCAAAAGGGCGCTTGTATCAAAAAACAAATTCATGATACGTCTCTGTCTCTCCGAATGATTTGATCAAGTGTCTTACTTTTTTTATTTAATTTGATTTTTGCGATTTCCCGCTTCCATCCTTTTTGTTTTGAACCAACAAATGGCAAAACCTTGGCGATGGGAATGCCATGTCGAACAATGATCAGTTCCTCTCCCTTTTCAATTTGATTAAAATAATCTTTCGTATGATTTTTGAAATCTGTATATTGGATGTATGTCATTATTCTGTCCTTTTTCTATCAT
>JAPZTS010000002.1 GCA_027533185.1 Leptospira sp. | reverse complement strand
CTCTTACTTGGACTGTTTTACTTTCGATTCCATACCTGGGTTCTCAGGAGTTCCTGGATGAACAAAGGATATATATCCGAAAAATAGAATGTTGAACACTAAGGTCACAAGAAAAGTCCAGTAGCCAGGTTTGTTGTATAAATCTTGGTTTTGCATAATTCTTTACTTTAGTCTATACATAAAACGTGGAAATTTCTCCAACAATTTTTAAATGTTCTAAGATTAATTTTATTTTCGGTTCCAATCCTTCGCAGAACCTGGAAGAAAGAGTGCGGCGCAATGAGTTTAAAACGATTTTATAGCATCCTAACGGGAATGATTCTCTTCAATTTGTTGTATGGTCCTCTGGTACGAGCTACGGATTCTGGTCTCGCTTGCCCCGACTGGCCTCTCTGCCATGGTAAATTTGTTCCTGAATGGACCTTCCAAATCTTTATGGAAGTTGGCCATAGATACTACTCTGGAATTTTGGGAATCCTAGTGGGCATTGGTTTTATATGGATACTGAAGGATTCAGCACTTAGGAAACGATACGGGATTCTTGCCAGTGTTTCTCTCCTTTTTCTCTTAAGCCAAGTAACTTTAGGTGCATTGACTGTAACAAAACTCCTCCATCCAACGACCGTTAACCTCCATTTACTGAATGCAGTGTTACTTCTGACTTCCTGTTTGACGATCCGACTTCTCCTTGGCACGGAAGGACAGTCGGAATTTGTTTGGACTGGCAGTGCTCGTATGGTTCCAATTTTTGTATTGGTAATTGTGCTCTACCAACTGTTTTTGGGCGGTAAAGTTAGCTCAAATTATGCAGGTCTTGCTTGTCCCGACTTTCCAACCTGTTACGGGGATTGGTTCCCAGAATGGACTGGAACAATTCGATACCAAATGGAGCACAGATTTTTTGGTTACTTCACGGGCCTCGTTGTTTTGGGTTTTTCTGCTTGGGGTATTTTAACCTTCCAAAACAAAAAAGCAAAATTCTATCTGAAGCTTTCGGCCTACTTAATTGTTCTGCAGATTCTGATTGGGGCCATGAATGTAATCTATCTTATACCGAAATTTTTAACAGGCATACATACGTTAAACGGAGTTTTAGTGTTTTTAAGCTGCTATCTTGCATTCTTTTACAAGTTCCAATCAGAGGTAAACCATCCAAACCATGTTTAAAATTTGGAACCAACTAACCAAACCTAGAGTGACTGTCCTTGTTCTTGCGACTGTTTTCCCTGGTTTGTATTTAGGTATGGACGGAACTCCTAGCGGATCGTTATTATTTTATACACTCTTCGGGACGTATTTAATGAGTTCCGCTTCTTTTATTTTAAACCAATACATAGAAAGAGAACGTGACGCAGTGATGTACCGAACAAAGTTGCGACCGATTCCCTCAGGGCAAATTTCTCCAAGGGCAAGTTTACTTTTAGGTATAGGAACGACCATGGTTGCATTTTCGATTTTATACTATTTCGTAAATCTTCTGACGGCACTTTGTGCATTTTCTGCACTCGTTCTATATGTATTTTTATACACAATCTGGCTCAAACCTCGAACAGAACAAAACATTGTGATCGGAGGTATCTCAGGTTGTATCGGACCTATGATCGGTTATGCGGCGGCGGCAAACCAACTACCGATGCAAGCTTGGATCCTATTCCTGATCATTTTTCTTTGGACCCCAGCTCATTTTTGGGCTTTAGCAATTTTTCTCAAAGAAGAATACGAATTCGCAGGGATTCCAATGATGCCTGTGGTGTCGGGAGTCAAAAAAACTCTAAAACAAATTGTGCTCTATACGATCGCGTATTCAATCGCGGTCATTTGCTTTTATTTCGCTGATGATAGGATGGGAATGATTTTTCTAATTACAACAGCTATTCTCACCATTTGGATTTTAGCCTTTGTTTACAGATTGTTTCTCACTGAGGATAAAAAAATGGCAAAATCCTTTTTCTTTTTTACGATTTTGCATTTGTTTATTGTGAGTGTTGCCATCGTGATCGATTCAAAAATCTAGAGTCTTCTGCCGTTTTTTTTGATTGATTCTCTTAAAAAAAAGGCAATCTTTTGGTCATGGGAATCTTACAAAAATACTTTTCACAGTCGGATCTAACAGAGATTAAAGAAGCGGTCGGTACTGCCGAAAAAAAAACTTCGGCTGAGATTGTACCTTTTTTTGCCGAAGTGAGCCACCATTATAGAGAATGGATCTGGTTTTCATCCTTTGTTTGTGGAGGTATTTCCGGTATCGGGTATTTTACGCTTCAATACTTCCAAACAGCTTTGTGGGGAAGTAGTATGATTACTGGTATTCTTTCTGTTTGGTCGGGTGCTTGTGTCGGACTGGTTCTAACTTATGTTTTTCCAAGCCTCCGTTTGTTTCTTGTTCCAAAAGATGTAAAAAGATTTTTCGTAAACCTAAGAGCCAAAGAAGCTTTTTTAGATGAAGAAGTGTTTCTAACTCGTTCTAGAACGGGAATACTTATCTATATTTCCCTCAGAGAACATTTCGTACGTATATTACCCGACAAACGAATTGCGCGAGCAGTACCTCAGTCGGAATGGAATGAAGCAGTTCGATTGATTGTAGATGGAATGAAGACAAATAAGAAAAAACAAGGTATCATTTCCAGCATCCTTTTTTGTGGAGATTTGTTAGAACGCTACAAACTCATTATCGAAAAAGACGATACAAATGAAATTTCGAATGAAATCAGAGAAGGCGGAAGTTCTCTCTAACAATATGCGTCATTACCTCAGTTTCATATTCACTCTTTTTTATTTTAGCACGCTGAATGCATTTCCTGTTCCAAAGTTAACTAGGCCTGTGACAGATCTTGCAGGAATTTTATCTGTAGAAACTGTCGGAAGTTTAGAACAAATAGTCCGCGAACATGAAAAAGAAACTTCGAACCAAATTGCAGTACTTACAATAAATACCTTAGAAGGAGAAACAATTAGTGATGTTGCAATTCAAGTTTTTGACGAATGGAAACTTGGTCAAAAGGGTAAAAACAATGGCGTTTTACTTTTGATTGCCAAGGAAGAACGTAAGATTTGGATCAGTGTAGGCCGAGGGCTAGAGGGTGCTTTAACAGATATACAAGCAAAATACATCATACAAAATGAAATTCGCCCGAATTTTAAATCGGGTGATTTTGATACAGGAGTTAGTAGAGGAGTTGATACGATTATTCAAACCATCAAAGGTGAATATACACCTTCTGCTTCCGATGTTCAAACCACAAAAAAAATTTTATCAAATAAAGATACAATGGCAATTGGATTCAACGGACTTATCATCTTATTTTTTTCACTCTTCGTATCATCCGTGTTTGGTGCCATAGTAACTGGTTTAGCATCCTTTTTACTTTATCCCGTTTTTGTATTCTTTTTCGGAAAAACGATTGGAATATTTCTTGCGATACTTTTGTTTTTTCTAGTTCTCTTTTTTAAGTCCAGAGTTGGTACTTTTGGCGGCGGTGGATCAGATGGCGGAGGATTTGGAGGATTCTACTCCGGCGGTTTTGGTTCTGGTTCTTGGTCGGGTGGTGGTTCTGATAGTTGGGGAGGTGGCGGTGGAGACAGTGCCGGCGGGGGTTCGGGTGGAGACTGGTAAACTCTAAGAATTGACTTCTACAAATAAAATTGTTGAATCATCTTTCCAGACAGTTTTTTTCATTTTGTGAAACAATTCCGATTTGATGTACGGTAGGACTTCTTCAAACGGCATATTTTTTGTCTTTTCAATAATCCCGACAAACTCAGATAATGCGGAGGCTCCGTCTGCTTCATTCAATTCTTCGAATAAACCATCTGTATACAATAGAACACGGTCTCCTTTGGAAACATGAGTTTCAAAAATCGTAAATCGGAAATGCTCTAAAATCCCGATAATTGGACCCGAATTATCTAAAAACTCCAATTCACCTGTGCTTCGGATCAATATCTGCTGCGTAACACCCGCACCTGAATACCTCAAAATCCTCTGGTGGAAATCAAAGTCGAGTGCGATCGCTGGGAAATAAATCTGCAAATCCGCATTTTTATCGTAAAAATGCCTATTGATATAGAACAAGAGATCGTTTGGTCGCATAGCAACATCGGTCACCCTTTCAAATTCGGATTGTATCATCATAGTGTACAAGGCTGCTTGCAAACCATGCCCGGTTGCATCCGCTAAAAAGAATCGAAAATAAAAATCTTGTATTCGTTTTACGAAATAGATATCTCCACCGACTTCCGCAATCGGTTTGTACAAAATGTCCAATTTCAAATGGGGAGTTAGGTCGGGAGGTTTTGTCAAACTTTGAACAATGGACTTAGCTAACAAAAGGTCCTTGCTAATTTGGTCCAGTTTATTTTGAAGAAGGACAGTTTTTTCCTTCGCTCGCATTTCCAAAGTTTCATTGGAGTCGAGAAGCTGATTTTTAACCTGCTGCAATTCCTGATTTTTTGAGGAAAGTTCGATCGCCAAGTTTTCTGCCTCTTGGAATCCTTTTGAAAAACCTCTGGCGATCAGGATAGACTGGAAAAGAAACATCATAAAGATTCCATAGTGGATCATAAGTGGACCATGGATTATCAGATTGTTTACCATTAAGTCGTTTATAAAACTCATAATAAATAAAACAAAACTGAGTGCAAAAATTACAGAACCTTGGATTTTTTCCCGAATAACACGATAAACGATAATAAATACATATACCGCTGCCATGATGCTAAAGATTTGAAATGGTATCATCAAATACGTGTAAAACGAAGATTTTGTAATGAGAACGATCATTACAAACATATAAGATACATATGCAATGATCTCATAAATGGATTTAGAAAAATAAGGTTTGAATAAGAGATAAATATACCTGCCAAAGACTGGCGGAAGCAGAAAAAAACTAAGATAACTCATTTTTAGATGCAGCTCCCAAGGTATATTTGGGAAAAAAAACGTAATGTATTTGTTACCTGTGACGAATACACGAAGTACTATTAAAAAACAAGTCAAGGAAAACCAAAATGTCTGGGGAGATTTCCTTCTATGAAAATACAAAAAGGAGTGATAGACTCCCATAAATACAATACATCCAACAAGCAACATATCTTTGAAAAGATCTGCTTCGTGCAGCCTATGTATGTCTGTAGTTCTTCCTAAACTTATAATTTGAGCAGGTCCACCCTTCCTATGGTTGTAATTGGAAATTTGAAGAACAAAAGAACTTTCATCCGTATTAGATACAAAATCTACGATTTCTGGTTTGTATTCGGGTCTCGCCTTCTGTTCGCTAAATGATACAATTCCATTCGATGCGATTGCTTTGCCATCAACATACAAAACATAAGCTGTCTCCATTTCAGGGATTAAAAGAGACATAGGCTGATTCTTCAAACCGTGACGGATTTTAGTATAAAATGTAGCATAACCATCACCGGCAAGGAAACCAGATTCAAAAAAACCTTTAGACCATATTCCAGGGACTAAAAATGTCGAATCAGGTCTTAAAGATCGAATATCTTGAATTTCTTGGGGCTGGAGGAGAAGGTTTGGAAAATAGATCCATTCTCCTTTTAGTTTGAAAACACTTTCTTTAGTTTCTAAATAAGAGACTGCATCCACATAACCATCTTTCATAGATGGAACTTCACCTACCGGCCGGCAGGTGAAAAAGACCAAAATCAAGGAGAGGATTGCAAAGGATGCAGGGTTCAAATTAGATTCTATTTTGGATGGGAATGTATTTCCTATTGATTTCGCCAACGTAGATTTGTTTTGGACGAAACTTACTGAAGTCTCCTTTGATACGTTGTTCCCTCCAATGTGCAAGCCAGCCAGGCAATCTGCCAATCACTTGCATAACAGAGAACATATCCTTCGGTATACCCAATGTATGGAATGTAAGTGCCGAATAGTATTCTAAGTTTGGATACAATAAATTTTCCATAAAAAATGCGTCGTTCCAAACTACATCATCAATTTGAAGCGCAACATCTTCAACAGGCGTTAATGTTCGATTCTTATAGAACTCTTTTACAATGTTACGAGCGATTTTTGCACGAGGACTAACAACATCATACGCCTTTTGACCAAAACCATTCGAACGCATTGTCACTTCACCGCGTTTAAACCTTTCAAAATAATCTTTAACAGGCGTTTTGGTTCTTATTATATCTTCAATAAGTGAAATTGCGGCAGTCGGTCTTCCCCCTTCCCTCGCTCCCCACTGAGCCATAATACCTGCAGAGATGGATGCAAAGAGATTTGCTTGCGTGGAACCCACCGTTTGCACTGCCGTATTGGATACATTTTGTTCGTGGTCCGCATGAAGAATCCACATTTGATTTAGAAGGCGATCAAACTCCTCTGGAACTGTATAGGTATCAGCTGGCATTTTGTGCATCATATACAAAAAGTTTGTGCAGTATGGGTTTTTATCCAAAGGATAAACAAACGGATGACCGACCGCGTGTTTGTAGGTAAATGCAGCAATAGTTCGGATCTTTGCAAGTAGCCTTGCGATCAAATCAACGCCCATATCTAATTTTTCTTCGTACTCTTCCAAATAGTAACTTGATAGAGAAGTAACCATTACACTCAGAACCGCAAGTGGGTTTGCGACACCAGGGAAGCCATCAAAAAGATTTAACATATCTTCGTGGATCATTGAATGTTTGGATAAACGCTTAGAAAAATCACTTAACTCTTGTTTGTTTGGAAGATTTCCGTAGATTAATAGATATGAAGTTTCAACAAAAGTAGATTGGTATGCGAGTTCACCAACGTCGTATCCTCGGTAACTAAGTTCTCCTGTTTCAGGATCCCGTCTGGATACTTTAGAAATTCCTAATGCAGTATTAAATAAACCAGGATCTACAGTAACCAGTCCTGTTTTTCGGTAAAAATCAGTTAGGTCGATCCCTTCTTTTCCATCTGTTCCCGCGATTATGGGCAGTTTGTATGATTTACCTTTGATGTGGATTTCCACTTCGCTCATGAATTGACCTCTTTCCCTCCTATCTTGGACAAGGGAACTTAGGAATCTAGAAAAATTTAAGCTTGGGAGATCGCAGAATGGAGAGAATCGTGAATTAATACAAAATCAGTAAGCCCTACAATATCCATAACCTTTCGGAAATGAGAGTTGAGACCTGCAAATTCAATTTTGCCTTGGCTTTCTGAGGATTTCGTAATTAGGCTGATAAGAGTAGCAATTCCTGCAGAATTGATATAGGAAGTTTCCGAAAAATTTAGAATCACTCGGACTCTTTTATCCTGAGGAATAGAATCATAGGATTGAACAATTTCTTCTTCGGCTTCCGATGTAATTTCGCCAGAAATATGAATCACAGGCAAAACACCGCCCATTTCATAACCTAGTCGAATCTTAAATTCTTCAATCATCTGCTTCCAAGGAAATCGTTCCTGAACCGTGGTCAAGAAAAATTAAGAATTTCCCCTTCTTTCTGATTTGGAAAGCCTTCCGAAAGGTTGTTTGCACTTGCGACAAACAAAGTATACATCGATTGGAGTAGCTGAAATCCCGACAAGGCCCATTGCGAACATCCCCCAGAAGGAATATTTGACAACCTTCCGTGCGGACTCATCCGTAGGTTTGGTTCCACAATCACATTGAGGGCGGTCTTTTTTGGAAATAGTTTGAGTCATTTTTACTTGTCCAGCAAGGACCAGACTGGCACAAACTGGACAAATTACCAATCGTTTTGGTTATTTTTTCGAGAGGTATTCTACGTATTTTGCAAGAGTTGCTATGTTTTCATCACCGAGGTGTGTGTAAGCAACCATTGGAGAACCTTTAATACCTTCTTTCAAAGTCTTAGTGATTCCAGCAAGTGTGTTACCATTCTTCCACTCATTCGCAGGAGCTTTGAAGTTTCTAGGTTTTGGGTTGAGTGCGGCAGCAGCAGCTCCATCACCTGCACCTTTTTCGCCATGGCAAGAAGAACAGTTTTGGAGAAAGATCTCTTCGCCTTTTGCAATTTCTGGATCAACTGTAGTAGTTGCCTGAGAAGCTGCTTCTTCTTTCGGTTTGGAATCGCCACAAGCTACCATAAATACGGCAAACAGGATTGCGATTACGGAAGCTAAAATCTTTTTAGAGTTCATTTTTATCTCCGAGATAAGGATGTCTCCAAGTTAAGCCATGGCTTGTGATTTGGAAAGCAGAATTCAATTGCCTTTCAAAAGATTATTGAGTGCGTATTCCAATTTCGGAAATTGGAATACAAAGCCTTCTTGTATCAATTTTTCTGGAACCACAAACTGGCCTTTTGTTACGACTACAGATCCTTCACCAAACAACGCTTGTACGGCTAAACTAGGAACTCTGAATAGGTTAGGTCTCCCTAACGTTGCTGCTAAAACTTTTGAGAATTCTTCATTTGTTACGGGATTGGGTGCTGTAAGATTGTATGCACCCGAGGTAGACGGGGTTTCCATAAAGTAAAGCAAAGCAGATAAAAAGTCTACGATATGAATCCAACTCATACCTTGTTTTCCCGAAGCGATGGCACCTCCAAGCCCAAGACGAAAGGGAGGAAGCATCTTTTCTAAAGCGCCACCTTTTGGGGATAGTACGATACCAGTTCGCAAAACAACTGTTCGTATTTTTTTTTCCTGGATAGGATCAACTTGTTTTTCCCAATCTACACATAACTTCGCAAGGAAATCTTCGGCAGGTGGGCTAGACTCTGTAAAAGGAATATGGCTTTCTTCGGTCATCCCATAATATCCAACTGCACTCGCTTGCAGAAACAACTTGGGTGGATTTTTTGTATCAGATACTCGAGCAACTAGTCCCCGAGTAAAATCCACTCTAGAAGTTTCGATCATTTTTTTGCGTTCATCTGTCCAACGAATACCCGCTATAGGCTCTCCGACTAAATTTAGTACAACATCCAATCCTTCCAGATCGGAAGAATTTGGAATGGAACAGGTTACTAATTCGATTCCTGATATGTCAGTAAATTCTTTGGGTAGTTTATCTCTGCGGGAAAAAACACGAAAGGAATGTCCACGACGGACTGCATAGAGTATAAATTCTTTACCGATAAGTCCCGTTCCTCCAAGGATTCCAATCTTCATTTTACACTCCTCATAAAGAAAAAAAAGTAGCCGAGACCCAAGAATCATATAAGATTCTCAAGCATATGCATTTTCGAATTTGGTTTCCAATTGCAATTTGGACATTGGCTGTCCTAGTTGCGAATCTCTACTTATTCACTCGCACCGAAGAAAGTATTTCTGAATACAAGTTAAATCCTCCTTTTCGAATTGAAGATGCAACAGGATCAGGTGGACTTTCTCGACTTTTAGACCGCAATTTAGACAGTTTTTGGGAAAAGAAAAAACAATCAGTCTCTGGATTTGATTTTTTTTTGGAAATGAAACTTTCTCATTTTTGGAACGGAAAAGAATTTTCACCGCGCGAATTTAAGTCAATCTCTTTGATTCCATGTAAAGGACAAACAGTTCCAAAATTCAGAATGCGTTTTTTACTTAGGGAAAGTATCAACGTGGATAAAGAACTTCGACTACCGGAAGACCTCCTCGCTTTTGAAGTGGTTTCTCAGTTAGAAACCAAAACGGAACTAAAAATACCTCTAACAAATCTCCCAAAATTCCTTTCCGAAAAAAATTACCCAACTGGAATCTATATTCTCACTCCCGAATTTACGATCCAAGAAGATTCAAAGTCCAAGTGTATTTCAGAAATCCAGATTAACGAATAAAAGAGAACAATATGTCCACAAATCAAAAAAAGGTTTCAGCTTCGCCCACCTTACCGACAAAAAAAACACAAAATCAAAAATTTGATATTTCAAACGTTCTGAATGAAGGACCTTTCCCCACAAGCCAAAACAAAGATAACACTCTTCCTTTGGACGAAAAGATTAGAAAGGCCTATTTTTGGATTACAAATTTTGCAATCATCAATCCATTTTACGACATAGAGTACAATTCAACACCAGCCTTAAAATTTACAATCGGAGACTCAAAGAGTGTTCTAACGTTACCAACTGCTCAAAGTTATTCGAGCTTCGTTTTACTACCATTACTCACTCTGATGGTGCAAGGTAAGTGTTTACTAGTGGGAGGGCCCGGTCGAGGAAAAACCGCGTCAGCTATTCTTATGGGAGTGATTGCTGGTTATCCAATCAAAGAAATCAAAAGAGCAATCCAACATGGTCAACCCCAAATGACAATAACAGATCTTCTAGGCAATCCATTACCATCCGACATGATGAATGCAAAATCAATGGATGAAATAAAAATCGCCTGGCGCAAGTGGTTAGGCATGCGGGTCAAAATTATTGATGAATACAACCGCATTCCCACAAGAACTCAGTCAGCTCTTCTCACAATCATGGGAGACAATTACGCAGAAATTTATGATCAAATCTTTGAATGTCCTGATGCCGCTTGGTATCTGACAGCTAACGATGATGCAGGTGGTGGCACTTACCAAGTGATTGAGGCTCTTCGAGATCGGATCGATGTCGTTGTAAAGGCTCCTCACTTTAACACTCGTTTTATCAAAGACTTAATTCAACGAGTAGAAGAAGGTTATAAACCAGAATCTATGGTCCCAAAAGAAATTATTTTTTCAGAAACCGAGATAACAGAGATATCCAAAGGAATCCGTGAAGTCCAATTCCCAGAACCTTTGCGGCGTCGGATGGAGTTTTTTGCAGCGCAATTTGAATTTATGGAATATGCTGGCGAGCAAATTGAGTATAAAACAAAGGATACAGTCAAGCTCGGAGGCTCCGATTTTTCAAAATTCTTTAGCCTTGAGACAGGAAAGGACAAAATTCGTGACCTTGGGAATCAGACAAAAAACGGACTGAGCGTTCGTGCGATTTTTACTTGTATCAATTATGCGAAGGCTCTCTCTTTCTTTCGAGGATTATCTGAAGTCACAATTGATGATCTTACACATGTTCTTCCATTTGTTTTACATGATAAATTGGTTCAAAATCCTGACGCTACTTTTTTCGAAGAAGAAGGAAATCAAGTCTACAAAAGTGACAGAGTGAGTTGGATTCGTAAACTGTTTGTTCTATCCCTTTCGGAATATGAAAGGCTGGGTTTGGACCAAAAAGATGAAATTCAAATGTTAAGTCAAAAATTTGAAGAAGGCCTCGAAGGAATCTCTGCAAAAGAAACAAAACAAAGATTGATTGAAATTGAAAAAGCCATTGATGCGATCAGCAAACAAAGAAAAGTCTATGGGCATATGTTTGACGATTTATTGAAACTTAAATATCTACATCAAAGGTATACAAACTACTACAACTGGGCGGTTGACAATGTATGAACTCTGTTGACTGGAAAGCTATTTTAGAAAAGGAGAAACAAAATTGTAACCAAAAAGTATACCAATTCCAAAAAGAATTTAAATCCTTTCGTCCCGATGATATAGCTATCTATCTCAGTCTTTTTTTTCAAGGAATTCCTTTCTCGGAGGAAAGAGAGGTATTAGCATACTTTGATCTGTTTTTGGAGGCAATTCGCAAACATTTCTTTAGGCAACTCCATAGTATTGAACCAAAGTATTTTTCCATTCTTCAAAAGATACAGAACAAACTGCCCAATTGCAAAATTGAAAACTTTACCAAATTCTCCAATGTACTCTCAAAAATAGAATTCAAAAATCGTGAACAATTCTTGGATCGACTCAGTTCCTTGCTGGATTTCATTGGTAACCAAATTGAGTTAGATACAATTCTAATGCTTCTCTATTGGGGATCTGGAAAACCAGAAGTTAGAGAATACGTTTACGAAAACTGGGAAACATTAAATACCAATCTCGTTCAAAAGCTTTCCAATGACCTTCAGATTCGAAGAGAGATTCTAGAGTCAGCTTTCTATTTACCAGAAAACCCAAAACAAGTTCGAATCCAGTTTCGAACAATTCCCGGCTATATTTTGTTTGGTGGAAATTTCACAAGCCAACCAAAACTAATAGATCATTCTCGACAAATATTTATCCAAGGAAAGAACTTTAAATTTGAGTTAATTGTAGATCGTATGGGATCTAGTTTAATTCCATTCGATGGAGAGATTCCAATTGTGACAGAATCTCAAATTCCAAAGTTATGGGGAACTATCTTGGAAAAAAAGTTACCGATAAAGGATGTAACCTCCTTTGTTGTAAGGGAGAACTTTCTCATCGTAACCATTCATTCGTCCTACAATTTATTCCTTTTTTATTTTGGAGAACCCAAATGAATCTGGATGAAATTTGGAACGGGAAGTGGGAAGAAGCTTTAAAACTATGGAGTGATTATGTAAAACTATCACCCGTTACATTTTTAGAACACCAAAAGGATGAAGAAAAAGAGGGTCTCATTGGCTCTTTTGCTGGAATCCGACTGATCGATCATCGAATTTTAATTTCGCTAAAACAGATTAGAGAACTCAAACTGGAAGACTATCCTTTGGAAATTCTTGGTCATGAAATTGGTCATCATGTCTATTGTCCAGGAGACCTATCCGACCAGGGCAAACTCATCCATATAGCTAGGCAAGCGTTACCGAGGATGGAACATCTTGCTCCCACACTAATCAATATCTACGAAGATCTTTTTATCAATGATAGACTCAAAAAACGCAATTCTCTTAAGATGGAGGAAGTATATAAAAAAATTGGGAAAAACAAAGATCCTTTTTGGAATCTCTATATGCGAGTATATGAACTCCTTTGGGCACTTCCCACTAATACCCTAACAGAGGATATACTCACAGATCAAATACAAAGTGATGCGAATCTTATCAAACGAATCATTCAAAATTTTCCTAACCAATGGACTCGTGGAGCTTTTGACTTTGTAACGATTTGTTTCCCTTATTTCTTTGGAGAAGATGAATCTGGAAAATCAGATGTGAAATACTTAAAACCTTTTTTGGATACCAAAGAAATTGGAAAAGGAAATACCTTCCCAACAGGAATCACAGAGATCGAAATCGAATCGGAACTCTTTCCTGGCCGAGAGGGTGCGGGAAAAAAACAAGAATTAAGCCCTAGCCAGTATTCTGAAATCTGTAAAGCTCTAGGAATAAATGCAAAATCGGATGAGATGGCTTACAAATACTACAAAGAAAAAGCTCTTCCCTATCTCATCTCCTTTCCCGCAATGCGAATCCCCGGTGCCAAAGAACAGATCTTAGAGGGGAATGAACTTTGGGATCCAGGTTCGCCCATTGAAAATATCAATTGGATAGACTCGGTATTAAAAAGTCCCATTCTTATACCAGGTTATACAACTGTTGAAGATATTTATGGGGAATTTGACTCATATGAGGTAGAAAAACTGCCTATCGACTTAGATCTGTTTGTTGATTGTTCTGGGTCGATGCCCAATCCGATAACCTATCTTTCGTATCTTACTTTGGCTGGCGCAATCATAAGTTTATCTGCACTTCGAGCAGGTAGTTCTGTTCGCGTAACCCTTTGGTCAGGCTTGAATGAATATACAATTACCAATGGCTTCACAAAAAATGAAAAAGATATCCTGAAAGTACTAACTGGATATTATGGAGGTGGGACCTGTTTTCCATTAGATATATTAGAATCTACTTATGGTGTACCAAAACAAAAGAAGACTCATATCTTAGTCATATCGGATGCTGGTATCGATACTATGTATACACAAACCTATCATAGAAATACAAGGGAACTTGTAAAAACATCTCTTACAAATGCTGGAGGTGGCGGATCAATGGTATTACAACTATATGACCTAGAAGGGAACAAAGAAATTCAAGAAATGAGAGAATCAGGTTGGGATATCTATAAAATTGAATCTTGGGAAAATCTGATTCAATTTAGTAAGGACTTTGTGCGGAAAAATTATGAAAGAAATTAGATACTACATCAAACAAGTATTAAATTTTCCGTCAACTTCCATTGAATTGGAATCAGTAAATCTAAATGCAATTTGGAATGATGCCTTACAAAAACAAAAGGAGTCATACATTCATTCTCTATTTGAAAAAACCTTTTCCAATAAAGAAACAGATGGCGAAAAAATGATTCATTTGATCCTCGCAGCTTTACTCTATGATCCTGAAAATGAAATTGAAGGTATTGAGATCAATGAATTAGAGCCTTTTATATTTGAAACGATTCCTATGCTAACAAATGCCATTGGACCTTTTTCTGAATGGAGTTGTGACCAAGAAAGAGTAGAAGAATTGGTAAGGAGTTTGTTCTCTGCACTGAAACTCCTTCCCCATGGGGAAACCAGAGAATATTTTTTTGACCGACTCAAGTCCATCGATAGTTTAGAACGCATCCGAATATTGGAAGAAACAAAAAAAGCCCAGGAACGAGCCCAAGAAGTTTTGAATAAAATACGAAGGGAAGAAGAGGAAGCGGCTTCCAAATACAATCGTGAATAAGAGCTCTATCTTTTTACACACTCCTCTAGCCAAACCATCTTGGGAAAAAAAGCTACTGGAGATGTTAGAATCTTCGTATGCTCCTATTTGGAATGGAAACATTGGAGACAGAATCGACAGGAAAAGCTTTGCATTTGTTAAACGATTTGAACGAGAACTCCTTAAACGAAAATCCAGGATTTATCACCAGTCACCTAATAAATCTTATATTAAAAAAATTCAACTTAGTTCCCAATTCTATTTCAATCTATTAAAAGACATTAATATCTACTCAGATTTTCGGAGTATTCCAACAACGAATAGAAAGGATTTTAGTTCTTCGATAGCATCTATCGTACCAATAGACCAAAACTTAGATTCCTTAATAATCAATCCAACTTCAGGAACGACGGGAGAACCAATTCTTGCACCCAACCACCCGTCGGCTATTGGCTGTTATGTTCCTTTGATTGAGTTTTCTCTCAACCAACACGGGGTAAAACTGACTAAGTCACCAGAAAGTACAATTGCAATCCAACTCTGTTATCAAAAACAAACTTTGGTCTATGCAACTTCCCATAGCTTAAGTGGAGGAGCCAGATTTGCCAAAATTAATATTGACGATAGTGCTTGGATAGACCCTAATCACAAACAATTGTTTATCGATTCGATGATGCCTGAAATTTTGACGGGAGATCCCTATGCATTTGAAGGAGCGATGAAAATGGGAATTCAATACAAACCAAAAGCCATCCATTCAACTGCCTTAGAACTCACAGACTCTCTCAGGTTTAAGTTATTAGAATATTTCCAATGCCCAATCATAAATTTTTATTCGCTGAATGAGACAGGACCCATCGCCTACTCCTGTCCTCTCCACCCAGAGTGGATGCATATTTTACCTCACGACATCTTTGTGGAAACTTTGGATGAAAAAGGGAATCCAACTAACAAAAACGAATATGGTGAAATTACGATAACAGGAGGGAGGAATCCATACCTACCTCTGATCCGTTATAGAACTGGTGATTTTGGAATTTTGAACACGGATCCCTGTAATTGCAGTGATCCATTTCCAAGACTGAAACTCCTTTCTGGTCGAAAGCCAGTTTATTTTAATCTTAAATCTGGTGAGACTATAAACCCAATTGATTTAGCACGAATTTTACGAAGATTCCCAGATATCTATCAATTCCAAATTGTACAAAAAAGTTTGGAGAAATTTGAAATAAACATATCCTGTTCCAATGACCTTACATTGGAACTTCGAAACAAAATTATAACTGAATTAAGAATTATCTTAGTTGGAGACATACAAATTGAATTGAAAGATCAATTTCCCCTGGATGGGAAAAAAAATAGAATGTTTGTAAATGAATGGGTGGAGAAAGAGAATTTGTTATGATTCATGGAATCATCCTTGGTAAATTTTATCCTGTTCATAAAGGTCATTTATATCTAATCGAGGAGGCAAAAAAATACTGTGACCGCTTAACAGTTATTTGTGGGAGTATCCAAAGTGAACTCATTCCTGGTAGTCTCCGAGTGGAATGGCTGAAACGACTTATCAAAGACGATAAAACAACCGCTATTTCTATAACTGATGAAAACCCACAATTCCCTGAAGAGGATCCAAACTTTTGGGAGATATGGAAAAAGTCGATACTCTCTAGGTTGGAATTTGCACCAAATATAGTTTTCAGTTCGGAGAACTATGGCGAGCGCCTTGCCCAGGTACTGGGCGCAAGCCACCTCTGTATTGACCTAGATCGAAAAAAAGTTCCCATCTCTGCATCTCGGATACGAGAAGCTCCCCTTCTCCATTGGGAATTTATACCCGAACTCATTCGGCCTTATTTTTTAAAACGAGTTGTTCTAACGGGCAGTGAGTCTGTTGGAAAATCCACATTAGCGGAAAGACTTGCCAATGAGTTTAAAACCAATTGGGTCCCCGAATTTGCAAGGGAGTTTCTGGAATCGAAACCCAGTCCGATGACAGTCGATGACTTTTTACCGATTGCAGAAGGACATTTGAAGTCAGAGATAGAAGCATCAAAAACAGCAAACAAATTTTTGTTCCTAGATACTGACCACCTAACGACTAAAATTTACCTCCAACACTACTTTCACTCAGAAGATCCCAGGATTACCAAACTTGCCAAAAATCTCTATTACGATGAATCCTTGTTCTTAGATATTGATATTCCATGGGTCGCTGATTCCCTTAGAGATTTAGGGAAGGAAAGGGAGTATATGAAACAATTTTTTATGAACGAAATGCATCTGGCAAATCGGAGTTTTCAAATGGTTCAAGGGAATTTTAAAGTAAGAGAAAGTCTCGCGATAGAAATCGTAAAAACTTTGGAATCAAAACCTATGGAACCAAAATACTTTGAGAGCGAGCAAATTCAGCTACGTAGTTTTGGATAAAATTTTCATCAATGGCCTGGCCATTTTGGATATGGGTCATTTCTCCAAGGGTTGTTCCATGGGAAAGATTATCCAAATTTGTTGGTCCAAGTTTATTTTGAATCCATTCTTTTAGTACAAATCGAATTTCCAAACTAAACCGGGACCTGTCCATCGTATTGGCTTGAGTTCCATGTAAGTGGTGTGAGGAAAAGATAACAACATCACCAAACGAACCATAGACGGAATCTATTTTAGAGTTTTCAGGCAATTGAGACGGTTTTGGAAAGATCTTTTCCTGTAACTTTGGATTCTCGTTTGCTTGGAACCCACCAGTTTCCAGCCAATGAGAGTAGTCAAATTGATCAGAATTGTTTGGGATAGGGCGATCAAAGTATTCTGTATAGATTCCAAAACCCGATCCCTCCTCCACAGGAGAAAGCGGAATCCAAAAATTGAGTTGGCATTGGGGATTTGCATACCAAGGATCACGGTGTAGGTATTGAACCAGTTCACTTCCTTCCCTTTCCTGAAAAAAACTGGGAACACACCTCAACCGAAATAAATCTGAGTAAAAATCATCTACAGGAATTTCTAAATATTCTAAAATAGGAATAAATTTCTTTTTTATGTTACTGTCATCGTATACACTTGCACGCAAGACATTCATTCGTTTATTCAGATTTTTAAAGGGTAATCCACTCGATATAAGTTCCGGATCTCCCTCAGGAAAGGCAGATTTTATCTTTGAATGAAGGGCATCTAAAAATGGATATAGGCTTTTTGGTAAGGTGAGTTTTTGAATCTCTCCAGCTAGGGCATCACTAAGTATCTTGGGAGTTTTTAATTGCATCACGAAGCTCCAAAACACTCATATACAAATTTGCAAATGTAGTTAGTTGGTTCGTTGCATCTTGAAGTCCAGCTTTGAAGAGTAGTCCAGAATCCATATGTTCACGAAAAATTGTGAGTGGATTTTCACTTTCCATATTTTTAATCGTTTTTTCAAATGACTCCAATAACTCTTGTTTTTCGGCAAGGGTTATTGGGATCTTCCAGCCATTGGAAAGTCGACTCATAAACTGTTAGCGACCTTCGACCTCTAAAATCTTTGTAGTCTTTACGATGATTCGAGTTAGGATATAAAAAACGACACCAAAACCCAGGAAGTAGGTATGAAAGTCCTTCCAAATACCGAGTGGACTTTGGATTCGAAGGTAAGGCTCCTGGAAATAAACCTGAATAAGATCAAAGATCGTAAATACAACTATCATTCCAAACAAACTAGGATATTCTCTTTTGAGAATATTCTTAAATGAAAAATCTAAATTAGGTTTGATGTAACCCGATAGCCTAGGAATAAAAGCTGGGGTTTTGTCCGCCCATTTGAGGTATCCTTCCCCAAACTTTCCTCGCAAAAAGTATTCTTCTGCAAAAATGATTCGTTCGTAATACAGATAAAAAAACATGATATAGACCATGGTGAATGCAAAATCTCGTAAAATCAAAACAGGTCCCAGATACATCAAAAAATTGCCAACGTAGAGTGGATGGCGGACGAGTGAGTAGATTCCTGACTGGTTGACGACATCTGCAACCTGTTGTTTCGTATTTCGCCCAGAGGTATTTTTGGGTGTATAGCCGATCGTAAAACATCTAACCGCAAGTCCTAGAAGGCTTATCAAAAAAGCAAAACCCAACCAATACAAATTTTTACCATAGATCCCTCCAAAATAGGGAACAAATGGTATGTAAAAAAGTGACAAAAGAAAAATGACGCCTGGGATATAGGACCGCCATCGGAAGAGAAAATTGCCTTGTGTGTTGAGTTCTTCTATTAGTGCCATAACAAATCGTACTTGATTCCTTAGATTAAGCTGGTAGCATACGTTCTATGTCAATCAAATCCTTTATTCCCGCAAAACCCAATTTGCCGGTTCTTTGGTTCACCGATATTACCCTACCTATTCTCAACAGGATTGTCCACAACCTGGAATCCATTGAAATCTCTGAACCTGACCAAAAACGATTGAAAGGTTTTCAAAAAGAAAGATTGATCTATATCTCCAACCACCCAACAACAAAAGAGCCAGGAATCGCTTACCATTCGGCAAACATAATGGGCTCCCGATTTCACTATATGGCAGCTCGCGAAGTTTTTGAATGGGGTGCCGGTTTTGTTGGCGATTTTATCCAATCCATTGGCGCTTTTTCTGTGTTAGCTGGAGCAGCTGACAGGGAGTCTTTAAAGGCATCGCGTGAAATTTTAAGTTCCCAGGAAGGCAAACTTGTTTTATTTCCTGAAGGCGAGCCAACAAGTGGAATGAACGACACACTTCTTCCATTTCAACCGGGAGTTTCCCAGCTTGCATTTTGGGGTCTCGAGGATGCGCTGAAAAAAGATCCAGAGGCAAATATCCAAATCTTGCCAACATTTATTAAATACCGAATGACAAGTTCAATCTCGTCTATGCAACGGGATATTGATGCAAGCCTAACTCGTATGGAACAGAAGTTAGGTATTACTAAATCGGGAAAAGACATCGTTCACAGGTTTTTATCTGTAGGAAAACGAATGATTGAAAGAGAAGAAAAGGAATACGGTGTCCATACAGATCCCGACAAAATGGAAGATTTTGATTATCGGCTCGGTCGCATGAGACATGCGATGCTCGACAATATTGCAAAAAAGGCAAATATACCAAAATGGGATACAGAAACCAATGCTATAGAAAAACTCAGAAAGATTCTCAGTGTTTTGGAAATGGTTTCTGTCGGTGTACCCGATCCCAAAGGTGAATTGCCAAGTCTTGAGATGGCCATTTGGGCAAGAAAAGCAGCAACGAAGGCTTATGATTTTATTTCCATCCAGACAAACTATATCAAAGAACTACCCTCGGCCGAACGATTGTATGAATTTTTGTACCGATATGAGAATGAACTATTTGGAGAAACAAAAAGCAGACCCCACAAAGCAATTGTTCGACTAGGGAATAGTTTTTCGATTAAGAAATACCTTCCAAAGTACAAAACCGACAAAAAAAAGACTGTGGAAGAAGTAACTGAACGGCTACGCAAAGAACTCGAGACTTTGCTCCTAGATGAAAAACAAAAATCCAATCCACTTTTCCCTTCCAATTATATTTTTGAATGAAGGAGATGTCGGATGAAGAAGTAAGGGATCTTGTCTATGAACAGAATACCATCGATATAATCTCTTATGGTCCCTCAAAAAGTTTAGATGAAAATTTGGCAAAAATTTTAGATTGCCTTTGTGAAAAATACAACAAAGGCGATTTACCTACGATCCTTTATACTATCGTAAAAGACCTAATTTTAAATGGATTCAAAGCAAATTTTAAGAGAATCTTTTTTTTTGAAAACCACTTAGACATCCACTCACCCGCAGACTACGAATTAGGTGTTCGAATGTACAAAAGTTTTATCCTGTCAGGCAAAGGAAATACTTACGAAGATATAGCAAAGGAAAAAAACCTCTATGTGAAAACCAAGATAGATCACGATCAATCTGGCTTCCACTTCGAGGTAAGGAACAACTCGCCCTTAGTCAAAGGTGAAATGCAAAAGATCCGAAACTCACTCCTCCATGCTCAAAATTATTCGGATATTATGGAATACTACATTGAGCGGGGAGATAATTCGGAAGGGGAAGGGATTGGAATTGCACTCTGTGTGATTTTACTGAAAGGCGAAAACCTTCCGACCGACCAATTCCGTATCTTCCAAGAAGAGGGAGAAACAATTGCAGAACTCAAAATCCCGTTCAAGAAACAGTAGCCAATCCACTGAGTTTTTTCAGCCTGGATGGAGATGGCAGATTCTAGCACAACCCTAGCACCAAACTCAATCTCTGGCGAAAGTATTATAAAAGTACTTCGCAAACTCACCCAAGACAAAAACACACACGCCCTTTGGTTGAATACGGTTTCCCTTCTTGAACATATTGGTTCCCGTAAAATCCTTATGACCCAGTCGGGTGAGGATACTTCGGAGATGATCTTACGACATGCGACCGAAGAAGCAAGGCACGCCTTGTTTTTCAAAAAGGCAGCACGACAAGTTTTGCCTGAATTTTCCTTCGGTTACGAAGCAAAAAATTTGGTTCGAGGAACTGCGGCAAAAATCTACTTTGCTAAACTGGATGCTTCCGTCCGAAAGGAACTAAAATCTGAGTTTGAAAACCACCCCAAGTTTTCCTACTTAGCCTATTTGTACACTACGACTGTAATCGAAGAAAGGGCAATGGTCGTGTACAATCTATACGATGAAGTGCTAAAAGATTCCGAGGAAAACCTCCAACTTCGCAATTTGATTCTGGAAGAGGAAGGACACCTAGAAGAAATGACGAACGAAATGAGTCGTTTGGATCCTAACTTCCGAGAGAGGCTTGCCCGACTCCTTTCCAAAGAATCCAAACTTTTTGGAAGGTTTTGGCGACAAATTGAAGAATTCTCTGAAAAACCTGCTGTTTTTTAAAGATAAACCTTCGAAAACTTAAAAATGGCTTGCCGATTTTGTGGTAGGCTGAATTTTCTTTACCATCCTCTCATGCGACATAATACTGTTATTGGGTCATTCGACAAATGGGCTTAGAACTCTTTTTATTTCCTTTTTTAGCCAGTGTAGCAGTCACAATTGGACTCCGCCGTTTGGACAAGTCGAACACCAAACTTTCGCAGTTGAAGAGATATGCATCCAAACTCACGGATGAGATCCACGGCACCGCCTTACAAAAAGTACAGATGGTAAAGGATGCGGGAATTGACTTAGATATCTTAGTCAAACAATCCCGAAAGGTTGCAGAAGAAATACAAATTTTAAGCTCGGAGTCCAGAGACCTGTTCGAAAAGATACGAGCCAGTAAAGAATATCTTTCCAGCCTATCTGGTGAGATGAACCAGATCCAAGACCTTTCCAACCAGGTGCGGAGAGAAAAACTCTTTATGGAAGAAGGTCTTACGCAGATTCAAAACCACAAACGAGAGTTACGTGAAGTTTCGGAAGATATGGAAAGCCTTCACTCAGAATCTGTAAATCTTTTGGAAGCCTTCCAAACCAAACTCAACATGAGGAGCGACGAAATTCTAAATTCCGTTGCTCACAAGATGGTGGAACTCGAATCTCTCTTGGAAAAAAAATCTGAAATTTTGGATACGAGCCTCTCTCAAATTGCAGAAACTGCCAAAGACAAATTGCTTTCTCATGCAGATGTAATGGTTCAAGAAACTGCAGGAAGATTAGACCATGCTCGTAAAGAAATGGACAACCTACTGGAATCCATGAAATACGCACAAGGTGACTTGGATGTTCGCCTAACGAAATTTGAAGACACATCTTCTTTACTATCTGACAAAGTGGATAAGTTTGATGAGCGTTTGGAAGAAAAATACATCCGAGCATCCGCCAAACTGGAAGATAAGGTCTCAAACTTAGAGAAAAAAATCCAAGAACGTTTTGATGCCATTTTTGATCAAGTAAGCCATACCAAAGATTCCTTTATGAAAGGTCTTGGCCAAGAAACAGATTCCATCAAACGAGAAATCGAAGACCTATCTTTGGAAACACTTTCCAAACGTGATGAGATCATCAACGAAACCAGAAGACAGGCGGATGGAATCAACCAAACCATCATTCAGTTCCAAGAAAAATATTTAGAAGCGGAAAACAAACTCCTCCGCCAAGCAGATGTTCGTAAACAAGAACTCATCCGCGAAATAGAAGCCTTCAGTGAAGAGTTCCATAGAATCTCTGAAGACTTAAAAGAAGAAGCGCTTTCCCTTAAAAAAAGTGCACTCCAAGAACTCAAAGATTTTGATCGTGAACTAGACCAAGTTCGTTCCAACCAAGAAACTGTTATTAAAACTTCTCTCTTCGACCTTAGAAAGGAATTGGAAGAGAGAATGAACTCTGATTTTAAAATCCAAAAAATGGATATGGAATCAGAGCTCACCACTATCCAAAACCAAGTGGAAGAATTGGGTGAAACCATCACCAACCAGACAAAAGAAGTGGATGAATATGTAGAAGAGCTGAAAGGCGCCCTCCGAGAATCTGCACGAGAAATATTGGAAACAGTTGAAGAAAAATCTAGGGAATCCGAGGAAATTGTAACGGACAAGATCCGAATCGCCAATGCAAATCTCGAACAGTTTGTATCCAAATGGGAAGAAGAGTTGGGACGCATCCGAGAGGACCAGTCCTACTCTATCGAAAGATTGGAGAATCGACTCAAAGAAATCCATGTAGAAGGAAGTGACCTTCTTTCTGAATTCCAAAAGGAATTCCAAAAAGCAAAATCCTCACTGGAACTTTCAGCAGAATCTAAAACCAATGAAAGTATCCAAAAAATCACTGAAGAGACAAAATTTGCCCATACAGAAGTGGACAGAATCCTCCGCCGTCTCGAAGAATCAGGTGAATCCTTTTTTAATCTACAAGAGGAAAAGATTGATCGTTTGAATGAAACGATCGATGCAAAGATTTCACACCAACTAACAAAACTTTTGGATAAGGGAAATATTCAACTCGGACAACTCGAAGAAAAAATTTCCAACCACCTAAATACAGTTCGACGCAATTTGGAAGAAAGTATCAAACGATCCAAAGAGGATTCGAAAAAACAGATCGAAACTTATCAGAAAGATTATGAAAAATCCTTTAAGGAGATTGCGAAAGAAAGTCAGGATTTCTTAAAAGAAAGTTTAAATCGTTTCCAAGACCTTAAATTTGAAATTAGGACAGGTCTTGAAGAACTGAACGATACAAAAGAGGAAACTCTTTCCAGTTTCAAGGATGAAATGGAAACTCTCAAAACAGATATCTTTACCTTGGCATCTGAACTCGAAACCGTCAAAGAGCACTCGGATCTATTTATCAATGCCAAAGAAATTGCGGACGAATCTAGCCGAGCAGTTGAAGAGATTTCCAATGCCTTAAAAGAATTAGAAAAAGGGCGCCCGGATCTAGAACAATACAAACTCGCCATCCAAGATTTTGCAGAACTTAGAAAAGAGATTTCCGAAGATCTAGAAGTCCTAAAAGAAGCTCAATTCCAAACAGAAGATATCGACAAACAAGTCCAGATTTTGGCATCCAACTTAACACATGTTACAGAAACTCTTTCCGGTTTTGAGGCAAGTCTAACGGAACTCGGAGTCATTGAAGAACGTGTTTCGTCATTGACGGAGGAACAGGCAAAAATCGAAACCTTCCTTTCGAACCTCCAAGAAAGCCAAGATTCGGTGATCCACCTTGTAACCCACCTGGAAGACCAAAAACAGAATTCACGTGAGCTCCAAGCAAGACTCGATATTCTAGACCGTGAAATTGATGTGGTGGAAGCTCGCGAAAAAGAACTGGCGGAAACCATCCGTAAGGCTGAGAACAGAACCGCCTTCCTCGTAGAGAGAGAATCTCAGATCGACTCTGTAGAACGGAAATTTGACAAAATTGAAGAACTTCTCGGCGACCTGTCCGATAGACACAAACAGATCCTCACCCTTCAAAAGCGATTGGAAGACCTCAAAGAATCCTCACGCGAAACCAAAGACGATTTGGAGTCCCTACTGGGTGAAGCCGACGAAACCTTTGAAAAACTCTCCCAGTTCCTAGACATTGTCCAAGGAGCCATGCAAAATCCAGACTCTAAGGAAAAATCCGACCGCAAAGTTTCGGGAAATCCCCTTGTCGAGCGAAAAAGAGCAACCATCCAAAGCCTCCACGACAACTACCAATGGTCTTCCGAGGCAATTAGCGAAAAATTAAATATTGAAAAATCCCTAGTGGATACCATCCTCGGAGTAAGAAAGAAATAAAAACCTCCGAGGTAACCATGTCTGAAGAACAAAACGAAACAACGTCCAAAGAATCCTTAATTGTAACATCCAAAGTGAAGGCTTATATCAAATCTAAGGGATTTATGACATCTGGTGATGCCATTGAAGGTCTAAATGAAGAGATCTACCGTCTTATCGATCGTGCCTGCGAAAGAACTTCTTCCAACAAGAGGACAACTGTTCGTTCTACCGACTTCTAATCTGTGATTTACATCAAAAATAAATCCGAAATTGAAAAAATGAGAAAGGCGGGGAAATTCGCCGCCGAACTCCTCACCTATTTAGAACCCTTTGTCAAACCTGGTGTTTCGACCATTGAGTTGAACGATCTAGCAGAAGCATTTACCAAAAAAAACGGCCACCGCTCAGCGCCTCTTGGCTACAAAGGATTTCCAAAATCTATTTGTGCATCCATCAATGAAGTGGTTTGCCACGGAATTCCAAAGAAGGAAGACGTACTAAAAAATGGAGACATAGTCAATTTAGATGTCTCTCCCATTGTAGATGGATACATTGGAGACACCTCAAGAACATTTATCGTGGGTGGTGAGACGGATCCTATCGCTGCAAAATTGGTAACCGATACGGAAAAAGCCATGTGGATCGGAATCGAACAGGTTAAACCAGGGAATCGAATTGATGATATTGGCAATGCCATCGATGATTTTTTGACTCCGATGGGTTATGGAATTGTCCGAGATCTAATGGGTCATGGAGTTGGGAGAAATTTCCATGAGGAACCACAAGTTCCTCATTTCAAATCACCGAGAAAACTCGCGAAAATAGAACCCGGTATGATTTTTACTGTAGAGCCAATGGTCAATCTCGGAACTTGGGAAGTGCTTTTTGACAAACAAGACAAATGGACGGTTCGAACCAAAGACGGCAAGTGGTCCGCTCAATTTGAACACACAGTTCTTGTTACCGAAAAAGGCTATGAAATCCTGACAAAAATTTAGGGAAAAAAGGTTGTTCCTCTCTGAAAACTCTGAGAGTCTAACTCTTAGAGAGGATTTTATGAAATTACTTTTTTCCACATTCTTTGTTCTGTTTGTTTCGTCTCAAGTATTTGCAATCTGCCCAGGCAAAGAGAAACGCAGCGCCTGCCCTGGTAAAGATAAATTGGTTGAATGTCCACACGACGGAAAATAATCTAATTTCTGCATGTCAAAAGCCATTCTCTTCGTCGATGACGAACAAATCATTCTGATGAGCCTTAAGTCTCAACTCAAAAAACATTTTGGGAACGACTATCGTTACGAGACAGCTCAAAATACAGAAGAGGCGTGGTCTATCATAGAAGAGTTGGCTGAAGAAGGGATCAAAATTCTCATCATCATTTCGGATTGGCTAATGCCTAACCAAAGAGGTGATGAGTTTTTGCGTGATGTCCACAAATCCTACCCCAATATCAAAAAGATCATCATCTCCGGTCATATTGATGAAAGTTCACTCAACAAATTAAAAAACGAAGTCAATCTACATAGTTTTTTAAATAAACCTTGGTCCGAAACGGATCTCATCAAAAAAGTAGAAGACGCTATAGCCAAAATTGCATAGGTTTCTTTTAAGAATACCTTATGACCTCTAATCTCATTCAAAACACTATCGATGACCTTGTTCAATTAAGAAGCACTTCACCACTAGTACATAATATTACAAACTACGTTGTAATGAACAACACGGCAAATGCACTACTTGCCATTGGGGCTTCTCCGATTATGGCCCACGCTATTGATGAAGTTGAGGATATGGTTACAATTTGTTCGGCAACTGTTATCAATATTGGAACACTATCGGAGCCTTGGATCGTCTCAATGGAAAAAGCAGCCGCAAAGGCCAGTTCCTTAAAAAAACCTTTTGTTCTAGATCCTGTTGGAGCCGGAGCAAGTAACCTGCGTAATATGGCGATAAGAAGGATTTTAGGAGCAGGTTCTCCCACTATCATCAGAGGGAACGCATCCGAAATTCTTTCGACTCTATCAACTTCTGGAAAAACAAAAGGGGTGGACTCTCTTGATTCTTCGGACTCCGCTGTGGAATCCGGAAGGTCTTTATCCAAAGTTACAGGTGGCTGTGTTGTAATTTCTGGCCAAACGGATTATATTCTGTATCTACAGCAAAAGTCGGCAATTCACAATGGTGATCCGCTGATGACTAAGGTAACGGGACTTGGTTGTACGGCTTCTGCACTTTGTGGTGCCTTCGCTGCTATACAGCCCAACGCTTTCCGAGCAGCAACAAGTGCCATGGCTGTGATGGGTATCGCAGGAGAGATGGCTAAGATAAAAACGAGTAGCCCTGGTTCCTTCCAGACCGCCTTTCTCGATGCTCTTTACGAAATCGGAGCCGATGATATCAAACAAAGATTCAAAGGCGAGTAAGATCCAAGGTCTGTATTTGGTTACAGACCGATCTCTTTGTCTCCACCATCCCTTAGAAGAAATTGTCCGACTATCCGTCAAGGCAGGTGTACAGATCGTACAACTCAGGGAAAAGGAAATTTCCACCAAGGAATTTCTATCCCTCGCAAAACACTTATTAAATGTACTCGGTCCCTTTCAAGTCCCTCTAATCGTAAATGATCGTTTGGATGTTGCACTGACTTCTGGAGCAAATGGAATCCACCTCGGCCAATCCGACCTTCCCTATGTAGAAGCCCGCAAGTATTTAGGACCGGAAGCAATTATTGGTCTGTCTATTGAAACAAAAGCCGACCTCCAAAACCTACCACAAGGGTATGAATCGCAATTGGATTACTTGGCCGCTTCTCCTGTTTTTTCCACACCGACCAAAACCGACACCAAAGAACCCTGGGGACTTTCTGGCCTAGAATGGCTAAAAGTACATTCCAAATTGCCGTTAGTTGCGATTGGTGGAATCAATCTCTCCAATGCAAAAGCTGTACACCACGCAGGCGCAGACTCACTAGCTGTTGTGAGTTACCTCTGTTCGGCGGAAGATCCTGAGGAAAATGCGCGGAGGATGGTGGAGGTGGTGGGGGGGTAAAATTTTTAATCTTTTGGATTTACCATCGGATATTAATGCTTTCGTGCAACTAGGATGAATTTTTGTGAGAAAGTCCTAGTCTTGGGTAGAAAATTGATTTGGAAATTTTAAATACAAGAAATAACACTCAAAATCAGCTGCTAAGATTACTAGAGGTGATATATTACAAATATAAAACAACTTCATCCCTTCCCTTTCTTTACGTTTCAGTTGCTAAGATTTCAAACCGTGATATGATACTCCTCATTAAGACATCGGTCAATGTCGAAGGGTTTGTTTCAGTTGCTAAGATTTCAAACCGTGATATGATACACCACAAAGGCCCTAAAATGTGCGAGGCTGTGCGAGGTTTCAGTTGCTAAGATTTCAAACCGTGATATGATACTTCTTTGATTCTGTCCTTAAATCGCTGATTGATTTGGTTTCAGTTGCTAAGATTTCAAACCGTGATATGATACCTTAAAACTCAAAACTAAAAACATCGACATCCCAGGTTTCAGTTGCTAAGATTTCAAACCGTGATATGATACGTAAAATTGAAGGCACTCCTGCAAGTAGCGAGCAGTTTCAGTTGCTAAGATTTCAAACCGTGATATGATACGGCCTTCTTTTGACTTGGTAAAAAACTCAGCCCAAGTTTCAGTTGCTAAGATTTCAAACCGTGATATGATACTTATACATAAGAGACGGATCGACATTGATGTCGAGGTTTCAGTTGCTAAGATTTCAAACCGTGATATGATACGGAAGATTCATGCAATGAAAAGATACACATCGGCCGTTTCAGTTGCTAAGATTTCAAACCGTGATATGATACTCAAGCAGTACTGACTGATCCTGGATTCAATAACCCGTTTCAGTTGCTAAGATTTCAAACCGTGATATGATACACCCTGACGGCATATGGCACAGCGAGAACAAGGACGTTTCAGTTGCTAAGATTTCAAACCGTGATATGATACCAAGAATCGATATGTCCCAAAATGCAAACGCAAAGTTTCAGTTGCTAAGATTTCAAACCGTGATATGATACTTGTTACGACCTTTTCCCCCAAGTCTCGTATGTCGTTTCAGTTGCTAAGATTTCAAACCGTGATATGATACAAATTATTAATGATTTGAGGACCGAAGTTGAATTAAGTTTCAGTTGCTAAGATTTCAAACCGTGATATGATACTTCCTTACCGAACTCAAAAAACAATCCGACCTTGCGTTTCAGTTGCTAAGATTTCAAACCGTGATATGATACCAGTTTATAGATTTTTCAGAGGAAATTTTCAGGGGTTTCAGTTGCTAAGATTTCAAACCGTGATATGATACCGTTTGCAATTAGATACCCACCTGGAAATTCTTTTGTTTCAGTTGCTAAGATTTCAAACCGTGATATGATACTCAAAAAGAAGAAATGCTTCTGGGTTTTTTCAATGGTTTCAGTTGCTAAGATTTCAAACCGTGATATGATACTTTCGATGGGGTCCCGTCCTCAGTTGCCAACCATTTTAGTTTCAGTTGCTAAGATTTCAAACCGTGATATGATACCGATAAAGCAGCCGAACAGGGAGTAGAAGGTCATGTTTCAGTTGCTAAGATTTCAAACCGTGATATGATACTAACACCCCCCCGCTAATGACAAATGAAGAAAAGGGTTTCAGTTGCTAAGATTTCAAACCGTGATATGATACTGGTGCGGTGGTTGTAGTTGATGCGGTGGTTGTTGTTTCAGTTGCTAAGATTTCAAACCGTGATATGATACGGATTATGCGAAGGGTCGCAAGCTGGAGAGTAGTGTTTCAGTTGCTAAGATTTCAAACCGTGATATGATACCAAGGCATAGGGTTTCCATCGAGGAAGAGTTTCGGCGTTTCAGTTGCTAAGATTTCAAACCGTGATATGATACTCACAGGCATCACTGGAAAATCAAAAGCGGGTTTGTTTCAGTTGCTAAGATTTCAAACCGTGATATGATACGAACTATGTAAAAGCCAACGACAAAATTATCAAAAGTTTCAGTTGCTAAGATTTCAAACCGTGATATGATACCTTAAAATGCCACGCCATCCACATTGTTTCGGTTTTGGGTTTCAGTTGCTAAGATTTCAAACCTTGATATGATACCTTTTGGAATAAACAATGCAGAACGGTTCGCTTGGTTTCAGTTGCTAAGATTTCAAACCGTGATATGATACCAAAGGAAGGGCAAGGTTACCGATGGACGCTAGTGCGTTTCAGTTGCTAAGATTTCAAACCGTGATATGATACCAGGATACAAACCTGACTCATGTCGAGCAGTTTTTGTTTCAGTTGCTAAGATTTCAAACCGTGATATGATACCACATTTTGGGCAAGCTGACACGCCAATAATTTCAGTTTCAGTTGCTAAGATTTCAAACCGTGATATGATACAGAAATTACGGGCAATAAAACAACATACACATTTTTGCAGTTTCAGTTGCTAAGATTTCAAACCGTGATATGATACTTTCAAAAGTGGCTCCTTGTTCATCTGATACAATGACGGTTTCAGTTGCTAAGATTTCAAACCGTGATATGATACCCCCCCTTGAAAAGGGGGTTCTGCATGGTTTTATGCAATATTTTTAATTTTTCTTTCGAAAACGGAACAATTGCTAAAAAAAGGTTGAATTTTGCGAAAAATTTAGTTGAATGTAAATTGAAATCTAATGCACTGAAATCATCCAAAAGCAAGGATGGCTGGCCCTCTATCGATCCTTTGGAAGGTATGGTCAGTAAAGCTGTATTAAAAATTTCGATCATTACAATGTCTTAAATACTCGCATTGCGAGCATTTTGATAGCGTTGCATCTGAACTTGGTAATATTTGCCGGTCCACGCTTTCTCTAATTCGTTCAATAACATTTTTTAGTTTGGATTTGTTTGCAATTGAATTTTGCACTTCTATAATTTTCTTCGATTCTTTAAATATTATAAAGCCTCGGTTACAATTAATTTTTTCGTTCGCTCCCAGCGCAACTAAATAGCCTGTTAGTTGCAAAACGCCTCCTTCAATGAAGCTATTGTTTCCACTTTTAAACTCTATAGGATAGCAATTATTATAGTCTATTACGTACAAATCAATATACCCATGTATCCCGTATTCATCAGACTCTACATATTGATTGAAAAAAAGTTTTGCATTTTCTGATATCCCAAATCTTTGCAAACTTCGTCGTTTTTGTAGGCTCTCCCATTTTTCTTGATATTCACTTCCCTGCTTTACCCACAGAGGTTTCTCTGAGTTTTGAGCTGGAAACAAAAGTTGAAAAAATGGAATTCTAGGACAAAACACATACTGTCTTAACAAAGAAATCGGTATACTATACGATTTCATATGAATCATTCTGGACAAAAAATTCAGACTTGATGCCTATTGAATTGTTTAAATATTTTTTCGATAACTGAACCATCACCAGAAAAATAGAATCATCATCCTCTTGGTTAATATACTTTGGAAAATTATTCGATATGGTTTTCATTTCGGGAGCTAATACCCGACCCCAAAAAACTGACTTCTGTATGGGTTGTAGTCCAAAATCGAGTAACAGATCATGGAATTTTTTTCGCATTTTATTATTTGATATATCATATGATACTATAATTTCGTTGAACTGATCCATAAATCACCATTTAAAAACATAAGGTTTATATTCCTGAGTTTGAGAAAAACTAGCAACAAAGCGATAAATCTGCCTTTGAATTATACTTTCTAATTTTACCTTCTTTTTTTTATAAAAGTATTTATTTGATAAGGTTTCATGTATTCCAGCAATAAGCCTTTTCCTTTGAATATCTCCAAATGTAGTATCATCTTCGCCACATAACTTAATTACGTTGCGGTCAACAACCCAAGGTCTATATTCCTCCATTAAGTCAAGAACTAATGAGGGTTTTCCTGGTCGCTGAACATGAAGAAAGCCTAAGTAGGCCTCTAATCCTGCGTTGCTTATGCAATTCCAGATTGGAGTTTCTAATATTGCATATCCATAATTTAACATCGTGTTAACCAAATCTTTTGCGCCTCTTCCAATCCTACCTTTAAAACTAGCAGGTAGTAAATTAGACATACGCAAAGCTTCCCAATATTTTCTGGCAGCGCTCCCTTCAAAGCCCATAATGACTTCTCTCCAATTTTCAGAATTTGAAGTAATTGCATTAATCTTTTCTGATATAGATTTGAGATAATCCGCAGCTTCTGTAAGATGATTATTTGAATCTAAATTTTTCTTCTTGTGATATTTATCAAAGTAAAGAAGGACGCTTCTCTGATTTCGTATTTTCCCATATATCCATTTTTTGGAGATAGAGATAGAAAATTCATTTGAATCAAACGCAGAAAATTGTTTTTTTCTTACTTGGCACACTGCATGTTCATGTAAACCCTGAAAGCTTCCGACTATTTCATTCTTAAAATCACGCAGAAAAACACGAATCCCTCGAACACTACACTGCAATAGTAAATTTGTTGAACAGCTTGCACCATTTTTTGAAAACGAAATTGTTTTTATCCGATTCAATGGTATTTCTTTTAAAAGAATTCCTTTTAAAGAAATCTGTAACCGTTCTCCAGAAATCCCGAGAAAGGCACCATACTCTTCAATTGTTACGTGCTTCATTTAAAGCTTTCCCAAGATTATAGAGCTTTTCTATATCTTTCGTAGTTGATTCTACAGTATAACTAAACAAAACAAATGATTCAGAAATTGATTGAATACGAATTTTTCCGTCCCTAGGAAATTGAATAGGGATTTCTATTTTTTGAAAAAATGAATTCTTTTTTTTATCTAACTTGAGGAGAGAAGGTAGCTGATATAAATTCCATTCACAATCGCTCATTGGAATAATAATCTTTGCAAAATCGGAAGTTTTCATTTTTAATCTCACAAACATTCGATCTTGACTGCCAGGAGAAAGATTATATTCTACGATAGGCAAACTTTCGTAAGTTGATAAATCAATTTCTCGCCATTCATCCATTTTAACGTTTTTTTCAAACTTTTGAACAAAGTTCACCTGAGCGAGAGATAAATTAGGACTCTCTTCCAATGCCGGTATCATCTTAGATTCTGAAAGCTCGTTATTCTCGTTTAGATAAAAGCCTACGTTATAAAGGCCCTCGATCGACACTGTTTGAAAAATATCAGATCCATCAAAATTTTTCCTTTTGATTCGAAATCCACCCGAAGGTGAATCAACCATTGGTAATGAAAATACTTTTCTCTTCGGAGTGTGTTTTTTATTAACGTTGAACTTTATAGATTTAAAAAAATCTAATTCAATTTTGTTTTTGTAGAGAAAGGATGTTTCTTTACCATCACCTTGACTATAAAATTCATTCAATTCCGGGAGATTCAACAATCGTTTCCATTCATTTATTGAAGGTATTCTAATTTTCTTATTTTCCTTATCACAAATGGATTTGGGTATCTTTACCTCAATATCAAAGTTTTTATCTTTTAAAATTTCTTCCCTAGATACAATTTTTCCTTTATCAAATATCGTATTCCAAATCTCCTGCTTCTTTGTGAAATATTTCATACCATTTAGGATAATCGCTAACTCCCTCTCATCATCATTTGGCTGAGATTTTGAAATTTCGTGAAGGAATTTCATAGCTTTTCCTTTATCAATATAAAATATTTCGAAATTTCGTTTGTTGTTAGCTTCTACAGTCTTCAAGAATGGATTCAATTTTAATAATATTTTTTCTCCATCTTTAAGTATCTCAATAGAATTATTTATATTAAAACCGAAAAAGTATTTATCCTCTTTTTTTAATAAAGGGACAAAGTGTTCGGCATAAATTGTATCCTTGAAAATCGATGTATTCTTTATATTCTGCCCTGTTTTATTATATTTCGGTCTTCTGTCTACTTTGATAAATTCAAATTCATTCGGCAAAATTTCGGAAAATGTTCTCACAAATATTTCTTCATCTGTCTCATTTTCATTAGGATCATCCCAAGTAGTTTGGAATACTGACTCGTTTTTTTTGTCCCAAATAACTAAATGCATAGCTAACGTTGCATCAATTATGTGACTTATATTTCCTTGAATTGGAGTTTTTTTTACATGGTGCAATGTTTCGGATATTTTTTGTCGGGATTCACTAATATCTTTGCTTTTAACAGGGAAAAGAGAAAATTTTAACGTATACTCTTTTAGTTTTTCATTTAAAATCCTTTGTATTTCTTTTGCTAAGAATGATTGGGTTCCATTTACTTTTGATTTTGAAGTTTTGTAAATAGCATCTGCAACTTGTGTTCTACATTTTTCCAAGAAAAGCGAATGACGAATGCAATCTTGTTCTAATAGCGTTAATTCCTGAAAATAGAAATTACGTGATCTACCAAATTTTGGAAAGTGAAGATCAACGACTTGTATAATTTTTTTAGTTATTTCATCAATGTCTGAAGTCCCAAAAATTATTTTAAGATATCCCGAATCCAAATTTTCCAGAGTATAAATTCGGTCTCCTTTCTTTCTATTCCCTTCTCTGCTAACATAAATTAGGTTCGGCTCAGAATTTAGAATTGTTCCTGCGCTATCCGTGGAAAAAGACCTAGGTAAAATATGGTCGATTTCTCCATCTTTTATGGTTTTACCTGTGTATGGGCAAATATTTTTTGATGCCGATTTAATACGATCTTGCTTTGATTTTAACGAATGCACTTCGGACTCGCTTCGCTTTTTTAGATATTCTAATTTTTTCTTATTTTTCAGACCCTTAATTTCCATAAGTGATTCTGTAAATTGAAATTGATTTTCTTCTATTACGATAGGAATATGTACTATCGAATTTGATTCTATGTGGGTGTTATTCTTAATCTCACCTATTTTTTGATATGCGATCTGATATGCGATACTTTGGATGAGTTTTGCTAGTTGGCCATCGAATGGTCTTACAGAGTCCGCAGGCAGTCGAGAAGCATTCGAGGATAGAATATCATTTTTCCCGACAACCATGCTATTACTTGATCGCCAATGGTTTTCTGACGTACATTTTTCACAGGTAGAAAAGAATCCTTGGCTCGTATCAAACATAATATTATATATTTGAGCTAGTGAAAAGGGATTTTGAAACCGAATCGAATTACTAATATCAAAGAATTGTGATATTACCCTGGAGACTATTGGAATCAATAAATGAAGTCGAAGAATTTTTTTCTCATGGTCTTCTGATAATGCCTTTTCACCTTCCCTATCGTATTTTCTGATTGTCTCTTCCCATTCATACTTGAATGAATTTCCAAATTCTTTTCTTAATTCTTCAAATCCTTGAATAACGGACTTTAAAGAACGCTTTCGATCTTCGCTTACTGGCAACAACATTCGTTGCTCAAATTCATTTAACTTTAATTTACTGATACGTATGCCTAGTATACCACCAAGTAATGTCTCTCTTTGATTTTTTTTAAGTCTAGGATGATCTTTGCAAACCCGTAAAATACTCGTTCCCGTAGGATACCAAAGACCTTTTTTAGCTTGATTTGATTCTGCATGATAGGATTTCCCTATTTCTAATATTATTTTACTTTTCGTCGTCCCAAAATCTGATTCAAGATTCTGCCACCCTTCCAAAGATGCTCTAGAGTTGGGATTCTTAATTTGCTTTCGTATCGCATACGGATCAATAGATTCAGATCTATCATAAAATCTTTGCAGAAGAAATGCTGATTTGTGACTAGTCTCTACTACCATTTCATCAATTTGATCTTTTAAGTCATGCTCTGGAAATCGCTCATTACTTTTTGTAACAATCTCATTAACGAGCAATTCCCATGATGGATATTTCTGACTTAGTTCGTTAGTGTTAAATAACAATGAGTGGCAAATTGGAGGTCTTCGATTATTTTGATCTTCATACGGAGGGATCGTACAAATTGGGTCTTCTTCAGTAAGAAATTTCATAATATCTTTTTTCGACTTTAAAGTTTTTAGAATATACGCTCGATTAGTTTGTTCCGTAGACCCTGAAGTTGGTCGTAGCCCAATTATCCATTTAAAGAAGTATTTATAAAACCTCTCAGCATTCCAGGTCCCAAGACCAGTCATATTTTTATCATTAAAATATTTCCTCAATACTCTTAATTGAAGATTGCTTATATGACCAATTAAATTCTTTAACTGAACTGATTTCAGATTCAATCTATTAGAAAAATTGACGAGTTGTGTATTATTGTTGAGGTCATATAAAATATTTTCAAAATATTCTTTCCGATGAAAATGGCCCTCCTTTTCTGAACTTAAAAATTTAGCCAAATAATTTTGAATTTCACTATTGGTATCAATTAAAGTTTTTATTGTTTCCTTACTTATTTCATTCTCTTTATCAACCTGATATTCTAATTTTATTTTTTGCTCAAATTCTTTTTTCGAAAGTTTTGTTAAAGGATGATCTATCCAGAGTTTTAGATCGCTTGCGTTTTTACTTAGATTAACCAGTTGAGCTCCCAGAGAATCTTTCAGACCTACGATGGAACCGTAAATTTGTCTAAAAAAACTCAAGTCCGCATTATTCAAAATCTCCCAGTTTACTTCCTCTTGAAAGTATGTGAATCCGCGTCTATTAAAAAGTCCGAGGACAGCCTCAAGTTCTGGTCGAGGCAACTGACTGTAGTGAATTTGGAATTTATCATTTAATATTGTAAAAAATAGCCTTTTGGCCAACTTTCTCCGTTTAAATCCCCTCATTTGATGGCGTTTTACAGTCCTTGGACCTTGGGCAAATGTGATCTCTCCTATCTCTACAGTTTTCCCAAAAAACTTCAATTGAGCTTTATTTAAAATTTCACCAGATTGATATGTCCCAGTAACCAAACCGGTCGTCTTTGCTCCTAGATCGATTGAGATCGGAGAAACGAAATGTAGCTCTTTCATAATAATAACCTAATTACATGATAAATTTAGATTAAAATCTTTTTGAAATTTATGTAATTCGCAAGCAAAAAAAGTAGAAAAGTTATGCGGTTTTCACCACTAAACAGCTGATGGTCGGACAAAATAAAAAGAGATTGGAACTTAATTACATCTTGATAAAAATTTAATCACTCCCAATTCCGATTCCAGACGTCTACCCCAATTCTTTCAATCGCAGAACCTTTGAAATACGAGCCAAACTCCTCTGCCGAAAGATTGGAATGGTTTAGAAAATTTGGATCGGTCCAAAGTGAGTTTGGTAAAAAGGAAGACTCCGTTGTTTCCACCTGGTTTCGTTTGGCGACTCTTTCATTCCAAGGACATACCTCCTGGCAGATATCGCAGCCATAAACCCAAGAATGGGTTCCTTTGTTTTCTAACTCCGAACTACCTCGATCTTCTATGGTTTGGTAGGAAATGCACTTTCTTGAATCGATTTTGTATGGTTCTAATGCACCCGTTGGACAACTATCAATGCATAGGCGGCAAGTTCCGCAGTGGTCTGTTTTTGTTACATTGGGAAAGGAAAATTCCAAATCCGTCAATATCACTGATATAAAAAAATAAGACCCTAAATCACGATGGATGGTGTTTGTGTTTTTCCCCCGCCAACCGATTCCAGATTCGACAGCCAACACCTTTTCTGCGATCGGGAGACTATCTACGGATTGGCGAAAGTGATGATTTGGATATTTTGATTTTAAAATGCGAATGATGGATTTGCCCTTCTTTCTTAGTACCTGATGGTAATCATCTCCTAGCGCATAACGAGATACCTTTTTTTGCATTTGACTAACGAGACTCTCAGAACTTTCGGATCTGTAAACAAAGGCAAGAGTGATAGCAGTTTTGGGAACAAAACCTAAATGCAGGAAGGCAAATCGAATTCCTTGCGCAGTCTCTTTGGCAAACCATTCCATCGAACCATGCCTTCCTTCAGCAATCCAAGCCTGTATATTTTTTAAATCCGCCTCAGGGAGTTTTGCCGGAGCAAACCCTACTAAAGAAAATCCATGATCCATACAAATGGATTTGATTTCTTCTGAAATTGAAAGAGAATGATCGAACATGGACAAGACCTATTCCAATGTTTCCTTGGTTTCTTTCCAACAAAAATTGACGATCCAACTTTTGCCCCACCTTCCCAAAGGTTTACAATCTCTCGATCAAATCGAATCGCAACTTTCAATCCCGGCAGATATCCCTCCTATTTTAAGAAAGGGAATCTACTATGCATTGCTGCAGGCCCTACTCCGTCTCATTGATCGACACACCGATCCTCTACTCTCAGACATTCTACCAGAATACATGCGTTTGGTTGAGGATATCCAGGAAGTATACAAAACACTTCGACCAACGGAAGACTCCAATTGGTTGGATGAATGCATCCAATATGGTGACAAATCTGCCTACCATTGGATTTGGAAGCATTTTGATTCCCACGAGTTGTTTTAAATTGATTGGAATTCACTTTCTAGGATTTTCCTAAAGCCATCTGGGATCGTTTCCTTTCGACCTAAGTGGTAGTTGAAATAAACTTGGACGGACTTGGCACGAACATAAGTAATTTCAGCATTCGCACTTTGTATTTTATAACTAAACTCCCAAGATGTATTGCCTATTTTAGATACCCAAATGGTCACAAAGACTTTGTCACCCGGAAGTACACTTTGTAACAAATCCATTTCTACTCGTACCATCACAAATGGAATGTCTTCTAAAGTTTTTATTTCAATGAAATTTTCGCAAAAAGCGACTCGAGCTACTTCTAAATACGCCGAATAACTCGCATTATTGACTCTACGCATCGGATCCATATCATTGAATCGGATTTGGATTTCTTTTTTAATCATGGAACTCTACCCAAAATGACTCAAGGAAATCTAGATTCAATTAGAAAACTTCTAAATACTTGATTCTAAGTTTGACTGACCTTAGCCTTTCTCGGTCTTTGGCGCTACGTCCAGGGCTTGGCTCCCGAAAAACTACACTTACATTTGGAATCGATTTACCTTTACTTTGGACAACATTTCGAACAAATTGTACCCTGTCTCGGACCAATTTTCGATTCCTAGCCAGATTGCCCGTACTATCTGCAGAGCCCGAAATCTCGATCGATATTAAGGATTCCCTATCCAAAGATTTTAAGATACCTTCTAATTTTTTCAACTCTTGGGAATCCAATTGGGAAAGACCTGCGGAGAAAAAAAGATCGATATTCAATTCACTTTCTATTTTTTTCGATTCTGAGTCTGTATCATTCCAGTTCCTAGTTTTCGGAGAGTCTAGTCGGACTGAGCTGTCCCGATTTCCGAAACGCCAGAGAAAAAGAATGGCAAAAAAACAAAATCCGATTGATAAAACAATCCAAATCATCTTTCGTATTTCTTAGACTCCCATGAAAATTTATTTCCAATTGATTCTATTCGGTTTATTCAACATCCTCATTGCCTGTAAGCCAGGGGATCTCTCGAACACCTGTGATCCAAACTCCGAAGCCTATCGAATTGGAACGCTTGTTCGTTTTCTCATAAAGGATGACTCAGCTTCCTGCCTCCCTGGTTTTTCAAAAACCCCTCTCGATTTATGGGGAGTACATGATACAAACCCAGCGAACGTAGTAATCCGAGGAGTGGCCCTACTTGAGGACAAATTGTATCTAGGTGGGACATTTTCTTACTTTGGTCCTAATACCGGAGCTGGTGCTATTTTAAATACAAACGATGGCAAGTTGGTTCCACACGACATCTGTCCGTATATGGAGATTCTGACTACGGCCACTGTCGCCATTTCTGATGGGGAAAATGGTTTTTATGTCGGAGGACTTTTCAATCATGTCCAAGGATTCAACCGCCCAAGTCTTGTCCATATCAAATCCAATTGTAAATTAGATCTAAATTTTAATGTGGGAACAGGAAGTAATGGAGTCGCAATCAACGATCTGGCATTAGTTGGTGAAAAACTCTATATCGGTGGAAATTTCACGAATTGGAACGGGGTGCCAAAGGGCTATCTTGCGGCAGTGAATCGGATCACAGGAGAGCTAGATCCAGGTTGGCTTGCGAGTGTAGATGCGCCCGTCAATGCATTTGCGAAAGATACTGACGGACTTTTCATTGCCGGTCAATTTAATAACCTCAATGGTGCAGGTTTTGGACGATTGGGTAAAGTTAACTATACCTCGGGTGCAACGATAACAAGCTTCAACACAGGGATTTCGGTGGGTAATGTTCGCGGAATCACCTTGGGTGTTGATGCATCAAACAATAAGGTAATTTATGCAGTTGGAAATTTTACGGCTGGAACCAACTATTTTGCACGCTCCTTTACGATGAGTGGCAACTTGACAACCTGGAACCCAAATCCGAATGCCTTAGTTGATATTGTTGTTTTCAATCAGAACAAAGTTTACCTAGCAGGTTCTTTCACCCAGATCAATGGAGCCACAAATCGGAATTATTTTGCTATTGTAGATAATAACACTGGTACAGTGGGCTCTGAAGACTTAAGTCTAGCGAATGGATCAACCGTCGCCTCACTTACCGTACATGAGGGCAAACTCTATGTTTTAGGTACTTTTTCAACTGTATTTGGTCGGGAAAGGCTAAATGCTTTTTCGGTCGACCCACTAACGGGGAATATATCGGATTGGAATCCAAGGTTTGTTACTCCTTTTACCTACCCCAACGGCAAAATAGCCTTTTCATCGGACAATTCTCGCGTTTTTGTTCCTGGTGCTTTTTCCAGTGTCAATATTGTCAATCGGAATGGATTGGGTTCGATCGATTTGGTAACTGGAAAACCAACAGAATGGATTCCGACTGTGAACGGTAGTATCACTACCTTCCACCAAAATGGGGACATTTTGTACGTAGGGGGAAATTTTACGCAGGCATTTGGACAAAGTAGGATGCGATTTTTTGCATACAATTTAAAAGACCAACGTTTAGAAGGAATGTCTCCTAGCTTTATCGGTGTTGTGGAAGCTATTAGCTCCGATGAAAATTTTGTCTACGTTGGTGGGCAATTCCAAAATGTGAATGGTCAACTTCGGAATCGTGTCGCTAGATTTCCTAAGTTAGACGGAACTCTGAATAGCTGGAATCCCAATGCAGGTGACACAGTAGAGGAAATCCTTCCTTTGGCTGATAGAATCTTCTTGGGCGGAAACTTCACAGACATTGCCGCATTCCCACCACAAAGGCTTGCCGCAGTTAGTACTGCTACCGGTGCCAATCTCAGCTTCCCCACGCCACCAAATTTCCCAGATGCTACTGTTCATGCTCTGGGAACGTTAAATAACCTTTTATTCTTCGGTGGCAATTTTGATAATTATGGCTCAACACCGAGTCCAAAGTTCGGTGTCATAGATCTCTCTTCGGCAAATTATCTTAGTGGAAACATAAGTTTCGATAACAAAGTACTGTCCCTTGGCATTTGCGAAAACGGGAAGGGAGGGATTGGCGGATCTTTCACGACAGTAAACGGAAAAAACCAAGAGGGATTCATTCTCTATGATTTTTTAAAAAGAGCACCAATGTCCTTCAATCCCTTTTCCAGTGGATCTATCCAAACAGTGGTTCCCGTCAAAAATAGAATATTTTTTGCAGGCTCACTATCGGAATACCAGAATCGACCAAGAGGTGGTTATTACATCTTAGACTTGGAAAAACTCGAATAATGAGTCAAGATAGTTCGATCTTATTTCCGAGTCATTTTTCTCTTGGAGGAAGCCTGGAATTTTTCAAAGGCTTCTTCCCCTTTTTGGATTCCAAGTAAGACAGTTTTGTAGAGTTTTGTTCGAATCGTTGTTGTTAGCGAAACGGGAAGAGCGACGTCTGGAGCAACTGTAATGATTTTTACACCTTCTGGCGGTTTGGTTGCCAAATCCCTTCCGAAATTAAAATGAAGGTGGTGGAATTTTCTCATCATTCGCCTTACAGTTCTATGTTTGGGAAATGCAAAAAAACTCGTTAAACGACTGATACGACTCGAAATCTGCTGGATCGGAGAGTTCATCACAACCACAATTTCGTTATAGCCAGCGGCGATGAGATCTTGGATCGGCAAGGGATTTAGAATGGCGGCATCCGAGTAGAATTTTCCGTTTAACTTGTGTTTTCCTCTAGTTGCGATTGGCAGAGATGTGGCGGCTTTGAGTAGATCAAATATATTGGCTGATGTTGCTTTTATGTATTCGAGTGAGTGCGTTTGTAAATTGCTCACAGCAACGGCAAAGTGAGGCACTCCTTTTCGTTCTAATTTTTCACTCTCAAGTCGGACTTTTTTTCGAAAGATAAAATCGATTAAGTATTCTTGGTTGAGAAGTGTTTTTCCTCGAAACGGATTGAGGAGTGAAATCATCTGTTTTCCAGATAGGTCTTTGTACCAGACTTTGACAGCTCGCTCTGATTGAATGGGTTCTGGATTGTGAGATGCGACAAAATACGCCGCAGAACAAGCTCCCGAAGAAACTCCCACTACTAAGTCAAAATAGTTTGCGTCGAAAAGCCTTGTCCAGGAATAGAGAACTCCACCTGAGAAAGCTCCCTTCATTCCCCCGCCTTCAACAAGCAATGCTCGTCTTTTATTTCCTTTGGCTTTGGGTAAAAATTCAAAAGCGTTCTGATTGTATTCCATAATTCTCTTCTAAGTAAGAGTCCTAAAGGCCGATTTGGTTGCAAATACTTTGGGAGAAATTTCCCCCGCCACATGGAAAGAAATCACCATCAATTTTTTAGTTTTTCGGATATTTGGACTAAAAAAATTCAAATCCCAGGATTAAATTCGATCTCAGTTGTAATATATAGTAAGGATGATTGGACTTACAAGAATCGAGACAGAAACGGAAGGGGTATTGCTTCGTGGCAATCTGCACTTGGACTCCCTCGGTAATTTTCAACTAACTCTTATTATACCTTTACAAAGCCCTGATTATTTTTTCAGTTTTCCTCGTACCTACCGCCGGATATGGGAAGAACACTCCCAAGATCTGCAAGAATTTGCCAAACGAGAGCTAATCAAGATTTATAAGATCTGCCGCACCGCGAAAGATAATATAACAAGTGATATGGAAAACGAATTGAAATCATTCTGGAACCGATTGGAAGCCATACCCGTAGTTTCCAAGCAGGAATGGTCCGCCAAACGAGGTTTCCTTAAAAAAGCTCTCGAAGATGGTTATATGGACAAAACAATCTACGACAAAACCCTAAAGGATCTCTCGATCTTGGTAGAGGAAAAAAATAAAGAACGGGAGGCAGTTTGCTCTCAGTTTCTAGCAACTCATTTCCCGGGGTTGACTCCACTCCAAAACCAGTATGGATGGGTTAAATTTCTCTACGAACAAACAGAAAAAAAACACCTAGTTGTTCTTTAATTCTGTCGTTTTTCTTGCCATTTCCTTTTCCCTCCTGAAAACTTCCCTTACAGGTGTAGGAGAAATTTATTTCTCCACGTCTGATACAAAAAAGATCGAATCGGAAAGAAATTATGCGTGCCATGGACCAAATTACAGGGAAGGAACAGAAAAATCATGTCATCCTTCACTACTTGATAAATAATGAAATCAATGCGAACTGGAATGGATTGCAAAAGAGCCTACGTATTCTTTCTCACGTTCCCAACTCCGAAGATATCATTATCGAATGTAATGAAGAATGGGATATCGAACCTGATGGCCTCATCGTACTCTCGAAACTGCTCGCTCGGTACATTGAAATTGACTGCAAATTTATAAAACGGACAACACCAAATAGAATACTCTGCCGTGTCGAAAAAGTATCCATCGCAAAAAAAGACCGAGTATCACCACGTTATACCATCACTGAAGAAGGACTGGTCAATGTTACAAACTTGGTGAGTTCAAAAACAATCATCGAAGCAAATATGTTCAATATACCAACTCTCGTCCGAGTGAACTTTGATGATTACAAAAAGAAATTGTCTCTCAAATCAGGGGAACAAGTAGTTATTGATGTTTTTAAATCAGGCTTAGAAAGAAAATTTGAAGTTGCTAAATCCTCTCAAAAAATTCTCTATATCGCGGACTACACAAAACTAGAATCTTTCCAAACAAATGAAGAAGGGTTTATAAACTTCGAAGATGATGTGGACGATAATGTAGAGGCCATTATCAAACAGAGTCGGGATAAAAAACTAAAGTCAGAACTCTTGATCCCGATTTTGTACACCAATGAAATGGATGAGATCATTCCGATCGGCTATTTCTGGCTACAAACGAAAGAAAATTTTATATCGAAAGATGATTTTGAATATTATAAATTACAATTATTGGAAATGGTAGAACGGATTAAGGATGCGAATTTAATCAAATCTTTAGAAAAATTTCCAGTAATTGATGTTTCCTCAACTGGCTTAAAATTAAAAGTTAATGACAGTCGATTGATTGAGACCTTGCCCAAACAGAAAGGAATTTTGTTTGAACTTGTTTTTAAGCTACAAACCCCTTTTCGTTTTTTTGCTCGTATTGCCTGGGCAAAGAAAACAGCCGATGGTGATCTTTTATTAGGAATCGAATTCTCAGGTAGACAAAGAGCCCAGTCGGAAAAAGTGCGATTTGAGGACAACCTGGAACTCATCAAACAAATCGGTATGAGTCCCGTTTGATTTCAAAAAGTTGCGATCGTGTAAAATTCATTTCATAGGAATAATTTTCGTAAACATAGGTATTTGATGGGCACAGATAGCGTATAACATCTTTAAGTCGATAAAATCATGTGCCCTAGCTAAATCCTTTTCCCATAGGGAGTCCAGTTTATCCCATGGCAATCCTTTGTATTTTTCCTTCTCAGATTTTGGAATTTTTTTAGATTCCATTTGAATGTATTTCAACATCTCTTCCGCAAAGATGGAATCTGGATGCCCAGGAAAAAATTCTTGGATTTGGTTTCGGTACATAAACCCTTCCAGCTCCCTACAATAAAAAAAAAACTCATGAAACATAAGGAGCAAGATAGATTCAAATGCGAAGGTGCAAAGTTTTTTTCTTTTATTTTCTAACCGATCTGAAAAGTTGAGGCCATGAAGCGATTCCTTGCAGTTTTTTCACTACTTTTGGCATCAGGCATTCATCCCGTTGAGAAAGACTTTCAAATTATTGACCAAGTAATTGGTACAGGTGATGAAGCCTATTCTGGATCTAATGTAACTGTTCACTATGTTGGACGGCTCACGAATGGAAACAAATTTGACAGCTCTAGGGATAGAGGAAAACCATTTGTCTTCAACCTGGGTGCGGGCGAAGTAATCAAAGGTTGGGATAAGGGTATAAAGGGAATGAAAGTCGGCGGGAAACGAAAGCTCATTATCCCTCCCGAACTCGGTTACGGATCTAAAACAGTGGGCTCTATACCTGCAAATTCCACTCTGATTTTCGAAGTGGAACTTCTAAAGGTATATTAGATTTTATCCTTGCGGAAATTGAACCACCTAACCAACCTTTAGTTTTTGATCTTGTATCCCGTTCGAAAGATTGCCCAGGTGAGAAGAAGACATGCTGTCAAAAAGCAGAGTATCATAACAATACTTGTATTCAGACTGACATCCGATCTCTCAAAAAAGCTGTAACGAAATCCACTTACCAGATATAAAACTGGATTAAACATACTCAGGTTCTTCCAAAGTGGAGGTAACATCTGCACAGAATAAAAACTGCCACCTAAAAAGACGAGCGGTGTGATGACCAACATAGGAATCAGTTGGAGTTTTTCAAAACTATCGGCCCAAATCCCAATAACAAACCCAAATAAGCTAAAACTAATACATGTTAGAATCAGAAAAAAGACCATAAGGATGGGGTGGGCTATTTGCAGTGGTACAAAAAAGGAAGCAGTCAGAAGCATTAAAAGACCAAGCATAAGTGATTTAGTTGCCGCAGCACCAACGAAACCAATTACAACCTCCCACATCGTAACAGGTGCAGATAACACCTCATAGATAGTACCAGTAAATTTGGGGAAATAAATTCCAAATGAGGCATTGGAGATACTTTCTGTAAGAAGAGATAACATAATTAGCCCTGGAACTATAAAACTTCCATAATGGATCCCATCAATTTCTTGAATTTTTGATCCAATGGCCGATCCAAAAACGATAAAGTATAAGGAAGTCGATAATACTGGAGAGAGTATACTTTGCATTAACGTGCGGAACGTACGGGACATCTCAAAAATATAGATCGAATAAATCGCATAAAAATTCATACATTCTCCTTTAGCAATTGAACAAAAATCTCTTCCAATGAACTTTGTTTTGTGCTCAGATCAGTGAATTGAAGTTTTGATTTTTTAATTTCATCCAAAAGTTTTGTTATATTCCCACTATCGTCTTTTTTATCGAAGTTGTAAGTTAAAAGAGTATTATTATCTGTTAACTCGAGATGGAATTTTGAAAGTGATTTTGGTAATGACTTAATTGGTTTCTTTAACTCAATACGAAGTTGTTTTTTACCCAACTGTTTCATTAATGTATTTTTTTCTTCTGTAAGGAAAATGTTTCCTTTTTGAATGACGGAAATTCGATCAGCAATTGCCTCAGCCTCTTCAATATAGTGCGTGGTTAGTATAATCGTTACACCTTTCTTTTGTAAGTTTTTGACAATATTCCACATATCCTTTCTCAGTTCTACATCAACGCCAGCTGTCGGTTCATCTAAAAAGAGCACTGACGGTTCATGAGATAAAGCTTTTGCTATGAGAACCCTTCTCTTCATTCCCCCGGAAAGAGTCATGATTTTTTGATCTTTTTTATCCCAAAGAGAAAGAGACTTTAAAAGTTCTTCAAGATATTCGGGATTGGGTGGTTTGCCAAAAAGCCCTCGCGAAAATGTAACAGAAGTCCAGACAGATTCAAAGGAATGGACACTGAGCTCCTGAGGCACTAAACCAATCTTTGCGCGAGTTTCTTTGAACTCCGATATTATATCATGTCCACAAACGGAAACGGAACCACTGCTTGGTGTTACAATTCCACAAATCATTGAGATCAATGTGGTTTTTCCAGCACCATTGGGACCGAGAAGTGCCATTACTTCTCCCTCGCGAATATCCCAGTTTACACTGGCAAGAGCTTGGTATCCATTTTTATAAACCTTCGAGACGTTTTTAACGGAAACTATTGTAGTCAATTTTTTTCGTCCTTCCAACCTATGTCGGTCAAAAAATCCTCATAACCTCCGTCGTAAACAAAAACACGATCATCGTCAAACACAATCAATTTAGTTGCAACTGCTTTTAAGTGCATTTCGTTGTGGGTAACCATAATAACTGTTCCATCAAAGTTATCGATCGCTTCAATCAGTGAGTCACAAGACTGCATATCCAAGTGGTTCGTCGGCTCATCTAAGTATAGTAAGTGGCAAGGTGTTACAAGAATTTTGCCCAATAAAACTCGACTTTTCTCTCCACCTGACAATACTTTGATTTTTTTTAAGGCAAGATCATCCGAGAACATAAGGCCACCCGCTATATTTCGAGCCTTACCTTCAGAACAATTTGGATCTGCCGCCATGATTTCTTGAACGACGGTGTTTTTTTCATCCATGTTCAGTTTGTTCGTTTGCCCAAAGTACCCTTCCTTTAAAATAGGATGTTTTTTCACATCTCCGGAAACTGGTTTAAGTTCTCCTGAGATAAGTTTGAGCAGAGTGGATTTACCCTTTCCATTTTTTCCGATGATACAAATTCGATCCATCGGACCAACACTTAGCGAAAAATTCTGAATCAAAAATGGCTCTTTGCCATCGTACGAAAAGGCTAAATCTTCGACACTTAACATTTGATTTGCGGAGAAAGGTGCACTATTGAAATACAATTCCAAATCTTCTATTGACTCAAGTGCCTTCATCTCACCTTGTTTTTCTAGTTTTTTTACTCTCGATTGAGTTCGACTCGCAAAACTGGCTTTTGCTTTAAACTTAGCTATAAAAATTTCTTCCTGTTTTCTCTTTTTAGCTTCATTCAATCTGGTCTTTTCATAGATTTCTTCGGCTTGGTTGATTTGTGTATAAAGCTTTTCTGTATCGCCTTGGACTTTAATTGCTTTTGTTCTATGAATCGCAACCGTATGCGTCACTACACTATCCATAAAACTTCTGTCATGGGTAATTAGAATGATTTCGCCTTCCCATTCACGAAGGAATTCCTCTAACCACCGAATGGTCACAATATCTAAATAGTTGTTAGGTTCATCTAACACAAGCATATCGGGAGAGGATACCAATAACTTTGCCAAATTCATCCGAATCTGATATCCACCAGAAAATTCATTTGGACTTCTTTCCATGTCTTCTTCTTTAAATCCGAGACCGAACAAAACTCGCTCTACTTTCCAAGTCTCGTATTCATCGCCTTCGGGAAGACCGAGAGAACATTCCTCAAGCACAGTTGGTTTGGTGAAAACCAGATGTTGTTCTAGATGACCAATCTTATATCCTTTCGGTATTGTAATATTTCCAGAATCAGGCTCCACCGAGCCAAGGATAATTCCAACTAAAGTGGATTTACCATGGCCGTTCCTTCCAACAAGACCAACTCGTTCACCACGGTTCACACTGAACTGTAAATCATCAAAAAGCGTTTTTCCATTATATTGTTTGTTTAGTCCCGAAATTTTGATCATAAATCTTCTCTGGAATTCTCTTTAAATGCCAATTTCTAAAGTTCCGAAATTACCGAAAGTGAAAAGAATAGGGCTACAAAAAATGACATAAATACCTAATTTACATACGTGAATTCATTATCATTTGAATTCGGTATTCCACTTTCCGAAAATAGAGTGTGGGCCTTAAACTCTCCATTGTTTTTGTTTTTTCTCTGCTTTGTATGACAAAGGTCCTTGTAGCTAAGGAAACACTGCAATCAGCGTTTGGAGCGGAAGAAAATTATCTCCTCGTTAAATCTATTGACTCAAGCATTCTACATCTAGCGGACGAGAGTGAAAAGGCAGAATACAAATCCATTATCGAAATTTATTTACAATTCAAAAATCTCCACATCCAAGGAAGATTCTCTGAGTCATATTTACAGATGCGAAAGACCCAACTAGCATTGACTAAACTCTACGAAAAAATCCTGAAGAAAAATATAGAAGTTTTAAAAGTAGAGCTATCTATCTTAGGAAAAAAATCTCGAGGAAAGGAAAAATGGCAGACCAAAGCATTCCAACGATTGGCCCTCAGAGATATTGCTGAGGCAGAGCAAAAACTGCTCATGGCTCAAAATACAAGACCTTATCTCTATCTTTTAAAACTGAGGGATATGCTATTCTCTCTTAAGATACTCAAACATGCAGGACGATTTGTAGTATTTTTGCATCTTCTACATAGCGGAATGCAACTCGAAGAAATAGAGTCAACCGAGTTTGATTATATCGAATCTGAAATCAAACGATCTTTTGGTAAGGATGCAAGTAGATATCTAAAAATCCATTATGACAATCACTATCTGCCATATCCTGAGGATAGCATCTATGATTCTGTGATGAACGATTTTAAAGCTGGTCAGTTGAAAAAAGATTCCTTCTGAATTCTGCATGACTTCAAATTTTAAGACTATTTCAATTTGATCTGGTCACGAATTCGATTGGCTTTTTCTTTCGCATCGGCTACATCCCTACCTCTTGCCAGCGCTACCCCCATTCTTCTCTTTCCATCAATCGAAGGCTTCCCAAATATTCGTACATCTGAATCTTCTATTTGTAGTGCCGATTCGATACCTACATAGATTGGATCTTCTGACTTACCTTCTAGCAAAATAGCCGAACTTGCGGCGGGTAAAAAGAAATGTAGACTCGGAATAGGCAGTCCTAAAAGAGCTCGAACATGGAGTGAAAATTCGGAAAAATTTTGAGAAATTAAGGTCACAAGACCCGTGTCATGTGGTCTAGGTGAGACTTCGCTAAAATAGACATCATCCCCTTTCACAAACAATTCTACTCCAAAAATACCTGTTCCACCTAATCCGGAAGTAATTTTTTCAGCAATATCCTTAGCCTTCTGCAAGGCAAGATTTGATATTTCTTGTGGCATCCAAGATTCCACATAATCTCCGTTAACTTGTCTGTGCCCTATCGGCGGTAAAAAACTAGTTCCATCCACATGCCGGATTGTAAGAAGAGTGATTTCGAAATCAAAGGGTATGAACTCTTCTACAATCATTTTGCCTTTGCCAGCTCTTCCTCCGGTTTGCCCATACTCCCATGCCGATTTTATATCCGATGTTTGCCGAATCATACTCTGGCCTTTGCCAGAGGAACTCATAATTGGCTTTACTACGCATGGAATGCCAATTGTATCGATAGCTTCCGCAAATTCGTCAAAGGTTGAAGCGAAAGCATAAGAAGATGTTTTTAATCCTAATTCTTTGGAAGCAAAATTTCGAATCCCCTCTCGATTCATTGTTAAGTTTACAGCCTTCGCACTAGGAACTACCCGAAATCCTTCACTCTCTAGTTTTAAAAGTGTTTCTGTGTGAATGGCTTCAATTTCAGGAACGATGAAATTTGGTTGAAGCTCTCTAATTGTTGCCTCCAGAATCTTAGCATCTAACATATCTATTACTCGTGATTCCTGAGCAACTAACATAGCGGGAGCATTCGGATATCGATCAATAGCAATTACATGGATACCTAAACGAATAGCTTCGATGGCTACCTCCTTTCCTAACTCACCTGATCCAAGAAGCACTAACCTTGTTTCCGATTGTTTAAAAGAAGTTCCAATTTGTATCATAACCACAGGTTTCGAATGAACGTTTTTTACATCAAGTATCTTTTCCCAAGTTTATCTCGTTTGTTCGGATTAGCACCATACTTTAACAAAACATCTGATATATAGCCAAGACCATCAAAACTATTTGCTATATGCAGAGGAGTAACACCGTTCGGATCTGTCGCATTTGGATCTGCCCCATTCTTTAACAACAAAACCACTGCATCTAAATTTCCGTACTCGGTTGCTTTATGTAACGGAGTGAGGCCATTCAAATCATATACGTTAGTGGACAAAGGTATTGCCAATAATTCTTTAAGAAAAAAAGAATCCTCGGCTTCTGTAATTGCTATTCCTAAAAGTAATGAGGTATCTTTCTCTAAATCGCTTTTATCTTTTAGATTTTTGAGTAGAGAAAGAAATCGGATAGGATCGCCTTTGGAAATACAGGTTCCCAACTCTCGAATTGATTTTTCTTCCAAATATATATTTATATAGTTCTTAATTGAAGCAAACATTTCCAACTCCTCTCACTTCAATCATATCAAATTTCTTTTACGTCCGTATTGTAAAAAAGAGACATTTTCTTATAATTTAAAAACCACTCTGCTGGTGTTTGCCCGGCCATCCTTTTGAACTGATTTGAAAAGTGAGATTGGTCTGTGTATTCATATTCGGTTGCGATGTCAGCGAGTTTTGTAGGAATAGTTGAATCTTTGTAATTTTTCGAAGACCGAATCATAAGCAGAAGTTTGTGAATTTTTTTGTATTCCGAAGGCAAAACACCAAAAACTTCCATAAATTTTCTTTCTAACTGCTTTTTAGAAATTCCAATTTTTTTAGAAATCTGGATGATAGAAGATTTTGGCTGCATAAGTTCCAAGACTGCAAACTGAACATAGGCTGGAATTTCGCTTTTATTTATCGGCAACGCATCTAATATTTCTATAACTTTTCGATTCAGTTGGGTATTCGAGAATTTAGATTCTTCTATCGATACATTGGAAACTAAGGAAAGAATTTGTTCTGTTTTTTCAGAATCCAAAACTGGAAAAGAATTTTGAATATATTTCATATCCATCGAATATAAATAATAAAGAGATCCAGGATAAAATCGGATAGAAAGGAGATTTAAAGTTTGATTGGGTGAAATTTTCCAGGGCCTAGTCTGCGGACCTACCCAATGCACTCTCGGAACTTGAAAACTAACTCCATTTGTCAATTCAATGGATGGACAAACGGAGAGATGAATTACCAACTCACATTCATAGCTTGGAAGAATCATAGGAACCTTATTTGAATCAATTCCATTCCAAATCCAAGTTTCCTTAACAAACTCTCTATAAGTCATGGGAGGGGGAAGAAAATTTATATCCAAAATTATGAAGTACCAAACTGAGATTCTAGAAGTATAATTATATTCAATTCGAATCATTCAAGGTTTTAAAATCGAATGGTTTCTGAGTTACGGACTTAAATTTGCAATCGGATGGAATCGTTGTTCAAGGAAACACTTGGTGCTCTTATACGAAATAATTTATAAAAAAACTTCATAATCTTTATTTTTTTTAAAGGTTATTTTTTATTTTTTAATTCTCTTCAACTTGAAAAATGATTTATAAAAATGGGCTTCTTTCTACCTTTCATTATAAATAAGATGCGCAATTTAGTTTTGGTAAAAGAGTTCGATCTTTCTTACGAAGGACTTGATGCTTTTAGGGATAAAATTAACCCAATCTTGCAAACAGCCAAAGAAGACATAATTCTAGATTTCTCCGACATACAAATTTCCCTAGATAGTTCGGCTATTGGAGAACTTATGAAATTCCATTCCGTCCTTGAAAAAAAATCTCTCAAACTTTGTCTTAAAAATGTGAACAAGCTGATACGAACTGTCTTCAAACTGAACAAACTCGATACAATTCTTACCCTCGTTGATTAACCCAAGTTAGCCGAAAAAATCGAATTTGAAATCGATTTTTTTATTGAACTTTCGCCTTTTGAATCATTTTAAAAAAGATAGATGGGAAAAAAGTCTGTAAAAATAAACCAAATTTCTCTTTTATTCCAGCAATGATCACTTCTCGTTTACCAGACTCTACAGCGCGAATGATTTGTTCCGAGCAGGATTCAACAGAAATTCCATTCAAAATAACAGAATCCATTTTTTCATTTTTTGATCCATCCCCAACCAAAGCGTTTTTAGAGATATTTGTTTTTATAAATCCAGGATAGATTATGGTAACTCGGATACCATACCTTTCTGTTTCCGCTCTTAGTGCTTGGAAAAATCCTGAAATTGCAAATTTTGCGGCTGAGTAACCTGTTCGTAATGGGGCTCCGATCTTACCCGCAACACTAGATATCACAACAAAGCTAACTTGCTTTTTGTTTTGAATTTTTGGAAGAAGTGATAGAGTAATAGCGACTGCCCCCATAAAATTAACATCTAACAATGTTTTGATGGTATTTAACTTAGTATCTATTGCAAGTGATCTTTGGCTAACGCCACCATTGTGAATTACAATTTTTGGTAATCCATATTTTTTTACCCATTTCGATATAATAGAATCAATGCCTTCATACTTTGATAGATCTATAGATTCCACTGAAAATCGCTTTGAATCGAATGAGTTTTCGATGGCAATTTTTTTGAGCTCATTTGTATTTCTAGAGGATAAAAGTACGTTTGCACCTCTATTATAATAGTCGACACTTAACTGTTTTCCAATACCTGAAGAGGCACCTGTAATCCAAACCCACTCATTTTGCAAACTGTCTTTCATAATGTAAATGATAGAGCTGGGATCACTGTCATCAACTCAAAGTTTTTACTGTCGACTTTTTTAAACACACCTACTACAGAAGAATCCTCTTCTAAAGATAGGTGTGTTTCGCAAAATTCTTATGGATTCTTCAATTGATTTTTCAATTTCTCCAGTTCAGATTTTGCTCCATTTCCTTCTTGTTTCGTTTTGTTAATGACGTCATCCATTTCAGACTTTGATTTCGACTTAGTCTCATCGATGAGCGCTTTATTTTTCTCTTTTTGTTCCTCGATTGTTTGTTTATTGATTTCTTTTTGTGTATCTAAGTCCTTTCGGATTTCGGCCTTTCCTTTTTCAAATTCTTCCCAAATATTCTGGATTTGATCTTTGGCAATTTGTTTGATTGAATCAGACTCGCCCATCAGCTCTTTTTTTTCTGCTTCTGTTAACTCTGATACTTCGATGGAGTCCTCGGAACCTTCTGACTTATTTCCTGAATCAACAACCTGTTCCTTATCACCTGCAGACACGGCAACCGATCCGTCTATAACAGCAACTTGCGTCGAAGTTTGGTCATCTGTTACCGCAAACGATGTGCCACGCACACCAGCAACTTGTGTCATTGTGTGAACCTTAAACTCTTCTCCTTTGGCTAACTTTTGATTGACTTGGACAAATATCCTGCCACCGAACATCTGCAGTTTCGTTTTGTTCAGAGATGGCTCCCACAATTCAACATTTATCTTGAGTTTGGAGTTAGGTTTGATGCGAACAATCGACTCATTGGGTAAAAGGATATCAACATCTCCATCCTTTCCAGTGATCAGTGTCATCCCAGAATCCAATCGATCTCCAGAACTTACTGGGTTGAAAACGCCAGAATTTTCGGTCTTAACATCACCTTTTGCAAAATAGACGATTGCAAATTTGGGCTCGGGAGGTTTTCCCTTACCGCAAGAAGTAAAGAAGAAAGTCAACAAACAAATAGCAAATATTCGGTACATAGTGCATCCATTCTAATTACTTTTCAAATTTAGAAAGTATATTTTTTTCTTAATTTTAATGAAAGTAAAAAATTTCTCTAAAATTTATAATTCAAAATTCAAATAGTAAGCAATTTCTGGACAAAAAAACCAAAATTAGTCATATTCTATAATTCGTAGACGCTATTTAAATATATTAGGATTTGCTTTTGGATATCGTTTCGAGATATTTTCATACCAAACATCCATACTGAATGGTTGATAATCTACTATTTGCCATTTGCCATTTTGCTTTTGATAAAGTACCTCCACATGACAACAGTCATACATTTCTTCAGGTGGCATCTTGATTTCTTTTCCATCCTTTCTTTCTGCAACTCCCATAAACCAAGCATAGTCACCTGAAATTTTTAGATGGTTTACAACAAAACGAAATTCTTGTTTAAAATCTGCAGTTAACTTATCCCGAATCAAATCCAGTAGAAAGGTTCGTTCGGATTGGTTTTCTTTCGTTTTATTTGAGTAATCCAAAACTTTGGAGTCTCCAAAAATGCCAAGTGGAAACAATAAAAGTAAAATGAGTATCCTTTTAAACATCAGTTAGGTTCCTTCCTTAAAAAAATTTAGAAATTTTTCTTCGATCCTCCAAACTCTTCATAAAAACGAATCAGTATCCTTTAGCTCAATACCCAAAATGGTGATATCATCCTGTCTTGAACTGCCAACTAAAAATCTATCTAACGAATTAATTATTTTTTTCAAAGATTTGTCAAGAGGATCAACCAAAGTTTGCTGCAAAAGATTGTACAATTTTGTTTCTCCAAATTCTTCTTCGTTCAAGTTGTACTCTTCAAAAATTCCATCTGTAAATGCGAAGAGTCGATCTCCTTGCTGAAATGGATGCACATTCGTTTTGTACGAAGATCCTTTTATGATCCCAAGCATCCGTCCCGTTTTAGGCAATAAGATCATCTCGGATTTATGGAATAACACAGCTGGTGGATGTCCTGCCGATGCATATTCAATTGTTGATTTTGATAAATCAATATCGATAATAATTGCCGTTAAAAGACTGTTTAATGAGATATAGTTTCGCATATATTCATCATTAAAGATAGCTAGGATTTCGGAAGGCGGTAGATCAAAATTTTTAAAGTTGTCGTAAAGTGATTTTGTAGCCATTGTGATCATCGCAGCCTGGACACCATGACCCGTTGCATCGGCAACCAATATTCTAAATTTTGAAGGATTTACAGAATAAATATCAAAAAAATCGCCTCCTATTTCTGAAAAGGGAAGGTACTCAGATACAACATTTAATCTTTGATAAACGATCGGATCAAAACTTAAGGCACTTTCTTGAATTTTTTTTGCCACTTCTAAATCCCGACGTATTGCAAGTAGGGATTGATTTAGTGCCGAGGTCCTTTCCTTAACTTTTATTTCTAATTCTAAGTTGGATTTTTCCAGATTCTGTTTTACAAGACTTTCGGCAGCTTCCTTTTCTTTTCTTAAATTATTGTATCGATCAGCAAGGGCAAATGCAAGTAAAATCATCTCCAAAGCAGAACCAAACTGAGGCCCATCAAGAGTAACTGAATTTGTAGGGAGAACACCTAGCGCTCGCAATGTTGATACAATCAAAGCTATAAATAAAACGGAATAAGCCAATACGAAAAAATAAGCAGTACGCTGACGCATAAAGGCAGCAATAATACCAATGAGTAAGATCCAACATGCAGTTATAGTATGACTAAATACATAGACCTTAACTATGGAATCGAATGAAAAGAGAAATAAAAAAGAAAGGAAAATCTGTACGAGGATTAGAATAATACTTACTCTATCTAACTTTGGGTACAAAATCTCTGTTGAGAGTAATCTCCGCATAAATATTAAAAATAGCACGAGAATCAATGAGAGCAAAAGATTAAGTGCATACTGTTCAAAGATAGGCGAATTTGGCCAAAAGTATTGGAAGGCGATACCATTATTGGCTGCTACAGCAAAAGCTGTGACTACAACAATACTAACATAGAGTAGGTAATTTGAATCCTTCAGGATAAAGTAGAGAAAAAGATTGAATAAGAGCATCGCAATTACAATACCATAATATATAGATTGAATTACATGATCATCTATCTCATGTTGATCGTAAGCTTTTTTATCCCAAATTTGGAATGGAAGATTGATAGCATTTGGAGATTCCACTCGAAAATAGAACATTTTACTTTCGTTTGGTTCCAAACCTAAAGGGAAAACGAAAAATCTACTTTTATAAGTTCTCTCGGAAAAAGGAATTGTATATCCTGACTGAATTCTCTCTATGTTTCCTTGATTTATTGAGAAAAAATCCAAATGACTTAATCTTGGATATGCAAATACAAAAACCAATTCTTTGGTATGGTTTGTAGTATTCTCAAAATACAATTGCAACCAGAAGGCAGATTTAGAATAGGAAAAGTTGAATGCTTCTGGTGAAGAATCTACAAATTGAAAATTCTTTTGGAAGGATTCTGATACAACTTCATCGATTCCTCTCCGTCCTTCTTTGTCTTCATACACTTGAGTATACTTTGGAAGAAAACTCATACGAAAGTCCTCGTCGATGGGAACTGGACGCAACGACTCGCTGAATACAGATGATTGCAGAACTAAGTAGGTGGCGAGGAAACCAAAACAGAACCAATTTCGCTTTTGCATAAAGACTTCGGTTGAGACTTACTTGCGGACAAAAGGATTCAAATTATTTTTAACATATGCCTAATTTTTTTCTAGCTATCATCCTATTCCTTTCTGGATTTTTCTACCTCTCGGCACAAACCAAACCTAAACCCAAAGTAACCAATCCACCCAAACTAGAGGAAGGAGAGGCCACTCCTATCGCCGTAGATTCACCCAAGGTAGAGCCTTCAAGATCCCAAGTACGTTTGATCATGGAAAATGATGCCTTTGGTGGATTTTCAGATCGTTACTATACAAATGGAGCAAGACTTGAATTCCATACCACAGCAAGCGAAGATAATCTGACTCGAAAGATTTTGGGAGGATGGAATCATTTCTTTGTCCCAAAAACAGAAGATACGAAATATCTAATGGGTCTTAGTGTCGGTCAAGAATTTTATACACCTACAAACATTTCAAAAGCAGATGTTTCCTTTGGGGACAGACCGTACTCCAGTCGAGGGTACATCGGCAATTCACTCACTACTTGGACAAATTCGAGTAGCATTACCACAGAACTGGAATTAGGTATGATTGGTCCATCTGTTGGAGGAAAATCAGCCCAAATCAATTTCCATAACTTAATCGGTTCACCTACTCCACAAGGTTGGGATACACAAATACCCGATTCCTATTCGGTGGGAATCAATACTGATTATAGAAAGTTTTGGCATCGCTTTTTTGGAGCACATTATAATTTAAATTTAGGAAATATTTATACGAATACATCCGCTGGGTTGATATTCCGACTTGGAAAAGTTGATACCAACCCAGGCCCAGGTTCGTCCGCACTTATGCCCGGAGCACCCATCTTACACAGAGAAGGTGAAGGTTACTGGTATTTTTATATCAATCCTGGTGGAACGCTACAAGTATACAATGCGACAATACAAGGTCAAGTTGGATCAGACAAAACGTACAAAAGCACAACAAGGACGAGTTCACTTAGCAATTGGGATAGTTTTTTAACGAATCCCTCATATGAAACTGGCGAACGAGAATTACTCTATAGGTCACTTTCGGAAGATAATGGAAAAAACTCTTTACGAAGATTTGCCATATTTAACGAATTTTTAGTGAAGGGCACTTCAAATCCTTATGATTTTGGAATGAACTATTTGATTTTTAATACAGTGTTTAATGGTGCGGAGGATATCGAAAAGGTTTTTAAAACAATTTTGCTTAAGAATATTGCAGATCAATGGGATTCGCTCCCAGAAAACGCAAGAATTCTCGCGGTATATTCTTTGTTTCGACCAGAAGGAGGAAAACAACCGAGTTTTATGCGTTACTATGCATATGAAATACTTTCCCAGTTTATTTTGGATCCAAGGCAGAGAGAACAACTGTTAGAACTTCTGAGAGAAGAGGTGGAATATAGAGAAAATAAAACTTACATTGCAGATCTCAAAAGACCTGTTGGTTTTGTCAGAGCAGGTTTTGTTTCTGTATCCTCTTCTGGTTTTTTATTTTCGATCAATTACAACTACCAAACCGTTGACTTTATCAGTGCAAGTGGATTGCCAAAACAACACCAATGGCTTGGCTTCCAATTGGGAAAGGTATTCTAGGAGGATTGCCTCAAGGAAGAGGCATTCCGATCGGTTCCTCGGCATTGTTGGCACCCGTTCGAACTTCCGCTCCCAAACAAAAACCAGATAGGTATACCCAGTTTTCAGAAAATCCGCTTAAAAAGAAAAAGCTAATCCATTTATTTCAAGCTTTCTTAGACAGATTTTATGAATTAAGGCTTGTCAGAGTAGAATCATTCTAAATTATATCAGATAAAATTTGATTCAAAGGAAGTTGGAGTAAAGATGGAAGATTCATCATTTTTGCCATATGCGCAGTTTCTCGCCCGCTGGATTCACTATGTTTCCGGTGTTTGCTGGATTGGTTTGTTGTATTTTTTAAACCTAGTCAATGTTCCGCTCCAAGGAAAATTGGACGCAAGCATTAAAAAATCCTTAGTTCCTGAACTGATGCCAAGAGTTCTGTTTTGGTTCCGTTGGGCGGCTATGTTCACTCTTTTATCGGGACTTGCATACTATGCACTTTACTTTGAAGCAACTGGCCTTCGTGCAAGTGCGCCTAACTGGACTATTTGGATTCTTCTCGGTATGATCCTTGGATCCATAATGTGGTTCAACGTTTGGTTCGTAATTTGGCCAAACCAAAGAAAAATCATAAACGGTATCAAATCAGGTAACCCTGCAGACCCTTCAATCCCCAAAAAAGCAACACTCTTTTCGAGGATCAATACATTCCTTTCGGTGCCGATGTTGTTCTTTATGGGTTTTGGTCGACATGCTGGTGGAAATATTTCTCTATTCTCACTTGAGGGAATTCTTGTTGTAGCAATCGCCGGTGGTGTGGGAGCTTTAGTTGTTTGGTTTTCCATCAGACAATCTTTTACAATCAGCACTGAAGTTTAATTTTTAACTCGAATGTTTACAAAAAAGGCTAGGAAGAGTATTCTCCCTAGCCTTTTCTTTTGTACACGTTGAACAAAAGTTTGTACAAAAATCGTTTAACTTTGTGTTTGCGGATTTGCCTTTTGTTTGTCTTTCAAATAGTAGAGATACGCGAACGCACCAATACCAATCAGTAATAATGGAATTCCAACCAATGGACGGTAAAATATCCAAGCAATGGAAATTGTCATAAACGATAGAGAAAATGCAAGGACAGCCGATACTAAGGACAAACCAAAATTTAAAATGGAGCCTAAAATGGGTATCATTCCGCCGACAGCTGCAATGGGACCAAACAATCCTCTAAACCCAAGGAACATCAAAAACATTCCTCCAATTCGAACAAGCCACGTTCTCATTACGTTCGCGTCTTGGGCTTCTTGAAACATAGTCCCTGCATCTTTGGTACCATAATCAAACATTAAAATCGAAGTTTTACGTTTGGTGGTATACGAATTCACCGTAGATCCATTTAACAAACCCACGATGGAAACTGCTCCTTCGGGCGCAATTTGGTGTGTTATCTGAACATCACCAATTTCTGGTGCTGACGGATTGGCTCCCAAATAAATGTTTCCATCTGTCACTTGACTTTCCTTTCCAAACTTTGCTCTAATACGAGATACTGTCGCCGAATCGTAAGAATATGTTTCTCGAACTGGGATGGAATCAATAAGAGACTCGGAGAATACTAAATTTTCCATGTTCACTCGAGTGGGAGAGAATTTTTTTTCGTTGTACAGCATAGCAGGGTTTTCATGACCACTTGGCTCATTGAATCGGGAAGAATCAATAGGACTGGATGACCAAGTTTTGTTGTAGCGATAGGTTTTGTTCTTTTTGTCATCTTCTGAGACAGACTCTTCCCATTGATACATCTCAACGGACCGAGAAAGACCAAGAGCCTTTACCTCAACTCCAAATTCCGGATCGGAAATCGTGGAGTCTGCCTGCGCATTCCCATTGGCATGGATGAGTTTTCCATTGTAATTGGCTACAGATTTTGCTGGATCAATGCTCTCTACAACTTCAAGTCCCTCTTCCAATCCTTTTGCGATATCCACCGCACAGCCTTCGTTATAAAAAAGGACAGGGAACGAAGCAATGAGCATTCCAACCCCTGCAACCGTACCTTTTAAACTCTCACCTAAATTTCCAAGCATTCTTTATCTCCTATCTATCTGGTTCAAAACTCCAAGATTGTAAGAGAATACAAATTCTTGGAAAGAACTTTTTTATAGAATAACCAGGATAGGGCCGAATGGTGGCAGGATCTTTGGAAAACTGTTCCGAACCAACAGGAATAGAGTGGAAAAATTTATTGAATGCTGTACACTATTCAATACAGAGGCAATCGACTGAGATTGAATCCAAATGGAAATCGAACAATCAGAACGTGAAAAAACACTAGCGAAAAAAAAAGAATTGGAGTTCACAAAAGAGAATCAATTGAAGAAAGATGCCCTCCTTTGTTACAGAACTTTACAACGACAACCAGAAATGAAAGAAGGTACGGCCCAAGTCCTTAAGGATACATTCCTAAAAAATTATGCGGCCCAAGCAAATGATATCGATTGGAATTCGCAAAAATCCGTAGAAGATTCCATAGCAAAAATACTCACTTCTTCGGGTAGATATAGAATTTTGAATATTCAGGATTTCTACAATAGAGTAGCTAACGGTTTCAAAAAAGAAGTTGTGTATAAAAAAGATAGGCGGAATCAATTCTCTTTAGAAATTCTTTTCCAAACCATCGACTTACTTAGCGTGGGCAAGTCGCAAGAGTCAAAGGAAACATCTGTCACACTTGAGGGAGATCTATCGGTCCAAGAAAGAGAATCTATGTTACAAAGTTTTCGAATCTACAATGCTCTGAACCAAAAGATATTAGGACTCGGTAATTTGAAAGATGCCATGCTAAAAAAAGACCTTTTAGTGGACGAGTTAGCTCTTACATATAGAGAAACAACGATCACAGCTATTGAACTTATGTTCCGGAATATTATCGCACAACAACTCCTTGCAAAAAAATATAGATGCGATACCTTACTTTCGGAATGGAAAAAAGAGTATGGTTTTGACGATGGAATGACAACGCGCATTGAGACATATATTCCAAAAGATACCCCACTCTTACAATTTCGGTCGAAGTATGCCCACGCGGTCCAAACGATCAAAATCCAAGAGGTTTCGAAAGCGAATGTTTTTGATTCGGATCTATTCCTCTTACGTTCTCTGGCAAATTATTACACTTCCTGGATTATGCAGGTAGCAGAAATGGTTTAAAAGTTGAGGGTATTTATTGGAAAAGGGGTCGAAATTCTGCGATTTCATAGGAAAAAAATCGAGGAAATTTGTTGTATCAGGTAGAGTCATGAAAAGGCATCCATTTACAGTTCTCGCCATTTTATTTTTTACTCTTACTTGTTTCGAGACTTGTATTCCGACCTTAGGTAGGAGTGCTCTGGAAGCAATTAGCGCCCTCCTTAGGTTTACCAGTTCGGGAAACTATAAAATTAGTCCCACAGTTTCAGGGCTTAGTGGCAGTGGTCTCGTTATACAATTGAACGGTCCCTTGGAAACATTAAGTGTAGCAGAGAACGGAAAGATCAGTTTTTCTAACACACTTACCTCAGGGAGCGAATTTACCGTCACCGTTCTTACCCAGCCCACCTCTCCAAACCAATCCTGCACTGTAACAGGTGGAACGGGAAGAGTCGGCTCGAGTGATGTGGAATCCATCCTTATCAATTGTGACTCGGAGCGGTACGCACTCTCTGGAACCGTGGCAGGCAAAGACGCCGCAAGTACGGACCTCGTATTGGAAAATACGATCGACGGATCGACAGTAAACATCAGTGGTTCTGGAACTTTTTCTTTTTCGACTACGTATACGGAAGGTAGCAATTACAATGTTGTTGTTCTATCATCACCAACGAGCCCCACGCAGAGCTGTTCTATTACCAACCCGAGTGGAATATTCTTAGCGCAGGATGTAACAAATATTAGCATTAATTGCACTACAACTGCCTATCCCATAAGAGTGGAAGTGGTTGGTGTTTCGCCATCAAATACCAGTCCCTTGCGCATCCAAAACAATTCCAATGAAACTTTATCTGTCACCGCCAATGGAACTTATACTTTTCCGACAAATCTTGCTACGGGAGAAAGATACAGTTTACGCGTTTCACAAAATCCTTCCAACCATTCTTGTGTTTATGATTCCACTGGACCGAATCCGGAAACGGCATTGATCGCTGGTGCTGGAGTTGTTGTTCGCTACAATTGTTTTACTTTGATTCTAGCAGATAGCACACCTAAGACTGGTTCTATTCTCAGACCAGACGAAAGTCTATTCCTGGTGTTTACCGCCCCAGTGGATGTGAGTAGTTGTTTGAGTTCAACGGGAACATTTGGAGGAACACCAACAGGACTTCCTGAATTTGCCGTAACAAGTACAAACTTCCCGAATGATACCTTGGTTGTATCTCCTAATTCGGGGACTTCGTCATCGTGGCTGACTGGATTTCGCACATTAACCCTAAATTGTACGACAACGGCTGGCGGGTATCCGCTTTCTTCTACTACAAGTTTATTGTACAATATACCGAGTAACATCCTTTATGTGAGTTCTACCTCAGGTAACGATGCTAATCCAGGGACAAACTCCGCACTCCCTTTGGCGAATATTTCCACCGCATTCAACAATATGGGTTCCTGTCCGACTGCAGATTGTGCCATTCTTGTAGAAGAAGGAACCTATGAATCCAATGGAGCTGGGCCCAATGAAATCATCCTTGTTGGCAATGGAGTTTCCATTTATGGAGGCTACCGATCTGGTTCTCTTTTTGGTCAGAGAGACCCAGCACTCTATCCCACCCAAATCCGGATGACAACTCCACCTTCTGCCTGTGCTGCGCCAACTGTGACAAGCCCTTGTTCTATTATTTATGTAAATACAGGGGTCACGGTTCCGACTTTCATTGGAGGACTCCGGATCTTCGGTTTTGAAGGAGTCAGAGACCATACGGCGGGTATCTTTGTGGCTGGCTCCAATTCAATTTATATCATAGACAACGAAGTCTCAGGTGGGGAAGGAACTATTTCTGCATCTGGAGTCTCAACATTCAATGCGAGTCCTATCCTTGCACTCAATACAGTTTCAGGAGGAGAGTGTTCCACCAATAATTGTGTAACGACTGCTATTCGAGTTTCTGGTACGATCCCGATGACGCCAAATTTTAAACTGAATTCAATTTTTAAAGGTGGTACCTGCAACTTTTCTGGATGTATCTCGGCCGGGATGTTTGTCACTGGATCTGGCAATGTAAATGTAGGCGAAATCCAGGGAAATTACTTCCAAGGCGGAAATGCTAATCCGGCGGTATTTGGATCTAGGAGTGCAGGATACTACCATGAATCAGGAAACGCTGGTGGTGCTTTGTGGGGAAATTTGCTGTTTGGTGGTGACGGGGCACAAACGAGTGGAATCCGCATTGTTCCCACTACCAATATGTCAATTGGTTCGCTCACCCAAGGTAACATCATTGGGGCAGGAACTGCTACCAGTCTTTCAGCTACCGCACATTTGGAGGTAGGCCACACGGTCGCAAATAATGAAATCCGATTGGGAATTGTCAACGGTGCAACGAGTACGGGAAATTTCGGAGTGTATGTGGTTTCGTCTACGCAAAACATTGATATTGCGCGAAACTTTATTTTAGATGGAACTTCTAGCGCTGGGACGTTTGCCGAAATGTATGGAATTTTTGCATCCGGTCTTACTGCAGCATCAACCATCCAGAGTAACTACATCCGTATGGGTGCGATTACTGCAGGAAGTACTGCGTCGGAGAATGCTGGGATCAAGTTGAGTTTTGCCGCTGCCATGAGTGTTCGCAACAATTTGATAATTGGCGGTACAAGTACGGGCAGGGTAAGTGCAATCAGCTTCCAAAGTACGAACAGCTCACTACTTTTATATCACAATACAATGAATAGCGGTACAACTTCTGTATCAGGAGATGCCCATGTTGTTCGATTAACAATAGGAAGTGGAAATATACAAATCCAGAATAATATTCTGATGCAAAATACAAATTCTGGCGGGAACACTTGTATATTTAAAAATTCTGTAGTCGGATTTGGTTCGATCGTAAACAACAATCTCTTCAATTGTACAAATTTAGTTTATGATTCGGTTCCTGTGTTGAATTACACCGCACTTTGCAATACAGGTGTCCCAGGAATCCCTGGCTGTGGCTCATTTATGGGTTCCGATGCTCAATTTGGTTCGAATATTACTGTCAATCCCAACCTAACAGTTAACTTTGGATCTACCTCAAATTTTGCTCCCACTACAAACACACCTTGTGCGGTTTCGCAAACCGGGAACGCTTTGATTACGAATAGTATATCGGGGGCTGGTACAAGACCTGGAGCCAACGCAACCCACTCCATGGGTGCTTACGAATATGACGGTGTTTGCCAACCTTAGTAAATATAAGGTTGGATTGATTCGATAGCTTAAGCTATTACAGATCTAATTTCCTTTTTTCTGAAAGAAAGCCCGGAACGTGGGCCAAGACCCGCAAGACCAAATCGCCCAATAGATCAAAACAGGTTGGAAGAACAAACGGATCAAACGGGCACGGTCTGTATCCAAACCAAAGGCACTGATTCCGTTTACATACTGCGAGATATTTCCTGGATAGATTGCGACAAAAAATGCAGCCGCTGCTATCCCAACTAACTCTTGCTTACTTTTGAGAAACAAAAGGGAAAGACCAAGTAAAATCTCCACAACACCCGAAGCCAAGACTACAAAATCAGGATCCAAAGGCACCCACGGAGGAACTTGAGCCAAAAACTCAGTTCTATGCCACGTTAGGTGTCCTACACCTGCGAGAAGCAAAAACAAACCTAAAAGGATTCGTAAGACCAATTGGGGGATCGTGCGCGATTGAGTGGAAGTTGTTGTCATAAGGATTAGATAATCGTATAGAAAAAAATGGAATCTGCAAGGTAAATTTGTCCTAGGTAGGTGGTAGAGTGGATTCATTAGCGAGGATATATATGGAATACGCAGAATCACTTCTCACAGAATACTTCGAACTTTCGGAAGAGTTAAAAACAAGGGCAAACGAAATACAAACGAATCTCATCGACGAACTTTTTTCCCTGGAAGAAGAAATCTGTTTCGAATTTTCTCTCCCTGCCACAGAAAAAAATCGCGGACTGTTTCGAATGATCGGAAACGGAGAAACCCGATCGGAATACACGAAGAGAGCCTTGTGCATCCTTTCTACGGAGCGAACAAGATACTTTTACAAACCAGGTAGTAATTTTTGGGATGCTGTAAAAGCAGCTTAGTGAGGTAAATTTTACCGAATTTGGTTGCTTTTTTTTCTGGACATTTTCTAGAATTATTCTATTTTTAGATTAAATCTAATTTTTGAAAATTTCAACTTTTAGATAACTTATAACTAGGGGTACTATAAAAATGAACCAGAGAAAACTACTCATCGTCTTTTTGGCCTCCGTTCTTGGTTCGAATTTGGCTGCAGAATCTTCACAAACTGCTTCCAAACCAGGAATGGTCAGGCAAAATGTTTCCAACCAATTTTGGTGGCCGGAGCGCCTAGATCTTGCGCCCCTCCGCCAACATAGTATCGAATCCAATCCTTTGGGTAGGAACTTCAATTACGCCAAAGAATTTCAAAAACTCGATATCAAAGAAGTAAAAGCAGACATCACAAAACTGATGAAAACATCCCAAGATTGGTGGCCTGCCGACTACGGTCATTACGGCCCATTTTTTATCCGTATGGCATGGCATAGTGCTGGAACCTATCGCACATTAGATGGTCGGGGGGGAGCTGGGGGCGGCCAACAAAGATTTGAGCCACTCAATAGTTGGCCCGATAACGCAAACCTAGACAAAGCGAGACGTTTGTTATGGCCCATAAAAAAGAAATATGGAAACAAACTATCCTGGGCAGACCTAATGGTGCTTACGGGAAACGTTGCCTTGGAGTCCATGGGATTTAAGACATATGGATTTGCTGGAGGAAGGACGGATGATTGGGAAGCGGATCTTGTATACTGGGGCCCTGAAAAGAAATTTATGGCAGATGAAAGATACAAAGGAGATCGTAAGTTAGATAACCCTCTAGCGGCTGTTCAAATGGGCCTCATTTATGTCAATCCAGAAGGTCCAAATGGGAATCCTGATCCATTACTTGCTGCAAAAGACATCCGAGAGACTTTTGGAAGGATGGCAATGAATGATGAGGAAACCGTCGCACTCATCGCTGGTGGTCATACTTTTGGTAAAGCTCATGGAAAGGCAAATCCTGAAAAACATGTTGGTGCAGAACCAGCTGCAGCAGGTATCGAAGAACAAGGATTTGGTTGGAAAAATTCATATAAAAAAGGGAACGCAGAAGATACAATCACAAGCGGCCTTGAAGGTGCTTGGACTGCCAGTCCTACTCAGTGGACAACTCAGTATTTGACCAATTTGTTCGCTTTCGAATGGGTTCAAACAAAAAGTCCAGCTGGCGCAATCCAATGGATTCCCAAAGATGGAGCTGCATCAAATATGGTTCCAGATGCGTTCGATAAATCCAAACGACATGCACCCATCATGTTCACTACAGACCTTGCTCTAAAAATGGATCCAAGTTACCAAAAGATCGCAAAACGATTTCAAGAAAATCCAAAAGAGTTTGAGCTCGCATTTGCAAAGGCTTGGTTCAAATTGACTCACCGGGATATGGGACCAATCACAAAGTATATTGGTTCTGAACTCCCAAAAGAACCACTCATTTGGCAAGACCCGATTCCAACTCTTGACTACAAATTGGTCAGTGCCAAAGAGATTGACTCCCTTAAGTCGAAAATTCTTGGATCAGGACTTACAACCACCGAACTTGTAAAAGCTGCTTGGGCGAGTGCTTCCTCCTACAGAAGTACAGATATGCGTGGTGGAGCCAATGGTGGACGAATCCGACTTACTCCTCAAAAAAATTGGGCAGCCAATGATCCAGAAGAACTGGAAAAAGTTTTGAAAAAACTGGAAGAGATCCAAAAGGATTTTCAAAAATCTGGAAAAAAGGTTTCCTTAGCTGACTTAGTCGTGCTAGGTGGTAGTGCGGCAATTGAAGATGCGGCAAAAAAAGCAGGCGTAACCATAGCAGTTCCATTTACACCAGGACGAATGGATGCAAGCCAAGCACAAACGGATATTAACTCCTTTTCTGTTCTTGAGCCGAAAGCGGATGCTTTTAGAAACTACTACAAAGAGAGTTATTTGTCACCGACAGAGATGTTAGTTGATAGAGCAAATATGCTTTCACTTACAGTTCCAGAAATGACAGTTTTAGTGGGCGGAATGCGAGTACTGGGCGCAAATTCAGATAAAACAAAACATGGTATCTTTACAACAAAGCCTGGTGTCCTCACCAATGATTTTTTTGTGAATCTTTTGGATATGTCTACAAAATGGCAAAAATCTGAAAAAACGGAAGGCTTGTATGAAGGAGTGGATCGCAAAACTGGTGCTCCTAAATGGACAGCAACGAGTGTGGATTTAATTTTCGGATCCCATTCCGAGTTACGTGCGATTGCTGAGATTTATGCTGCTGATGATGGCAAAGAAAAGTTTGTTAAAGATTTTGTCAAAGCATGGGACAAAGTAATGATGCTCGACAGGTTTGACATCAGAAAGTAAAAGAGAAGACAATGAATCAAAAATCAAGAAAGGAATTTTTGAGTGAGGCGATCCAATTTGGATCGTCTCTTTTTGTTATAAGCGCGGCATTTGATTCTATCTCTGCATCTGACGAAATTGATGCGGTAAAAACCATGGACGAATTGAAACCTATTTCGGAAGAGGATCCTACTGCGAAAGCACTAGGGTTTCACCATGATGCAAAAAATACCAATTTCCAAATCTACCCCGATCGAAAGAAAAAAGTAAATGCTTATCAAGTTTGCGGAAACTGTTCGCAATTTTCCAAAGGCAAGGATGGATATGGTAGGTGCAATATACTAACCGCAGGACTGGTATCTAACAAGGGTTGGTGTGGTGCCTGGTCGCAAGGTAGCTAACGGAAGGAAGGTGGAACCGAAAAAATTAATGAAGGTGTTCCCATAGAATTTTTGACCCAATAAGTAAAAGTATACATCCACCAAAAACTTCGGCAATGGATTTGAATCGATTGCCGATCCGAACTCCTATCCAAAAACCAATTAAAGAGATTGTAAATACTACGAATGAAATTAATGAAAGACTCAAGAACATAGATACATCTAAAAAAGCAAGTGAAACGCCAACAGCAAGTGCATCAATGCTTGTTGCAAATGCTAAGGTTAACATCCTATTGGTGCCTCTATCTTTTTTTTCAATTTCTAGAGAAACCGAAGCATCAGTTTTAGCACCCTCCCAAATCATTTTTATACCTAATAGAGAGAGCAGAACAAATGCAATCCAATGGTCATATGCATTGATCCATTTCGAAAATTGTAAACCTATACCAAATCCAATCGAGACCATACCAACATGAAAAATGGAAAAAACGAAGGCTGTGAAAGATCCAATTTTGAATGAGAATCTTTTGAGGGAGAGACCCTCGGTTATCGATACAGCAAATGCATCCATAGAGAGAGCTATGGAGACGATAAGTAGTTCAAATAAGCTCATCATCCCCAAGATCTAATTTTGCAAATGGTTGGCAAGTCTATTGGGCTAGTCAGCGAATGGGTAATCAGTATACCCTACATTTCCTCCTCCATAAAAAGTTGCTCTATTGTATGAATTAAGTGGAATTCCCTTTATAATCCTTTTTGGCAAATCTGGGTTCGAGATAAAATATCTTCCAAAAGCAATTAAGTCCGCCTTATTTTGTGAAACTGCTTCCAATGCCAGTTCGGGAGTGTAACCGCCAGCGCTTATCCAGATTCCATTGAATTTGGAACGAAAGAGCTCAGATGAGGATGGTACGTCATTTACAACTTTGTCTGCTCCTCCCGCCAAACTCGCCCTAGGTTCAATCGCATGAATATAAAGAATACCACGTTTGGCTATTTCGCCGATTGTGTAAGAAAATATGGATATTGGGTCAGAGTCAGACATGGAATTGAATGTTCCATAAGGTGAAATTCGTACACCTACGGAAGATTTATCCCAGACACCAAGGACCGTATCTAAAATTTGTAAAGGAAACTTGGCTCGGTTTTCTACCGAACCACCTAATTCATCTTTTCTTTGGTTGCTTCCATCTTGCAAAAACTGATCCAAAAGATATCCATTTGCCATATGAATTTCCACTCCATCGAAACCTGCTTCTTTTGCATTGAGAGCTGCAATTTTATAATCCTTGTTAATTGATATTAAATCTTCTGGTGTCAATTCTCGAGGAACTTCGTAAGGTACCTGTTTGAAGTCCGCAGTCATCGTTTTTCCAGTAGGCGCTATTGCAGAAGGAGCCACCGGTAATCCTTCTTCTGGATGCAAACTAGAATGGGAAATTCTACCGACATGCCATAATTGTAAAAAAATAACCCCACCTTTCGCGTGAACTGCGCTTGTGACTTTTTTCCAGCCTTCCACTTGTTCTTTTGAATGAATGCCTGGAGTGTTAGGATAACCCTTACCTTGTTTGGAAATTTGAGTTGCTTCTGTGATTAAAAGACCACCCTCTGAGGCTCTTTGCCCATAATACTCTGCGTTTAGTTCTGTCGGGATATCACCTGGCTGAAAACTTCTCATACGAGTTAAGGGAGCGAGAACGATTCGATGAAAAAGTTTTTTTGACCCGAATGAGATTGGACTTGCAATTTGATTCATGTATTCTTTCCTTAAAGAACTGATTGGTTCAATATTTTAAAACCAATCTCTTTGTCAAGTAATTTTGAACCATTCAGTTCAAAAAGGAGTTTTTCTGGGCAGGTTAAAAAAATACAATCGTGAAAACGTATTGGAAACGGCAATGAGCATCTTTTGGGAAAAAGGATTTGCTCATACAAGCCTCTGCGACCTAGAAAAAGTAACAGGTGTCAATAAATCAGGGCTTTATTCCGAATTCGCAGACAAAGAAGATCTTTTTCTTCATACATTACAACATTTTATCGATACAGACCATTCCCATCAGTTTTTATATGAAGAGCCATTGGGTTGGAAAAACATTGAGGACCACCTAAAGCATGGTATTCGCAAAAAAGGAAAAAAAGGTTCCTATTGTGTTAATACTGTAAGAGATCTTGAACAACTTCCCCCGAAAGCAAAACGATTGCTAAATCAAAGAGGTGAGAAGATAAAAGAAATTCTCTTAAAAAATATCAAGAATACAAATACAAAAAAAGATCCCACGATGTTAGTAAACATGATTGTAACCTTCTACTATGGCATCAACTTACGGACTTATACGGAAGACCTAAAAAAACTTGAAGTAGAAGTAGACGATTTTTTAAAATTTTTGAAAGCTTAAAAGCAAAACAGAGGAGATCAATTGTTAAAAGCAGGTATTGGGCATTCGGATGAGTTGGACAGTTTTATTGCTGCAAGAAAAGCGATAGAAGCTGCAAAAAACAATCTTGGTGAATTGATTCCTCAAGTGGGAATCGTGTTCGCAGGTCTCGAGTTTGACCATCAAATTATTTTAGACGAAATTTCTAACAAATACCCTTCGATCCAATTGATTGGCTGTACTTCGGGAGGCGAGCTCACAAGTGAGTTAGGTTTTTCCGATGATTCTCTTGTACTTTTACTCTTACATTCAGATGAAGTACAGTTTTCGATAGGTTATGGTTATGATCCAGAAATGAATTCTGACAGAGCCTCGAAAATGGCTTATAGTATGGCAAAATCTAATTCGAGTGAGTCGGAAAAACTTTGTATCGTTTTTACTGATAGTTTTACCCTCTCAGGAAATAGAGTCATTGAAGTTTTAAATGAGACAGTAGCACCTGAATGTAAGATTTTTGGCGGTGTATCCGCGAGACCTTTTGTTACCAATCTAACGACAAAACAATTCTTCAACAGACAAGTACTTTCAAACTCTGTCGTATTACTACTGTTTTCTGGTCCAATTGAGTATCGGTATAGCGTTTCGAATACATGGCAACCTATCGGTCGAAAAGCAAAAGTGACTCGAGTCAATGGGAAAAAATTGCTGCAAATAGATGAAATGCGAGCTCTGGATTACTATCATTATTATTTAGGTGAATATTCCTTCCCTGCCCCGGAATTTCCGTTGGCAGTTTACGAAAACGACTCAGAAAATTTCTATATCCGAGTCCCGGGGGGATATGACAAAGACGAAGGAAGTATACTATTTGCGGGCGAAATCAAAGAAGGAACTACAATCCAGTTAACAGAAGCCTTACGAGATTTTTTGGTTGATGATTTGGATAGGGAATCCTCTAAAAAAGGAATTGAGGATTCCTTTTCCCCCTCCTTAGCCTTTGCTTTTTCCTGTATAGTTCGGAAACAATTATTAGGCACAAAAGTGAAAGAGGAGATATCCATTTTAAAAAAGAATCTTCCGACCGCGATGCCCATTTTTGGTTTTTATACTTATGGGGAAATTGCTCCTTTGGAAAACCAAAGAGACAGCAACCTTCATAATTGTACGATGATTACACTTCTAATAGGAACAAAATCCAAAGACGAATCTTCGACTAATGATAAGAAAACTACCAATCAAGTGGTTGTGGAGAACAGTATTGGAAAGGAAAGTCTAGAAGAGAATCAAAAGAGAGAGATTTTAAAATTAAGAAGAGATTTAGCAAGAGAGTCCTCCTATCGAATCAACTTGGAAAATGTAAAGGACTTTCACAGTTCAGCGCTCAGAACTGTAAACCACGAAATAGAAGCCGCCAAACGAGTGATCCAATCAAAAAATGACGAACTGGAAAGATTGAATCAAAAACTAGAAGAAGAAAAAAAACGTGCCGATTTACTTTTGTTAAACGTCTTACCAGAGGATGTGGCCAACGAATTAAAATCTAAGGGTTCTGTTGAACCAAAGTACTTTGATTCTGCTTCCGTTTTGTTTACGGACTTTAAGGGATTTACGAAAATTGCAAGCCACCTCACAGCAAGAGAACTCGTTAAGGAATTAGATTTTTACTTCACTGAATTTGATAGAATCATCGAATCGTTTGGATTAGAAAAATTAAAAACGATTGGTGATGCTTATATGTGTGCGGCAGGGCTACCCAATCCATCCAAAACACATGCTTTGGATTTAGTATCCGCAGCTATTGAAATACAAAATTTTATGGAAGCGGTAAAAGAGAGACGACCCAAAGATTTTTGGGAGCTACGAATCGGAATTCATTCAGGACCTGTATTGGCTGGGGTGATCGGTACAAAGAAATTTTCTTACGATGTATGGGGTGATACTGTCAATGTAGCATCCAGATTAGAGTCTAACGGTGAACCAGGAAAGATCAATATTTCCAAAGATACATTCCTTTTGGTTCATGATATTTTTGATTGTGAATACCGTGGGGATATCGAAATAAAAAACAAAGGGAAAATAGAGATGTACTTTGTGAACGGTCGAAAGGGAAACTAATGTTGACAAACGAAAATTCCTACCTCGCATTATTAGAATCTTGCCTCCGTAAATCTTAACCTGCTTTTTTAGAGAGGGATATATATAAGAAAATCCAGACATTTGCTTCTTACTTAGAAATAGAAGAAGGATTAATTATCATTAAGCCAAATGATCCTATACGAATCGGATTTCTTTTGGAGGCAAAAATCCATTTTATGCAGAAGCAAAATCTAAGTTAAAACTCTGGCTTTTGCCTAGTTTAGAATTTAAAAATATTTTAAATAAAGATACAAAACTTCAATCCTGGGCACTCGAACAGCCATTTATCATATCTCGTTCGTTCAAACGAAAGGTCGTATTTACTGCTAGATGATGCAAGCCATACCTGGACAGGATGGGCTTTAGATATCGAACCTGGAAGGCTTCTCGGGTCTTTCCTTTTTTATACCAAACGTTCAAAATAAATATTGACAAGAAGTAAAATATCTCTAGGATGAAATTCTAGATTTACGGCATTTTTGTGTCATTTTGCCTCAGATCTTGCGAGCGGATGTGAAAATGGAACTAAAAAAAAGCAAAAGAGCGACCTTTTACCTAATTTTCATTCATTTTTTTAGCTTTTCCGTTTGCACTTGCGGAGACCCAGGGAAGCCCAAATCGGAAATCCTCCCTGGCTTTTTTTCTAATTCCTCTCCGAATGAAGAACGAAATTGGCAAACTCCTGCAAATCCCCCCTCATCCCCGCCAATCATCCCGATACCAGATGGATTTGGAAACTCCGGTCCCGAAGTTAGATTTGGATTTTTGCCCGCTTCCGTAGACAGGTATCGACCGTTAGAGCTTGTGTTTTCTGAGCCCATGGATACAATTTCAGTGGCGAATGCATTAGTGGTTCGTAATATTACCGAGAATATTCCTTCCGTCTCTTTCAGTTTGGTTTGGACAAGTCCTCTACACCTAAATATCAGACTTGGACAGGAGATGAAGACTGCAACTCAATATGAAATAGAAATTTCGAACAATGCAAAATCAGCACTGGGAACAAACCTCATTCCGTTTAAACAAAGTTTTACGAGTGAAAAAACAGTTCAACTGGTTCGAAAAGTTGTAATCAACTCAAACGAAGCCTCTCCCCTACTTGTGGGATCAAATCGAGGTATTGTTCTATCTTCGGATGGATCACCAAATATTAAATTAATAGCTGAAATCAACTACCCAGAAGATGTACAGGAACTTTTACTTTGTAAACTAGGAACTAACCCAACTAACGCACCGAATGAGGTTGTTTGTTCAACAGGCGTTGCATATGGCGTAAAAATTTGTGAAACTTCCTGTCAGGCAAATCAATCTGTTATTTTAACAGACAGTTCTGTTTTGGCTCCAAGTATTGGTCCTAATTTATATTTCTTTCGAGTAAAAAATCTTTCTGGAACATTTTCTTATTTTAGTGCTAACTTTCTTTATGGAAAATTAGCCACTGATACCAATGCATCACGTTCTAAAGTTGCAAGTTTACTTTTGGGATCAAACGATGGAATCAATCCTATTTCAAAAATAATCTCCGAATATGCTGGTGGTAAATTTACTTTATTTGAGAGTACATCTAATTCTGATTATACTCTAAATCAATTTATTTCACGAAAAAAAGATAGTTTTCCTGGTGGTAATTGTTTGCCTTGGCCGACTTCAAAACTTCAGAATGCAAATCCAACCAATAAGATAAGATATTTAGAAAAGATCGGGCCATTTTGCGGAATAGAGGTAACTGGGAGTATATTTGAAAGCAACCAATATCCAAGTGTGGATTATCGAGCTGTGGCAGATGTATACATTACTGAATTAGTTCTAGAAGAGGCGAGTTACCCAAGTGGCGATCAAAATTTAGATTTTCAATTCAGTGTCCAAAATGGTCGTTTGGATATTGTTGTTCGGGGTAAAAAAGTCAAAGGTAAATTCGCAATTGTATTAAAAGTACAAGAAATCGAATTTTTTGATTATCTGCTCGCTAATACTTTAATATATTATGGAACGAATATCAGTGGCACGGATGGAGATGAGGTTTCATTTTTTCTAAATGAAAATCCACCTTCAGAAACTCCTAGAGTTGCGGAGGCAAAAACGAATTTAAGTATAGATGCTTCTGGAAATGTAAGCTTAAACATTCTTACAAATTTCGATCCAAATCCTATTGTATCCGACTGGTCTAATTTCATCTCCGTAAATTCAATTTCTGGAACTGGTGCAGTTGCAAGTATAGTTGGAGACGTAATCAACCAACAAATCCCTACTCTAAAAAATAATATAGTACAGAATGTTCTTAAAGATATTACAGAAAGAGTCACACCAGAAATAATCAATAATATCTTAGGACAAGTAAAGTCAGGTGTCGACATTCGGTTGCCCGATTATTTACCCAATCCACTGAATAAAGTTATTTTAAAACTGAATGCAAAACTCGAGACGGATACTTCCTTTAAGAGGTCTAACCAAGAATTTGGTCTAGAAGGAAGCTTGGATGCCTCTCTAAAAGCCTGTGTACAAGATAGCCTTGGAAGATGTCCATGGAACATTGGATATACGAGGCCTTCTCAAGTTCAACCTCCGCTAGGAACACCTTCGTATATAGTTTCAAAATCTACGAATGCTCTGCCGTCCCAACTTTCAAAATCTACAAATTTCCCTGGAGTTCTCCTAAGCATTCATCCAGATCTAATCAACCAAGCACTCTACCAACTTTGGTGGAACGGAGGGTTTGAATTTGAAGTGAATCAGAATTTTATTTCAACGATCAATCGATTTGTCGGAAATTCTACTCTACTCAGATTAACAACATCCCTTTTAAAGGCAGACCCTATCGTTACGATTTTTGCTCCCGGTCAAAATTTTGTTCAATCTGCCTCAGGATCCATATATCCAAACGATGATGTAACACTTTCAATCTTGCCAATTTCTCCCATACACGTAGGAGTAGCTCCACTAACTGGCTCACAAATAGCGGAGAATCCAAAGTTGGCTATTAGCTTTCCTGATTTGGAAATCACGATCAAAGCGAAAAAGACGGATCCCAATAGACCCTCCTGTCCAAACCCCGATTGTTTGAATCAGTCAGATTATACAATAGCAAAGGTTAGAATGAGTCTTCAATCCAAAGCTAATTTGAATTTTGGATCGTATGTGCTACCACCTTGTGAAGGCCTTTGTAACTTTTCCCCTTCCATATTGAGTTCGGTAGGGAATCCAAGTATTCGTCTAACGACAAGTAGTGCAATTGGTGATCTTTTTTATCTTGTGGAGCCAAAAGAAGGCGTTGCTGAAAACCCTTTAGGCCTAAGACCATCAGGAATAAAAGAAATTGTAGAGCCGTTAGTTCAATCATTGATCATTCCACTTTTGAATAATATTACTAAGGATATACCACTTCCAAAAATAAGAGCCTGTGGTTTAGATCTTTATGACTTAAACTCCCTTTCTATCCCAGGAAATAGTATAGAATCTTATTTTTTAATACATGCAAAACTCAGGAATATTCCATTTACAGGGAGCTGTAGAATATGAAATTTTTTATCACCTTCCTAATCTCATTATTAATTTCCTGCGGTACAAAGAGCCAAAGCAAAGATTCAGCACTGGAGTCTTTGCAAAGTTTATTTGGAATAGAAAGCCAAAATAAAGTCAGTGTCGGTGAAGCGACTGATTTTCACTCATCAACACCTCCTAACCCGAGTGATGTGGTTATAGGGTCTAATTCTGGCGAAACGCCTCTTGCCCCTCAAGCCTTAGATCTAAGTTTTGTTTCATCCCCTGGAACGAATCAGTCAGGCTCTTCTGCCCTAAAAATTTTTATCGATAATCAAAATTATACGGAAGCCGAACGTTTTTCCTTTGCAGAAAAAGAAATTGGAATTACGGAAACTAAAAATGTCGTGCTTACAAATACGGGTACTGCAACTCTTCAAATCATTTCCGTTGAAGTTACATCTATATCAAATCAATTTCGATTTAAAAACTCAGGTAGTTATGCTGGAGGTTTTATTTCGATCCAACCTAACTCATCTATAAACTTTCAATTAGAATTTCAACCGGGAAGTAATGGAAACAAAGTTGGAACCATGGCGGTTTTGTCCAATGATCCAAATCTTCCCGAAAAGAGAATGATACTGAATGGAATTGGTAGAGACGAAGCATCCGCGGTCGTTATGAAGCAGAGTTCTTTTGTTTCCAGACAGGATTCGATCTTAATTGAATTTTCTCATTCTATGGATATAGCATCCATTTGCCCAAATTCGGAACCCAACAATCAATTTCCGGGAACTAACCCTTATGGACAAAGTCTCATTCGTATTTCCAGAAATTTAAATGATCCAAATACGGATGTTGCTGGATTTTGTTATTGGAATAGCTTTCGCCAACTTGTTGTGGACCCAATTGAAGCATTTGCTCCAAATACAAGATATTACGTTGATCTAACGAATGCAAGAAAGTTTGGGTCTACACAAGGCTTATCATGTGTTCGGCGGATTGATGAATCAGGTTGCAATTTAAACTCTACGAGTTTTGTAACCGAACCTTCTTTTCAAATTACCGTGCAAATTGCACCCAATCAATTTCTTCATCCTTCCCCAGCTGGTAAGTCAGCCATATTGGAAGAAACACAAATCCCGCAAGTAAATATTACTTCAGCAATTTCGGATTTTTGGGAAGCAGATGAAATCCGACTCAAAAAACTAAATTCGCCACCAACCAATGTTTCCATTCCTTGGTCTTCCGAAATCAACTTAACGAATTTAACTGAACCTAGTTTACGTCCTTCAAGAGGTGCAAATACATATTTTTTTGAAATCAGGAAAGGCGTAAAAAGATACTTTCGGGTTTTTGGTTTCCATTATGGCAGGATTGTATCCAATCCAAACCAACCAGTAGAGTCAACAGCAAGAATCAATATCGGGACAGGTGTGAATGGATTAGGTCGAATCGGTCGACTTTTGGAAAGGCTGTTTCGCTCAGATGGAAACTTTGGGAACGGTTCGGATAATTTTAGAATTGGAGGGAAGGTATTTAGCGACTCCTATGCAGAAGTCCTAGGAACAACAGCAAACGGATGTTCGCGGATCAGAGTTGCGAGTACTACAGGTATTCGAGCAGGAATTGTATTACGAGGAGTTTCCTTACCACCAAATACGTTTATTACTTCAATACATACGTCAGGATTTTTGTCAGCTGGGGATGGATGTCCAAATAACTCGACTTTTACGAATGGACCTTTGCTGATTATCAGCCGACCAGCCACAAACGGCTATGGTCAAACAGGTAGTGATATAAAAATCTCCTTAGGCCCAGATATCGGAAAGTTTGCAAATGTTACGAATGGAAACTCATCTATTACATTTGCCCAAAATGATGATATCTATCCTGGAGTTTATGTAAACCATCCGAATCTACCGCAAGGCACTACGATTGAAAATTTTATATCAGGAACCAGCTGGAGTTTAAGCAATCCTAGTTCGGCAACTCTATCCAATACGACGGTGACGATTGGTCGCACGTTTATCCAAAATCCAAAAAGAACTGGAAATGTCCTAACAGGAACCGATGCATTAGGCCAAAATTGTTTAAGTAATCCGAATGACTTTGGTTCTGCGAGAGAATTAAATCACTTACTTTCTATTGGACCATTTTGCAGAATCAATTGGTCTTGGGGAGGCTTTATTGCTAATGGTCGAAGTGATGTTTATGTAACAACAATGACCATTGAAAATACAGCAAACGGTTCACCAAATGATAATTTGTTGGTTAACCTAAATCCAGTCCCAGGTTCCAGTTCCAACGGACAATTGAATATCAATCTAAACGGAAAGAGACTTAAGGGAACGCTTAGGCTTTTTATGCATTCGGGTGGCGGATTGGCGGGAGGACTAGCTAACGGTGCAGTTTATGATGTCGATTTTATAATGAGTCCGAATGGTGGTTGTAGTTCTTCATCTACATTCCTAAATTATAGTACAACTTCAAATTTCCAACTTGCCACCGCAATGACATCGTTAAACATTCCGAATTCCGATGGACTTCTTAATTTAAGTGTTATCAATCCAAGTTCCTGGAGAGATAATCCGTCCGCCACAGAATTCAACATCAGCAATTGGAACTCGGCTATTTGTGCATTTAATGTAAGAACCATTAAACCAGGAACATTCGATAGTATCATACAAGCAGTATTAGAATCCGTAATTCCTGGAATACAATGGAGAGTTGTCCAAGGAGTTATTCGAGATACAATTCAAACTGTTACACCAAACATACTAAATGCGATTTTTATCCAAATGAGAAAAGATCAGAGGAATGATGGTATTGATGTGAATTTACCAGATTATTTGCCATCTCCTTTCGACCGCACAAAAATCAATTTGGGAGTCAATCTAACGCAAACGACAAGCAATCGTGTTCACTCAGATGGCTTAGATCTTACGGCATCTATAAGTGCATTGGCATGTCAAAAAAATAGTCCATCGGATTCAAATTGTATAGACCGTTCTTCAATTACAGAGAAACCAAATACACCACATATTGGTTTAGGATTCTCGAATGGCTTTGTTAAAATTTCAGATGGAACTGCTCCGCGTTCGCAAATGGCAAGATCTACTGTGAATGCGAATATGGGAACTGGTCGAATTAGCTCAAGTGATGGATCAGGTGTACTTTTGTCCCTGCACTCGGATTCTATCAACCAGTTATTTTACCAAATGTGGTGGAACGGGATTTTAAATTTAAAATTGGATCAAAATTTCGCAAACAAAATCAAAGGTTTTAGAGGTGATGAAGACAGGTTATTTCAGATATTTCAAATATTACTTAAGGCTGATTCAATTTTAAAAGTATTAGCCCCAGGAAGAAATAAGATTCATTTTAGAGATAGTTCGAATAACTTACGGACAATTCAATCCAATGATGATATATTTTTCCGTCTAGAACCTCTTCTACCACCTCATATTCAATTTTCTAATCCAAACCTTTCCAAAACAACGAATGGGCTCAGACAACCTTTACTGGATTTACAATGGACAGATCTTTTACTAAAGATTTATGGAAAACAAGGTACTGAAGAATACCTACTCTCAACAGTAAAAATAGGAATTTCAACTAAACTCTTATTTGGTGCTAGAGAATTTACCTCAGGTGTTGGTTGTTTAGGACTAAATCCCAGCCTTTGCAATGGATCGGAAAATGATTTCTATAAGGTTTCTGCTCTTCAATTAAACTTATGCGATGATAATAATGCAGAGGATTTGGAAAATTCAAATCAAACGATAGCCAACCGTCGAATCGATTGCGATGAGGCAAGAGTTGGTTTTTTAGATGGAAATAACGAAAATGACTTAGATCTTTTTTACACGATGGAAGTTTTGGAATCAAACTTGGATAATCCATCTGGCTTAAATCCCAATGGGATCAAGGAAGTATTAGATCCAACGATTCAAAAACTTATTTTGCCTGTTTTGAATTATGTGTTGGAATACATTCCTCTGGAAAGAAAAAACAAAAATCTTCAGGTTGATTCAACATATACTTCACCTAACTTTGCATATCAAATCGGCAGAAAAGAAGATCCGAATGCAAATGGAAATAAGATTGCAGCAAACTGTGGTCTTCGAATGAATCAATTGTCTTCGCTTCCCTATTCCACAACTTACTTGAACCAAAGTGTAACAACACAAGAGACTTCCGCATATATACTTCTTAATGTAAAACTTTCAGACTATACATTCTGGGGGAACTGTTCTCTATAACAGTTAAAGATGTTCATGAAACTAAAGAGATTCTTCTTATTTTCAATCCTTTCGTTTGCAACCACTCTATCTTGGAATTGTAAAGGAGAAGATGTTGATTTTAAAGATAAATCTATTTTCCTAGATGGGTTACTTGCCGGATCGGGGATCAATCTTTTCACTCTATTTGATGATTTCCCTGCACTCAAAAGTGGTCTCAGTCGTTTGAACGCAAATGATTTTAATTTTAAACTAAACCAATCTTTGGAATCGATTCGACCGAGTTTACCGGAATCTTTGTTTGCCTTGGGTTTTTTATTTAAGGAAGAACAAAATGCAATTCGAAATCTGTTCTTTTTTTTGTCACAGGAGATGAGTAGGTTACGGATAAACAATGCAAATCTATTTGATTCAATGGTTCCAGGAATTGAGAAAATCCGGAATGCTTCAGGTTCTTTTCTTACAAATATTCTTCCTATCACAAACCAAGGATTAAACCATCTTTTAAATACAAAATCCGAAGAAACAATTTCCTCTCAAATTGAATATCTTAATTCTATTTTAGAAGATCCGGAGACGAAAGAATTTCTCGAAAAGACGGAATTAATTTTTGAAAAGATGTTTGTAAAAAACCAAACACTACGTAGTGGGATTACAAACTTGCTCTCCGGATTTTTTAAATCCAAAGATAGCACCTTAGTAAATTCTTTTACAGAAACGTTAGGTGGATTGGGAGATGGATTTTCAAAAAAATCAGGAGTAGGGTCTGGTTTTAAATCTGCAGGAACCTCCTTAAAAGAACTTTTTGTAAATATAGAAAATCATTTTACTGTAACGGGAACTAACTTTACGGCAGATTACAATGAAACCGGTCACTCTGCACGAATACAACCAAGCGTTCGTGATTTTTTAATCCAACTACGCCAATTAATTCTACCTCCCGCACAATTCATTCAAAACTCTAGCATAACCCCTTTATCTCAGTTTACACAATCGTTCTCCGAATTAAATTTTACTTCGAATCTAAACAATGCAAACTATTCCTTCAACCAAATGTTAGAACTCGATTTGAATGGAAAAAATCGAACTCTTGATGCGAGCAGCGAATCGATTTCACTTCTAGAACATCTACTATTGACAGTTGGCTTTGCTAATGATTTTGGCTATTTTTGGAACAATGATCCGACTGAACCACAGATAACTTCAATGAGCGGTGGGATTCTCACAATAGGTGATTCACTCTTTAGTATGTCTTCAAAACTTAGCAGTTTGGGAGTGGTAGTACGCCAGGGCAGTTTGAACTTTGGATCCAATAGCATCTCGCTACAGAACAATGATTCTGCCATTCAAATCGGCGATACTGTTAGAGCTGTAGGAATTCCAGATGGAACAACGGTAATAGGAACTAACTCAAATTCGGTTACTATATCAAATTCAATCACATCCACAACCCCTCTAACGCCCATTACTTTTAAGAGGAGTACTTCAATCTCAAATTTAGGAGTTTCGGCCGTTATATGGAATTCAGCTATTTCTGGAAAAGTTCGAAAGAATGGTGTTATTCAATCGATTAGCTTAAATACCCCTGCCCTCAGTCTTTTGCAAAAAGATTCCCTTTTAACAAATCCAAACGATCCAATCTATACAAAAACTCTTCCGTGGATTTTAGGTCAATTGAGTAGAGTTTTATATTCGGGAGAAGGCCCTTATTATAATAAAAATAGAAAAAATGAATCTGGCAATATCCAAAGTTTTGATGGTAGAGTTTACCGCACTTCGGATGGTATAGACCAAGTATATAGAAAAACTTGGACAACAGATCACTATCGAATCTTTGTTAAAAATTCCTCAAACAACCAAATACTACAAGCTGGACTTGGTGGAACTTCGTTTCTCGAAAATGATACAGGATTGGGAAGTGCATATACGATTCGCGAAATAGAAATATCGGAAGATTCACGTGCTGTTGAATCCGATGAAGAAGAGTTTTATAAAAATTACCAATGGCTTCTTTATCAAAAGCGATTCGTTCTAGTAATTCCCGTAGCACTTGAAGCCTTGGGGGATACGATTCAAGATTCTGTTTATATAGTTATAGTAGCCAATGGATTGAAAGGACTAACAAGTGTCAAACCTTACTGCTCAAATGTATCTTGTTCAGAAAATGATTCCGGGCGTTGGAGATACGGAAACTTTAAGATCAAAAATAATTTTAAGGCCTCAGGCGATTTGGAAAACTTTTCTAACCAACCTGGGGATTCGGCGTTTTTGATTGAGGCATGGGGATATGGCATTAGCGCTGATTCCAATACAAACTTTGGTTTTGTTGATGAAACGACATTCCAACAAATCTACCGACTTTTGTTTTCTAAATTTTCTTCACCTAACCAATTTTATGGCCCGATTCCTCCGTCAATTTCCGCACAAATCCCATGTTTGGAACGATTGGGATTTCTCTCTGTAACAGAGGTGCTTCCTGAATCAATTAAGAGAGAAAATTCTGTATGGAACCTAAGAAACCATTTCTTACCATACATCGCTTCTCTTGCAAATTCCTTTGTTCGAACTTCTTCATCATCTAACAACCGAAATTCGTTTCTTCTCCTAACAAATTTAATTCAGATATTAAACAGACCTTATGTGACGGATGCAATCGATCGAACAGCAAGTTCAGATACAAATGATTCAGCTTTCCCAAATAAAAATATTGTGATTAGGCAGTATAAAATACGAGGTTATTCTGGCGTCTTTGGTATGAGATCGCCTAGTATGCCAGTCCTTTCCTTATACTATCCCCAAACTACGCTTCGCTCCCATCTCTCATTCTTGATAGAAAATTCTAGACGATGGAATGATGGTATACTCAATTCTCTCAGTAAGGGTAATTTTTTCAGAGGACTCAGTAATTTTTTGTTCCAATTAGGAGCTAAAGAAAACGAAGAAGCCCGATCCCAAATGATACTGGGACTCCAACAATTTATTTCCGAATTTAGGAACATCGACGAATTTCCAAATTCGAATCAGTTTGCAGCGGATGCAATCGGAAGTGAAGTGGAACTTTTTTTCCAAGATTGGATATTGACACGAGGAAAAAATATCAATTCATCCAGCTATGCGATATTAGATGACATTGAAACGATCTTTGCTAATTTATTGAATCCATCATCGCCTTATACTTATCTAAACAACCTAAGAGAGATTCTAGCAGTTACAAAAGAAGCTAATCTGACGACTGCGGATATATCTTCATTTCTTTTCTTTTCAGGGAAAGTGTTTCAGAAAGAAAATGAGTCTTCAAAATCAACTTTTTCTGCAATCCTTACAGAACAAGTTCCAAAGTTACTCCGCCAAACAAAAGGACGAACAAAAGCGATTGTACGTTTACTTGAGTCACTATCGAAAGATGGTTTATTTTTGAATTATTTTTTTCGCGAGGTACGTAGTAGTTATTCTACTGCCGATATTTGGAAAGACTGGGAGAGATTCTTGAAAGCCCCCATGGTACAATTGCCAACACGAGATAAAAATGATCTATTTTATAACATAGGTGAAATATCATTTCTATTTGCAAATCTCATCCAATCGCCAACGAGACCGATGCAAACAGAGTATTGGTTTGTAGATGTCCAAAATCGAAAAGATGAAACTACCCTCTTTGATCGCTTTAACTTTTTATTCTCTAAAAAATAGATGAAACCACTTGTATCGATTTTTCTTATCATTCTCACGGTTAGAATCCATGCTGGTTCCTATGGAGATAGTTACGGTGCCCACCCAAGAGCACAAGGTATGGCAAGTGCAGTTACATCTTTTGTTAACAACTGCTCGGCACCCTTTTACAATCCGGCGGGACTCGGTAGAAAGAACGAACAAGAACTACGAGAAGAGAAAAAAAATCTCGCCCAAACTGATCCGAACAATCAAACAAACGTAAACCAAAGTAATTTGGGAAGATCTGGATTTCATGAGATCTGCTTATCTTACAACCATGTAACACCTATTCAGCAAACGAGTTTGGAAAGAAGGGAAAGATTTGCGAATACAAAAGATCATTATGGAAGTTTTGGAGTAACACTCAATTTGAATGAGGTATATGATTTTGGTAGAGTGGTGCGTTTTGGATTTAACATTTTAACTCCAGCAACTGGGAACCTACTCACAATCAATGATCAAAACCCCAATGTTGCACGGACTCTACAATCGGGAGCCGCTAACGAAAGACCTACGATCACAGGTGGCTTAGGCATTGAAGTATGGAAAAACCATATCTTCGTCGGTTTAGGTTTTACTGCATTTGCGAGGGGCGGAGGTTCTATCCTTCTAAAAAATGTTCCGATCTCACCAGATCCTACAACCCCCGACCAACAAGTGATATTGCAGGTAAAACCAATTATAAATCCTTCTCTAGGAATTCAGTTTCATTACAAAAACTTTGACTTGGGATTTTCTTATCGACGTGAAACTTTTTTGTCCGTGGACCCTTTGGCATCCAGAGCACAAACAACACTACTCGGTATACAATTGGATCTTGATCTTGCTTTACTGGATTTGTACCAACCGAAAGTTTATTCGGGTGGGTTGTCCTATCTCTATCTAGGAAAGTGGAGGGGAGCGGTTGATGTAAATTTAGAAAAATGGAGTGAGTTCAAACTCTCTCGAACTAAATTAACCTATAGTGAACAGATTCAAGTGAAAGATACTACAAACGTACGAGTTGGCCTAGAATACTTATGGAGAGATGATACAAGTTTTAGAGTCGGCTATGCTAGGCGACCTTCAGCAATCGGTGATTTGAGTGGAAGAAACAATCTTTTGGACTTTGATAAAAACATCTATACCATTGGTATGAGTTATGCGCTTACGGAAAATTCAGGATCTTGGTTTCGAAATTTAAAAAAAGCAATCATCTTTGATTTGGTTTTTGATTTTCAATCCTGGTCTCCGAGACAAATTAACAAATCAATTCCGACTGAATCCAATCCTAATTATAGTTTTAGTGGGAAAGCATATCATATCGGAATCGGAATCACTACTTTTCTTTAGATAATTTTATAATATTAATATTTGCGATGCACCGACGATCGCACCTAAAGTTGCACCAATTAAAATCAGCAAAAATTCGTCCTCTTGAAATGCTGATCGCAAGATAGTCTCAAATTCTCGAGGAGGCATTAGTATCATTTTTTCGGAGATTACTTCTTCCAGTTTCAAAGTTTGTCCGATGTATCCTTCTAACTCATGTGCATTTTGTATCGTTGCCTCTGTTAGCTCGTGAGCGATATGTAATCTAGCCTCTTCATATTTCCCCCACTTACCAGAGGCCAAAATAACTGGTTTGGTAATGGTTGCTAGACGATCCACCTGAACAGCAATTTGCTCCCGAATTTCCTCTATAAGTAAAACGGCCGCTTTTCCATATAAAAGTTCCTCTAATATATTTTTGGGGCTGAGAATTTTTTCAGAAACTATCTTTGCAAAGGCTTGAGAAACTTCTTTTTGTCTTTTAAGGAAAAGCCCTTGGTATTTAAATTTTCCAAAATAAACTTTTGGCTCTAATGGTCGAAAGATCATTTCTATAGCAAGATAATTCGTCAAATATCCAACAATGATTCCTTGAACTGGTAAGGTCCAAGCAAGCGGAAAGAAATACCAAAAGACCATTTGAACCAAACCTAATAAAAATCCAAAGATAAAACCAGATTTTTCAATGAACTTAAACTCAGGTCCTCCAACTTCTTGAAACATTTCCACTATGATTTTAACATTCTCGCCAGTTAACCTTCGATATACGACATTTTTTATATCTAGTTTTGAATCGATATCAACTTGTAAATCCTTAATAACTTTTTTAACGATATTCCCACTTTCTCTTTTGATCTTCAGAAGTATTTCTTCCCGAATGATTGCGGGAATTTGATTCCACAGATTGGGATCGATGGAATTTGCGAATTGTGTGGTTGCCTTTTGGATAATCGGTTCTAAGGAAGGTAGAATTTCTTTTTCCGCCAAATTAGGGTCTAATTTTAATACCAAATCCTTAACATTTAACAATCGCTCAGTGATAACTTCTACAAACTTAGATCCAATTTTATCGGCCTTTCGTGGTATTATGCCCTGCCAGCCAAAAAAGGGAGGAATTCCCCAGAACCGAAGAGGATAAAACGTCATTTTTAATGCCAACCAGTTGGTCACCCAACCTACGAATCCGTAGGTAAACGGGATACTAATCAAAAGAATTTGTGATTCTAAACTGTTCAAAATGCCTACCTAATGCGAGCATGCCATAGGTTCTTCACGATTCGCAATCGATCAATCGATTTCCTGATCAGTAGCGTATTTTTGAAGAATTTGGCTTTTTTTTGAAAATTGTTTGACAATTATTTGCCACAGTTTATTTTATAACAAACGTGCGAAAAAGAATACAGAGAGGTTAGCGATGTTTTCACTTCTACCACCCACGAATAAAAAGACAGTTTCTAAGTCAGGAAACGAATCCAAAAACTCTACGGGATACCAAGTGAGTATCAACGGCAAAATCGTTGAGGCAGCTCCCGGGGAAAATATCCTGAGTGCTGCGCTGAGAGGAGGACTCGATTTCCCTCATAGTTGTCGAGTTGGCGGTTGTGCTACCTGCAAATGTAAATTAGTTGGTGGAGAGGTTAAGGAACTAACGGAAACTAGCTACCTACTCTCCGAATCCGAAATACATGACGGTACGATCTTGGCTTGCCAGTCCATTCCCAAATCAAACGTGCAAATACAAGTAAACAACCTTCAGTCGATCACAGGTAAAGTCATTAAACAAAAAATCTGGAATGAGGATATCGCAGAACTCACAGTATCTTTGGATGAGGCTCTTTCTTATCGTGCTGGACAGTATGGTCTCTTATCCATCGAAGGTATGGATGTCGAACGAAACTATTCCTTTGCTTGTGCACCTGACACAATGGATAAAGCGATCAAACAAAATGAAGTTAACTTTCTCATCAAAAAAGTTCCTGGCGGAAAATTTTCGAACTATGTACACCACAACCATTTGATTGGAAAACAAACAAAGATTAAAGGACCCATCGGCGATTTTTACCTGCGTCCAGGCAACTCACCGATTTTACTAGTTGCTGGAGGGAGTGGTCTTGCCCCCATCCTTTCCATTCTCGAAAAGGCTTTGGCTGATGGTGTCAAACGTCCTGTCACTCTTCTTTTCGGAGCAAGAAAAGAGAAAGACCTCTATAAGACAAAAGAAATTGAAAAAATTCAGAAGGCGTGGAAAGGCAGTTTTAAATTTATACCAGTCCTTTCTGATGAACCTAACAAGAGCAATTGGAAAGGTGCAAGAGGTCTTGTTACAGAAAAAGTTAAAGAACACCTAACAAAATCTACGGAAGCATACTTATGTGGCCCTCCTCCTATGGTGGATTCCGCAACAAAGCTTATGATCGATTATGGAATTTCAAAAGATAAAATCTTTGCAGATCGTTTTACTTTGATCGATCATAGCTTAAGCCTTAAGGATGAATACCACTCAGAAAAACCGACAGCAAGTCTATTCGATTATTTAAAATTTTCCTTATTCCATCTAGTCGGACTTTGTGCAGGAGCAAGCCTTCTTCTCGGCGGTGGATGGATGACAGTGGGTCTAATCTCTTTATTGCTCTTTTATACAATTGGAGATGCGATTTCAGGCGATGATACAAAAACACCAGATTATAAAAACGCAAAGTTTTTAACCTTTCAACTTTGGATGGCATTGCCTTTACTTTCTTTTATTGTCTTTTCTGCTGTATGGGCAGTAAGTCCGGGAGATGCGCTTGGATATGGAAACTGGCTTACCAATATGTTTGGCTATGATTTTTTAGCCGCAAAATCTGCTACCAATGCCTTCCATGTGTTCTGTGGATTTGTAATGACAGGATTAATGATTGGACTGATTGGAACAATCACAGCACACGAGTTAACACATAGAACTTGGGACCCTATATCCATGTTTTTTGGTCGGGTTTTACTTGCATTTAGCTTTGATACAATTTTCTCCATAGAACACGTGTATGGCCACCATCGTTATGTATCTACTGAAGAAGATCCTGCTACAGCACCACGCGGAAGAAATGTTTACTTCCATATTGTTGCATCTACTTTAAAAGGAAATATAAGCGCTTGGAAAATAGAAGCAGCTAGACTCAAGAAGAAAAACAAACCAGTTCTTTCAATTCAAAATGCCTTCCTGAGAGGACATCTATTAAGCCTTCTATTGGTTGCGATATCCTTTGGGATAGGTGGCCTCACAGGTATGATCTTTTTTATCTGTTCAGCCGTTTGGGGAAAAGCCCTTTTAGAGATCGTAAACTATATGGAGCATTATGGAATGGTTCGATTGCCAAGTGAACCTGTTCAACCACGCCACTCGTGGAATACAAACAAACGTCTTAGCTCTTGGACAATGTTCAACCTGACCAGACATTCCCACCACCACGCTCAAGGTGAAGTTGCTTACCAAAACCTTCGCCCTTATCCCAACGCACCTATGATGATCAGTGGATACCTGACAACAATTGTTATCGCGCTACTGCCACCGTTATGGCATAAACTTATGACTCCGAAAGTGTTAGACTGGGATAAGAATTTTGCAACCCCTGAAGAGTTAGAATTAGCGACTAGGGCCAATGCAAAAAGTGGAATCCCTGAACTGATGCAAACAAAATATCTCTAAATCTGAAGATTAATTTACTTCACTGATCCACGGGATTTTTAGATCCAACTCAAACTGGTTTCCAATCACACGATTGGAAACCTTCCCACTTAAACTCTCAACCCTAGTGTTCACACTCTTTAAACTAAAGCTACTTGATTCCAATTTACTTTTTATAACAAAAAGTATAGATTTTGGAAGTATTCTCTATTCTTTAAGGATTGAATTTCTAATTCCGCGAGAACAGAGTTGATGGCCTGTGTGCTATTTTTTCTTGAAAAGCCAATTTTACTTCTGAGAAATATGAGTTTTCGCTTGAACTAAAAGAAATCCCAATGTTGCAAATACACCAGCAAAGAAGATAAACAACTCGGGACCAAGAGACTGAGGAGATGAATCTGATCCCATAAATTTTAGAAATACAATGGGTGCTATGTATTGATTGAGAAAGAGTATAAAAAAAGTGACTCGATTCGCCATGCCATCTTTTAGAAATTTCCAGAGAAATAGATTCTGGTTCGAAAATATTGTCGAGATAGCAAGAAAAGCCATAAACACCATTTCCAGAGGAGAAATGCCAACGCGGGGGTCTAAGGACATACTTAAGTAGGTAGGGTTTTGGAAGAGATGGCCGATTAAACTAAGTCCTCCAGGAACAAATGCTAGGTGGAGTAAAATATCATCCAAAATCCAAAAACTAGAAGGAGTCTTTCTAAGGCACAAGAGTATCTCATACAAGCTAAAGAAAACGAGTCCCAGAGATGTAAAAATGGATGTCATAACGAGCATGGAATTTGGATTGATATGAAGCTTAGGAGCAGACATAAGCATAAGGATGGAAGATAGATTGCCGCCACCGATTATCATAAGAAAAGCAATATTAGCAGTAAATGGCCATAGGTGAAAGTTACGTGAGGCAAACCGAAGACCAACGATTAAAAAGATGGAAATAGATGTGAAGATGGATAAGACGGGACCATCAGTTCTGTAAAACAGTGGTGCTCCAATCATCCAAGCAACCACTGCGATGCTTGAGCCTATTAAAATTCCTATGTCTAAAATTTCGGCAATGCGTTCAAGGCGTTTTTCCATACAACTTCTACCTCTTTTTCAGTGAATTGACGAAGAATTTATACCATCCAGAACAAAAAAGACAACCAATATCTGAGATTTTTGAGCCCAAATTTTGATTGTCTAATATTAGAAAAAAAATGTTTAGAAAAATCTAAATGATTTTACAAATTAATTCCAGTTGTTCGTTTTTGGTTTAGCAATATTCACTTTCATTTCGCGATTTAGAATATTCTTACCATTTAAATCACCAATTGCACGGTCTGCTTCACCACGATCTTTCATTTCAATAAAACCAAAACCTTTTGATCCACCAGAGTACTGGTCTGTAATGATTTTAGCAGAAGATACTGCTCCGTGTGCTGAAAAAAGCTCGCTTAGTTTGCTTTCGGTCATTTCGTAAGAAAGGTTGCCTACATAGATATTTACTGACATAATTTGTCCTTTAAGTTTATTTTTTGATTCTTAAAATGGATTGGATTAGAAACAACTTTCCTGGTAGGAGATTAGGTAAAAAACAACGAAAATGCAGGGGAAAACTAGTAAAAGCGACCGAAATGCAAAAAAGATGAGAAGTACTTAGTGGTTAAAAAAACGTTACTATTTTGAATCTACTACCATAATAGGAAAGCTATCAATACACTGCAAGAGAAATTTTATGAAATCGTTTAACAGAAATTTATTGCTGAACACAAAATAGTCGACCGATCGAATTACAAATGATATTTCCTCCATCAATACTAGAATCATTCTGACCATTATCATTTCCATATCGGCCAAAAAGACCTGTATCTGTCCAGCCAGGTGTGCCGCATCCGCCCGCAGTTGTCCAATTGGCATTTAGCCCCGTCCATACCAAATTTGTAGAAGTTCCTACTGAATTTGTCATATTCAAAGTAAAGTCGTGTAGCGCGTGAACATTGGTTGTCGTAATCGTAATACCTGTTGGTCGAATGTACAACTGATTTGGAACCAAAACCCAATCGATAGGAGAATCGCTGATATTTGATGTTAGGGTTGCCCTGCGGTTGACTCCATCCACAATAAGAGCTTTATAAACACCTGTGTTCACCGGCTTCAAGCTATCGGAATTACAGATTGCATCAGCCCCAGATACACCGCCCAAAGCTCCACCTTGGTATGTGGAATTTGTTGAATAGATTATCCTTCTAAAATCTCGATTTTTAAGTACCTGACTTTCCCAGATGTATCCAGATAGATCTGGATCTTCCGATTCAATTGGCCCAATCTTCAATACATACTCCTCTGCTACACCAAAAAAATTATCATCAACTCCTGTTAAAGTAATGGTTTGAGGGATGTTCCAATTCTCCGAAGTAAACTCAATGGCAGGTGTGGACAAGAGGACATTTGCTGGTTTGGTGACGATGACTTTCATTTTTACTATCGCAGTGGGTTCTTTAGACAAAACAGCTGTTACCGTATCAGTCCCTCCATTTTTCAGAGTAAACCCTTTGGCCGGTGGGGTGACAATTAATCTATTCGTAAATCTTGTCGGATAAAGACAATGTGTAGGTTCTTTGATAGCTAATCTGAGAATGAATGTTTGAGAGAAGCTTTCCGAGTTAGGGTCACAGGAATTCTCCAAACCAGCCGGTTTGCAATGGATGACAAAAAAAAGGCAGAAAATTACAGCGACTGATCTTAACCTAACATTCATAGACTTTTCTTTTCTAGAACAGACTTGTTTAATTGGAAAGATTTTTTTTAAGGATAAAATCCCTGACCAAGGGATTTTTCTTTCCAAAAAATAGAGTCGGATACTTGATGCGTTCAATGAGGAGGAAGGTTGGAGTCACGTTCCTGGGCTAGATTGGGTTGTCCTTGGTTTTGGCGGTTTTTTC
>JAPZTS010000015.1 GCA_027533185.1 Leptospira sp. | reverse complement strand
GTTCTAAATGGTGAATCCGCGGGAAGTTTAGGAGCAGGGCCACCACCCGTTAGGCTTCCCCACTCAATCCAACTACCATCATAGTAAGTTGTTGGGTACCCTAAAATTGCAATATACGAAAATCCTGTTACCTGCGAACGGTTGTTTGTTCGACAAAGTTGAATCGCAGTTTGCCCTTTTTCGTATCCTTTACCATTATAGTATGCTTTTAGATCAGCTTTGGGTTTGAATCGAAAATCAGAATCTAATAGATCAACCCAAGGAATATCTTTTGCACCTTTGATTCTTCCTTCAAAGCCGGTATACTTTCCACTAACTTCGTGTTGTGTGCTTCTTGCAACTCCATTGTATTCATTGCTGCTTCCCGATGAAGATCGTGCGTCAGAAATAAAAATTCTTGATGTTAGGCCTGGAACTTGTACGTTATTTGGATTCCTTACAGCAGTGATTACATCTTCAAGTGGTAACATTAAGATAGTGTTATCAACCCGAACTTGTTTTACAGAATACACATTGTTTAATGACGGTGGAGTATCTGTAGAGCTTTTAAAAGGAACAAATCCAGGATTACTGACTACAAGTCTTGGAAGAGTTCCGTTTAGGAAAGCTAGGTTTTTTGCATCTATCCCCCAGTATCTTAACGAATAAAACCCACGTAACGTACCTTGTACATGGTTTGCCGCATTGGCAGTGGATACAAAAACAACCAAATCATTTAGTGGATCTATTCCATATAGATTCAAAATTCTATCCACTTTTGGTCCATCAGCAATAAGCGATGTAGTATCAGCCAATCCGTTATTACGTTTTTGACTAAAACCATCACCTCCAGCGAGCGAGCCTGCGCCATTGGCAAAGTTAAAAGAATATACAAAAACGTCGCTTCCATTGCCCGCAATATATTGCGAACCACTTGGACCAACACCATTCTGTAAGATCACAAGTTTTCCGTTGATACCTGGCGGTTTTGTACCGTTCCAATTGTTCACCCATTTGCCTAAAGTCGAAGGAGTGATCAGTCCGTACTCGTTGAGGTTGTAGTCGTCATTTGATTCCCGTGCAATGTCTGCGGCAGAATTCACTTTTATTCCACCTTGCAAAAGAAAAGCGGCGAGGAGAAGATTTGTATCATTGTTATCTTTATTCGTCTTGCAGACACTTAGTAACCCCGCAAGTGTAAACAAAGAGAACAACCGTATAGTTGTTAGTTTCATTTTAGTTTCCTTAATCAAAATTTTACAAACGCATTGTAGGGGTTATGCACCAATGAGTTAGTAAGTAATCTGAATCTAGAAATGAGCCTTTGGAGAGAAATAATAAAATCTATTATAGCAGAAATAAATTATTATATATTGAATATCAAATTACGCAAGTTTCCAGGATTTGATGGGACAATCATGATTTGAGGCTTCTATAGCCGATCCCTAAAAGTTTGGAATCGCCCGAGCCTAACTTTTCTATAGAAATTAACTCTTGTTTGGGTAGAGAGAGAATATCTCCTTCCTCTAGAATAAATTCCTTAGATCTTAAAATGATTTTTGATTTTCCTAAGGTCTGAACAATTTTAAAGTCAGCCAGGGCAATTATGTTGCCAAAGTGGTTTAGGGTGCCATCTTTTACTATCCATTCAATTAATACGACTCGGTCCTTTTCATCAGTCTGAATCAAACGTGATGATTGTGAAAAATCCAATGAATTCCAGGTTTTTCCTTCATTTTTTGAGATATACTTTGGCATTTGGGAGAAAAGATCGGGTATCATCTCTCCAATAGGTGTTCGAAGAGCTTTTGAGAGTTTCCATAGTATTCCAATGCTCGGCATGGATTTCCCGGATTCAATAAGCCCAAGCATACCTCGGCTAACAGATGAAAGTTTTGCTAGTTTTTCCATAGAAAATCCCAGCTCCAGCCGCCTGGAACGAAGCTTTTCTGCAAGAACTAGAGCCAATTGTTCGTCTACACTGGATTTTGTTGTATCTGTGGTAAAGGTATCTTTCGTATCCATCCAATATCCCCCATGGCTTGGGTAACTCTATGTTCTATATATTGGATATAATGTAAAGTAAAATGAATAATTTCTATTAAGTTGAATTAAGCAGATTGAATAGGAAACTGCCTGAATGTATAGTATGTTATCTGGTATTGCATAAACTTCAGAAAATCCCCAACCCAGATTCAAAAATGTAAGATAGGAAAGTTGCGGAGTAGAGAGGAGGATGAGTGGAACAATGGTTCTTTTTTTTGATACAATCCAAAAGGGAAGGGGAATTAAAAAATACCAAGCATTGTTCACTGGTAAAACCACCACCAAGGCTAAGGAAACTAGGAAGAAGACAAAATCAATATTCAAAACTCTTTTTTCAGTCACGAGAATTCTTATCAAGAGAAGAAATGAAGGGAAAATAAGGAAAAGTAATCCGATCCAAAAATGATCAACTAATGAATGTTTCAAAAAAAAATTAAACTCAAATTGTTTTCCGAATTGAATCAGATTTTTATAACCGAAGTCCAAAGAAAAGTCTTTAGTGAGAATCGAGAAAAGTAACATTGGCGAAACGATACCAACCAGAAAACCAAAAATGATTTTTGTCTGATAGAGTCTTTTGTTATATACGAAGGCGATAAGTCTAGCTACCAAAGGAAATGCAGTTATCTTGATCAAGATAAGAAAACCTGATAGTATACCCAAAAAAAATGTTCTTTTATTTTTCAGTGTATAGATCGCTGTAAAAAAGCAAAGCAAACAAAGTATTTCAAAAAGCGCATTCCAAAATACTTCTTTGAGATATAATGGGAAAAATAGAAATAGAACTGTCCACTTCCTGCCCAAAATTGCTAACATGTAACCTAACGAAAAAAATTCTAATAGAATGTAGAGAATTTTTACACCAATGTACGTTTTTGGAAATGATAATGAAAAGAATAAAAGTACGATGGGGGAGTAGATAGAAGTCCAATCAGGGTGATTGATTATAGACAAAAGGTTTGTTAGGTCAACAGCTAGATCTTGTTTTGTAAAAAAGGATTCTGGAGTATAGATGTATGGGGACAAACGTTTCAGAATCAGATTTCCTTCCCATATGTATCTTGCCCAATCGTCCTCTAAAAAAGGAGGCAGGGTTGCTAAAATAAATTTCAATAGAAAATTGAACCCAAGCATAGGAAGGAAATACGATTTAAAAAAAGAATTCCTTATGAAGATAAAAGTTGAGTAAAAAGCACTATAGAGGATAAATCCTATAAGGAAAAATCCAATAGTTGGCATGATTGTTACAACTACTCTTCGTTAAACTTTAAGTTGTTACATCGTTCACAGATTTCTTGAGGAATAACACCAAGTTTCATCAGTAGTCCAAAAACAAAACAACCTGCACACCATCCCAAAAACGATTCTAAAGAAGCAAAGAAAACGAGGATTGCCATTGTAATTTGGAAGTGCGGAGAAAGGCCTTGCAGAAGGAATAGAAGTGAAGTGATGCTAAATAACAATCCGATCAATTGGGCAAAACGTTTTGGCGGGCCAGGAACTGGAACAAAGGAAACTTTCAGGCGGGGCACCAAAATTCGATTCGTAAAAACGACAAAGGGCTCGTATCGCGGACCAAAGCTAACCCTCAGCAAAAAACCAAAAATTAGGAGTGAGATTGTGTACGGATTTGGAAGTACGATCGAAATTACACCGAATACCACAACGGTTGAAGCGACAATTCTCGTGACATTTTCATTCACAACATCTGGATAGTAGCCTAGTTTCATTGGGAACTCCTTCTGTCCTTTCTGAAAAATTCTGTGGATTAGACAAGAAAAATTCGTTTTATTGGATAAAAAGTTTATTTTATTGACATTTGTCTGTCTTAAAAGAGGATAAATCCTGAAAATCAAAGGAGATGGGAATGAAGATTTTGGCTCAGTCGTATGGAACATTCTTTTTTGTGGCCGCAATGGTATGGTCATTCTGGCTACAAATCCATGGAAACCCGACGAAACCTGGTCCGGAAGCTTCCCGAGAGAGATGGTTTGTCAGCGAAAATGAGGTTTCGAGTCAATTTTCAAAAAAGCCTCTAGTTTTGGATACACGTAGTTTTTTAAATCGAAAGGTAAATCCTATCCAACAAGCGAAGCCAATTTCATGGGAAAAGCTTTCCCGTGAGGACAGGCCAAACCAGGGAAAACTTTTAGAAAAGCAAGCGGTACTTAAAGAATTGGAAAACTTTGGTATTGAAAAAGAATCCGAAGTTTTGGTTGTGGGAGACGGGTTTTCAGGATTTGGTGAAGAAGGTAGAATTGTATGGAGTTTGCGGGAAGCTGGCTTTTCGAATTCGTATTTTTTGACAGGTAGCTGGAAACCAAAATCTTTAGAAAAAGCACTCAATTCCATTGAGAAGCAGAATGACTCTGTGCGAAAAAAAAAGAAAGGGTCGTCATACCAGAATTATACGATTGAAAAAAATGAGATTTTGAGTTCCCTAAATCAGGCTGGATTCAAAGTTTTAGATGTAAGAGAACCGAGAGAGTTTTCTGGCTCCACTCCGTATGGTGAGTCAAATGGTGGTCATATTCCTGGAGCCATTCCTTTATATTTCAAAGAACTTATGAAACGCGATAGTTCTATCCGATCCCAAGCAGAAGTAGAGAAGTTGTTTAACGATTTGAATATAAAGAAAGATGATACAATTGCTGTTTACTGCACCGGTGGAATTCGTTCTGCGTGGGTAGTTGGGGTTTTGAGAACCTATGGCTATAATGCTAAAAACTACCCAGGATCGATGTGGGAATGGTCTGATGATTCCAAACTTCCGTTAACTCGTTAAAATGAAACAATTGAACCGAAGGTATAAAACTCTTTTTTTAGTTGTCTCGAGTGTTGTTTTAATTGTGTGTTGTTACTACATATATGATAAACGTAAGTCAGTTCCCATCTCCGAAGTATTTGGAAATAAGGTTTGGGCCAATCCTATTGGATACTTACCACCGTTAGAAGGTGTAGGTGATGTGAGAGCTAGTAATTGCGGTAAATGCCATACTGAAATTTATAAAGAATGGTCTCTTTCTACTCATGCACATGCTTTATCTGATCTGCAATTCCAAGCTGAGTTACAAAAAGAAACTTCCCCTAAGTGGTTGTGTCTCAATTGCCATATTCCAATTGAAAACCAAAGAGAAACTTTAGTTGTTGGACTTCAGGGTGGAGATATATTAAAACCTATCGAAGTACCGAATCCAAACTATGACGCTGACATGGAAAAGGAAGCCATTACTTGTGCGAATTGCCATGTTCGTGTGGATGAGACTACAAAAAAATCCTACATCATTGGTGCAAATGGATTTTCAAATGCTCCACATCC
>JAPZTS010000042.1 GCA_027533185.1 Leptospira sp. | reverse complement strand
CATACTGAAGCGGATACTTCCCAATCGAGTTTTCCTGCAATACCAACCTACTATGTTTCGGCTCCAGAGATACCCTATCCGTTCGATACATCAAAAATCAAAGCTGCATTTTGGAGAAGCGGCTCCGAATTTGATATTGTTACAAATAGGTTTCCCGAACTTTTAGATGTCGTCCATTTTGTTGGCCCAGGATCAACATACAAGAAAATAAAACGGATATTAGGTGGCAAAGCGGAAGATAAATTATTTGTCTCGTTATCATTTGAACAATGGAAAAAAAATCATTTAATTCAAAATGGATAGATATTTAAGAATCAAACAAAATCAATTTCTTCGGAATTTAGCAGATTCTGGATCGTTGAATTATAAAAAAATGATCCAACCCCTTTTTTGTGTAGAGTCCATCCAAGAAAAAGAATCTGTAAAAGGTCTACCAGGTGTCTTCAGAGATACGAATACAAGTATATTCGATCAAATTGAATCTGATCTGAAAAATGGAATCCATCAGTTTTTACTCTTTTTAGTTCCAGAAAAAAAATCTGATACTTCCCTCGAAATCGATTTTTACCAATCCACTATACAAAAGATTAAAAATAAATTTCCTGAGATTTTTTTATGGGTAGATACCTGTTTATGTTCTGCGACTACCACAGGACACTGCTGTCATTTTGATGATAAAGGTAAAATTGACTTAGTTAGAAGTTTGGAAAAACTTTCGGAGTTGGCATTGGTATATGCTGAAGCCGGTGCGGATGGAATTGCTCCAAGTGATATGATGGACGGGCGTGTACTATCGCATAGACGTAAGTTAGATGACAATGGGTTTCTATCCATTCCTATCATGAGTTATTCGACAAAGTTTAAAAGTAATTTTTATGGACCCTTCCGTGGAGCTGCAGAATCCGCACCTAGTTTTGGTGATAGATCCAGTTACCAATTGGATGTTCGAGATTTTGAATCAGCCATTGGAACGAGCATTCGGGATGCCAACGAAGGTGCCGACTTTCTTATGGTCAAGCCGGGGCTTACCTCCATTGATTTGGTTTCGCCAATCAAAGAAAAAACGGGAATGGCTATTGGAGCATACCAAGTGAGTGGAGAGTATGCATCTCTCCACTACCTATCTAAGGAAGGATTTTTAAACTTTGAAGATGGACTTGTTGAAACCTGGAATGTGTTTCGTCGTGTTGGCACATCTTTTCTAATCACTTACGGTGCAAGACATGCTAAGCGGATATTTGAATGAATTCAAATGAACTTTTTGAACGATCCAGAAAGGTTGTCCCGGGTGGAGTTCACTCACCCGTTAGATCTTTTTCTTCCGTTGGAGGAACACCAATTTTCTTTCAATCGGCTAAAGGCGCTATCCTTACAGATGTTAGCGGTAGAGAGTATATAGACTATTGTTTAAGTTTTGGTCCATTATTATTCGGTCATAGGCATCCAGAAATCCAAGAAGTTGTAGAAGATACAATCCATAAGGCTTGGTCGTTTGGAGCCTGTGAACCATATTCTTTGGAGCTTGCTGAATTTATCGTAGGGAAGATACCCTGGGTTGAAAAAATACGTTTTGTAAATTCTGGAACCGAAGCAGTGATGAGTGCATTACGAGTTGCTCGTGCATTTACAGGTCGATCCAAAATTTTAAAGTTTGATGGTTGTTACCACGGTCATCTGGATTCTTTACTTGTAAAGGCTGGTTCCGGTCTTGCTGGTGAAAGTTCAAGTGACAGCGAAGGAATTGGTCCTGAAATTATTCAAAACACCTTAGTACTTCCGTTAGATGACGAAAAAAACCTAGAGAACCTATTCGACGTTATGGGAAATGAAATAGCATGCGTCGCTATTGAACCCCTACCAGCCAATTATGGTCTATTACCACAAAGAATCGAATTTTTAAAACGAATCCAATCACTTTCTAAAAAACATGGAGCCTTACTTCTATTTGATGAAGTAATATCTGGTTTTCGTGTTGGTTTTGCTGGCATGGCCGGAATCACAGGTATCGCACCAGATTTAGTCTGTTATGGGAAGATCATAGGCGGCGGATTTCCTGTTGGTGCTTACGCGGGAAGAAAGGATTTGATGGATTTGGTCGCTCCAAGTGGGCCCGTATACCAAGCGGGAACCTTATCAGCAAACCCGTTAGGAATGCGAGCAGGGCTCGCTACTTTAAAAAAAGCTTGGGCAGAAGATCCATACCCAAACCTATCCAAAACGACGGATATGTTTACAAAGAGTATGGTAGAATTATTAAATCAAAAGTCCGACAAGGAATGGGAGGCAGTAACTTACGGAAGTTTGTTTTGGCTGAAAGAAAAAACTCCGATCATTCGCGCTATTTCCGAAATTCCATCCAGCCACAAATCCAGATTTGCAAAACTATTTCATGCGGTTTTGAACCAAGGAATTTACCTTGCGCCAAGTGGCTATGAGGTTGGTTTTTTATCTACAGTCCATGATTTTAATATAACAGAACAAACGTTAGACTTAACGAAAAAGGCAATACAAGGATTATAAATGCTCCAAACTTTTCGAAACCCACAGTTTGAAAATGCGATAAAACGAGTACCTCAAAAAGTTCCACCAATCTGGTTTATGAGGCAAGCCGGAAGGTATCATTCACATTACAGAAAACTAAAAGAAACATACACATTTATGCAGCTATGTAAGGAACCTGAATTAGCCGCCGAAGTAGCATTAGGTCCTATTAAAGAATTTGGGTTTGATGTAAGTATATTATTTTCAGACTTACTATTTCCGTTGGAAGCACTTGGTATGGGTTTAGATTACAACCCAGGTCCCAAACTTTCATTTAGTATACAATCTAAAGATACCTTAAAAAATTTACGTCCAATAGACGAAGCCATCACTTTCCTGAATTTTCAAAAAGATGCCTTAATTCGAACTAGAGAAGTCCTGCCAAAAAATGTTTCTTTAATTGGTTTTGTGGGGGGACCATTTACTTTAATGACCTATGCATGTATCGGAAAACATGATGGGAATTCTCAGTTTATAAAAAACAATCCAGATTTTGTAACTTCTTTTTATAAAATTCTTGTTCCATTACTTACAAGGAACATTGAACTTCAATTAAATGGAGGTGCAGAAATAGTAATGATATTTGATACATCCGCTGGTTGTTTGGATCCGATTTTATTTAATGAATATGTGGTTACACCGATCGAAGTTCTCGCCAACTGTTTTCCAAAAAAGTTAGGATACTATACAAAAAATTCAACCTGGGATCAAATGCAAAAGATTGCAAAGATTGAATCCCTTGCGGGGTTTGGGTTGGACCATCGGTTTACTTTGTCTTCAATTCTCAAAGACAATCAATTTCCGGGATTTATCCAAGGTAATTTTGATCAAGAATTATTGTTTGCTGAAGAATCTATACTTCGAAAGAAAATTAAGAAGTATGTAGAGCCCGTCTTAGAACTAAATCCAGAAGAACGCCTTGGATGGGTTTCTGGGCTTGGCCATGGGGTATTACAATTTACTCCAGAAAAATCAGTCCATATACTTATTGAAGAGATCCGAAATGGGTTTTCAAAATGAAAGAATTATTAGAAAAATATGATATACCCGCACCTAGGTACACAAGTTATCCCACAGTACCTTACTGGACGGACAATCCGACCACCGAAGACTGGTTAAATTCCCTGAAAAATTCAGTTTCTAAACCCTCTCATCGACTATCTATATACTTACACATACCGTTTTGCGAAACCCTTTGTACTTTTTGCGGATGTAATACATCTATAACAAAAAATCATTCAGTAGAATCACCATATGTCAAAGCAATCAAAGATGAGTTGGAGATCTATCTTTCTAAAATTCCAGAACTTAGAAAAAAGGAGATCTCCGAACTGCATTTAGGTGGCGGTTCACCGACTTATCTTTCAGAAGAGAATCTCAAGATATTAATTGAACCTTTTTTATCAAAATTTGAAAAATCGGAACAGTCACACTATGCAATTGAGGTAGATCCCAGAAGAACTCGAACAAGCCAACTTAAAGTTTTGTATGAAATGGGATTCCGAAGAGTGAGTTTAGGTGTTCAAGACTTTGATCCAGAAGTGCAAAGGATTGTAAATCGAATCCAACCATTTTCCTTAACGGAAAAGATCACAAAGGATTCAAGGGATCTAGGCTATCAATCCGTTAACTTTGATTTGATCTATGGATTGCCAAAACAAACGGTTATTTCCATGGAAAGGACGATGATTGAAACTCTTAAACTCAAACCTGATCGCATTGCATTTTATTCCTATGCTCATGTCCCCTGGATAAAAGCTTCACAACGACTTTTTACAGAAGCAGATCTTCCTGATGCAAAAACCAAACGGGAGCTATATGAATTGGGACGAAGTATGTTACTCAGTGAAGGGTATAAAGAAATCGGTATGGATCATTTTGCCTTGCCCCAGGATCGACTTTGGATTTCCAAAACGGAAGGAAACCTTCATCGAAATTTTATGGGATATGCAGACAAAAAAACGGATATACTTCTCGGTTTGGGATCATCAGCAATTTCAGAAACTCCCGATTGTTACTTTCAAAACCTAAAACTAGAATTAAAATACCGTCAGGCAATTTCAAAAGCAGAGATTCCGATACTTCGAGGACATAAACTTTCCGATTCAGATCGAGAACGAAAATTTTTGATTTTAGATTTGATGACAAAATGGAAAGTCAAACTTCCAGAAAAACTCATTTCGCCTATCAAACAGTATCTAAACGAAATGGAAACCGATGAGCTCATTATTTGGGATTACGATACTTTATCCATTACTGATAAGGGGAAGCCATTTCTACGTTTGGTTGCGATGGCATTTGATGAAAAAATACAAGAAAATGAACCGAAATTTCCTGTTTTTTCGAAAGCACTATGAGAATTCATATAATCGGCGGAGGGATTACAGGACTTTTTTTAGCTTACAGAGAACTTAAAAAAGGAAACCAAGTTACTTTGTATGAAGAATCTACTCGTTTAGGAGGTATCATTAGCACAAAACAAGTTCCAGAGGGAATCGTTGAAACTGCAGCCAATGGATTTTTATGTACGGATGCACTCAAAGCTCTATGTTCTGACATCGGAATTCAATTGATTCCAGCAAACTCTCATTCCAGAAGAAGGTATTTCTGGCGGGATAAAAAAGTAAAAAGAGTCCCACTAACTTTTTTTGAAATATTAAGACTTTTCTATGGTATCTTTTTCAAAAAATTAAAAATTAAATCCACAGGAAACTTTTGGGAATGGAGTAAAGATCAATTTGGTTTTTTTGCTTCAAAGTTCATCATTGAACCTGCAATAGGTGGAATCTATGGATCAAGACTATTTCAATTAGATCCAAAGGTTGTTTTTCCATATTGGGACTTCAATGGAAATACTACGGTATTGCAAAATCTAAAACTAAAAAAATCCAAATCTTTAGGAACACATTCTTTTTGTTTAGGAATGGGTTCTTTTATTGATTCCATGGGTCAATACTTACAAAATCATATCGAAATCCAATACGAAACAAAAGTTAAATCTATGGAAGAATTGCATTCGAGAACATTGGATGGAGATATCTATTTGGCGATACCAGTGCAAAAAGTAATTAATTTTTTAGATAAGGATATGACAAAGAATTTTAACATCGATATGATTTCCTTAACATCGATTACTCGTTTCTCGAAAGAGAGAATAACCAAAAAACCATGTTTTGGGATCTTATTTCCTGAGGGTGAAGGAATCAATGCTTTGGGAGTTTTATCCAATTCAGATATATTCCCCAATCGAGTTGATAAATCCATAAATAGAAACAACGAAACAAGCTCAGAAACCTGGATCTACCAAAATTACAAGAATCCAGTTGGTTCCGAAGAATCGTGGAAAGAGATTATTGAACGCGATAGGAAAATTGTGAACCCAAAATCTACAGATCCTCTTGCGATCTATATAACTACATGGAATGCGCCGTTCCCAGTTTATAATAGTGAGTTGGAATCACTAAATCAATTCTTAGATGGTTTAGAACAAAAATCAAATTCAACCCACCAAAAAATAAGGTTTTTTGGAAACTATAGACGAAACCTAGGAATTCGCTCTATTTTTGAATCTACATTGATCTAAACTTTGTCCACCTAACTCTAAACATACGCAGGATGTCACTTTTTTATCTGCCTCTAAAACGATTCCTGCTAAATACTCTATAAATTTTGGATAAACTCCAAAAGCAGGAATACGATAAAAGGAGTTTGCTCCATTCCCAATGGCAATTTCTCTAAACTCTTCACCTATCTCTTCTAAAGTTTCCAAATGATCACTAACAAAACTTATTGGAATCACAGCAATGTCTTTCTTTTGTTTTGCAAGGTTCTCAATGACTTGAATGGTATTAGGTTCTGTCCATTTTGCAGGACCTACCTTACTTTGGAAGGAAATATAAAAACTACCCTTAAAACCTTGTGACTTTAACTGAGCAATAATTCCCTTAACATTACTGGCAACTTCTTCTAAATATTTATCTCCTTTTTTTACGAGTCTCATCGGTATTCCGTGAGCAGAGAATACAAGATTCATTTCTCTCCAGTCTTTTCCTTTGGGATAAATATCGTAATGAAGAAATTGTTTTTCATTCAATTTTCCAAGAAAGTATTCTATTAGAAAATCAGCATATAATTTCCAATACTTGGGATCGTTTCCAAAATTTGGAACAATTCCTCCTGAACCTATTGGACACTCACCAAATTTATTATAAAGAATATTGTATGTGGATAAGACAGTAGATCTTGAAAATTGTGGATAGAGCGGAAGATAAATCTCGTTCGGTGAAGGTTTGCTAAATTTAGAATCGCGTATATTTGGATATCCACATGCCATCGCGATTTGTACCTTCCATTTAAATTCCGAATTTAAATTGAGGGTAGATTGAAGGACTTTCGCTTGCTTTTCCGTCTCTGATACCAAAGGTGAAGCTCCTCCGAAACCCATACTTTCGTATTTCTTTGCAACTTTCGGCGCTCTTTTTTTAGCAATAAATTTCGCCAGTTTTTGCCTCAAAAATTCTGGCAACGGGAGATCAAAAACAAAAGGATCCAAAAACAAATCACTTAAGAATACCTCAATTTCGGAGACAGATCTCGGACCACCTAAGTTGACCAAGGTGAGAATTTTATTTTTTTTGATTTTCATAGGTAATATAGTCACAATGGGGATAGTTAGAGCAAAAAAACAAGGTTTTACCAGCCTTCGTAAACTTTGACCTTAAAACACCTTCCTTACATTTTGGACAAAGATTTTCCTCTTTTCTAATCTTGAAGTTTGCCGAAGTTCTGCTACTTTCGGATTCATTTTTTAATTTGGAAAGATTTACTTGCTGAATCAACTTAGAATCAGACTCAACTTGAACATTTGCTCTTTTTTGTTTTAAAACTGAATCTAAAAAATTATAAAATTCGGATACAACTGCAAGTTTTTGGACATTGCCTGTTGAAATGAAATCGAGTTTCTCTTCTAAACCTTTTGTGAACTCATCCTGAATCAAAGAGTTAAAGTTTAAATCCAAAAATTCATCTACCTTCTTTCCAAGATTTGTGGAAGCAATTTTCTTTTTGATCTCGACGATATATTTTCTTTTTTTGAGAGTTTCGATTGTAGCTGAATATGTCGAAGGTCGTCCGATTCCCTTTTCTTCCATTTGTTTGATGAGTTTTGCTTCCGTATATCTTTCCGGACAAGTGGTCTCTTTTTCTTCTTTGACAATAGACTCAAGTTCAAATTCATCACCTATCGCATAATTAGGTCTAGGGTTCTTTGTTAAATTCTTCGGATTTGGAAAATCTTTATAACCGAAATTCAATACTTCTTCGTGTTTCCAAAAAAATTTCTCTCCATTTTTTGAGAAGGTGAACACAGTCTCTTTTATTTCTTCTGGTTTCAAAAGACTAGATAAAAACCTATCCCAAATAAGTTTGTACAACTTGAATTCATCCAATGATAATTTGTTTTGTATTTTTTCTGGAGAAAGAAATACATCCACTGGAAGTATAGCCTCATGGGCATCCTGGATCTTATTTTTTACCTTTTGAACCCGAAATTGTTCCGAAATTAAATTTGAATGGTTTTGCTTCAAAAATTCAATCGCCCTATTTCTTCTGCTGGCTGAGACTCGAGTGGAATCCGTTCTCATATAAGTTATTAACCCTTTCGATTCACCGAAAATTGGTTTGCCTTCGAATAGACTTTGAGCCACTCTCATTGTTTTTTTGCTATCAAATCCCAAAACCCTACTTGCCGTTTCTTGTAGACTAGCAGTTGTAAATGGAAGACTGGGGTTTTTTAGTATTATTTTTTCTTTTATTGATACCAAAGGAATTCTGATTTTTGAATCAACATTCGCATAACCTAGAGAGTTTAGAATCTTTTCTATTCCTTCAAAATCCAACCTAGGTTTTTGATGTAAGATTTCAATATGTTCTCCCAAAACCTTGCCTTTGAGTTTCAGTTGGTAGTATGTCTCAGCTACAAAATTTAAGATTTCCTTTTCTCTAAGTTGAATCCAGTGGAGGACTGTGGACTGAACTCTTCCAGCAGAAAGAGAAGCGAGTTTCAAATTTTTCCATAAAACGGGTGATAATTTATAACCAAAAATTCTATCAACCAATCTCCTGGCTACTTGAGAGTCTACCTCATTTTGTGAAACATTTGATTTTAATTTTATTTGTGTCTCTAGTTCCTGTTTAGAAATTTCTTTCAATCGAAGTCGATAAATATCTTTTTTGAATGGAACAAATTCATCAAACAGATGTTTGGCTATAATTTCACCTTCACGATCCGGATCGGAGGCAATATAAACACAGGAGGATAATCTGACTTCTTTTTTTATAACATCAACTAATTTCTTTTTCCCAGCCAACCACTGATAAGTAGGTTCAAAATTGTTGTGTATATCAATACCAAATTCTTTGGGGGGGAGGTCTTTAATATGACCTTTTGTAGCGAGCACCACCCATCCTACACCAAGGTAGGATGAAAGTGTTTTTGCTTTAGTTGGAGATTCTACGATTAAAAGATTTTGAGATACTTTTTTCTTAGACAAACAAGCCTTCTACGGAAAGATATCTTTCTCCCGTATCATAGCAGAATGTTAGAACTTTGCTTCCACTTGGAATTTCTTTTAATTTTTTGGAAACGGCTGCAAGACTGGCGCCACTCGAAGTCCCAATGAAAATCCCTTCTTTTTTGGCAGCGAGAACAGCCATAGTGAAGGCCTCGTCTTTACCGACAGTTATGATTCCATCCAAAAGTTCGGTTTTGCAATTTTTAGGTATAAAACCTGCCCCAATTCCTTGCAACGGGTGAGGACCTGGTTTTCCACCACTTAGCACAGGTGAACCTTCCGGTTCTACTGCGAATACTTTCAATTTAGGAAATCTTTTTTTGAGATTTTCAGCACACCCAGTTATATGACCACCTGTACCGACTCCCGTAATGATATAGTCAAGTCCGTCTGGGAAATCCTTTGCAATTTCCTCAGCCGTTTTTTCCCGATGAACCTGGATATTAGCTTCGTTTTCAAACTGTTGGGGCATCCAAGCCTTAGGGTTACTTGCTAAAATCTCTTGCGCTTTGGCAATAGCACCAGGCATTCCCTTTTCCCGAGGAGTTAGTTCAAACTTAGCACCATAAGCCGCCATAACTCGGCGTCTTTCCACAGACATATGCTCTGGCATAACTAGAGTTATAGAATATCCTTTTACAGCGGCAACCATTGCTAGGCCGATTCCCGTATTTCCCGAAGTAGGCTCTACAATAAATGAATCCTTTGTAAGTTTCCCGGATTTTTCTGCATCCTCGATCATCGCGAGAGCAATTCGATCTTTGATAGATCCACCAGGATTTTGGCGCTCCAATTTCATCCAAACTTCGTGATCCGTGCCGAAGAGCCTGGACAATTTAACGTGGGGAGTGTTCCCAATCGCATCTAAAATACTATTTAATTTCATAAATACTCCATGGATGTTTCCAGTCTGTTATAAAAACCTAATTTGTCGACGAAGAAAAATCAAAGGATGTATTACCCCGGAGGCTGAAAGGCTGTGATCCGTGAGTAATCCTCCTGCATCTGTAACAAAACATCGGGCACATTTTCCACATCTATCGCCTTTTTCAAGTAAGGTGCAGCGATTCCAAGTCGAAGTCTTGATAACGCCATTGAAGACTTTTTTCTAATTTCAGGATCTTTGGATTGGAGGAATTCTAGAACCTGACGAAAATTGGCATTGGGAAGTCGTTCTAATCCTAAAATCGCAGATAGAATCATAACTTTTGCATAAGGGTCTGACTCTTTGCCCAGTTGATTGGTCAAAATAGAAATTGATTCTTTTTTTTCAGTAGAATACAGGCCATCAGCAGCGGAACTTCGGATGTAAAAGTTTGGAAATTCTAATGCAGACTTTAAGATAGCATAAGAATCTTCTCTAAAGGGAAGTCCACCTAAGGCTCTCAGCATTTCCCCACAAGCAAGAACAATGTTGTGATCCCCTTCTCCATAAAAATAAGGACTTTTTGTATTTTTTGAATCAGAGACAGGGTCTGTTAATTTACGTTTAGCGATTGTGCGTTCTGTAATATTTTTACAATCTCTTTTATACACTTCGATCATAGGAGCGATGACAATCGATTCTCCTTTCTTACCTAGAGCCTGAGCTGCATAAAATTTAATTGCAGGTGAATTGAGTGGAGAATCTGGAAAGTTTGGATCTCCTTCCAGCGCAGAAAGTATATCTCTAACACCTCGGCTACTTTGAACAAAAGCTAGGCGGTCAATGGCATCCCGAACAATTTTTGGATCGGAATCCAAAAGTCTATTTTTTTGCTCTAAAAAAAACTCATTGGATTCGGAAATTAGATTACACGTAAAGATAGTCAATAGCGCGAAAATACGGATATGATAGGAAAACACAACCAATCACCTCAACAAAAGCGGGATACAACTCAAACGAGTTTACGTATCTTTCAATTTTTCGGCAACTTCTTTCAGCTTTTCAGATAGATCGCCAAGAGTTGCTTGGTCTTTTTCAAGAACAGTTTGACTGAACTCTCTAAGATCTCTTTGGATTTGTTCTTTCTTTTCACTCGCTCGAGATGCCATCTTTCCAAGCAAGTCTTCGCGGTAGTTGCTAAAGTCAGCTTCTTTCAGTTCCCCAAGTTCGACCATGGAGTTGACAATTTTTTCCAAACGTTCCGAGGTGAGGTAGTTGGCACCAATTCCACCAAGTACCAATCGTTCAAAAAGACCAGAGACATCTCGCCCAGCTTCTCGAATAAGAGACGTCAGCATAAAATTAGAAAAGTCCTCATTCCTCTGACCTAGGCTTACCTTGAGAAACGTTTGCCCTAAAATTTTTGGAGTGATGTCCTCTCCACTCATATTGTCCTGAACTTTGATTTCCTCTCCGTTTATAATCATTTTTGCCACATCCTCTAAGGTGATTGTGGAACTTGTTTCTGGATCGTAAAGCCTTCGGTTGGCATATCTCTTGAGGAGTTTCATGGAAAATCCATTTTAAAATGACTTTCCCTCTAGACTGGTCAACTAAAATACATTTTATGTCCCCACTCTTTGGCGCTGTTTTATGTAAAACGACAGACCCAGAAAAAAAACTGATCCAATCATGGATCGAGGTCCATGGGATATCTTGTTTTGACGTAAATCCAAAAAATTGGAAAGATTATCCAAACGGTATCAAATTGCTAAAACAACCAAGTCCCGAACTGGCCAAAGAGCTTTTAGAGTGGAGCATTGAACCAATATTAATCGGAGACTTTACAAGTTCGGAATTAGATTTATATAAAAAAACAGGAGTTAGCTTTTACTTCGAAAAACCTCTTTTAAAGATTTCGGAATTGCCAATTTTTCCAACAACCGACCAAAAACTTAAATTTATCATCTATACAAAAGATCCATTATTTGATCATCAAATTCAATCAATCCTTAAATCGATAGGCCATGAGATCTTTATAGAAGGAATATTTGAAGAATTAGTGCATAAAATGAAATTCTTAAACCATTACATATTAATTTTAGATTGGGACAAGATACCGACTCCATTATTTAAAATCGCAGAAACTTTTGAGGAATTAAAAAAGAATCGATCCTTTCTACTAATAGGTCTGAAGGATTTTTTAAAGGATAACTTATACCAAGACTTAAAGTCAGGTATATCGGGGATTTCCAATCTTTTGATGCCTAAAGAAGAATTGATACCAACCTTACTCTCAAGTTTTCCTATCCAATTGGAAAAAAATGGAACGGAATATCAAAAAGAAATCAAAAGATTTAGGTTTGAATTCCAAGAAAAAAAGATTCCCATTCAGATCTCACTTGAAGAAACATTTTTAGAAAGCAAAAAAGAATCAAATGAGGCCACAAAACAAATCTTAAATTTATTTAATTGGTTGCGAAAAAAAAATTAACTAAAAACAGAAAGATCATCTTCGTTTAGTTCACTTGCTCCTCGGTTCGGGAAAGCTTGTTCAAAAAATAATGCTGCCAAAACATCGAAATCATCATCGATGGGCCGGTTTTCCATTTCCCAAAGTTCATTTCGTCTTTTGATGAGAAGAGAAACTGTTGCATCTTCTAAAGAAAACTCAATTCTTTTAGAGTTTAATACCCTAATAAAATAATTCAGATTGTAAAGTACATAGTCCTTAAAATAAGTTAGGCTTGCCATGGTTGGTTCATATTTTAAAAGTGCTTCAGTTAAATAACAGGCAGTTTTTAGATCTTCTGTACTTTCCGATTCCTTGTAAGATTTAAAAATTGTATGAATACTTTCATGCATGGAAATTGTAGAGTGGTAAGAAGAACGGATTAGATCAGAAATTTCCGCATCACCATTTTCCATCATCTGAAAGATGTCAATAATGGTTCCGGATTCTTTTGCTTGTTTTTGTGGAAGGTAACAAATATCCTCACCTAATTCCGGATCTACGAGATAGATAAATAGATATTTGGTCTCAAATGCAAATCTGGATTCCTTTGGAATATAATATTCTATCCAGATTGGCTCTTTGTAGTAATCGATAGATTCTTTAAAACTGATCTCAGGCGTTACTTTTAGTGACTTGAGTTTTTTAACATCATCAGTGATGACCTTTTTCCCTTCGACACGAGTGCGGCTTCGTTTGATTTGCCGAAGCTCTGATTTGTTTAAAAGGGGCTTCGGTTTGAAGGGCTGTTCCATGGTATAAGGATCGTCAGATCAAAATAACTTCATAAAGAAACTTCTGAGAAAAAATCCAATTGGACTAATGATTCCCGTATCTGAAAATAGAATCTTTCCGCTCCCAGAGACAAATACTGTGGTTGGATATGCTCCCACTTCCCATTCCTTGAGTAGATTGTAGTCTGCAATATACAGGTCTGGCTCAGACTCCCATTTGGACCGACCAGCTTCCTCTCCATCTTCTGCTTCGCGAATGGAGAAAAATAAAATCTCACTGGGGATAAGGCTTACATTTGCATCGAGGATCGGTTTGTAAACTTTACAAACCGAGCACCAGTTTGCCCAAAAATAAAGGATTTTGGGTTTTCCTTCCCAAGATTCAACAATCTCTGGATTGGGTTCTAATGACTCCACTCCCAGATGGGGAACTGTGTGTTTACCCCGAAAGTGTGCAAAACCAAGGGTGCTGATAAAAAATAGGACAAAGGCCATACAAACCTTCCATCCATAAGGCAACTTTTTCCAAAATTTCATCTTACATTCCTTTAATGTAAGACGGGCGAAAGCTCCGCGAAGTTCCCAAACATCAAAAATAAAACCACAACCAGCCAAATCAGTCCAGAAAGTAACACACTTCGATCCGTGAGAATGGCTTTTGTCGGATCATGACCCATATTTTTTATATAAATGATGTAGAGTGACCGGAAGATTGCATACACAACGATCGGAACAGTATAGATCATATTAGGTGTGCCAAGATTTTTTGCAGTCTCTTGGCTGACAGTATACATCACATAACTTATCAATGTTAAGGAAGCCACAATGGCCATCATTAAGTCCAAAAACTCTAAAGAGTATTCGTCTAAAATCTTTCGATGTTTTTTGGCTTCTGATTGTAATATATTAATTTCACCGCGCCTTTTGGAAAAACCCCAAAACAAAGCCAACATAAACGTGCAAAGTAACAACCATTGTGAGAATTGTACTCCGATAACAATCGCTCCAGCAATCGCTCGAATCACAAAACCGATGGAAATACTCATCACATCTAAAATAACTATATGTTTAAGAACTTTGCTATAGAGTATATTGAAGATTAAATAAAAAATAGTTAGATAAAAGAAAGCAGGTGAAAGGATATAAGCAAAAACCAAGGATATTGGCAAAATAACTCCTGTTATAGACAAAGCAATCCCTGAATCTAATTCTCCCGATGCCAAAGGTCTAAATTTTTTTTCAGGATGTTTTGCATCTTCATTTCGATCCAAAAAATCATTAAAAACATACTGACAACTTGCTACCAAGGAAAAGAGAAAAAAAGCAACAGAAACCTTCGTAAAGGAAGGGATCTCAAAAACCTTTTTTGAAAAAATTAGACCCGCAAACAGGATCGAGTTCTTGATCCACTGGGGGAGACGCATCAATTTTATATAAAGTAAAATCATCTTGCTTTGGCTAAGTAGGTTTCGAGGTATCGGATTTTAAATTTTAAAGACTTAGGAGATAATACGTTTGTATTGCTCAGGGTGAATTGTGGTCGACTGCCCGTGGTATCCATTTCTAGAATATCTCCCGGCTTCAAATTTGCTACCGTTTTGACATCTTGGAAAGACAAAAAATCTTCATATCCATTGGGAAGTAAATTCTCACCGATATCAAATTTTCGTTCTAATAGTATCTTTCCTTTTGCATCAAATACTTGGAAGTCTTTAATGGCAAACCGAATCCCTCTTTGGCGCAGTGGCTCAATACGCAGGGCTCCAAAACTCTCTACGAGTGTTGGAACTTCGAGAGAAATCTCCACCCAAGCCCCCTTTTTATCTAACAAAAGTTCGGTGGATATGGACTTTTCATCGAACATCCTTTGGTTCGCTTTGTTTTCCAAAAAATAGATTTTTAGGCTTTGGTTTTTGAATTTAGGATATTTATAAGCGTAGGTAAAATAGGAAATAAAGGCGATTGTAATAATTGATGCAAGTGCGGTAAATCTAAGTGCGAATGTCTTTTTGTATCTATCGTATTCAGTAAAGAGAACTTCCTTTTTTACTTTAAAGAATTGTTTTTCAAAATGAGATAAAACGAAGTACAATTTTTCTAAACTCTCTTCCAACTTCTCAGCATTACCTTTAAGAATTTCTTCCAATTCAGTGAATACAGAAAATGCTCTTTTTTGTCTTTCGCTCAGTTGGAGACTACTAAGAAACTCATTTGGATTGGGAAGGTTGTTAAGTGGTTCGTTTCCTTGGATGGTTCGAGACAAATTGACCAAATCCAAGAAAAAGAGCGGTAATATTATCTTTGCATCCTCAATTTTATCATTGGTTAATAATATGTCGAGAGTCTCCAACCGAGATTCACACAAATCGAGTTGAGCCTTTGTGGATTTTTTAAGGTCCTCTTTTTTTGACTCGTCTGCAGACAAAGTTGGTTTTTTCCAAAAACCAACAAATAAAGATGCTATATTCATACTTTCTAAACTACCTTTTGGGAACTACCATCAACCAACTTGGATTTTAACTCCATCATCAACCCCTCCGATTTTGGGAACACCAGAATGCCCTGTAACAGCAATGAGGATGGTAAAAATTCCTACACGTCCTGTAAACATTATGACAGCATAGACGAGTTTTTCTATATCACCAAGTTGAGGGGTTAAGTTCAAGGAAAAACCTACCGTAGAAAAACTGGAAATCATTTCAAAAAAGATGACATGTAGAGAATGTTGGTTTTGGTCCAGTATACCGAGAAAAATAAAAGCAACGGCAAGAGCGACAGTGGCAAGAAAGTAAACACGGATTGCAACTGCTACAGAATTTTTAGAGACGATGTCTCCAAACAACATAACCGGTTTGGATGGTTGGATTACATTTTTTAAATAAGCAAGTAACAAAACAAAGGTGGTAATTTTTATTCCGCCAGCTGTTCCTTGGGGTCCACCGCCTATAAACATAAGAACTGTTACGATAATAATGGATGCATCATTTAGGTGGCCCAAATCCATCGTTGCAAAGCCTGCCGTTCGAGAACAAACCGAAATAAAAATAGAATTCATCAAACGGTCGAGAAAACCCATACCGTACAATGTGTGCGGATTGCCTCGTTCCAAAAAGTAGACACCGAGGGCACCAAACAAAAGAAGGACAAAACTTCCGTACACGAGCAACTTGGATTGGATTCGAGTTGTCTCACCGCGAAGGTGTTTGTTGTATTCCTCAATTCTGAGTTCCAAAACGGCAGAAATTTCCGTTGGCCATAAAAGAAAATTTGGCACTTCTCCTTGGGAAAGGGCCCGCTTGAGCAAAATAGTCTCAGTGAGAATCTCTATCCGGCTCACCAAACGAAAAAGAACTGTAAGTAAAAATTTTTCTAGAAGTATGATGACGGGGAATCCGATTCCCCCAAGGATCACTAGTCCCGAAACAATGGTTAAAGAAAATGGATCCAACCTAAGAGCGCTTAGATCATTCGTAATCGAAAAACCAGCATTATTAAAAGCTGATACAGCAGTGAATAGAGAAAAAAACCAGCGTTCTTGCTGCATCTCAGCCCCTTCAGGCATATGTAGATACAGTCCAATGGCACCTAACACCTCCAAGGTAAAAGAAATGTTTACGATGGAAAGCAACATACGGTTTACATCACTTGTCTCGAGTAAGTCCGTTTCAGTTTGTGTGTCAATCGCGGCGCCCACAAAGGCATTGAAACGTGCATTCCTAGAAATTCCTTTCACGATCAAATATCCGACAATCACAGTAAAACTGATGATTCCAAGCCCACCCAATTGGATGAGAAAAAGAATCACCCAATGAGACGAAACGTTGAGATCGGAAAGATTAACGGGAGATAGCCCTGTCACACAAATTGCAGACGCGGAAAGGTAGAAGCTGTCCACATAAGAAAGATCCCCTCTTTCGGAGATGTAGAGAGCCAATGACCCGAGGAAAATCGCAACGAAGAATCCAAGGGATACAACTCGGGCGAAGGAAATGGTTCGGAAAAATCGCAGAAACCGCGTGTAGGGCATTCGGTAGTATTCTCTCTTAAACCTAGGATTTAACTCAATCTAAAAACCCCAAGTACTTTACAAACCGAGGTCATTTCAGAATTTGGTAGAATCTAAAACCATTTTCACTAAATTTTCGAGGAAAAGATGACCTCTGCGACAGCAACCAAACGAGACCCTAAATTAGAAAAGATCCGAAACATCGGGATCTCTGCCCATATCGACTCAGGAAAAACAACGCTCACTGAACGTATTCTATTCTATACCAATAAAATCCATGCCATCCACGAAGTTCGAGGAAAAGACGGCGTTGGTGCCAAGATGGACAGTATGGAACTCGAAAGAGAACGCGGGATTACCATCCAATCCGCGGCGACTTACTGCACATGGAAAGATATCACAATCAATATCATTGATACTCCGGGCCACGTAGACTTTACAATCGAAGTGGAAAGATCTCTTAGAGTTCTTGATTCGGCGATTATGGTTCTCTGTGGAGTTGCGGGCGTTCAGTCCCAGTCCATCACAGTTGACCGTCAGATGAAACGTTACAACGTTCCTCGTGTTGCCTTTATCAACAAACTTGATAGAACTGGTGCAAACCCTTGGCGAGTGATCGATCAACTCCGAGAGAAACTCCATCTAAACGCGCATGCAGTTCAGCTTCCAATTGGTCTAGAAAACGACTTAGCGGGAATCGTGGACCTCGTGGAAATGAAAGCTTACTACTTTGAAGGACCAAACGGCCAAGATATTAAAATCACGGATATTCCTGAAGAATTGAAGGCACAAGCAGAGGAAAAAAGAGAAGCCCTTCTTGATGCTGCTTCCCTTTTCAGTGATGAACTCACCGAAGAGATGTTAGAAGGAACAGTAAAGGAAGCTACTGTAATTGAAGCAATCCGACGTGGAGTTCTCCAACTCAAACTTGTTCCTGTATTTATGGGTTCTGCCTTTAAAAACAAAGGAGTTCAAAAGTTACTCGATGGTGTTTCCAACTACCTAGCTTCGCCTTATGACGTAGTCAACAAAGGGAAAGAAGTTGGAAAAGAAGAAAACGAACTCATCATGGAATCCGATCCTGAGAAGCCACTTGTTTGTTTGGCTTTCAAATTGGAAGATGGAAGATACGGTCAGTTAACTTACGTTCGTGTATACCAAGGACGTCTAGAAAAAGGTATGACGATTTTCAATTCCTCAAATAACAAACGCCACAACATTGGACGTCTTGTTCGTATGCACTCGAATGAAATGGAAGATATCACAAAAGCGGAAGCTGGTGATATTGTAGCACTTTTTGGAATCGATTGTGCATCTGGGGATACCTTCACTGATGGAAAGGCAAAAGTGACTATGGAGTCTATGTTTGTTCCATCTCCGGTAATTTCACTTACTATTGAATGTAAAGAATCCAAACAGCTTCCAAACCTCGCGAAGGCTCTCAACCGATTTACAAAGGAAGATCCTACCTTCCAAACCGAAATCGATAAAGAGTCGGGTCAAACGATCATCAAAGGGATGGGGGAACTCCACCTCGAAGTGTACATTGAAAGGATGAAACGTGAGTATGGAGTTGATCTTGTGACGGGAGCTCCTCAGGTTGCATATCGTGAAACAATCACTAAATCCGCTGAATTTGATTATACCCATAAAAAACAAACCGGTGGTCAAGGTCAATTCTCACGGGTTGCTGGAATCATTGAACCAATTCCATTGGAAGATGGTAAAGATTACGAATTCGTTGATAAAATTGTGGGTGGATCGATTCCTCGTGAATACATCGGGTCCTGCGATAAGGGATTCCGCTCTTGTTTGGAAAGAGGTTCCCTCATTGGCTTCCCTATCATCGGTGTTCGTTGTACAATCAATGATGGTGCCTATCATGATGTGGACTCGTCCGATATGGCGTTCCAGATTGGAGCTCGTTATGGGTTCCGTCAGGGTTTTGGAAAGGCTGCACCAATCATCCTAGAACCGATCATGAAAGTAGATGTGGAAGGACCTACTGAGTTCCAAGGAGCGATCCTTGCGTCTATCAACCAAAGACGAGGTATGATCTTGAATACCACAGAAGAAGGTGGATACGCAAAAATCGAAGCAGAGGTTCCTCTTGCGGATATGTTTGGATATTCTACAGTTCTTCGGTCTTCTACACAAGGAAAGGCAGAGTTTGCTATGGAATTTTCCAAGTATGCACCTGTTCCAAGAAACGTGGCTGAAGAATTGATGAAAAAATACAAAGTCAATACAAAAGACGAAGAGTAGAATTTCAAAAAATATTCCGAGTCGAATCAATCGACAAAAAGGCGAGAGAGAATCTCGCCTTTTTTTTTGCCTGAACCAGTTACACCCAGTCGATACTTGTAAAGGAAACAGGAATGAAAATCTCACTTGGTTGTATTGGATTTTTTCTAATTTTTTTTACCCTTCCACTAGTTTCCAAACAAACTGCCACGATTCAAATCCCCAATACCTACAGAGTCGAATCGAAAGATACCTGGTTCGGAATTGCAAAAAAATTCCAAACTACACCAGAGGAGCTTGCGAAATCGAATGGAAGAGAGACCAAAGAAAATCTGTTTGTCGGAGAACGACTTCGAATTCCTGCATCAAAACAATCCGTCCCAAATACGATCCAACCTAAGGAAAATCCTGACTACCCACTCCAAGAAAAAGAGAGAATTCAAAAACCTTTTTCAGAAATTACCTATAATCCTTACAAAGGAACCTTATTTCAAAGGGGTAAACATTCTCTTGTGAGGGCAACTTTACCAGGAAAAGTTGTGTTAATAGATTTTATGGATGGATATCAGAATTATGTTATATTAGAACATAACAATGGATACTTTTCAGTCTACGGAAACTTAGAAAAAGTTCAAGTTACCGAAGGTCAAATGTTACAGAAAAGAGAGAGGATTGGAACATTAGGAAAAGAAAGGGGACTTTATTTCCAAATCAACCGGAATAAAACTGCCCTAAATCCCGAACGTTTTTTGGAGATCGGAACCTAATGGAAAATAGTTTTGTCATAAAGAACGGGTATCTATATCAAAATAGAAAGTTGCTTCCCTCAGAAATCCGAATTACGGGAGAAAAAATTCAAACCGTTGAGACACATATTTCTACAACAAAAGAGGAATTCATATTAGATATTTCCGAGAAAAAAATCTATCCTGGTTTCATCAATTCCCATGACCACCTTCTTGCGAGTTTTCTTCCAAAGATTGGTGGAAATACCAAACACCAATCCTGGTTGTCTTACGACAATCTATACAAATCCTCTGGGGTATTTGCAGAAAGACAACAAGTCGATCCAGAAATTCTATACTACCTGGGAGCTTATAAAAATTTATTTAGTGGAGTGACTTCGGTTTTTGATCATATTCCACATACTGTTCAAAATCCTTTCCGAGGAATTCTTCCTGTAAAGTTAATAGCCGACTACACTCTAGCTCATTCAGTGGGAACCTATAGCCTTGGCTGGGGAGAAGGCCCTGCCCTGGAATATCGAATGGCAGAGCATGCAAACCTGCCTTTTGTAACTCATTTGGGTGAAGGATTGGACGAAGATTCAAAACAATCCCTCAGGCTCTTAGAAAAGATGTCGGCTCTCGGCGAACATTCCGTACTAGTACACTGCCTTCCTTTTGGCCCCAAAGAAGTTCAAAAAATTGCAGAAAAGAATGCTTCTGTAGTCTGGTGCCCGACATCCAATCTTCACATATTTGGAAAAACAACCAATATCAAACTCTTCTTAGATATGGGCGTTAACGTATGTTTGGGGACAGATTTTTCACCAAGCGGAGCCAATAATTTACTTGAAGAATTAAAAACTGCAAAGGCAGTTTATTTCGAAAGTTATGGAGAAACCTTAAGCGAAGATACTTTACTTAGGATGATTACAGAAAATCCCAAAAAAGCATTCCGTTTGGGAAATCCATCCAGCATCTTGCAGGGTCAAATTGCCGATCTAATTGTCGTAAACGATACATCTTCCAAAAATGAGATCCAAATCTCGAACTTAGAGCCGAAGGATATTGACTTAATCGTTGTCGACGGATACCCAATCTATGGTTCAGTAGCCTATCAAAATCTTTTTTCTCACTACCAAATCCAGACGGAATCGATTTTCTGGGGTAAGGAAGAAAAGCTTGTGGCTGGTTCTCCAAAACGTCTATTAAATCAGGTTTCTTCGAGTTTGGGTTACAAAAAGGAATTGGCTTTTTTACCCAATTTTTCAAAATGAAGCCCAAGTGAGGCAGAGTGTCAGGTCCCATCGTTCGTAACTACAAAGGAGGTTCCATTGTCTATTTTGAAAAAGATAAGGCGGAGGATATCTTTGTTTTACAAAAAGGAAGAGTCGTACTCACCTTTACAAATGTCAATGGTGTAGAGCTGAAGGAAGATGTAAAGCTTGGTGAATTCTTCGGAGTAAAGAGTGCCATCGGTAGATACCCAAGAGAAGAAACTGCTCAGGTTATAGGTTCCGCTACTGTCCTTGTTTTTAAGGTTCCCGAATTTGAACGGTTTGTCTCAGATAAAACACATCTTATCATAAAGATGCTAAAAGTTTTTTCTAGCCAACTCAGGCAGGTTCATAGGCAAGTTCGCGAAATCCTTGGACAAGGCGAGGCAAAAAATCCTGCCTTTGAGCTAATGAATGTCGCTGAAGTTTTTTATAAAAATGGCAATTACGAACACGCAGCTTACGGCTTTGAAAAATATTTGGAGCACTACCCAGACGGTCAGTATGTGGAACGAGCAAAACAACTCGTCGAACTTGCGAGAAAAAAAACACCATTCCCTCTCACCATACAAGAATTAGTTTACAAACCCGAACCTGGCGCCAACGCAGGCAAACTCCAAGAGATGTTAAAAACCATGGCAGTTACAAAAGACAGCCATGGAAGCTCGGTAGATCCAAACTCAATCCTATCTCTCTTTGATAAGGCATCCACCTTTATGAATGCGGGTAAATTTCCTGAAGCGATTGAAACATTTCGAATGGTTTCCGAAAGAACAGATTCGGTTACCCAAGAAGAAGAGCAATTTGTGGAGAATTCTTTGTTTTACATGGGAAAATCTTCTCTAAAACAAGGTGACCTATCCGGTGCGATCGCTCATTTTTCGAATTTCATTAAAAAATACCCCAAAGGTCTCCTTCTGAAGGAAAATCTTTTCCATTTGGCACTTGCAACGGAAAGTTCTGGTGACAAAGAAAAGGCGAAACAACTCTATCAGAAAGTTACCCAGATGGCTCCTCTGGATGATAGTATCTCAGAAGAAGCAAAACAAAAACTCAAAGGGGGAATTAAATGAACGAACAGATGTTAGAAGCAATGTTTGGCAAATTCGGCAAAATTTTTCAACCCAATGAAGTTTTGTTTTGTGAGTATGAACCTGGGAATGATTTTTATCTTATCAAAGAAGGAAAAGTGAAAATCACTAAAACGATTGGAACTTCCATCAAAACTTTAGATGTTTTGGAATCTGGCGATATTCTCGGCGAAATGGCTATTTTAGAGGAACAGCCGAGGTCTGCTACGGCAATTGCATTAACAGAGGTGAAGGCACTCAATTTCAATCGAGCCAATTTTGAAATGCTGATGACCAAAAACCCAGCACTTGCAATGAAACTTCTGCATATATTTTCCTTTCGTATTTATGATCAAAAACGTAGACTCATGATCCTCCTTATGGAGGATATTGTGGGAAAAGTTTGCGACGTTTTTGTTATGTTATACGAAAAACAATACAATAATGATGTTTATAATGAAATCATTTTAACAGCAACGGTAGACGATATTGCCAATTGGTGTGCTCAACCCGTTGGTGAGGTTCAAAAAGTCATCATGCAATACGTAAAAACTGGAAAACTAGATCTATATCCAGATAAAATTGTTATTCACAATATCAGCGATTTCCAAAGAATCGTAAATCAGAAACGTAAACCTACGTAAGCTCCCATAGCTCAGGTGGATAGAGCACTAGTTTCCTAAACTGGGGACACAGGTTCGAATCCTGTTGGGGGCAATCTCTATGTCAGAAAATACACTCCTCTATTATTTGAAAAAATCGGAAGAATTTTTGCAAAAGAAAGGTATCTCCTCTCCGAGGGTGGATGCCGAGTGGATCCTTGCCGATCTATTGGGACTTTCTAGAATCCAACTATATGCCAAATTTGATATGCCTCTTAGTCAAAAGGAAATCTTAGATTACCGCGAAAAGATAGTAGAACGAGGAAAAAATAAACCCGTAGCCTATATCACTGGAAAAAAAGGATTCCATAAATTTGATTTTTTCGTAAACGAACATACGTTAATTCCCAGGCCAGAAACGGAAGATTTGGTAGAGTATATATATAAAAATTGGAATGGAATTTCAATAGATTTCTTAGATCAGACAAGTGTCCATGTTTGGGATCTTTGTTGTGGGTCTGGAAACATTGGCATTAGTCTCACAAAACTCGTTCCAAATATTCAAATGATTCTTTCTGACCTGTCGCCGGATGCACTTGAAGTTACTAAAAAAAATATCCAAAACCACAACGTAGAAGATCGTACGCAATGCTATGTATCCAATTTAGGAGATGGGATTCCGAGGGAACTGAAGTTTGATCTCGTGGTAACCAATCCACCTTATATTCCAGTTTCCGAAAAGGAAGATCTTATGCCGGATGTTCTCAATTATGAGCCACACCTTGCACTCTTTATCGAAAATTTTTTAGAGTTTCATAAAGAAATCCTTTCTGTCATTTTGAATCGTTTGAAACCAGGAGGAAGCTTTTTTATGGAAACACATCCTGACTATATTCACGATTTGGAAAAATTAGCAAAAGACTTTGGGTTTGTATCCACAGAAATTCTAAAAGACTCATCCGATAAAAATCGATTTTTATCTGCGAAAAAGGACAACTGAACTTTGGTTTTTTAATAGTAACAAATACAAATCTCGAATATCTGATTCCGATAGCTCCTTTTTAAAACCTCATCTGCCTTTTCGATCAAAGGATGCCCTTTTTTATACAGATCTAGGTCTTTTTTGGTAATACAGAGAGCTCTACTTCTTTTATCTTTCGATTTTGTTTCGCGACGTATCCAACCCTTTTCCTCAAATCCATCCACCAAACGAGAGACAGTTGTTTTTTCTCTTACAATCATATCAGCAAATAAATGTTGAGATATCCCTTCATCATGAACAACTACAGATATGTGAAAAAATTTCCAATGTTAGATAGAAAAGAATGATCGGGAAAATTTCGAACAAAAAGCTGAGATTGGAAAAATCGTAAGTTTAGATATTTGATACAAAAGAAGCTTTAGGTAAAAAAAAATCCCGAAGGACTCGGGATTTTTTAACTTGAAGAATATTTAAAATAAAAAGTCAGTTAGTTGATTACCCTAACATCCCTTTCACTTCATCTCTCTCTTCTTGTAATTCTTTATGAGTGATATCGAATTTTTCTTTTCCGAAGGCATTAATTTCAAGACCTGTAACGATCTCTACTTTCTTTCCATCCGATTTTAAAGGATATCCGAAGATTAGTCCTTTGTCCACTCCGTACTCTCCATTGGAAGCACATGCCGCACTGAACCAATCACCGGCCTTTGTAGGAGTTACAATGTTATGCACTGTATCAACTACTGCATTGGCCGCTGATGCAGCAGATGAGGCACCCCTTGCTGCAATGATAGCCGCACCACGTTTTTGTACGGTGGATATAAAATCACCTTTCAACCAAGCTTCGTCTTTAATGAGATCTGTTGCAGGTTTTCCTTTTATCTTTGCATTAAAGAAATCTGGATATTGAGTTGCAGAGTGATTGCCCCAGATCGCAACGTTGGATACGTCTTTCACTAAGACACCTGCTTTTTGAGCTAGTTGAGTTTTTGCACGGTTTTCGTCGAGACCAGTCATCGCAAACCATCTGTCGGAAGGAATGCCTTTGGCGTTATTCATAGCAATCAAGGCATTTGTATTACAAGGATTTCCAACAACTAAAACCCGAACGTCGCTCGCAGCATTTTGTTCAATTGCTTTACCCTGAGTGGTAAAGATACCTCCGTTGATTTTAAGTAGATCTCCCCTTTCCATACCTGCTTTTCTTGGAACAGAACCAACAAGAAGTGCCCAATTAATATCTTTAAATGCCTCATCCAAATTGGATGTTACCGTAACTTTTTCCAAAAGTGGAAATGCACAATCATCCAACTCCATAATCACTCCTTTAGCAGCTGGGAGTGCTTGTTCAAGCTCTAATAACTGAAGTTCTACGGCAGTGTCAGGTCCAAACATCTGTCCCGAAGCAATTCTAAAAAGAAGAGCATAACCGATTTGTCCGGCAGCTCCTGTAACGGCTACTTTTACTGTTTTACTCATAATCTATCCTTTTATAGTTTTAAATTTATAATTTTAAAAAATCAATTGTTTAGTTCTTTTTCAATGATCTCTTCAAAGCTTTCAAACGGAAGAGCACCGGAAACAAAAATCCCATTGATAAAAAATGCAGGCGTTCCACTAACACCAACTTTTTGGCCATCTTGTATATCACTGTCAATCTCCGCCTTCAACTCAGAAGAATTTTTCATACAAGCTTGGTATTTGGATTTGTCTAAGCCAGCTTTTGTTACCAAATAATCAACGTTTGCTTGCGCTAAATTACCTGAATTTTCAAAAAGAACATTAAAAACATCCCAGTATTTACCTTCACTAATTGCACAGTTTGCGGCCATATGAGCATACATAGCATCAGGGTGAAACGGCAATGGGAAGTCACGAAATACCCATTTGATTTTGTCTTTGTATTTATCACGAAGCCTTCGGTTCACATCCTGACTTCTTTTACAGTATGGACATTCAAAATCTGAGAATTCAATAATAGTAATCTTTGCATTATCAGGTCCAAGACTTGGGTTATTTTTACTTGCGATCTGAACACGGACAACTTCTGGTTCTCGGATTAAAAACTCTACTGGGTATTTTGAAACGATTTCACGGTAAGCATTTTTTCCAAATTCTTGTTCTTGTTGACTTTTCAAAAGACCCACAATTCGATCTTTTGTTTCGGCAAAGGACTTTCCACCTAACTGTGATTTGTATTGGTTATAAATTTGCAAAACTTCTTCTTCTGAAGGTTCTTTAGCTACAAAACCTTGGGTTAATACTTCCGCTGGTTTAATATTTTTTTCTTTCGCAACTATTTCAAAGAGTTTGTCTTGAGCAAATTCGCTAAGAGCATTTTTAACCAAGTTTTTGTATTCCGATTGGAATTTCGAAAACGCAATCGGATTGGATTTTTTTACATCGCTGAGATCGTATTTTTTTCCGTCAATTTTTACAGCATCTTGGTTAAAGTACTCTCGGATAAACGCCGGAGCACTTACGGCAACCAAAATCAGTAGAATTACATTTAAACCTAAAACCACCCTAGAAAGTGGATTTTCGAACCAATTTTTTGAATTTATTTCCATCTCTGCCAGGTTCCCGCCCTCAAATCGCTAGATCAAACCATAAAATAACGATTTTCTGGGCGATTTTTCAGTTTTATGCAGATTTTTGTGAAAAAATCTAAAGCAAACTTGAACCTTGTCGATCATATAGAGTGAGGGAAAAGGATTTCTCTCTTTCATCCTAGACAAGGAGGTTTGGGACTATGAATATATCAATCATTTCGGGAACTGACAAGTTTGTTCCGCCATCCCTACAAAGCCAAACGGGGAAACATAGCGACGAAGAAGGCCAATTGCCTGAGTCCTCTACAAAAAAATCAAAGGATCTTTCAAAGTCCGAAAAAACTCAAAAAGATCCAAAGCCTGAAGACCTCGTGATGAAGCACTCCCCTGTTTCTTTGGAACAGAAAATGGAACAAATCATTTCTCCTGAAGAAGTAAAGGATCTGTTAAGTTTAGTTACTCGCAGTCCAGTTCCAAAAAAGGAAGAACACAAGGTAGACTTTAAAAGGTAATCGCTTTTTGGATTTTTTAGCGATTGCCATTCTCGACAGCTTTATACTAATATTAGGTGGGACACTTACAATAGCCACTGCAGGGTTTCTATTTGTCATATACCACCAATTTATACTCCCCTTTTTTATCCTTAAAGAGTCCGATCGATTTATACCTGTGCAAACAGGTGACCATTACGACCTAGTCGTAGATGAAATGAGTCGATTTGCAAATTTTTCAATAGGATCTCGAACAGGCCAGTTGGCTACTCGCTGTAATGCGATTTCAGAAAATCATTTGGTTTTTCAAATCAAAAAAAGTAAGGATTCAGAAGATTACACAATCACTGTCTTGAAAAATGGTCCTAGTTTCTACAAACCACCTAGAATGGATCAGTATGAAAAAATGGAGAGTAAAGAGAGTTTTGAATCGTATGAAATCATAGGTCACCCTGCTGAATTTAGAATCTCTGACAAAATCGTAAAAGACCGAATGGTAAATTTTATTGAAATTTCTCTTACAGCAGCCTTTTATTTTACAAAACTTGGAAAAGAGAGAATGAAATTTACCTTTAAAGTTGGAAAAATCCAACCAGGTATCAACCGTAAGGTGAGATTCAGAGGAGATACTTATGGATTTGGTAAAGAAGAAGGAGGAGAAGAAAGCTGATCTTTAAAATGTTTTGATTTGAACACCTAAATGATCAGTGTGAACCTGCTTGAGATCATACTCAATATTCGCTTCATCCATTTTTTGAGCAACCAAGTCTGTAATTTTTGGCGCAAGAATTTTAATCTGTTTACGTTCGACAAAAATAAGAACACTTGGGCCCGATCCGGAAAGACAGGTTCCGAGTCTCATGGTTTTAAGTTCACCAAGCAACGAAGCAACTGGAGAATCGTTCGGTATTCGATATGGAGTATGCATTCGATCTTCTAATGCGACTACTAGATCGCTAAACCTTCGTTTGTCTAAAAAATGCATCCAGGCGCCAATTCTTGAGAGATTAAAAATCAGATCGTTCGTGGGGTATGTCTTAGGTAGCGTTTTCCTGGATTCTTCTGTTGAGACATGAAACTTGGGTGTAAGAACGAAAACGGAAACACTGTTTGGAAATTTCTTTCGAAAGTAACGAATATCTTCTCCAAAAACAGAATAAGCGAAAACAAATCCACCTAGATAGGCTGGAAGAGTGTTGTCCGGATGACCTTCAAATTCTGCCAAATACTGCAAAAATTTCTTATGAGATGGAATATCCGATTTAGGTGAAAGTCGTTTGTGAACTTCATGAGCCAAACTAAGTCCTGCAACAATGGCAGAAGCGCTTGAACCAAGACCACCTTTTAATGGCAAGCCAAGATTCATTTTACAACTGTAATATGGTGGTGATTCTATCTTTGTTAAATCTTGGAAGTATTTTTTGTAGGAGGTTAAAACCAAATCGTCTGATTCAGAAAAAGGTAAGGGTTCTCCATTTTTTCGGAAAGACTGGAACTCTTTTTTCCCTGCGAAAACAAACTCAAACTCGTTGTGGAGGTCTAGAGACATCCCCATGAGGTCAAAGCCAGGTCCTAGATTTGCACTTGTTGCTGGTACTTTGATTCGATATTTGGGAAGCGAGACCATGAATTTGGTCTAGCCTCGCTTGGTAACCTGTAAAATCAACCTCTCTTTCTTTCTAGGTAGCGTTCTGCGGCAAGTTGACCACCCAGAACAACCGCAGGTATTCCTTGGCCCGGATAAACCGTATCTCCCGTGAGATAGATTCCATCCAATCTATTTGGAATATAGCGAAAAGGATTTAAGTAATAAAAACTGGGAATCCCACCCACTCTCCCTGATTTTCTACCCGTCCATGTTTTCCATGTTATGGGAGTAGCTCCGTGTTTGAATAGAATCAAACTTCTTTCAAACCAGTTTAGATTTTTACTGAGTGCTTGCAGAATTCTTTCTTCTATTTCCCCCTTTTTCTTTTGGTAATTTTCGTCACGTATCCAAACATCTGGGTCCTCGATATGAGTAGAAATAGAGAGAACTAAAGAACCATGGGAGGAACGGATCTTATCTTGAGGATGCGAAAGGGAAACGAAAACACTCGATCCACCTCCGTAGGGAAGAGGTTCCTCCAAATGAATTTGGTAGTGGAGGACAGAAGGGTATGTAGCATCCTTCCATCGGATAGCAACTCCCATAGTAAAAGCTCCCCAAATTTTTTTTTCAAAACGGTTCGCAACCGAACGTGCTTTGTTTGACTTCAAGATATTCGCAAGATTCCAAATGGGTAGATTGGAGATAATTTCTTTCGCATAAAAAACATTGTTTTCCCTATGTTTGGTTCGGATTTCCCAAATCTTTCCCTGGCCTTCTCTTTCAACTTTTTGAATCTCTAAAACTTCTTGTTTGTAAAGGATCTGATTCTTAGAGGAGATGGTTTGGATTCTCTCAATTATGGTATTTGAGAGAGATATCATTCCACCTAACACATAGTAGTTTTTAAGGTTTGGATAGGTAAGTCCTGCAGCTGCCATCGGTGTTGGTGTATCCGCAGTCATACTTTGGCAGGTAATCAGTAATTGTTCATCCAAAAATTTAGTGAATCTTTTATCACCAAACAATCCAAAGATAAACAAAAAGTAACGAATTGGAATAAACGAAAGAACTAAAGGAATCAAATCCTTGAATGAAAATACAAAAAGAGTCTTTCCTATATCTTTCATTTCGGAAAACGGAAACTTGCGATACCGGGATGAGAGATCCCATACATTTTTGGAGAGAAAAAATAAGAACCGCCAAAACAGTGTTTGCCGCTTCGGCTTTCCAAAAACTCTTTTGACTTCCGAAATCCATTCGGATGGATCTTCATATCGAACCAAATCCTGCCCATCCAAACGAACCACCATTGGTATCGGTAGTTGGAGGACGGGAAAATTGACTCCAAATTTTTTGCACAGGTAGTCCATCGGATAGTTTGGTTCCAACCCGACTAGTGTTGTTGCACCGGATTCAAATACATATCCAGATTTGTGAAAACTGGAGGCACAGCCTCCGGGAGATATACCTTTTTCCAGAATTAAAACGGAATCACCTGCATGAGCCACAGAAAGAGCCGAAGAAAGCCCGCCCAATCCACTTCCAAGTACTGCCACATCCCATACTTCTTCCATATCCAAATAGACTGGCACGAAACCTGCAATGGTATGATTCAGGAACAGAATTCAGGATTCGGGTCTTTTTTCATACTGGTTCTGTTCTAAAAAGATACAAAATGCCATTTTAGGAAACAACATGGATCCGAGTTTAAAAAAAATAGACAAAGCCCTTTTGCTTTGGCGTTCCATTGCACGACAACCTGAGGCAATTACTGGTGTCTTTCGTTTGAACCAAGAAATCTCCCTGCGACTCTTTCGCGGAAATCCAGATCGGTATCTCGAAAGCGAACGATTTGATTTTCTTATGGCAATGAAAGCGGTACTAAAACCTGTTTGCGATCTTGACAATGAAAAATTGGAATACCTCGCATTCCGAATTTTCGAAGCCTTTGAACGTGAAAAAAAATATGTGACCGTACCCGATGGGCGTTTCTCTATCGATGTTCTTTTTCAATTTGTAGAATTTCTTTCCGTAGAAGGTTCCAAAGAAAACCTCCATCAATTTTTACAAAGAGAAACTAGCCTCTCTAAAGACGAGGTTGAAACCTTACTATCCTGCATTAAAGTTTTCAACAAACTCAGTATCTACTTTCGCAAAAGTCCAAATCTTAAAAAGACCATTGAAAATGGAGAAGAAATCCTTTTAACTCTCGCGGCTAATTTTGTTACGATTCCCTGGTTGGCTCTCGAGTCCATGTTTTATCTGTTAGTTGCGGAGAATGCTCTTGCAACCAAATACTCTTGTGACAGTCTGTTAAAAGGTTGGATGAAGGAATATGGATTTGATGAAAACCAATACGTTGTGGTCGCAAACTTCTTCCCACCAGGCACAACAATTCCTGAATTCCATGGTAAGTATACAAACGCAATTCGCCACCTCAATGCCTCGAAGAAAGACGACCATGGAATGGACTTACTCTTACTTCGTTCGATCGGAAATTATTTCAGTTCCCTTCTTGTAAAAGTGGCCCACCAGATGGAAGGTTTACAAACAGCCACGTAAACTAGAACATATCGACTACATTTCAATTTCTAAAATCTAAAAGAGGCCCGAATCTTAAGAATTGTCATCTGGATGTTTTTAAGACCAAAGCTTTTTTAAGTCACTAGCAATATTTTTCTGCATAGCTTCGTTGGTTCCGCCGCCTATCGAAAGGAGGATGGCATCTCTATGCAGTCTCTCTACTGGATACTCACGGCAGTACCCATAACCACCTAACACCTGGATAGCGTTTCGAGATACCCTCTCACCCATTTGCGTAGCAACAAGTTTTGCAGAAGCTGCACCAAGGGAATTCCTTTCCTCAGGAGAGATTTGGCTTGCTACTTGG
>JAPZTS010000053.1 GCA_027533185.1 Leptospira sp. | reverse complement strand
TTCTTTTCAATTTTCTTTATGAATTCGCCTAAGGCCCAATCAGAATAATGATATGTATTTAAATAGTCAAAGTCTTGTATTTGACTATCAAACAGATTAAATTTTATATCAGGAACCTTATACGGATAATGCGTAGTCATTGTCAGAATCGTTAAAAGGAAGGGTTTTTGGTTTCGATATGATAAATCCATTTCCTCTTCCGCCAATGTAAAGAGCACTTCGTCATCGAAACCCCATGCTCCTAAGGAAAATCGTCCATCTTTGAAAATTTCCTGTTTTCCGATTAGGTGTTGGAATCCAAAATGGGGTAAAATGGTTTGTAAACTATCAAATTTTAAATCATCTCCCGTTAAAAATGAAGTATGGTATCCCAATTTGGAAAATACGTTCCCTAGAGCTGAGAATTGGCTTAAAACTTGAGGTGTTCTGATAGCCGTCAACCCCGGCCGATCGGGGATACTTGTTAGTATTGACAAAAGTGCATTCGAGGTCCGTCCACCATTTGCATAAAACTTGCTAAAACTATGTCCTTTTTTCGCCAGTTTGTTATAGTTAGGTGTGATTTCCTTTCCTTCCCAAATTCCTGTTCCTACTGGCCACACATACTTGCCTGTCCAAGATTCTTGGATCACTAAAACAATATTTTTAATTTTAGATTTTGAATTGGGAATGGTTCTTCTCAAGATAGGAAATTCACTATTCCCTAAAAACTCTGCAGATGGATAAGCTATTTCATCCTTTACGATGGCGACAGCTTCTTCACGAGTCATCTTCAAATGTTTAGGAATTGATTGGCTTTTTAAGTCATTAATTGTGGTGTAAACGCCGTTTAATGCAAGTTGGTTGAGAAAGGGATCATTTGAGATAATTGCCTCACTGGCTCGTAGAGGAGATTCTTGGATGCCACCACGAAATGCTAAAAAACAAAATAAAATCCAAACGAAGGCCCTTGTGAATTGGCTTAGAAGGTTGCTATTTGAATCTTTGAGATTTTGAAGCCCTTTAATTTTTGAAATTTTGACTATGATCCAAATATAAAAACCTAAAAACAAAACGAGAGCACTAACTGACAAAGGATTCTCATTTAGAATCGATTTTGTTAAAATGGGTAGGTCTCCTAAAAAAACAACCGCCTCGTATCCAATGTGTTTGTTCGCGTTCTCAAAATAAATTAAATCAGCAAATAGATGTAAGCTGACGATTGGCAAAATAAAGATAGGTCCGAAAATCCAAAGGAAACGAAATGAATTTAATTTTGAGAGAATTCTGATTTTTGAAAGTAGCACAAAAAAAACGAGCAGTATTGCAACCGTGCTAAGGTCAAAGCGGATCCCGAGAAAGAAAATTCTCAAAAGAATGAAAAAATCCCAAATTTCCACCCTATACTGGTAGGTAATCAAAAATAAGATTCGATACAAACTGAAGTAAAGTAGGCCAGTAGCAAAATAAAACAAATACAATCGATCAGAAGCCAGTATTTGACTCCAAATTTTCTTCATGAGAAAGAGATAGAACCTTATAACAATGGGTCAACTCGCTTCTTTTCTTTCTCCTTGATTTATTTCTTGAGTTCCTTCACTTTGATCCTACTCATGAAACCAATTTCTAAAATTTTGATTGCCAATCGCGGTGAGATTGCACTGCGAATCATTCGCACTGCAAAAAAAATGGGAATCAAAACTGTGGCCGTTTATTCAGAACCAGACAAATACCTTCCCTTTGTAGAGGAAGCGAGTGAGGCATTTGCCTTGGGCGGTACAGACGCAAGATCCTCATACTTAAATATAGAAAAAGTAATCGATGCTTGTTTGCAGACAGGAGCAGACGCCGTACATCCAGGCTATGGTTTCCTTTCAGAAAATACGGACTTTGCCAAACAACTGACTGAAAAAGGCATTCGATTCATCGGACCAAAACCCGAGTCGATTCTTGCGATGGGGGATAAAATCGGCTCCCGCCTGTTAGTTGCACAGAAAGGAGTTCCAGTTGTTCCTGGATACGAGGGTGACTCCCAAAATATGGATACCTTTCGAATGGAAGCAAAAAAGATAGGTTATCCTATCATGGCAAAAGCCAGTGCTGGTGGTGGTGGAAAAGGAATGCGACGTATCAATTCAGAAGAGGAGTTAGAGACATCTATTCTTTCTGCAAAACGAGAGGCAATTTCCTCATTTGGTGATGACCGTATCTTACTCGAAAAGTACATTGTGAACCCAAGGCATGTGGAATTTCAAATCTTCGGTGATAGTTTTGGAAATATCATTCATTTGCATGAAAGAGATTGTTCTATGCAACGAAGACACCAAAAGGTCGTGGAAGAAACTCCTGCACCTAATTTTCCAAAAGAACTCAAAGATAAAATGGCAGATGCTGCAATCCTTGCTGCAAGGTCTGTAAATTATGAAGGTGCTGGAACCGTAGAATTTATATTAGGTGAATCAGGTGAATTTTATTTTTTGGAAATGAATACTCGTCTTCAAGTAGAACATCCTGTTACGGAAATGACAACGGGTCTTGATTTGGTAGAATGGCAGATTCGCGTTTGCCAAGGAGAGGAGCTTCCTGAAAAACAGACTCGTCCCCAAAAAGGGCATTCCTTAGAAGTACGACTTTATGCAGAAGATCCTCAGGAGGATTTTTTGCCATCGATTGGAAAGATACACTTCCTTCAATTTCCAAACTTCCCTGGCCTTCGTATCGATTCTGGGGTTCGAAGTGGGTCCGAAATTTCGATGTTTTACGATCCTATGATTGCAAAGATCATAGTTTGGGCCGAGACAAGGTCACTTGCCATACAAACAATGACAGAAGTCCTCAACCAAACAATTGTTTTTGGTCCTAAACACAATGTAACATTTTTGAAACAGCTAATCAATTCGGAAGGATTTTTAAAAGGACAGTTTTCCACACACTACATAGCAGACAATTCTACAAAATTGCTCAAGGAAAAAGTTGGTGATCTTTGCAAATCAGCATTGGCGGCCACCGTCTTCCTTAAAAAATCACACCAAAACTCTTGGGAGGTTTCTGCATGAACTTTCATTTCGAGGCAAAAGAAAGGTCAATTTCTGTAACTTTGGACGGACAGTATGTTCGTGTCATTCAAGGTAAACAAATTGAAGAATTTGATATTAACAAATTAATCAAAAGACCTTTGGAAGCATTCGAGAAAACGGACTCCGCGGGAATCCCTCGCACGTTTCATTTAGTAGATGGCAATAAATTGACCGTTTTACAAGTTCGTAATGAAATTTTTTTACATGCAAATGGAGAGACCTGGTCACGAAAACTATACGAAAAAGATTTTTCCATAGGTGGAGACAATTCACCTGAAATCAAAAGTCCTATGCCAGGGAAAGTTGTTCAGTTGCTTTGCGAAGTTGGAAAGGAATACAAACATGGGGAAGGACTCATAGTTTTGGAAGCAATGAAGATGGAAAATGTAATAAAATCTCCTTACACTTCAAGAGTTCTCGAATGCAAGAAGGCGGTAGGGGAAATTGTGGGCCAAGACGATGTTTTACTTGTTTTGCAAAGAATTGAACCAGAAATGACATAAATTTTTGAATTCATTTGACATTTTTTCCATTTCCATAATCATAAGGCAGTTTCTTTGACAAATAGGTGGAGAATGTTTTCAAATACCATGAGAAGTTTAGCTCTTCTTTTTCTAATTCTGTTTGTTTCGAATGTGTACGGACAAGAACGTGCACCTAGAACAGACCTCCCTTTTGAAATCTCTGAGAAAAAAAGACTCAGTGAAAGGGATTTTAAAAATAAAAAAGAGGGTGGCTATTTTACAGGTCTTCCTTTGATCAACTCGGATCCAAACGTAGGTATTGGATACGGTGCACGTGTTCTCTATTTCTATAATGGAGAAAAGACATCTCCTCTTTTTGAATACACTCCGTATCGCTATCGAGTGTTTGCCCAGTATTTTAACACAACAAGGAATGCGCCATACCATTGGGCTAGTTTGGATGCACCATATCTTTTTGATACCAAGTGGCGACTTAGAGCGGACCTAATTTACCAAAGAAATCCCAATTCCCTATATTTTGGAATTGGGGAAAGTACAATGCAACCTCTACAATATCTGGAAAGAAACGATCCTTCGGGACGAATTGTACGAAACGCTCCGTTTGCCGCCTACGAGGACAACCTTTCCTTCCGTCGTCCTGGGGATGTCGGAATCGGAGAAGCTCCTGTTGTAAGTGATAACAAATACAATCGATATGATATCGAAAGTCCAGAGTTCAGTTTGTCTGGAGAATATAGTTTCTTCGGTGGAACTGTAAGAGCCGTAACAGGCGCCAGATTTTCCAAACAAATCATTCGAACATTTGATGGAAAATACAACGAAGCAAGACTTGGATCGCCGGACGGACTTTTGGCTATCGGTTATCCAAACACGGAAATTGGAACTCCACAAGGGGAAACGCGTGTTACGCGTGACCAAAAAGACCAAAGAATCGTTGGTTTTAATGGTGGTTATACGAATACACTACGAGCTGGTATTGTATATGATACAAGGGACTTTGAACCAGACCCAAATAGAGGGCTCTTCTTAGAATACACTCACGAAAGATCTAGTAGAGCTGTCGGGTCCAATTACGAATATAATAAGAATTTCGTTTCGGGTCGAATTTTCCTAAGTCCAGTCACTTGGGTTACAAACCGTCCACCAGAGATTTTAGAAAAATTGGTTTTTGCAGCAAGAGGTGCTATGGTGCAAACCAACGGAGATGCACCTTTCTATGAATTTCGAAACATGTGGGGAACAGAAACCAACCAATCTGGTCTCGGTGGTCGAACTACAATTCGAGGTTACAAACAAGATCGTTTCGTTGGTCAAACTATGGCGTATGCAAACTTTGAAATTCGCTGGAAATTCGCATCAGCCGACATAGCAGGCCAACATTTTGACTTCCAATTGGTACCTTTTTACGACGTGGGTCGAGTTTGGGATCGAACTGTGGATGCCAACCTAAAGGATTACAAACACTCAAGAGGTATTGGCTTGAGGATTCCATGGAACCAAGCAACGGTGATCTATTTCGACTACGCTGTGTCTAAAGAAGACAGACAGCTATTTATCAACTTTAACCATATTTTTTAGGAGGGCCAAAGATGAAATATATACAGAACTTAGTTGCCGCTTTCGGCTTTCTTTTCTTTCTCAATTGCGAAATGAAACCAGTCGACGATTTTTATGGTTTTAGTGCAGATGAGGCAAATGTTCTCGTTGCAGGACTTCTTGCAAACCAATCCCTTCGGGACAATAGGGATGGAACAGTGACCGATACCGTAACCAATCTAGATTGGGACAAGTGTTCGTTTGGGCAAGGGTATCGTGCAGAACAAAACGATTGTTTGGGTGCCGTTGGTTCTGGCTCAGCCTTGAATCCAGCAGATCTAAACCGTGCTGGAGCTCGTCTGCTTGGATTTTGTGATTCGAAAACCCATGCTTGTAATTCCTTAGGTTTTCCTCAGGTTCTCCAAGGATTTTCTCCCATTGCGATAACGGGAACTAGCGAAGTATTTGGAGCATGTGCTTCCAAGGGCGGAAATTGGCGGGCACCAAGTCCTCTGGAACTCAAACGACTTACTGTGCCTGGTCGTGCCGCAACTCTTGTATTTTTCCCATCCACTCAGGAAGCTGACTATTGGACTTCTTGGTCCAATTCAGATGACATCCCAGGGGAGACAGCGATTGCGGTTTCCTTTGACCGGGAGTCGTATGGAGTAGAACGGAATTCTGTAAAAACGGATAGAAATTACGTCCGTTGTGTTAGAAATCGCTAAGGCGATTGCCATTCAAACGAATGACATTCGGAGTGTTTGAAACTTGGGCAGAAAAGCCTTCCTTGTTTCAACGCTCCGGAACCTGATTTTTGCCATCCAAAAGACCTTCCCTGTAGAAATTTTTTTCCTTCCGCACCAAAACGGTCTAATTTAGTAAGAAGAAATGCCGAAGTACTGCATAGATTGAGATTATGAAAATCGAATCCGGACATATTTCCCAACTTGCATCGGCAGAGGACCGAAGGGTTGCCTACGTTGGTCATGGACGATTGGAGTCAGCTCCTGAGACACTCTCACCTTTGCACGTAATCTCACATGAATTAGGCCATGTAACTGAATTCAAAAACGAAGCCATCCAACAAGGGCGCGATATCGAGTCCATTCGAGTCAAGATCAACTATGAATTTCGAAATGGCCGAATGGTGGCCGTTAGTGGGGAAACAGAAGCTCATACACGACTGAAACCAAAAGAGGAATCTCTAGAGCCATATTCTGACGGCAAAAAATTCGAAGACCTTTTCTCCATCCAAAAAGCCGAAGCGGAAGATGAAAAAAAATCAAAGGTTCTCGATCCTTCTGCAAAAGAGAAACAAGAAAAAATCCAAAAGAAAGATCTAGAAGATCGAATTCGGGATCTTGAATCAAGGCTACAATCGGAAAAGGCAAAGCCAAATTTGGGTTTAGATAGCGTTTCTGGATCACTGAAAGACAATCCATTTGCGCCAAAAGGAATCCAAGACCAAGGCAAAGATTCTGAGAGAACAAAAGAACTTCAAAGAGAAAAGGCTAGGTTGGAAGAAGAAGTCCGTGCTCTGAAAATTAAAGAGCAATTGAAGGAAACTTTTTCTATGCTTACCGACATCCGAAAAGCCATGATAACGAATGTATTTGGAATGATTTCTTTCAATGAGGATTCGAAACCTGGTGGATTGCTCGATACTTTTGTATAAAGGTTATTTAGGGAAATTATTAAAAAAATCTACATTTGAATATTGAGTTTTCCTAATAAAAATGTTTTTAATTCTAACATTCCCTTCCCTGAAGTCGTACTCACATAATAGACAGGAAACGGACTCCCAATCTCATTCATTGCTTTTTCCATATTCCTTCGACTTTGGACCAAATCACTTTGATTTAATTTGTCTGCTTTGGTTCTTACAACAACAGGTATAATCTTTTTTGTAAAACAAACTTCCACCATTTGCATCTCTTCATCAGGGAAAGGTCTTTGTGAATCACAAAGGATACATAATATTTTCAAATTTTTTGATACATTTAAAAAAGTATCAATGAGTTTCATCATATCCTTATGCTCTTTGTGTGAAGCTTTCGAATAACCAAATCCAGGTAAGTCGATCATATAAAATTCTCGATCGGTTTTAAAAACATTTATTAATTTGGTTTTCCCAGGTGTTTTTGATACCTTTGCCAACGACTTTTGATTCGAAATTGCATTGAGAAGAGAGGACTTTCCTGAGTTGGACCTACCCAAAAAGGCAACCATTGTTTTCATTTTTGAATCTTCTTCTTCATTATAGTCTGCAAAAGAAGTAAAAAACTTTGTGTCGGGCCATGGTGATACTTTGTGATATGGGTTCATTCGTTTTTAAACTCTAAATAAATACGTTTGGGATAGTTTTTTTCGGACTCTGAAAATAGCGAAAAAAGAATTTGAATCGGACGATTTTCATAATACAGAATTGGTAGGTAGGGTCTTAAAAAAAATGGGATCCCATTCTCTCGCATACATTCTGAGATTTCTTTTTTTCCCGATCGGATTTCAATTTTTTCTCCAGGTTTGGATGTTCCTAAGCTGTACTTACCGTCTGGATTGTAGATTTTAAACTCTCTATCGTTCCATTGAATCGAAAGAAAATCTCCCTCTATCTTGGAAGTTGGTCTCAGGAAGAGAGGTGATTTTTTGCCGATAATAAATAAATCACCAAACTTTGATTTGTACAAAACATATAATTTATTTTCAAGATACGCTCTTTCACCTTCTGATTGGATGCGAAAATTTTCAAATCCCGATCTATAAAGTGGATAAATTCCCATTTGTTTTAGATGAAAATCCAAGAGCTCTTTTTTTGAAGCAGAATCGATCAGAATCCATGTTTGGTGAGGGATTCTGTATACAAATCCATTCGATTTGATTTCAGGCTTATTTTTGGATCCGAATTGATACAAAAGATCTTTTTGTTCATGGAAATTCCAATATGTTTTATAGTGGTTCCAGTTTTCTTTTTCTAAAAGTGGAAGGATTTCATGTCGAATTCGATTTCTTTTAAAACCAGTATCAAAATTGGAAAGATCTTCAAATACCATTTTCTGTTGCATCACATAATCGGTCAGTATTTCGAGTTCTTCATCGGTAAAATAAACAAGTGGTAGAAAACGAGAGCCGTCAAATGGAGGTAATGTGTAGAAAGCACGTTTTCCACCACCTCTCGTTAGATGTAAAAATAAAGATTCTGAAAAGTCCTTTGGATGATGACCTGTAACAAAGTTTGGATAATCAGAATTCGTTAATTTTTGTATCGTATGGTATCTAAAGAGGCGACCCGTTTCTTCAAGTCCTCGTTTGATTCGTTTAGCCAGTTTAGGAATTTTTTTTTTACAAAAACGAAGGGATACGAGGTGGAACGGAGAAAATTTTCTATTTCGATTTCGAATTCTGGAATCTCTCTTATTCCATGAGAAAGATAAAAAAGCAAAGGAGGCTTCGTATTGTAATGGTTTACCAAATATTGGAAAAATAAGAATAGAATATTTGAGTCTTTCCCACCTGAGTAAGCCAATAAAAAACCTGATTGAGAATGTTGTAAAAAGTGAATGAAACCAATCCCCATTCTACTGATCACAGATTCAAAAATTTTATCTATCTTTGTTCTATCGGGTTTCATAGTTTTTTTAATGCAACCATCGTAATATCGTCATGTTGCTCATTGCCTTTTGCAAAGTTCTGCAACTGGCTATAAATGGATTCTAAAATCAGTTTAGGATCCTTGTCTACACAACTTAAAAAACTTTGCTCCAAATTCAGTTCTCCAAATTGTCCTTCTGCTTGGTCCAAGGTTTCGGTGACTCCATCTGTATACATAAGGATTGTGTCCCCTGGATTTAGCGACATACGAATTTGATTTTTATGTGGGTCTATATCGGGTGAAATACCAAGAATCACCCCACCCGTCTCAATCGAGCGGAGTTTTCTATCTAGAGAATTATAGAGATAAAAATTCCCATGACCTGCTCCCGATATAAGAATTTCATCAGATTCAATGTTCCATCGCATTAGAATCATACTCATGAATCTAGGTGTCATTGCTTCCTTGTAGCTGCTATAAAGATAGTTGTTTATATCGTTTAGAATTTCCCAAGGTGAGTCCCTGACTCTTACTAATGAATGTAAGATGGTTCTGACTGTTGCCATCACTAAACCAGCCGCAACACCCTTTCCACTCACATCTCCAATACAAACAAAGAGTTCTGATCGATTGGGTGATAAGATAAAATCGTAGTAATCTCCACCAATGCCCCTCGCTGGGAGCATAAATCCGCCACAGGAAAATCCTTTGATTTCCGGGAGTTTTCTCGGTAGCAATGTAGTTTGGATTTCTTTAGCGATTTCAATCTCTTTTTCTAATCTTTCTTTTTTGGAGAGATTATCATAAAGATTTGCATTTTCCATTGTGATACGAGCAAGGGATACGAAAGCATTGAGTGCTTCCATTTCATCTTGTGGGAACCTGGAATCAGGTTTTGCTAAGATAAAAATACATTCAGTTCCATTTTCTAGTATTATGGGAATGAGTGCTAGTTCCTTCCCTGTCACTGCCAATGTTTTAAAAATTGGTTGGTCATCAGGATCAAGAATTAGCGTTTCCTTTTTATGAAACAATTCCATAACCCTTTTTGATTCTAGTTGAAATGTTTCAGTTGAAATATGAAAATTTTCTAAATCTCTAAATAATTTAAAAATACGAACGTGATCTAAGTCTTTTGGTCTCTCTATCAAACATGCAATATGGGATTCAACTATACCTGCAAGTGTTAGTAGAATCATTCGTATCATTTCATCGTGATTGTCTAGATACAGTCTACTTAAAGTAAGTGCTGCTGTATGCAGACTTTGAAAGTTCTTCGATTGATTTTGAGAAAGAGAGTAAAGAAGGGAGTTACGAAGAGATACTGCAAATTGACCAACGACTAATTCAAGAATCTCTTGATCTTCTATAAAACTTGTGTCATCCATATCGTCATAGTCTACGGCTAACATTCCCATTGCAGTATTTGCATAGATTATCGGGATAATTAATTGTGATTTGGTTCCAGTTAAATCGGAATAGAATTTGTAAAATGGATGTGTTTGATCTTTCAAATGGTAAAAACAAGACTCTCTTTTAGCCATACTTTCAACTAGGATACCATAGCTTAGGTCATAGTCTAAACGAATCCGTTTAATAGCTCTTTGTAAACTTTTTTGTGGTGCTGAATAATAAGCTAACGATATTTCACCTAACTCAAGGTTTGTGATAAAAATTGCAATCTTATCACGTTTGAGTCGTTCTTTGATAAGATCAGTAAATCGGTACATAAGATCATCGAGACCCATTGATGAATTGAAAAGGGAAAGGTTATCCAAGAGAAATTCTGTTTTTTCTTTGGAAGTAAGTACATTTTTTCCAATCCTCGGAATCTTTCGTTTTTCTAGAATCCACTCCCTATCACAAGTTCGACAATAAAATCGACCTTGTCTGGTAACTCCATCAGGTATTTGTGCTTCTGCACATAGCAGGCAGAGAGTTTCTTCGATCACTGGTTGGGACATAGAACCCTCTTATTTGAATCTGTTTTTTGTGGTCCTACAAGTATTTTCCCATTTCTCCGATCAACCTGGTACGATTTGTGCTTAAAGTATAAGCAAATATAAGGTTTTCGCATGATTTCGAGAATTATTGAGACCAATTGTCGCAGATTTCAAATAATTGCTTACAAAATTAGCATTATGATGATAGTATATGCATAGAATATTGGTCTATTTTTAAGCGAACCGTCAATTTTAAGAGCAGAAAAATGAGTGTGAAGAAAATCAACCCTATCCAATCCATCCATGACGTTGCCATGGCCATGAATTCTGCACAAGACCCGGATGGTCTTTTGGAATTGATTTTGGATCGTTGCATCCAAATTTGCGGGGTCGAATCGGGCTCACTTATGCTAATCGATGAAAAATCTGGAGTTTTGGATGCTGTAACATCTCGTGGCATGAACCAGCAAATCCTGCGTGAGACCAAACTTAAAATTGGACAGGGGATTACCGGAATGGCTGCCTCGACTGGTAAGGCAAAACTCGTTAACGATGTTTCAAAAGATCCGGACTACATTCAGGTTAAGGAAGATATCAAATCGGAGTTAGTCGCTCCTATGATCCTTGAAGACGGAATTATTGGAGTAATATCTTTAGATTCAAATCGTTTGAATGCATTCACTGCCGAAATGTTAGAAATTGTAAGTGTTCTCGCAAATCAAGCAGGACAAATTTTTAAAAACTTACAGACAATTAGAAGTTTAGAGCAACGGACGAGGATCCAAGCAACGCTTATTGAAATCGCAAAAGTTGTGTCATCCTCCTTAGATCAAACTGAAGTTTTTGATTCTATAATGGTTACAATGGAACGCTCACTTAGATTGGAAAAGGGAAGTATTGTTCTCCATAATAAAGAAGAAGGTCTTCTTCGTATTGTTGCAGCTTCGGGTTTATCTCCTGAGGAGTTTGATAAAGGAACATACCAACCTGGAGAGGGAATTACAGGAAAGGTATTTGAATCAGGTGAACCAATGATCATAGAGTCAGTTGCCAACCATCCTGCTTTCTTAAATCGAGTTGGTTATCTTTCGCATTTTAAACACGATCCACATAATGTCAGTTTGTTGTGTGCTCCAATTTTAAGTGAACAAAACACTTTAGGAGTTGTGAATGCATTTATTGTCCAACAAAAACATACGGATCTAAAGTCGTTTTTAGATTTTTTGCAAGTTGTTGCATCTATTATATCCCAATCAATAAAGATTCAAACGTTAGTCGAAGAAGCAAAAAAAGAAATTTCGAGAGAGAATATTCAACTCAAACGAGAGTTGAAAAATAAATATAAGTTTGGTTCTTTAATCGGAAAAGCATCCTCAATGGAAAAGATGTTTGAAAAAATTCAACTGGTTGCCGATTCTAGAGCTTCTGTCTTAATAACGGGTGAGTCTGGAACTGGAAAGGAGATGATCGCCAACGCAATTCATTACAACAGTTCGAGGTCGGAAAATCCATTTATCAAAATCAATTGTGCCGCAATACCTGAGAATCTTTTGGAAAGTGAACTTTTTGGGCATAAAAAGGGGAGTTTTACCGGAGCAGTTACAGATAAAAAAGGAAAATTTGAGATGGCAGATACAGGAACCATTTTCTTAGACGAAATCGGTGAGATGGATCTCAATCTTCAATCTAAACTTTTACGAGTATTACAAGAACGGGAAATCGAGGCTATTGGTTCAACTAAGGTTAAGAAGGTGGATGTTCGAATCATCGCGGCAACGAACGCCGAGTTAGAGCAACTGGTTGCAGAAAAGAAGTTCCGCGCAGATTTGTTTTACCGATTGAATGTTGTAAAAATAAATACACCTCCCCTACGTGAAAGAACGGAAGACATTCCACTTCTAATCAACCACTTTCTAGAAAAGTATACCAAAGATAATAATAAAGTGATCAAAGGTATTTCCAGGGAAGCAAGTAAACTTTTGTTAAAATATAGATGGCCTGGAAACGTTCGAGAACTTGAGAACGTAATTGAAAGAGCCGTAGTGTTAAGCCAGGACGAAACCTTAACTGAAGAAGATTTTGCTGACATTCTACAAAATATTGATGAGACAAACGAGGCAGCTATCGAAACTCCTAGTTTTGCAACTGTCGAAGCCATACAAGGAGGGGAGCCTTTAGATTTGGCCTCTGGTCGACTCACTCCAAGTCAATTAGATGGATTGGATGGTCGTGCAATGGAGATTGTCTTAAACGAGGTTGAATCTAGACTCATTCAGTATGCAATGAAAAAGTATCGTTATACTAAGACACGTGTTGCTAAATTTTTAGGAATCAATCGAAACACTTTAGATAAAAAAATCAAAGAGCTAAATATCGAATACTGAGAATTAGATACCGAATCTTTGTTTGTTTCAAAATTATAGATCTTGCCTGTCTTGCCTGCTATCAATCCGTTAAATGGTTGATATGCATTGTCGGTCCTGTTACAATCGATTCGTCGATAGACTTGTGAAGGTATTCTTTTGCAAGGCCAATCGCTTCCGGTAATTTTTTACCACGCGCTAAAAATGCCGTAATCGCTGAAGAAAATGTACACCCCGATCCATGGGTATTTCGATCTTTTAGGAATGGTTTTACGAATGTGTAATGAGAGTCTCCATCATAAAGAACATCAATTGCTTCAGAAGTATTAGCTAGGTGACCACCTTTTAATAGTACGGGAATCTTGAATTTTTCAAATATTTCCTTTGCCATGGGTACAAGCTGGTCTTCTTCATGGATTTGTTTTCCAATCAAAAGAGAAGCTTCATCCAAATTGGGAGTTATCAACTTGGCCAAAGGGATCAATTCTTCAGCCAGTGACTTAATTGCGTCGTCTAACAATAGTTTTGCACCGCTAGTGGCAACCATTACTGGATCAACGACCAATTGGATTTCAGGGTTTTCATAAAAAAACTCTGCAACAGTTTTTATAATGCCTTCGGAAAATAACATCCCAGTCTTTGCTGCTTTTATTGGAAAAAAAGTTTGAACAGCATTCAATTGAGCATTTACAAAATCGATCGGTACTTCATGGACATCAGAAACTCCATCGGGATTTTGCGCTGTTAAACAAGTAAAAACAGTCGTACCAAATGTGTGTAATGCGGTAAAAGTTTTTAGATCTGCTTGGACTCCGGCACCACCACCAGAGTCAGAACCTGCAATTGTTAATGTAATAGGCAATTCTTTCATTTTGTTCCAGGGAACCAACCATAAACTTCAAAGTCAACGATTTCGGTTTTTGTGTTAAAAACGATCTTTTCTTTTTCTAGGAGTTTTTTTTGAAGGTTTGCACGAAGGACTTCCCCTTTAAAAGATATTTGTCCTTTCGCATTGATTACTCTCTGCCAAGGGATTGAGGTTTCTAAATCTTTTTGGAGAGCATTGAGAGCATAACCAACGACACGAGCTGCCCTTGGTTTCCCCAAAAGAAGAGCAATATGCCCATAGGTCGTCACCTTGCCTTTAGGTATTTTTTTCACAACTTCATAAACGGATTCAAAAAAATGTTCACTCATGCTTCAGTTCATTCTAAAAGATTGTTTTTGAAAAATTTGATAATAAAATCATGATAAATCTATCGTCTTCAAGTGAAAATTATTTAAAAACTTTCTTTCTCTTTTTATTGGATCAATAGAATGGTATAAAATTCGTTTATCATTTTAAAGTTCTTTATTAAATGAAAATTTCTGAATACGCAAAGCATTTGTTACGTTCTGAGTCGCTAGAGGATAAACTTATGCCTCCTGCAAATGTTTGGGAAGAAGAGGAATCGATTTCTATCCGCCTTGAGCAACCAAGTCGGTCAAAATCGATTCAATTTTCTGATAAAAAGATAAAAATTCCACGTTTAGAACATCTCAATCTAGCTTCTAATCGTGGTCTTACTTTACACCATTTTGCAAATCATGAACTTATGGCAATCGAGCTGTTTGCTTGGGCCTTGTTAGCATTCCCAGATGCTCCCAAATCCACAAAAATTGGATTTATCAAAACGATTGAAGAAGAACAAAATCATCTGAAGCTTTACATTGATCGAATGAATCACTTTGGAATTCAATTTGGAGATATTCCTCTCAATTATATTTTTTGGAAACAAATTGGACAGTTTCATTCTCTTGAAAGTTTTTCTGCAGTTTTATCTCTCTCATTTGAAGGCGCAAATTTAGACTATTCACAGGTTTATGCCAAGGTCTTTCGTTATTTTGGAGATCACCAAACGGCAGATATAATGCTAACTATTTTTGAAGACGAGATCAAACATGTAAAACGCGGATTACGAATTGTAACTAAATCGAAGCCAGATGATCAGGATCTCTGGACGTACTACCAATCGTTGATTCAGTTTCCCTTTACTCCAAGACGGGCGAAAGGCTATTCGTATTTGCCTGATACGAGAAAGCTCGCTGGCTTTGATGCTGATTTTATATCGAAGTTAGGATTGTATGAAGATGAATATACGGGTCGGGTAAACCAAGAGTCCTTAAAAAAATTCCAGATAAATGAGGTTCTTTTGCGTAAAAACAGGCTTGATTCTATTGCAAACCTGTCGTAATGTTCTTCCACCAGGAGATTTATGAAATTCACGATTCCATTTAGTATTTTAGTAACTGTTATCTGTTTCAGCTTTGTATTAGAAGCGCAGAAAAAAAAGAATTCTGAAAAGATAGAGATGAACCTTCATGATTTTATGGAGGAATATACAAAGCCTGCTACCAAACTGTATGATAAAAAAGGAAACGCTGACTATTTGAATAAAATTTTGGCAAAAGTTCCTAGTCTTGCTGTGCCAGAAGAAAGGGCTGAATGGCAAGAAATCGTTGATACAAATCTTTCTCAGAATACTCCCGAAGATTCTTGTAAGGCTTGCCATACGAAATTTAAAAAATCTTATAAAAAAAATTATCGAAAGCGCTTAATTGAGGTACCTGAAGATCTCATAGGTTTTCCAAAAGAGATTCGAGAGTTGCTGAAAAAATAAAATAAAATAAAGTAATCCTTTGGCCCTAATTTTGTAGGGCTAATTCTTATGATTAAAAGATTTTGTTTTTTTCTTATTCTGTTTTTTTTTTCGCACGTTTTTGGAACGCTTTCTGCTCAAGAAATTGTCAGTGAAGAAAAAAAAAAGAATGGTTTAAAATTCGGTTTTTTTGGAGACACATACTACTCACATAACTTAAATTATCCTAAAAATAAAGATAGGCTATACTCTACACAAGCGGTACGAAATGATGAGCTCAACTTAAATTTAGGTTTTGTTGATGCAAAATGGGAAGGAGAAAAATTTCGAGGTCGACTT
>JAPZTS010000039.1 GCA_027533185.1 Leptospira sp. | reverse complement strand
TCGCCATCTTACAGTGCCTGGTAGTTTACAAAATCCTTCACGATTGGATTCTATGCGTTCTTGGATTTAAGGAAGGCCTCTCGGCCTCCCTCACAGATTTCCTCTATCCTACTCTTTCTTCGTTAACTGCAAATACCCACTCGCTAAAATCAATAAAGCCGCGATCAAAACAACTAGGGAGACTTTATTGAACCCCGTATCGATGATATTGTAAACCAATGAGAGAGTTGAAATTACCCCAACCCCAAGGACAATGATCGATGCAGAGACAGACTGACTATTGTTCGGATTAAGATAGTTTAACACAGTCAATGGTGGAACTGCAAATGCCCCAAGTGGGCACAATAATGACGGATCCAAAAATACCGCCGTATAGTTTCAATGCTTTCATTCAAATTCCTATATTAACACAGCAAACGTATCTTTTCGGAAATATTTTTTCCGATTATATTTTGTTATCTTTTGTCCACCGAACAGTGTAATCTAGAGAACAAATCTGACGGAGAATTTTTCTGAAAGAATTAACCAAACCGAGTCTGCCCGACATTAGAACCATCCCATGAGAATTGTAAATTCTTTTCAGAAATGGTAAACTCTGGAGGGTAGAATACGGTCCGTACTTTGATTCCTACACCTGTAACCAATACTGTCTTAAAACCTGGGTAGTTGATCATACACTGCAAATTAGTATTGCCACAATGCTCTAACAAGATTTCGATTGCTTCGCTTTCCGTTGTATTTGGCGGAAATTCTTTATTCCCATAGATAGCTGGCATGTAGCGTATCGTAGCATAGCTAGGAGATATGTATTTAAATTCTTTAGTGTATTCGAATTCCTTTAGATCAAGTTCTTGGCAGAACTCTAGTGTATGCACATCGACACCAATTGCTTCCAAATAGGCCAGAGGAATATCTCGTCTGCAATCATCAAAATCTTTACGGCGTTTTAGAAACTTTGTATAATTCTTATAACCAGAGAATGCCATCAATTCTTGCGAATTCTTAACTAACTTCGATTTACTTTGAATGTAATTCTTCACATTGCGGAATCGTGTGTAATCACTAATCTGATTGATTTTCAATGCCGAAAAGTTTGGGATTAAAATCATACACATCTCCTTTATGACGGCTCATTGGTAGTGCAATGGTAGAAGATTCAATTTCTTTTATTCGGAAAAATTTCTTCCGACTCCGATTAAAACGATCTGTAAGATTTGAAATGGAAGCATCGCTTTATAAAAGCCGATCACCAAGAAAGTATGAAATCAGATAGAATTTTTACTTTAAACGACTGGATAGCAAAGAAATATAAATCTATCAATAGACACTTGCAATATCCACTCGTTCCAAATGCAAAAAAGAGCAAAGAATCGAATTATAAATTTCTTGGTATCAATGAAAATCTGTATTTGGAAATCCTTCAAGATTCGGCAAAAATCCAATACCGTTTAACAGAGAACGACTATGAAACATTGGTCGATCTTGATATCCATACTACCATCGATTCAGATGGTCTGTACTATTGCTCTGGGTGTAAAAAGATAAAAAAATATAAAAATCGAGCTGATTTGATCCAACAGCATTTCATGGATTCACTGAAAAAGTTTCAAACCAAGTCCTTCAAAAAGGATCATTTCATCTGTATGGTTGAAAGTAAAACTCTGGATATACTATTTCCATTGGTCTTTCGAAAATCAGAAATGTTCAAGGTGATCATCACGGGAAAACTCCCGGAAAAAAGGAAATCAAAAAAGGATGGAGAAAAAAGGTTACATCTATTACCAAAGATGAAGTTCCAATTGCTCCGAGCGGAGAAAGTAATCTTATGACGACAGTCAAAGGACTCCAATCCTTTCTTGATTCAAACTTAAGTAAGGTGAACCAAAAATTACAGTTTCCCTTGGTCAAAGGAAAAACAAAGAAAGGACATTCCGAATATACATTCCAAGGAATCAATCCACGGATTTCCTTGTTTGTTTCTGGAACCGAAGCAGACATTTGGTTCTTGTTAAACGAAAACCATAAGGATATAATAGTTGATCTTTCCGTTGGTAGCAAATTTACGTCTGGAATAGGCTATTTCTGCGATGAATGTAAAGTCCCCATTTTCAAAACTGAAGATGAACTTTACTTCTCCCATTTTGTAGCAGATTTACAAAAGATCCAGAGAAAATACTTTAAATCGAACATGTATCTTCTGTATAAAGGATCAAAAAGTGGAGGGTTCTTTTTTACCCAAATATGTACGTTAGCCGAACTAAAGAAACTGGATTCGGATACTCGAACCGAATACAAAAGAGATCAGATGGTTTTGATAGCGATTGAAAGAATTACGTTTTGACCAAAAATCATTTCGGTAGATAGGCAATTCGTTCTTCCTATAAATTTTTTTTCGAATATCCCTAACCCACTTTTTCACACCAACCCCAGTTCTTTACAGAATTTCGTAAAAGGAAGAACTCGGCCGCTAGCATTAGAACCAAAATCGTTCTTTCCTAAGTGGACTTGGTAAAACTCGGGAATCTTTGTTCTAGCTTTAAAATATGCAATGTGGCGACTCAAAGTTCGATCGCCTGTTTTGCATTCAACTGCAAAGACGGGAACTTTGTTTTTTAGAACGACAAAATCAATTTCTCTTCCATCCGTATCACGTAAGTATCTCACTTCCATTGGAAATCCTTGCGTATCTGTAATGAAATGGCAATACTTCAGCAAATGACTTGCGACAAGATTCTCAAACCGAAATCCTCTTTCTTCTACTTGCGACCAATCCCACATATATAGTTTTTTTAGTTTTTTGACGGCCCTGATCTTTGGAGTTCCATAGGGAAGAATCGTGAAACAATAGTATAATGAAGAAAGAGCTTCCACCCATCTTTCTACCGTTGGTTGGGAAACAG
>JAPZTS010000006.1 GCA_027533185.1 Leptospira sp. | reverse complement strand
CCTTTACTTTACCTTGAATCGGCACTGGACTTTTTTACTCACTTGTCTTTTTTTATTGGGGACACCAGCAGTTGCCTATGACCCCCATTCCAATTTGACTCGTGAGAACAAACTACCGAAAGAGCTAGAAAATATTGGTTTTTCCGATGTCACAGGCAAGATCTTAGATTTGGAGATCCCCTTTCGGGACGAAACAGGAAAGACAGTGCTTTTCTCCTCTTACCTAACCAAAGACAAACCCCTGATTCTATCTCCAGTATACTTCAAATGCCCAACTCTCTGCAACCACCACCTCAACGGTGTTTTCAAAACTCTCAAGATTGTAGACTGGAAACTCGGAAAAGAATATTCTTATATAGCAGTTTCTATAGATCCTACGGAAGACGAAACCATTGCCGCTCCTAAAAAGGAAGCCTACTTGAAGGACTATGCCAGAATGGGTGCGGAATCTGGTTTTCACCTTCTCACGGGAACTAAAGAATCCATTCAGAAGTTAACAGAACAGCTCGACTTTCGATACGCTTGGGATCCCGAGTCTAAACAATACATCCATGCCAGTGGTGTCTATGTGCTCACTCCGGAAGGTCGTGTTTCACGGATCTTCCAAGGAATTCAGATTGAGCCTAGAGATTTGAAGTTTGCTTTTTTGGAGGCTTCCTCTGGTAAGATTGGGAGTTTTGTGGACCAACTTGCTTTATTTTGCTTTCAATTTGACCCAAGAAAAAATAAATATACGATATATGCGTATAGGGTGATGCAAATCGGGGGGCTCTTGACTTTAGCGTTCCTCGGATCGTTCTTATATCTAAACTTGCGAAAAACAAAAAACAACCACCGTCAAGGAGTCACATAGATGTCTTGGATCAGTTTTATTCCAGCGACCTCGTTTATGCCGATACAGGCAACAGAAATTGCAAAAGAAGTCGACCTTCTTTACGCATTTCTTATTGTATCGAGTTTAATTTCGTTTGTTATTTTGATTGGAGGAATGACATGGTTCCTCATTAAGTTCAAACGAACTTCCGTAGATCAAAAATCAGCATATATCACCCACAATAATTTTGCTGAGTTCCTTTGGTCGTTTATCCCCCTTGTGATTATGATGGTGATCTTCTACTGGGGTATGGTAATTTTTAATAAATTAAGAATTCCTCCCCAAGACATCGCCGCTGAGATCCATGTAACAGCAGAACGTTGGGCATGGACATATCGTTATGCGAACGGAAAAGAATACTACAGTTCTGCAAATGAACCTCTTGTAGTTCCCGCAAACAAAGCAACAAAACTTATCCTTACATCAAAGGATGTCATTCATAGTTTCTATGTTCCAGCATTCCGCGCAAAACAAGATGCTGTTCCTGGTCGTTTTACTGAGCTCTGGTTTGAGCCAAACCAACCTGGAGAATTCATCGTATTCTGTACTGAATACTGTGGAACAAAACACTCTGGTATGATGATTAAAATCAAAGCTGTAGGATCTGAAGAATATGCAGCTTGGTATCATGCAGAGAAAAAGGGTGAGGAGACGCCGGCTGACAAAGGGAAAGCTCTATTTGCTCAAAAGGCATGTGCTTCTTGTCATTCGGTTGACGGCAGCCGGGTCGTTGGACCGACGATGAAAGGTCTTTACGGTTTAGGTCGAAAATTCGCAGACGGAAGCCAGGCGACTGCCGATGAAAACTACCTCAGGGAATCCATTCTCGTTTCGGGAGCAAAAATCGTGGAAGGTTATCCACCTGCTATGCCAGTTTTCCAAGGCCAGTTGTCCGACGACGACGTTTCAAATCTCATTGAATACATTAAATCTATCAAATAGGAGAAGAGGATGAGTTCAAGTCACACAAAAACAGAACATGCCCATGATTATCTGAACCACAGTTCAGGACTTTGGTCTTGGCTTACCACCCTAGACCACAAACGAATTGGTCTTATGTATTTCGCAACAGTTGCCATTCTATTTTTGATCGGTGGTTTCTTTGCATTGGGAATTCGTCTGCACCTTGCAAAATTTGGTGCAGAGCCTCTTCTCGAACCAGATACTTACAACAAGTTTATGACTTTCCATGGGGCCATAATGGTATTTATGGTCATCATTCCTGGAATCCCTGCCTTCCTTGGAAACTTCGTACTTCCCATTCAATTAGGTGCTAAAGACGTTGCGTTCCCGAGACTGAACCTCGCATCCTACTATATCTTTATAGCGGGAGCTATCCTTGCAGCATCCTCCATGTATTTCAACCAAGTAGATACTGGGTGGACTTTTTACACTCCTTACTCGACTGCTAAAACTGGAAATGGGGTTATCCTTCTCGTTATGGGTGCCTTTACCATGGGCTTTTCCTCCATCCTAACAGGGCTTAACTTTATCGTAACTACTCACAAATTACGGGCTCCTGGAATGACGATGGACAGAATCCCACTGATGATTTGGGCTTTGTATTCCACCTCCATCATTCAGATTCTAGCAACTCCCATCCTTGCGATTACATTACTTTTACTTGCAATGGAAAAGACTCTGGGCGTCGGAATTTTTGATCCAGATTTAGGAGGGGACCCGGTTCTCTTCCAACATTTCTTCTGGTTCTACTCCCACCCTGCGGTTTACATCATGATCCTTCCTGCGATGGGAGTGATTTCCGAACTAATTACAGCTTTCTCTAAAAAGACGATATTTGGTTACCGTGCGATTGCGTATTCTTCGGTAGCCATTGCCGCTGTTTCCTTTCTCGTATGGGGACACCACATGTTCGTATCTGGACAATCTACTTTTGCAGGTATTTTGTTCTCGGTCATCACGATGCTCGTAGGTGTTCCGACTGCCATCAAACTTTTCAACTGGATCTCGACTATGTACCGAGGAACTGTTACATTTGAAGCACCGATGCTCTTCGCTCTTGGCTTTATGTTTCTATTCACGATCGGTGGTCTCACTGGTGTCTTCCTTGCTTCTACAGGTATGGATGTGCATTTCCACGACACTTACTTTGTAGTTGCTCACTTCCATTATGTGATGGTGGGGGGAACGCTCATGGCACTTATGGGTGGAATCTACTACTGGTTCCCTAAAATGTTTGGAAAAATGACATCCGACTTGGGTGGGCGTATTTCTTGGGTCTTTATTTTCACAGGCTTTAACGTAACTTTTTTCCCACAATTTGTTCTTGGTGCCATGGGTATGCCAAGAAGATACTTTGATTATCTTCCTGAATATACAAACCTAAACCAAATCTCTACAGTTGGTTCTTGGCTCATCGGACTCGGATTTTTAGTGGGACTCGTTACCATCATCCACGGAATTTTAAAAGGTGAGAAAGCATCTGACAATCCATGGGGCGCGAGAACTCTCGAATGGCAGACTTCTTCTCCCCCTCCACACGAAAATTTTACAACAACACCACAAGTAACCGCAGGACCATATGACTTCCGTTAGTTCATCAACTGAATTTCACCACCAACACCACTTTAAAAGTGCAGACCACCAGTATTCCTCTGCAAAGCAGGGAATCTGGTTATTCCTTTGCACTGAGATTCTTATGTTCGGCGGACTCTTTGTCGGATATTTGATTTACCATTCATTTTATCCAACTGTTTTTAAAAATGGATCCTTGACCCTTGACTGGAAAATGGGTGCCGTGAACACAATTGTCCTCCTTGTCAGTTCCTTTACGATGGCGGCGGCTATAAACTACGTCCAACGGGGTTTACATAAGATAGCATCCGTTATGTTGGCTCTTACAATCGTTTGTGCGATTGCCTTTATGGTAATCAAGTATTTTGAATACACACATAAGTTTCATGTTGGGACTGTACCGGGAAAGTTTTCTCTAGTCGACCCAAATTGTGGTAAGGGCGGGAACCGAGCCGAGTGTGAGTCAAAGATCGCAGCTCTCCTCAAAAATCCAGCAGAGCTAGAAAAGAACCATGTCTCTGCGGAAGAAGTAACAAAGCTAAAAGCAGTTATCTCTCAACCAAAATGGGAGATGTTCTATGGTTTCTACTTTGTGATGACAGGTCTTCACGGGATCCACGTAGTTGCGGGAGCACTTCTTATTCTTTGGATACTCATCAAAACAATGCGAAGAAAAGTCGGTCCAGAATACTACACTCCTGTGGAAGGTGTGGGACTTTTTTGGCACGTGGTGGACTTGGTATGGATTTACCTCTTCCCACTTTTATACTTAGTAGGATAAAGGAACAGAAATCATGGATTACGTAATCAATTATGGACTTTGGATCATCGCATTTATTGCGGTTGCAACTCCCGTACTCGGTTTTGGAATTTTTGCACCTGGAATTGGAACTGTAACTGTAGTTGGGTTTATCATCAACTGGTTTGGCCAATTTTTCCAAACCGATAAATTCAATAAGTTCAAAGAAGAAAACAAAGATAACAAGCTTCTAAAGTTTGTGTTGGGTGATGAAGACCACAAGGAGGACCATGCTTCCTCTTCTATGTGGGTAGAAGATGGAGAAGGGGATGAAGAAGAAGCACATGACCACCACATCATCTCTATCAAAACTTACGTTTATGTTCTTCTAGCTCTCTTTTTTGGAACCTTTGTAACTGTTTGGGTTGCTCAATATGATTTGGGTCGTTTGAATATGATAGTGGCTATGGCTGTTGCGACAGGGAAAGCGTTCTTCGTTTTAGCGTACTTTATGCACTTGAAGTATGACAATATGCTCAACCGAGTGATCTTTCTCTCTGCTTTTGCATTCCTTGCACTATTGTTTGCGTTCTCAATGGGAGATGTTGTTACTCGCGTATTACCAACGAACGACTTCCCAACAAAAAAGTATTTTTAGATCTTAGACTTTTAAGATAAATATCTTTTTGAAAAGAGGCCCTGGGCAGAAATGCCTTGGGTTTTTTTTTACTACGCTATGAGTTGAACCAGTCCGAGCCTCGATATCCATTCCTTAGTCACGAGACTTTTCACTCAGGCGGAAAAGACAAAAAGCCTCCCATGTATCGTAAGCTTCGAAAATCCAAATTCATTTCGAATCCAATCCATCGTTTCATTTGAATAGAAAAAAACATGGGTTGGGTCGTTTTTATAATACCATCCGGGAAAATTGAGAGATTCATAAATGGGATCTGTATAAACGATAAAGTTCCCTCTATCTGGATGGAGGAGGGTTCGCAACCGTGCAAATTCCTTATATGGATCATAGAAATGTTCTACAACTTCGCATGCGACGATGTAATCAAAGACTTGGTTCCAGATCGATGGGTTGGGGAAAAAATAGGGATCATATTTTTGAATCGAATACCCACTTTCAGCTAACAGATGGCTTATGACGGGTCCTGGACCAGAACCAAAGTCCAGTCCCGAATCATTCGGACCATGTAAGGATTTTACTTTTGATACAACGGGAGACACGAAGTTTTGGTATCCCAAGTCATAGATATCATTATTGTGTTCCAAATATCTTTTTTTCTCTGATTCTTCGTCTGGAAAGAAGTTAGGTTCCATAAAAACAGATTTGCAGTTACCACAAGATCGATATCTACGGAATCTGTTTGAGTAAAATGGCTCAGATTGGTATTTGCAAAGTGGACAATCCAATGTTAGTTCTTTTCGTTAGCCTATCGCATTTGTGCATTTGGATATACTAAAGCAATCGAATTTTAGATTCAAATCTCTCGTAAAATCTCTATAAAAAGAAGTCCATTTTTTGATTCTGCCAGCCGACAATCCTAGTAAAAGAGATTTGGGAAGCCCATGCAGAACATAGACTATTCAAGACGGCTTAGGGGAAAAACTCCATTCGATGGAGATACCCAATACCAATCCCCACAGATTCCCGCGTATCGCGAAAAATCGGGGCCAAAGTCCCCTTTCATTTTACTCGTTGGGGCTATACTACTTTTTACATCTGGAATGGTTGTGGGAATCCAGCTCACACAAAAGGAAAATAAATTCCAAGAACAAGGCGAAAAATCCTTCTCGAATTTGGGTAAAAAAAGCTACATTTCCGAGAAAGAAAGCAAAGAAGAGGAGGGTCACTCAAGCCAGCTGGGTTTGGAGCAAAAACCTTCTGATCCTTCCGTATCGCAAGGATCAACCCCCTTCCCATCAACACTTAAGTTTCCCCCAAAAAATGATCAAATCAACTACATGGTTTTAATTGGAGATTTTTCTCCGGAAGAAGCACTAAACTTTGGAAAAACCCTATTAGATCGAGAGCCAAGCCTCAAAGGTCGAATCTTTCGCACGAGCACTGGGAAACTATTTGCAGGATATTTTTACCGAATGGACGATGCAAAAGAGACTTTGGAAAAAATCCAAGATTCCTTTCCCAATCTTACCGATGCCCAGGTAAAAACGATTCGATTCTGAACTATTTTTAGGTTCTCCCTTGACAATGCCCATTTTTTGGGCTATACTGAAGGCAAGAGTATTTACGGAAGTTATTATACTTACTTGGCTACAAAAAAATTAAATGAAAAAGTAAAAGAGCCTAAGTTCAAGGTTGGGGATTACGTTGTATACCCCATCCATGGAGTTGGCGAAGTCACAGAGGTTGCCAAAAAGGTGATCCTGGGAAAGAAAAAAGACTGCTATAGTCTTGAGATCCAAGGATCCAAGATGAAGGTGTCTATTCCTGTGGACCGGGCAATGGATGTGGGTATCCGTTCGATCATTGATAAAAAAGAGATCAAAAAGGTTCTCACTCTCCTGAAGAAGGATGAGATCGATACGGAAGAGGACTGGAAAGTTCGATACCAAAATAATATGAACAAGATTAAGTCTGGTTCCATATTTGAGGTGGCAGATGTCTGCCGTAATCTTTACAAACGTGCCTATGGCAAAGAACTCTCCATTATGGAGAGAAAGCTCTACGAGAGCGCATATAATTTAGTAAAGATGGAAATTGCACTCAGTAAGGGTGTGCCTACAGAAGAAGCTGGAAATATAGTTTCGGATGTACTTGCGGCGTCTGTCCAAGGTTTGGCTCCTCCTCCTCCCCCCAAAGATGACGATGACATGGATCTAGAGTAAACTTCCGTTTCTACTCAATACTGAAAAAAGGTCTTTGAGTTATGAAACATATATTATCTGTATTGGGGACTGCACTTGTCTCTCTTGCTTCGTTTTTCTTTCTGTTTACGGAATCCCAAAATCTAGCGCTATCTTTGGGACTTGCTGGTGTTGTCCTTATCTACTCCATCTTTCTAAAATTTGGTGAAAAAAAACTTTTTCCTGAAATCAAAGCGGATTTGGTTTTCTGTGCTGCAATAGGATCGTTACTTGGACTTGCCATTGCTGCTTTCCCTGCGAGCTTACTGTCTGAGTATGGTTACAAATCTGCGTCTATCCTTCTTACAGTTCTCTTTTTCCTTTCTGGAATTAAAATTGGTTCTGCCTTCGCGGTAAAACCTGGACTTGCCATCTTTGGTGGTGGATCTGGTGCACCAGGAAGTTTCTCTATTCCAGGACTTGAATCTCCCAATTCCAACATCCGAGAAAAGATTCTAGACACTTCCGTTGTCATTGACGGAAGAATTTTAGATATTGCGGACACCCATTTTTTGGATGGTCCTCTCATCCTTCCCAACTTTGTTTTGCGTGAAATTCAATTGATTTCCGATTCTTCTGACCCAATCAAAAGGGCACGTGGTCGCCGTGGACTGGAAATGCTCAACAAACTTCAAAGAAAGGGCTCAATCGAAGTAAAGATTACGTATACGGATTATTCTGACACGAGAGAAGTGGATGCAAAACTTGTAAAACTCGCAAGAGATACAGGTGCGGCTGTTGTAACAAATGACTTTAACTTGAATAAGGTGGCTGAGTTACAAGGTGTTAGAGTTCTCAACTTAAACAATTTAGCAAATGCCTTAAAACCAGTTGTACTTCCTGGTGAAGAATTCCCAATTTCTGTTATCAAAGAGGGAAAGGACGAAAACCAGGGGATCGGATATTTGGAGGATGGAACGATGGTTGTAATCGAAAATGGTGGGCATTTGGTTAGCAAAGAGGTTCGTGTTGTTGTAACAAGTATCATCCAAACGGCCGCAGGAAAAATGATATTTACAAAAGTTCAAAATGGAAACAACAACTACAACAAATCTTAGCTAGATTTTCGTTACCAAATAGGTTAGGGACTGATATGAAACGACTTTTCCGATTTTTAATCACAAAAGAAGGCCAAATATCAGTTGCCTGTTACCTCCTAACGGGAGTATTTTCTTTTCTATCCTTTGCTCCGGTCAACTTACCATTTTTTGTTTGGTTTGCTCCTATCGGACTTTTTTTTATCGAAGAAAGATACCGGGGTCGATGGAAAGAATTATTCTACCACGGTCTGGGTTTTGCCTTAGTTTTTTACACAATTTCTTTCCATTGGATCTACCATATGACGACTGTTTTTGGTGGATTCGATTGGTATCTCTCCATTCCGATCTTTATCGTATCGAGTTTTATACTAAACCTCAAGTTTCCGATGTTTCTTTTGGTATTTTCCTACATAAATTCCAAATTAGGCAAACAATTTGCTTGGGTTGCTTCATTTAGTATTGTATTTGCTGAGTTTTTTACTCCCCAGGTCTTTCCTTGGTACTTTGGAAATGTCGTCGCAGAAAATTTGATCTTAGCACAAAACGCTGAGTATACGAGTGCGTATGGATTGTCAGCATTATTATTCTTTGTGTCCTACGGTATCTATTCCATTGGAAATCCGAATGAGTTTTTGACTCATTTTGTATCATCCGTTCACAAACTTAAATTTTTGCGGGAAACTTTAAACAAAGCGCTGCCATATATAATGGTTTTGGTTTTGTTTTTTGCAAATGGCCTACACCTCTACTGGAAATGGAATTCGGTTCTTCCCAAGGCAGAAAGGGATGTTCTCATTGTCCAACCCAATGCACCTTTAGAGTTTCGTGATGGAAGAAATCCTGCAGAAGAAATTCGAAAGCTAATGACACGGATCGATGATCTGACTTTTGATGCACTGAAAAGTTCAACCGTTGACCTCATCGTATTACCAGAGTCAGGTGTTCCCTTTTTCACAACAAATGAATCGGATGCAACCAGATACAGTCGTATCTATTGGCACCAGTTTGAATCACTGATGGCAATGATTTCCCTTCGTCATGGGGCCAATCTTTTTTACAACGAACTTGATGCAAGTTTTGAATCTGGAATTGCTTCAAGAGAGAATTTGCGTCACTACAATTCTTCGGTTGTTATGAATCCCAATGGAGAAAGGCGGATGAGTTACCAAAAGGTTTTTTTACTCATTTTTGGGGAGTATATGCCATTTGAGTGGATGTATGCTTTGTCTGGTCAGACAGGACGATTTGCCGCAGGAACCAATCAACAACTCCTTCCTTATTACCAATCTAGACAGAGAGAGTTTGAAAGAAAAACCCCAGACCTTAGATGGAGGGACACGGACTACCTTACACCTACAAATGTACGGGATTACTATGCACCACACAAAATTAAGGAAGAAGTCGTTGGTAGTTTTTTGCCTTTGATTTGCTATGAAGTGATTATCTCTGAATATGTTAGAAAGTTTCAGGGAGATCCTGACTTTATCGTAAACGTAACAAATGATAAATGGTATGGGAATACTGTAGAATCCTACCAACACCATACATTAGGAAGGATGAGATCGATTGAGTTTCGCAAGTGGATGGTTCGGTCTACAAATTCTGGAACTTCTGTATTTACCGATCACTTAGGTCGCAACATAGATGGTGACTTTACTTCACTCGATTCTGCTACTGTCCTACGTAAAAAAGTCCAAGTGATACCAGGTGAAATGACCTTTTATCGGTTGTATGGAAATTTACTGTCTTATATATTTATGATAGGATCCATTTTGGCTTTTATCTATTATGTTCGGAAGTCTCGCTAAAATCTTTTTTCAAAACCGTATCCTATTTGCGGCATATTTTTCTATCGTTCTCCATCTAACATTCCTTATCTATTCATTCAATCATTCCGATTCACCGTATGGAAAAACTCTTTGTGGTCCTAACTGGATCTATGCAGACGAAGAAGAGGAAAAATCCTTTTCTATCAGTTTTGGAAAGGAAATCGGAGATGGAGACTCGGAAGAAGGCGTTGAATCTGATACCACTGCTGAAGGAGAAACAGGTGAACCTGGTGCCGACGGTTTTCCAAAAGGGAAGTATGAGGGAGGTGCCTGGGAGGATTTGGTAAAAGATTTAGAATCTACCTCAGACCTACGTAAAAAATTTAAGAATAATTTAGAAGACCTGATTCCTAATTCCGGTGTATCGGATTCATACATGAAAAGAAACCGTGACTATGAGGATATTATTGTAAAAGAAGTGTTTCCGACTGTGAAGACCATACACGATCCTTTCCGTGTAGATTTAAAGGAAGCAGATGATAATTTAGCAATTCATAAAGAACGAAACCGGATCATTGAGGAATTCAGGAAAGGTGAAGAATCCTCCCCACCGATTACGATGACAAGAACGAAAGAAGGAGAATCCCAACCTCGGGCTCCTCTCGCGATGGCAAAACCAGATCGTCAAAGGTATCTCGACAGAACCATCAAACAATCCAAAGAAAAACAGTTGGATGATTTTATTTCCAAGTTTATGGGTTATGATCCTGACAAAGGGGACCTAAGTGAATTTGTCAGAGATTTGTATTATGAAAACTTACAACGCTTGGCTTTTCAGTTCAGTACGGATCCAACTTATTTTGCTATTGACTACTTTCAGGAAAATCTTAACAAAGAAGATTTTTTAAGACAAAGTCTTGCTTTGCTCTCCGAACACTTAGGTACAAAGGTAGGAACAGAAATCCTTTTTACGATCGAGAATATATATGAAATTCAATCGTATGCTTTAAAACGTTATTTTGAGAGCGAAGCTCTTCTAAAGGCATTGCCAGCGGACGAAACAAAGACGCTTAGGCACGAAACACTACGCCGTGTCATTAGAAAAATGAATCCAATCCTCAAAGAAAAAAAATTAAGATCCGAACTAGATGTTCAAACTGCCTATGTGAAAAAAAGGCTAGATATCTTAGATACGTTGATTAAAAATTCTCCAAAAAAATACCGCTGGAAGGATGCCTACTTTCAAAAGGGGGTTGTACTTTGGGAATTTGGAAAGTATAAAGGCGACAAACAACTATTAATTGAAGCTATTCAAACTTGGTCCAAAATTCCTAGTCTTCCGAACGAAGGTGATTTTTTATACCAAAGCATCTGGGAGCGAATGGAGTGGGCATTAAAAGACGCGGGACCGATACGTAGTGGGGATGATATTTCTTACCAACTGGAAAACCAACTCGACATGACCATAAGGTTTAGGCGGAACGAAGGAATGGCTAAAAAGAATGAAAGGGAAGAGAGGCTCCTTTGGCCAAAAAAATCCAAAAAATCTGAAAATGGAAACTAAGGTTTGGCGTTTGCTAATGACTTTATTCTTTAAGACGGGATCGTTCTTTTAGAGCTTTAGATTTTCGATCCCGTTTTCGTGAAATTCGTTTGCCCATTTGTCATGGAATGGAGTTTCTTTTTCGATCCGTTCTTCGATCGCCATACTGGCAATAGCCGACTCACCGTAATGTCGAAAAAAATCTCTGTGCGCCAAACGTTCGATCAAAGACTGCCAAAAGACTTCGTCTTCATAGTCTTCCAGAATTTCGACGAGTCCACTCTCTTCTTCAAACTCGCGAGTAAGATAGGGTTCCCCGTTGTTTTGATCGATCTGGACAATGTTACCAAGCCCCGCACGTTCAGCATAACTGAAAACATGACGCACAACTTCCGCGAATCTTGTATCGTTGTCCGGATCGTCTTCTGCCCTGTCTTTTGCTTGTAGGGTCGAAATCACCCAATCTCCCATATAAACCAATTTGAGGAGGGTTTCGTATTGTTCTAGGGAGAGGTCCATTTCCATTTAGGATCAGGATTCGGGAAGTAGGTGGAAAGAAAAGGTTTTTTTGACAAGAATTTTAAGGGAATCAGCCCAAAATCATCAATCTTCCAAGAGTATCTCTTTATTGCGAAGCGGTCGATACTTGTCTCGCACAATGGCGGTTATATCATCAATTGCTAGTAAAACTTCCTGAGTATTCGAGTTGTTTTCATTTGGCAGATAAAAGAATCCTAATATACGGATGGAACTCCCTTGTAAAAAAATTCTGTCATTTTGATCAAAATTTTTTGATATCGAGACCGAACACTCTTTCCATCCTCGATAATTTAAGGATGTAACAGCGATTTGTTTCACTTCATTGTCTTGTGTCTCTATTATCAATGTTAGATTGCCAATGGATTGCGACGAGTAAACGGGAATTTTAATTTCCTTTATAAAGGCATTTATCTCAATCGGTTTGGGAAAATAAAGGGAGAAGGGGAGATTTGCGGATTTTGGAATTCGAAGCACAAGAGCTTGTTTGGAGCCTGGAATGGGAGCTGTAAAATTTGTAGAGAGAGATATATCGGGGAGAACTGTTCCCCTTTCGAGCTTTGTTCTTAGGTTTTTTGTATCGTAATTGGGCAATTCAAAGTTCTCGAGAAGGATTTCCTTCCAAATTGTCACTTCAGCAACTACGGATTGGTATGAGATGAGAAAAAGTAGTAAGAAACTGAATAAATAAGGTGCAATCATGTTGACAATAATTCCTTAAAGAGAGGATATATATGTTTTATCGGTAAAAAGGAGAATCTTTCAAATGCAGGCGCAAAAGTACCTCTTGGCCCTAGTAACTACTCTATTCGTAGGCCAAATCTCAGCTCAAGTAGCTGATCCAAAAGCAAATACTTCGAAAAACGAAAAGGCAATTCAAAAAACAGAATCCACTTCCACACAAGCCAAAGAGAACATCGACAAGGCAGAGAAAACGGTCAAGGATCTTCTTGGTAAAAAAGAAGGCAGTGCTGAACCAGCCCCAGCTACAACGGCAGGTCCCGCTCTCAACATAACCAGTAAAACCGCTTTTTCACTAGAGGCGAAAGATGAATCCTCTACCATTGATTACATGGAATGGAAACCAAAAAACGGCGAATATAGAAGATTCACGCAACCGATTCGCATAGCAGAAGAAGGAACGACTGAGATCCTTTATCGAGCCGTTGACAAAGTGGGGAACTCTGAGACACCTAAAATTTTAGTGGTCACAGTGGACAACACACCTCCTCGCGTGTCTCTCCAACCACAAGAGCAACTTTTTGTATTAGATGGGGTTCCATTTGCATCTAAAAACAACACATACACGATTACTGCTGAGGACCAACTTACTGGTGTAGAAAAAGTTCAGTTCGCAATCAACCAAGAGCCTGTAAAGGTATATTCTGCACCTATTAAGTTAGAAGCAAATGGTGCTAACTTGATCAAATATTCGGCAACGGACAAATCTGGAAATTCTTCTACTGAGAGTTCCATTATCATCAACGTTGACGATATAAAGCCGACTGTAGAGATTGCTCCTTCTTTTCCTTTGGTTGACGTTAACGGAAAGATGTTTCAAAGAAAAGGAAACGTATTCTTTGTGAATGCAGAAGACAAGGAATCTGGAATCAAAAAGATTTTAGTGAAAGTGGATGCAGAAGAGTTCAAACCTTATGTTGAAGCGATTGCAGTTGAAACAGCTGGAGACCACGTAATCAAAGCATTAGCGATAGACAATGTAGGAAACCAATCAGCAGAAGTGGAAATTAAATTCTCTGTAGACTTAACACCTCCGTCTTCTACGATCCAAAAGGCGACTGAAGAAACAAAAACAGTAGCTCCTGCTCCTGCGACAACAACTACAACTCCTGCAAAATAAATTCTAGACTCCTTAGAGTTGCCCGTTTGTTCGCAAAAAACGAACGGGTTGATTTTAACAAGGTTCTGTAAAACAGTTCAAATCTAGGGAACCAAATTCTGGTTTCCTGATTCTTACTAGGAATGGTGGGAATCAAAATCCTAAGTTACTTCTTTTCCTCTCCTTGTTCCCTATGTCACTCTGTGGATATATCTTCCGAGAGCATCGGAGTTTGTTTTTCTTGCCTTCGAGAATTGACTCGGTCACAGAATCTTTGGCATAGCAAATATACGCATTGTGAAGTTTGTTACAAAAAAATGAAAGAGTCAGGGGATTGCGGGAGTTGTAAAGAATGCCAGGAAAGGTATGTATTTTGGAACTTTTTTTTCCCATTGCGGTTGCGGGGAGCTAGAGAAAAGGAACTCTTTCAGAACTGTAAGTTTGAAAATCAAAAACTTCTGTGTAGGTTTTTCAGTCTGGGACTTTGGCGTGTTTTTCGGCTTCTATCTTCCAATCCGCCCGATGCGATCGCCATTGTTCCGTCCGAGAGAAAAAGGGGGCTAAACCCATTTCATCCCACTTGCGTACTTGTACAGAGACTCCGTCGCAAATGGAAGGGTGTAAAAACCTTGTCTTTGGAAAAACATTCGAAGACCAAACAATCATCTGTCGCATACGAAAAACGATTTTTTCATGCAAAATCTGCATTTTTAGTCGGAAAAAAAGATAGAATGATTGCAGGACGACACATCTTACTTATAGATGATATAAGTACGACAGGAGCTAGCCTAAATGAGTTAGCAAAACAGCTGGTAGAAAAGGGTGCCAAGCGGGTTTCATGCGTTGTACTACTGTTAAGTGAGGGTTACAAGTAAAAATGGACGTACTAGTCAAGGAAGACATCCGAATCATTAAATTTTCTGGAGCTATCTTAAAAGTTGATTCAGATGAGATCGAAAAGGAACTGTCAAAACTCACACAAAACTCTGTTAAAAAAATTATCCTAGATCTTACAAAAGTTCATCATATCTGCTCGACTGCTTTAGGGATATTTGTTGCCACAAAAAGAAAATTAAAACCTTTGAATGGCGATATCAAGGTAATTGTTGTAGATGAAGATCTTATACAACTTTTTGAAATTACTATGTTGGATAAAGTTTTTGAAATCTTTCCTGACCTATCTTCAGCAATCGAAGGGTTTCAGTTAGACGATGGAGATAAGGACTGATACAGAAAAGATTAGCATTAGCTTCGAATAGCAAACACAAACAAAAGGAATTTCAATCTTTGTTCTCTCCTTTTGGAATTGAAATTTTACTCCCCGTGGATTTAAATATTGCCTTCTCACCCGAGGAAACAGATAACACATTCCTCGGTAACTCCTTTATCAAATCAAAGGAATTGCACAAACTCACTGGTTTACCCTCTATTGCCGATGATTCAGGGATTTCTGTTTATGCCCTTCAGCATGACCCTGGAGTTTTTTCTGCCAGATATGGAAAACCAGAGTTTAGTGATAGAGACAGGGCTTTATATTTATTAGAAAATATGAAAGGCCAAGATGATCGGCGCGCCTATTATACCTGCGTATTAACTTATGTTGATTCAACAAATGAGCTATCGTTTGAGGGAAAGGTATTTGGCGAAATTTCTGAAGACTATGACGAAAACAATCTCTATGGTTTTGGATATGATCCGATCTTCTACTATCCTCCATTTGCGAAACGATTTTCAGAAGTTCCCGAAAAGGAAAAAAACAAGGTTTCTCATAGAAAGATTGCACTGGATAATTTTCTCCTCTGGTTCCAAAGTCAAAAATAAAAATTTCAAATAAAAGACCGATCGGTTCATTTTAATGTCTAAATACTACTTAGCCCTAGGGAAGGTAGCTATGGATTTTTTTTCTCAAATCGTTATCAATGCAGTAGATAAGGCTAAATCAGCAGTAGTAAAAATTGATACCTGGAAGGATGCGAAAGGGCACTTGATTCCTTCCGGTTCCGGCTCTGGGTTTCTATTTTCCTATGATGGTTTTTTATTCACCAATAGTCATGTTGTCCATGGCGGTAAAAAGTTTAAAATCACATCGTATGACGGGAACTCATCAGAGGCCATTTTAATCGGTGAAGATCCTGATACGGATCTTGCGGTTTTAAAAACCTTCACTGGTGGAGTCGGGAATTTGATTTTTGGTGACTCATCTGATCTTAAAATTGGACAATTGGTAATTGCGATAGGTAATCCTCATGGATACCAACACACTGTCACACATGGAATTATAAGTGCTATGGGTAGGACACTTCGTACACAATCTGGCCGTCTGATTGATCATATTATCCAAACGGATGCAGCCTTGAATCCGGGAAATTCGGGCGGACCTCTTGTTGATTCGAATGGGAATGTTGTCGGAGTTAACACGGCAACGATAATCGGTGCACAAGGTTTGTGTTTTGCCATCGGCATTAATACTGCGAAGGACATAGCGATGGAACTCATACGAAATGGAAAAGTTACTCGCGCTTACCTAGGAATTGTCTCACAAGTCGTTGATATAAGCTCTAATATGATGTTGTATTACGGGATTCGAAACAAAACTGGATTATTTGTTGTTTCGGTAGAGAAAGGAAGTCCCGCAGAATTTGCTGGCTTACGAGAAGGGGATACGGTTCTCGACTTCAATCAAAAACCTGTTTTGAATATGGACGAGTTATTTCGTGAACTCACAAAAGAAAAAATAGGTTCTTCGCAAACACTAAGAGTGATAAGGAACAAAAAAATAATAGAGATGACAATTGTTCCTGCTGAAAATCTCAGTATACGAGTTAAATAACTAGAATCGGAATTGTTCGTGATTTATAGCGAGTCAGGATCTACCTTTTAAGATTTTAAATCCGAATTCCCTTCCCAAACCTTGGAACATTGCTAAGTTGATCCAAAAAAAAGCAAATTGTTCCATAAGTTCAAACCGATCATTTCCCCCTACATAGTAACAGTTTTCAAAACCTATCTCAATCGCGAATTGTTTGGCTAAAGCAATGCCAAGTTTAGAATCTCCAGCACAAAACATATCTAAGGCTAAACTACCATAACTCGGATTTTCCATATTTCCAAAACCTGTTGTGTTAAAGCACTTAACGACATCTCTAGTTTTTGTATTGGCAAGAATGGCATCAGAGGTATTTGAAAAACCATCTGCTCCTCTGCTGAGAACTGTATTCATCGTATCAATAATTATCTTTCCTGTTGTATCCCCTAAGTCTTTCGCGACTTCAGAAGCCTTCGCTGCAGGTGTCGCAAGTATGATAACCTCAGATTGAGTTACGGATTCTTTGATTGGGAGAGCTAACGTTTTGGGATTTCGTAATAGTTCCTTTCCTTTGAACTGATTTGGATCTCGTACGCCTAAGTGGATCGTATGGCCAACCTTACTAAGTCCTGTTGCGAGTGCCCCACCCACATTTCCAGAACCTATAATCGCGATCCTTTTTGGATTTGTGGTTTTACTTAAATTTCTTTCTGACATTGGGAGTTCCTTTTTGATTGGGATTAATCTACCGAATTTTTGGATAAAATTTTAAGGAAGAGGATTTCTTTTTTGATTCTGAAATCAATCGGAATCGAAATCTTTTTTGATGGAATCGAACCATACCCTTGTCTAAAGTGATAATATTACTTTGAGGTTAGTAGATGCCAGAGTTCAAGTTTAAAGACAAACTCTATTTCAATCCAGTGGAATTTGCTATGGATTGGATAGGAGGTGCTTGGAAGATGCCAATTCTGTGGCGGTTACGAGAAAAGACACTCCGCTATAGTGAAATTAAAAAAACTTTACCTCATATTTCAGACAAAATGCTATCACAAAGTCTCCGCGAATTAGAAGAGTTAGGGCTACTAACAAGAAAAGTATATGCAGTTGTTCCACCAAAGACCGAATATACGCTGACCGATTTGGGTAGAAAGTCCATCCTTGTTATACACTCGATTCGGGACTTTGGAATTTATCTAATGGATGTTTCTGGAATTGAAACAAAGGCCGAAAAGAAAATTAGCGTCCAGGCAAAAAAGCGAAAAAAATAATCTAACAAAATAAAACGAAAACCTGAATGATATTGATAGGTTCGACTCGTTTAGAACATTATCCATATGGTAATGAATACGATTTCAGAAAAAGTTGCTACGGTTTATTCTGGTTATCGTTTTAGATTCCTTGGTTTTAATAGTATCCTGGGTCTCTTATTTCTATTCCTATCTATTTCTCCTCTCTATTCCACAGCAGTATGTATTGGCCTTGAATGTTCTTCGCTTTCAAGGGAGACCATTCTACTCAGCAATCTTGCTAATCCTGTTTTAGGTGAAATTTATACCGATAAATTTTTATCTTCCATGGGACAAAGTGCTGTTTTACAAAATATAAACTCTGCAATGCTCGGAGGAAACAAGGTAGAGAGAAATCGAATTGGAATTGGATACTCAATGGCAAGAACAAAGGTATCTGCATTAGATTATTTTGAAAATACAGAGCTTCGTGATCTACCTAGGTTAGGGGTAGCCGCCTCTCCTTCGCTTTCTTACCGATTTAACTTAGGTTATGCTTTGGGTCTGACGGGAGAATGGCAGAAATGGGATATCTCTTTTCATTTTTTCCCTTACTATCTTTCTGAAACCAATATTCCTTTTCTCAAAATCAGGAATACCGATGTAAGCGGAAGAGTTTTGAATTCAGGTTTAAACGCCCGTTATTTTCCTTTTTTTACCTCAGATGCTAATGCCCATCCCTATTTGCGAAATCTTTCTTTCGGATTGGGTATCTATCAAACGAATCAGGAGATTTATCTTTTTGCGTATGACAGAAGACCCACCCAATTCCGGATTGACGGCGATACGAGAAGGTGGATAGGGATAAACCAATTAACCTATACATCTATTTTAAATTCCGCAACGGCCGATGTTAGGTATGCGTTTTCTCCTTTCCAGTTTTTCAGTGTTTATACTGGGCTTGGGTTGGTGTACAACCAGGGTATCACAAGGATTAGAGTTGAGCGTTATGCGGCAATATCATCTAGCGAAAATAGGGATGATTTTTCAACTAACCCAAGTTCTGTTGGTTTAGATTTCCGAAGAGAATATCGGCTGAGAAACTCTAACGGATACGGGATCTTAGGTGTCCAATTCTTTTGGAACCAAATTTCCATTGGTTTGGAATACCTAAGAAACCAGAGCTCCGAATCGCTCAACTTGGGAGTGCAGTATTCTTTTTAAAAATGTTATTTCGAGACTACTGCACCACCGCTAAGTCGTTTGTAAAATTCTGCTCCCTCTCTTTCAAGAAATTCTTCGTACGTTCCTTTGAAGTCCCTTATCCCGTCAGGAGTAACTTCGATGATACGGGTACAGAGTGAGGAGATAAACTCACGGTCGTGGGAAACAAGGATTACCGTTCCATCAAACAAGGATAAGGCGTAGTTAAGTGCTTCAATGGTTTCCAAATCCAAGTGGTTGGTTGGTTCATCCAAAGCAATGACGTTATCACCTGCAAGGATCATCTTGCCAATGATCATTCGGGACTTTTCCCCACCTGAAAGTACAGTCGTTGATTTATTAGCCATATCTCCCGAGAACAACATCCGTCCAAGAATGGCGCGAATCTCTTGGACTTCTGTTCCTTGCGGTGCATTCCGAAGGAGCCATTCCACCAAAGTATCCGCATCGGGCTCCATAGCTTCCCTATGGTCTTGTGGAAAAAAAGATGCCTCAACAGAGTCTCCCCATTTCACTTCTCCAGAATCTGGCTGTAATTTTTTCATTAGCATTCGGAGAAGGGTAGTTTTACCAACACCATTCGTTCCAACAATTCCTACTTTTTCGCCTTTTGTGATACTCGTGCTGAAATTTTTAATCACAGGTTTGCCATCATAACCTTTGGTTATATCGATAGCTTCAAAAACATCTTTACCAAGCACTCGTTTTGCCTTAAAGCGGATATACGGCGCTACACGGGAAGAAGGTTTTACATCTACCATTTCATTTTTGATCTTTTCGATCATCTTTTGTCGGGAGGTTGCTTGCTTTGATTTACTTGCGTTAGCTGAAAATCTTGATACAAATTCTTGTAAGTCGGCAATCTTTTCTTTAGCTCGTTTGCTTTCGTTAACGAGTTGTTCTCTTGACTGCTCTGCCGCAATCATAAAGTCATCGTAGTTGCCACTGAAAATACGGATGGTGTTGTAATCTAAATCGGCAATATGTGTTGCAACGGAATTTATAAAGTGACGGTCGTGAGAAATTACGATAACAACTCCATCATAGTTTGTTAGAAACTCTTCCAACCAATGGATGGTTTTGATATCCAAGTGGTTTGTTGGTTCGTCCAGAAGTAGAACATCAGGCTTTAAGAATAGAACTTGCGCCAAGAGAACTCGGAGTTTAAATCCTCCAGTGAGAAAGTTGAGTGGTTTGTTGTGCGAGGATGTGGGAATTCCCAAACCTTCCAAAAGTTCACCGGCAATGGATTCGGCTTCGTATCCACCGAGGTCCGCAAATTGTTCCTCAATCTCTGAGATACGGATTCCTTCTTCATCGGTCATCTCTTCCTTCGCATAGATTGCATCCCTTTCTTCCATCAGACTCCAAAGTTCCGGGTTCCCTCGCAATACGGTTCCAAGGACCGTCTCTGTTTCGTATTCGTAATGGTCTTGTTTGAGGTATCCTAACTTTTTGTCTTTGTCCACAGAGACCGCGCCCGCAGTCGGTTGGAGGATGCCAGCCAAGACCTTCATAAATGTCGATTTACCTGCCCCATTGGCCCCGATGAGCCCGTAACGGCATCCCTCCTTGAATTTTATAGAGACGTTTTCAAAAAGTGGTTTTTTCCCGAAGGAGACAGTAATGCCGTTTGCTTGGATCATAAGTCAATTTTCTAAGGTAAACTGAGGATTCAACCGACATTTCTACTGACATGGCACGGATTCTCATTCTTCTCCTCGTCCTTTTCGCTGGAGGGCTCACCAGCTCCCAAAGCTCTAAAAATGGACTCCATGTCCTAGAAGGGGAACTCTTCAATTCAGGACTCCTACTCCGAACAGAGAAGGCTGTCATTCGGCTGACCGTCTCTCCGCTCCAAGAAGAACTTGCCTACCTTTCGGGAAAAAGCATTCGAATTCTTTGTGATGTTAATGGTGAGACTTGTGAACCAAAACGATATGAAATAACTCCTTTCGAAAATACCAAAGCTCCCGACTGGAGTTTAAAAAAGATTCCTCGCTATGTAACTGGTGGCTACTTTGCCTTCAATCCTCAGTGTACCCCTGATGGTAAAATTCTATTTTGGACGGCCCTCGTAAAAGAAAATGGCAGATCTACACAGAAGATTTGGGCCTCTCGACGAGACCAATATGGATTTTGGATGGCAGGGGAACAGTTATCTGCTCCATTAAACAATCGTTTGCCGAGTGCAGTCATTTCTGCTTTACCTGGTGGGAACGAAATATTCGTCTTTGGAAATTTTGGCGAAGACGAGATGTTAGAAAATCTAAAACGAGAGATGATGTTTAAATCGCAAGTTGCTTCTAGGGAGGCACAGAGTCCTAGGGATTTTCATATCGTTCTTTCCAAATTAGAAACTGAGTATAAAGAAAGGACCGAAAAAATTCAAAATCGTGCTCCTCTATATAATTCACAAAAATTGCCAAATGGTTGGTCAAACCCAACTCCTATAGATTTCCCAAGCTTCTACAACTGGTACAGAAAATCTGATAATCCCAGCCAACAGGTATTTGGTGGTTCTGCTCTCTCAACAAGTGGCAGAACTCTTTTGTATTCAGCCCAACAGAAGAAAAATTATGGAAAATTAGATCTCTATGTAAGTTTACAAAATGATTCAGGCGTCTTTGAAGAAGGTGTGAATTTAGGATCAGTGATTAACACAGGCGAAGAGGAGATGGCTCCATTTCTTGCACCAGATGATCGAACCTTGTATTTTTCCTCATCTGGAAGGAAAGAGGGAATCTCAATCTACGTAACAAGAAGACAGAATGATAGTTGGACTGCTTGGTCTGAGCCGATGGAACTCTCAAACAACTTAAGAGGTGTTAATTTTTTCAGTATACCAGCTGTCGGGAACTGGGCTTATGTTTCACGAGAAGGTGAATTGTATATGGCATCTGTTCCTAGCCAATTCCAGCCGGATCCGATTCATATGATTCATGGTAAGGTTGTGGATGAAGAAGGGAATCCTCTTAGCGCTAGTGTATTGTATGAGTCTCTTTCAAAAAGGAAATCTTTGGGTTCTACTGTAAGTGATCCGAATACTGGTGAATTTTCTATTGTTCTTCCTTATGGAGAGAATTACGGATTTTATGCAGAAAAAGAAGGTTACCTTCCTGTATCACAAAATCTAAATTTGGTGGGAAAAGAAAAAGAAGACAAAGAGAAACAAGTGGTTTTGGTTTTGCCAAAGCTTAGGAAAGGAAAAGAAATTACCCTAAACAATCTCTTTTTCTCCTTCCGTTCGTCGGAACTAGCGAAAGAATCCGAACCGGAACTCGACCGACTCGCAAGTATTTTAAAAAAATCTCCGAACCTGACGGTTCTAATCGAGGGGCACACAGATAACGTCGGGACAAAACAGGCAAATCAAAAGTTGTCCGTCCAAAGGGCAAATTCAGTTGCAATCTATCTCAAATCAGTTCATAAAATAGAAGAGGTCCGAATTTCAACAAAAGGATTTGGTGCTGAACTTCCCATCTCAGAGAATGCAACAGAGGAAGGAAGGTCTAAAAACAGACGAGTTGTGTTTCGGATTTTGGAAGAATAACAGAAATACCCCATATGGTTGATATTAAAAAAATAAATATACCCAAGGTAAACGTAGACACCAAAAAGATGATGGGTGCCGTCGATGGGTTGGTAGATAAAATTCCACCCCAGGTCCAGGATCTTTTACGAAAAATTGCTATCACCCTTCTTATATTTTTTTTACTTATGGGTGTTTACATCGGATGGTCCAAAGGTTGGGAATCTGCTAAACCCCAAGGTATGCAGCTTGCACAAGATGCACGAAGTATGTTTATAACCGAAATCGAGAGGGATTACAATCGTAAGCGGAAGGATGTCAGAATGTCCGATCCAGAAGATTTGAAATATGAATCCAACCGCAAGATGCAATTCGATTTTGTTAGTGAAAGAGAATCTGTAGGTGTTCGGCGGGAGATGATTCCTGAAGAAGAAAGTTTCCTAGGCAAAGAATACGATTTTAGAAATGCAAAAGCAATAGATACCTTCACTCCTCCACTCTATAAAGAGTCGGGAGATGGTTTAATCCCATCTCCCATTGAGGTCGAACCAATTTCGGAAAAAAATGTGCAGAATACCAACGAAGCAGATCCAAACGAAATGAAATTACAAAGGATGTTGGATAGGGTGTCTGTTCTTGAAAAAAAATTAAGGGAAAAAAATGAAGAAAAGAATCTGAAGCAAGGAATTGTTGAAACTAAAAAAGATTCAAACCTTATAGAGCCGAGCCTTTCTAAACCCCGCACTCTGGAACGAATCCAAAGAAAGTCTGAATGAAAGTTTTTGGCCTCTTTCAGAGAAATCAGGGTCTTCTTTTTATCGTTGGGTTTTTATCTCTCTCGGGGATTGGTTTTTCAAATCAAGCAGAACCACTGGAATTGTATCTTCCTTTCCCCGAGGATTTGAGATCAATAGAAGACAACCAAACATCTGTTATAAAAAATTTAGATTCTCAGAACCAACTAAATAGCAACACAAAAGAAAATTCCAGTAAAGAACAAGATCTAAATACAAAAACTGTCTCACCATCAGAGATCGTGAAAGATCCAAAAACAAAACCACCCACAAAGAAAAAAAAGGAGAAATTGGATCCGAGTTTGGGCTCCTTTCAAAAAGGGAAATCCTACCTCACAAGGAATCAAAAATCGAAGGCGGAGACAGAGTTTTCGGAGTCAGCCAATAAAGAAGGTGGAAAGTCGAATCAGGCAAAGATAGAGAATACCAATTTGTTTTCTTTAGATGGAAAGGACCAAGAATCAATTGGAATTGTTGAAAAAATGGAAGACCCTGACGCAAAAATCAAAGCTCAATTTGAAATGGCAAGGTCTCTCGATCGTATGGGTAAACCTGATTCAGAGGAAAAAGCATACAAAGAATATTTAAAACTGATCAATGATTTTCCAAAACACGCTACTTTGACTCCTAAGTCGCATTATGCGATTGCTGTTTTACTCCTCCGCAAAAAGGAATTTAAACCTGCGGCCTATCACTTGGTTACAATTTTAAAAGAGTATAAAGACGCAGATGAATTTTTACCAAGCCATTACCAATTGGGAAGATTGTATGAAAGCCCTTGGTTAGAGAGAGATCTGGAAAGATCAAAAAAATATTACGAAATCTATCTAAGAGAGTCTGAAGGTAAGATTACAAACCCAGGTTTAGATTTTAGGCGGGAAACAAAAGAACGACTCAAAATGATGGATTACCCTATTTAGGCAATCGCAACATTTACTTCAATTCGGCCAAATTTTGAATAGAGATTGATAGAAAGCGTGGGTTTTTTGTTGAAACGCACATTGGTTGTTTTCGATTCTTGGATATTAGGAGTCGTAATTTCAACGGATTGACCTGCCGAGGTAAAAATGTTCATAGCATTACCTGTGGTCATGTTTGCTATTTCACCTAAAATGTCCTTGTACTCGTTTTGCACATCTTCATCAGAAAGACCAGGCACCAACTTACGCGAGATTTTATAAGCTGCATCGTAGTTCATGCTGTACACAACTTCCCCACTGAAGGAACCGACAACTCCGATAACAATTGCTAATTCATGACTTGGTGCCGGAGAATCTTTAATCCCAATTTTTCCACGAATCAACTCTTGTTGTAAAACATCGCGGAAGACAATGGTTGCGGCTTCCAAAAAAGGATTGATAAAGTCGGCCTTGATTTGCATCTATTCTGTCGCGAGAATGCCTTTCTTCTCGATGTTGTATTCTTGCGCTAGGGACTGGTTAATTTCAACAAAAAAGCCGAGCAATTGGCGGTTTTTAGAAAATTCTGCGATCGAAGTCTCTGCTTTGGAAGTTTGGGACTTTCCGAAGCTCAATTCGCCAAATTCTACATAAACTTGTTTGTCATTGTCATTCAGAGGACCCACAACCATTTTTTTCCCGAAGGGGTTGGATGCCAATGCCTCCCAAAATTTTTCGGAATTGGCCAAACGGTAGCTTGCACCTTTGTTGGTTGAAACTAATTTCAGATCAGAAAGTGCAGTTGGTGTGACCGTTTCGATGTTTGATCCCACTTCTTTGGAAATTTCTTCCAAGGCGTTTGGTAGGCTCGTTTTTTGCGAAATTCTTCCTTTCCAAGTCTCAACTTCCTTTCGTTTGCGATCAAATTTCATTTTCGAGAGAAGGAGGGGCTTTCTTGTTTCAAAACTAACGAAATTTCCGCTAGCATCTTTCGCGAGGCTTCCGTCTTTTTTTTCCTTATCGTATTCCTTTAAGAGTTCTTCATCCGATATCTGAATTTTAGCTTCGATTGCGTTTAATAGCTGTACTTCGGAGAAAGCTACCAATCGGAAAGAGATTTTAGCTTGTTTTGCTTCCTCTTTAATACTCGTTTCGTGGTCGGAAGGATAGAGTTTTTGGTCTAAAAATTCAGGGTAGAGAGCATATGCTGTTGATGTGTCCACTCGGTAGCTCATCGGCACCGATCGGTAGATTTGCTGGTAGATCTCAACTAGGGATCTTGAGTCTTCTTCACCGTATCCTGCCTGCGAACTAGACTCTTTGAAGATTTCTCTGGCTTGTTTAGAAAGTTCTCTTTTAATTTTTGTTTCAGAGACTTGGAAGCCTACTGCTTCCGCCATATCATTCGCAATATAGATTTCCTTGACGGTCGAATAAGCACAACTGTTCAGAATCTCCGCATTTTGCGCCATCTCTCTTCCGTACTGTTGGTAACGGTAGTAACAATCTCTCTTGGCGGCGTTGAAATAATCGACTGGAATAGAGCGTCCTGCTACAGTTCCAGCTTTTGTGGAAGATTGCCCAGTTAAGGCACCGATAAAACTTTGTTCTGCATCTCCTGGAAGGAAAGTAATGATGAGAGTCCCGACTAAAATGAATAAAAATAGGCCAATGATTGTACGGTAGACTTTTTCTTTGAAAGTAGATGGTTGTTCTTCGAACATATAGGAAAGGATTCTTATATGGAACTGATTGTAAAGAAAAAATGTAATCAAGGGAATTGAAGAACAGGGAGATAATCAAAGCAGAATGTTGTTCGCAGCTTTTGCCATGATTCTAGTTGGGGTGCTTTGTTTTCTCTATGTATCCCTTGCACCGAACCAAACGAAACCGGAAAGGCAGAGGGATAGGCAAACTGGATCCTTTCGTTACTCCCCACCCCCAACTGTTTCCCCTCAAATTGAGGAGAGAATTAGAAGAGAACGCGAAATTTCATCATCAAGAGAATCCCATTTCTCTGAGGAACCGAAAGCGCCTTCCGTAGTAGAAAAAACAGAAGTTCTCACCCAAACTCCATCTGGGCTGGAAAAAGAGCCTGAGATTCCCGAAGTACGTTTTGAAATTTCTGGGATTCTATATATGGACCATTCTGGAAAAATTGAATTTGGGAAAACGGAATCTGTTCTAGACGGTGATTCCGACGAAAATTACCGAAACTTCAAACGAGTGGGAGAAGGTAGTTTGGTCGAGTCATCCGGTAAATTTGTCTTTCATTCTGGCAATGTGAGTTACACGTATCTTGCGGATGAACTGGACCAAGTCGTCCTGCACAACCAAGGGATCGTTTTTTTACTGAAATCTGGAAAACTTCCCAGACCCGTATTTTTTACTGAAGAAATTGACTCATTTAAAGAATTGTTGAGTCAAATCTCGAATCAATCGACTACGTAAGATCTAGAACTTTCTACGAGTATCTTCCTTTTTCTTTTAAAAAACACTCGGTAGTTGTTTGAAATCCAATCCTTCATTCGTCCCATCTGAAATAACTTCCATTTTTGCAGTGATCACTGCTTTTACACAAGACGGTTCAATTCTGGCAGTTGTAAGTTCGACAATAATAGAAAGGGCAAAGGAATGCAGAGGTTCTCGATCTTTATCTCCGTTTTTTTGAGTGGCTGCGGTTTTTTCCCTTTGTTGCAAAACCAAGATAAACAAGACCCAACTGCCTTTTTTGCCATTTTAAGCCAAATTGGAAATTCTAATTCGCCATTTTTGGTACGATCCGTCCAACCACCCGACCAAGCCATAGATGTTCCATTAAATTCTGCGATCCAAATCGAGTTTTCGAACGAGTTGGCTAAAGATAACCTAACTTCAGATTTTTTTAGAATCGTTAGAAACAATCAAATTATAAGCGGCAATTCAGTTCAAAATCGAAATTTTTTAGTATTTCTTCCTGAGTCTGACTTGGTTGGCAATCAAGATCATGCAGTTACCGTTTATTCTGGATTTGGCGACTCAAATGGTAGGATCCTTGCAGAAGAATTTAAGTCCAGTTTTGTAACTAAAAACATTGTAGATTCAACTCCCCCAACCATTTTATCCGTATCTCCGGCAGAAAATTCAGCTAACAATAGTTTAAATGCGCCTATCTTTATTCATTTTTCGGAGCCAGTACTAAATAGCTCAATTGATTCAAATTCGATTCGTGTTGAATCCAATGGAACTCCCTTGTCCGGAACCATCACTCAAATCGGTCAAACTTCTGTTTCCTTTATTGCAAACAATAGTTGGACTCCTTATTCGACAATCGAAGTCACAGTGAGTTCTCAAGTCTCAGATCTATCTCTAAATACTTTGGTCTCTGATTATACATTTCAGTTTTCAGTCGTGGATGTAGGTCAAGTTACTGTTTTAGCTGGTTCAACAGATGGGATATTTGGAAATACCGTGGGTGTTGGTACTGCGGCAAGATTTTCAAATCCAAGTTATTTGGCGATTGATGGTGTTGGCAATCTTTATGTTACTGATACAAACAACTGTTCTATCAAAAGAATTACTTCATCTGGTGCTGTCAGCTTTTTTGCTGGTTCAAATTCTGGACTTTGTGGGTATGTGAATAACTCGAATGGACTCGTAAGCAGGTTCAACTACCCCCAGGGGATTGCTGTCAATGTGGCCAATTCACAGGTTTTTTTGACAGATAAGTTTTCCCATTCGATTCGGAGAATTCTTGTCGTATCACCGAATAACGTTACTACCAATAACGGGAATAATGCGAGTGCAAATACGAATGGAAATGGTACAAATTCTAGATTTTCTTATCCAGAAGGGATCGTTATCGATTCAAGCGGAATCCTCTATGTGACGGATACAGGGAATTGTGCGATTCGAAGGATATCCGGAACGACTGCTAGTACTCTTGCTGGTACGGCTCCTTCCTCTGTCGGAGTCTGCGGTTATACAAATGCTACTGGAACAGCCGCTAGATTTTCTTCTCCAAAGGGAATAACAATCGATGCACTGGGAAATCTTTATGTTACAGACTCAGGAAATTGCGCCATTCGAAAGATAACGAGTGCAGGCGTAGTCACGACTTTTGCTGGGCCAACTACTTCGGGTAATTGTGGATTTGCAGATGGATCATCCGCAGATGCAAGGTTCAACCAACCTCAGGGAATTACAATAGATCCAGTGGGCAATCTCTACGTTACGGATACAGGGAATTGTGCCATTCGAAAGATTACACCAAGCGGTTTAGTCACGACGTATGCGGGAGGAAAACCTCCCACCGTTTCTTGTGGAAATACGAATGCTACGAAACTGACATCGAGATTCAATCAGCCGAAAGGAATCGTTCGCGATGCGTTCGGCAATCTATACATTACCGATAGTTCCAACCATGCTGTTAAAAAAATTGAACCCTAACTAACTAATTTACTTACTTACGGAAGAAGTACAAATTACTCAAGTCCCTTTCAATTGGTGCATTCGGAAATAACCCAAGTTTTTCTTGTAACAGAAATGGATATTCCACCTAAGGTAGAGATCAAACCATCTAACCAAGTTGTTTTGAGGGCAAACTTATAACTTTTTGCCTTACTTGGGAAAAATTCCTTTTCATCCATTTTGTTGATCGGGTAGGATCCCCAAAATAAATACCATTGGGAGAAGGTCCTTTCCGTTTGACATTGTTTTTCCCAACCGGCCAATTGGATTCCATCCTCCGAATACGGACTCTGGAATTGGTGCGTGACACAATTTGAAAGGAGTCCGGTTGCCAGAAAAAGAGTCACTAGTCTACCAAGAAGGAAAACCTTCTTGGTGGTTTGTTTGTTAGTCTGTAACATTTTTTAAATGCCACCAACCATCACGTGTTTGGTGATAAGATAGTCTCCTACTGACTCTGCCGAAAGATCCTTGCCAAAACCAGACTGTTTGAAGCCACCATGTGGAGTTTCTGAGGTGAGAGGAAGGTGGTCATTTACCCAGACAGTTCCAAATTCCAATCTTTTGGATACTCGCATCGCGCGTGCGACATCCTTTGTCCAGATGCTAGACGCGAGTCCATAGTTTACATCATTCGCCAATTGGATTCCATCTTCCTCTTTATCATAGGATTGGATGGTTAAAACTGGGGCGAAGACTTCGTTTTGAACAATATCATAATTTTGTTTTACGTCTGTGATCACAGTTGGTTCAAAAAAATAACCAGAACTAGCCAATGCTTTTGGAATTCCTCCACCCGTTAGTATTTTTGCCCCTTGTTTTTTTGCCCTTTCCATGAAGCCCATAACTCTCTCTCTGTGGATTTCGGAAATAAGTGGCCCCATCTCTGTTTTGTCCGAGAAGGGATCACCGACAACAACTGATTTCATTGCATCCACAACAAGGTCAGTCACCTTTTTTTGTAAAGATTTTGGAACAATGATTCTTGTTGCAGCAGTACAATCTTGCCCGGAATTGCAGGTTGCACCAAATGCGGCTTTTGCGGCAAAAAGATTCAAATCAGCATCATCAAAAACGAGAAGAGGAGCTTTACCACCTAACTCCAAATGCACACGTTTGAGCGATTCTGAAGCTGATTTCATTATGGTTTTACCAGTTCCTGTAGAACCAGTGAGTGATACCATTCTTACGAGTGGATGATCGACTAGGTTTTGTCCCGTTTCATTCCCACCTGTGATGATGTTGATTACACCATCAGGAATACCTGCTTCTTTAGTAAGTTCAGCTAACATAAGACTTGTAATTGGTGTTCCGGGAGCTGGTTTAAGAACTACGGTGCATCCCGCTGCAAGTGCCGGTCCAAATTTCCAAACTGCCATTAAAATAGGGTAGTTCCATGGAGCAATTTGAGCTACAACTCCGACAGGCTCTCTGCGGAGTAGGGATGTATACCCAGTAGCGTATTCATTGGTTCGACTGCCAAAACTATCTCTTGCCGCAGTTGCAAAATATCGAATATTATCAATTGCAAATGGAATGTCTCCAGCAAGGCTTAGATTTTTATAAGGTTTGCCTGTATTTAAAGATTCCTGCTTCGCAAATTCTTTAGTTTTTGCTTCTATTAGATCGGCCAATTTCCAAAGAGCTTTGGACCTTTCTCCAGGAGTGAGACCAGACCACCTTCCATCATAAAATGCTCTGTTTGCGGCCTTTACTGCTTTATCAACATCAGCTGGACTTGCATCTACCACCTCTGCGATTGTTTTTGCTGTGGCTGGGTTTTGAATTTTCATTTTTTTCCCTCCACTTGTATTGGTCCATCTTCCATCGATCCAAAGTTTAAATTCTTTCATCTTTAAATTTCCTTGAGTGATTGTTCTATGATTTGTATGCCTTCTTCAACAACTGTATCATCGGCTGTAATTGGAACGAGAATTCGAATTACATTCCCATATACACCACAAGACAGTAATACCAATCCCTTTTCTAGAGCTTTGGTTGTTAACTTTTTTGCAAGATCTGCGGACGGTTTGTTTGCTTCACCATTTTCAACTAGTTCAAAAGCAACCATACCACCAAGACCTCTAATCTCTCCGATGTGAGGACTGGTTTTTTTAAGTTCATTCAATCTTTTTTGTAAGGTTTCGCCTAACTTAGTTGATTTGGCAAGAATTCCTTCTTCTTCGATAAGATCCATTACCGCAATCCCTGCAGCACAGGCGACGGGGTTGCCAGCATAGGTCCCACCCAGCCCGCCAGGTTCTACAGAATCCATAATTGCAGTTTTTCCAATTACAGCAGAGAGAGGCATTCCAGCAGCCAGAGATTTTGCTGTTGTAATCAGATCTGGTTTGATACCTGAATGTTCAATGGCAAACAACTTCCCAGTTCTGGCAAATCCAGACTGTACTTCATCAGCTATTAGCAAGATTCCGTGTTCATCACAAATCTTTCTGAGTTTTTGCATAAAGCTAGGGGATGCAATATAGAATCCACCTTCACCTTGCACGGGTTCAATGGCAATCGCAGCCACACGAGAGGGATCAATATCCGCTTTAAAGAGATTCATAAGAGCCTTTATGGAATCCTCTTCCGAAACACCATGGTATTCCATTGGAAACGGAATGTGGTAGACATCACTCGAAAATGGTCCAAAACCTTTTTTGTAAGGAACAACCTTCCCCGTGAGTGCGAGTGCCATCATTGTTCTTCCATGGAATCCGCCAAGGAAGGAAATAAATCCCGGTCTACCAGTTGCTGCTCTAGCTATCTTTACAGCGTTTTCAAGAGCCTCAGCACCCGAAGAGAAGAAGATTGTTTTGGCACCACCATCAATCGGGGCTTTTGCGTTTAGTTTTTCTGCGAGTACGATATACGGTTCATAAGGCATAATTTGAAATGCAGTGTGGAGAACTTGGTCCACTTGTTTGTGGATAGCGGCAATCACCTTGGGATGGCAATGTCCTGTATTTTGTACTCCGATACCACCTCCAAAATCGATAAACCGATTCCCTTCTACATCCCAAATTTCGGCATTTTTTGCCTTTTCAGCAAACACGGGATAGGCGGTTGTTACACCTCTCGGCACGTTTTTTAGTCGTCGTTCCCACAAAGACTTATTGTCTAGCTTTTGATTTGTTGTCACTGGATCCCCCCTATACAGAGATATTTTGTTACCATGTAGTCGTCGAGTCCATATTTACTTCCTTCTCGTCCCATCCCTGAGAATTTGACTCCTCCAAAAGGAACTTGTTCTGAAGAAATAATACCTTCGTTGATGCCGACCATTCCGTATTCCAATTGTTCGGCGACCCGAAATAGCCTAGCGATATTGCCCGTAAAAAGATAGGAGGCGAGCCCAAAGTCTGTGTTATTGGCAAGGTAAACGGCTTCCTCTTCCGTTTTAAAAGTCTGTATGCAGGAAACAGGGCCGAAAGTTTCCTCTTGGGTTGCTAACATTTCAGAGGTAACTGGATACAAAACCGTTGGCTCAAAAAAGTTTCCACCAAGGCTGTGTTCTTTACCACCAACCAAAACCTTCGCTCCCTTCTTCATTGCATCTTCAATATGCAGTTTTACTTTTTCTTTTGCTGATGAATTGATGAGAGGGCCTTGGTTAGAATTTGGTTCCAAGCCATTACCAACAATAAGTTCTTTTGTTTTAGCTGCCAAACGTTTAGAGAATTCTTCTGCGACTGATTCTTCGACTAAAAACCGATTTACACAAACGCAAGTCTGCCCAGTATTTCTGTATTTACTCAACATAGCAGCTTTTACCGCTTCGTCTAAATTGGCATCATCAAAAACTATGAATGGAGCATTTCCACCTAACTCGAGTGAGAGCTTTTTAAGAGTCGCCGCACTTTTTTCCATTAAGTACATTCCAGTCTTTGTAGAACCCGTAAAACTTAGTTTTTTTACATCCTTACTTTCTAGGATCACTTTGCCGATTGGTTTCGCATCGCCGACAATTACATTCCAAACTCCTTTAGGAATTCCTGCCAACTCTGCCAAATAAGCCAGCGCCAAAGCAGAGTAAGGTGTCAGTTCGGATGGTTTTGAAACAACCGTACACCCAGCGGCAAGCGCAGGGGCCACTTTTCTGGCAAGCATCGCGGCAGGGAAATTCCAAGGTGTGATCGTTCCGACAACCCCAATTGGTTCTTTTAAAACTAAAATCCTAGTATCTTTTCGGTGGGAAGGAATCACATCACCATACGCTCGTTTGGCTTCCTCCGAAAACCATTCAATGTAAGATGCCGCATAAGCAACCTCACCCTTTGCTTCAACCAATGGTTTCCCTTGCTCTTGGGTCATAATCAATCCTAAGTCATCTTGGTTTTCCATTACCAATTGATAGAGTTTTCTTAAGAGATTTGCTCTTTCTTTTGCAGGTCTCGATTTCCAATCTTGAAAGGCAGATTTTGCAGCATGGATGGCAAGTTGGGTGTCTTCTTCTCCTGCATTCGGAATTGTACCAAGGGTTTCGCCTGTCGCAGGATTTGTTACGGATAGCACGGATGAATTTTTGGCACCGCACCATTCTCCATTCACATAATTCAACTGTCGGAATAGATCTCTGTTTTTGATGAATTTCATAACTTCTCTTTCCTTCCTAGACTAGGCTTTTAATAAAATTTCCCACCTTTTTTTTGAAATGGAAGGAAGTGGTTGATCATTTTTGATTTTTATGGAATCTAAACTCTGATTACACAACAACCCCTAGGAGATCGAAAGATGAATTCATTCCAACGAGTGGTTTCTTCTGCAGCAGTATTGGCAATCGGGCTTACATTTGCTTGCGGAAAGAAAGAAACAAAAGTATCGGAAATTGGACAAGGTGAAGGCGAAGTATCTATTGTTGCTTGGCCTGGTTATATTGAACGTGGTGAAACAGACAAAGGTTACGATTGGGTTACTGAGTTTGAAAAATCAACTGGATGTAAAGTAACAGTAAAAACTGCAGCAACTTCTGATGAGATGGTTGCTCTTATGAACGAAGGTGGATTTGACCTTGTAACAGCATCAGGTGACGCTTCACTCAGACTTGTTGCTGGTGGAAAGGTTCAAGAAGTTAACATTGATTTGATTCCAAGCTGGAAATCCATCGATTCACGTTTACAAAATGCTCCTTGGCATACTGTAGATGGAAAACATTACGGAGTTCCTTACCAGTGGGGACCAAACGTTCTTATGTATAACAAAAACGTATTTAAAACACCACCAACTAGCTGGAATGTTGTGTTTGAAGAGCAAGTTTTACCGGATGGCAAATCTAACAAAGGTCGTGTTCAAGCTTTTGATGGACCTATCTATATTGCAGACGGTGCACTTTACCTAAAGCAAAAAAATCCTGAACTTGGAATCCAAGATCCATACGAGTTAGATGAAAAACAATACAATGCCGTAATCGAACTTCTAAAAAAACAAAGACAGCTCGTTCCGAAGTATTGGCATGATGCGATGGTCCAAGTGGATGACTTCAAAAAAGAAGGTTTAGTTGCATCCTCTACTTGGCCGTTTCAGGTGAACCTTTTAGTGGCTGAAAAACAACCAGTAGGTTCTGTTGTTCCCAAAGAAGGAGCAACTGGTTGGGCAGATACAACAATGTTACACAAAGATTCAAAACACGTGAACTGTGCTTACAAATGGATGGAGCACTCTATTTCTCCGAAAGTACAAGGAGACCTAGCATCTTGGTTTGGATCCGTGCCTTCTGTTCCTGCTGCTTGTAAAGGAAATGCTTTACTCGGCGATACAGGTTGTGCCATCAATGGATTTAATAATTTTGAAAAAATCTCTTTCTGGAGAACTCCAGTAGAAGATTGTTCCGGTGGAAGAAAATGTGTTCCTTACAAAAAATGGGCAACGGACTACATTTCCATAATCGGTAGCAAATAACATCGAGGAATATAGGAAAAGAAGGGGACAGGGATGGACAATTCGTTTGATGTAGAATTTCAAAATGTAACTAAGAAATTCGATCAGTTTGTGGCGGTGGATGATGTCTCCTTTGGAATCGCCAAAGGCGAATTCTTTTCTATGTTAGGCCCTTCTGGCTCAGGGAAAACCACATGCCTCCGAATGGTGGCAGGTTTTCAAGATATGAGCGCTGGAAGGGTTCTTTTGGAAGGTAAGGATGTAACTGGCATCCCTCCTTACAAAAGAAATGTGAATACCGTTTTTCAAGATTATGCTTTATTTCCGCATATGTCAGTGGCGGAAAATATAGGTTACGGACTCAAAATCAAAAAACTTGCAAACAAAGAAATTGAAACCAGAGTCTCAGAAATGTTACAACTTGTACGGCTTCCTGATGTTGGCAAAAGGAAACCTTCCGAACTTTCGGGCGGTCAAAGGCAAAGGATTGCTCTCGCCAGAGCACTCATTAACAAACCGAGAGTTCTCCTGTTAGATGAGCCTCTAGGTGCCCTGGACCTCAAACTCCGAGAAGAAATGCAGGTTGAATTGAAAGCAATTCAAAAAGAGGTAGGGATCACTTTCGTTTTTGTAACCCATGACCAAGAGGAGGCCCTTTCCATGTCGGATCGAATCGCAGTCTTCAATAAGGGTAGGGTAGAACAGATTGCATCTCCGCAAGAATTATATGATAGACCTAAGTCAGAGTTCGTTGCTAATTTTGTTGGAGTATCGAATATTCTAAATTCTGATGAGACCAATAGACTGACTGGAAAATCGGGCAAAGCAATGGTGCGGCCAGAAAGAGTCCATATCTTTGCCAATGCAAAAGAAGATAACCATTCCACTGGCTACAGAACCTTCAAAGCGATACTAAAAAGCCAAGTCTATTCTGGAGCCACCTCCAAAATGCACTTTGAAACAAGTTCCGGTATTCGTATCGTTGCATTGACTCAAAATTTAAAGATATCTCCGGAACATATCGCCGTTGGATCTGAAGTACTTGTCGGATGGAAGGAATCCGACATGCATATTTTTTAGTAGGGAAGTATGGGTCTAATCTTCGATCGATTTTTTACCTTTTTATTCTACCGCAAAAGTCTTGCGATCCTACTTCTTTTGTCTCCGCTTCTGATTTGGCTTGGAATCATTTACCTAGGCTCTTTATTCACTTTATTATTACAGAGTTTTTTTTCAATCGATTCTTTTACTGGTGTCATCAAACGAGAGTTCACTCTTGAATCTTACTATGATCTTTTTGGTCAAAGTACGAACTGGGACATTATCATCCGAACAAGTTCTATGGCCTCACTTGTGACAATCGCAAGTGCCATCATTGGTTTTCCCATCGCTTATTATATGGCAATGTATGCAGGCCCGCGACTCAAACCAATTTTGTATCTGGGAGTGATGTTACCTCTCTGGTCGAGTTATTTGGTAAAAGTATATTCCTGGAAATTGATTATGGCAAAAGAAGGTATCCTAACCTGGTTTTTGGATAAGTTGGATCTTATGTATCTCTTAGATGCAGTCCTCGCCTTGCCAGTGATAGGTGGATCTTCTCTTTCCTTTTCCTATACTGGAATGTTTTTGGTTTTTGTATATATTTGGCTTCCTTATATGATCCTTCCTATCCAAGCCTCATTGGAACGAATACCAAAAACACTATTGGAAGCGAGCGCAGATTTGGGCGGTGGGCCATCCCAAACTTTTTGGAGGGTAATCCTTCCACTGGCATTCCCTGGGGTTGTGGCGGGTTCGATTTTTACCTTCTCTCTTACTTTGGGCGATTATATCATCCCCACTATTATTGGTAACTCTAGTTATTTTATTGGAATGGCAGTTTATACTCACCAAGGAACTGCAGGAAATATTCCATTGGCAGCTGCTTTTTCCGTAATACCAATTTTAATTATGATGATCTACCTATGGGCGGCAAAACGCTTAGGAGCCTTTGATGCACTCTAGGTTTAATTTCGGCAAATGGGCGTTAACAGGGGCAACAATCCTAGGCTTTTTATTCATCCATATTCCCATCCTCATTATCATCATGTATGCTTTCTCTACTGATGAAAAAACCTTTCAATTCCCTCTACCTGGTTTTACTACCAAATGGTTTGGGGTTGCTTGGGAGAGGAATGATATCTGGGAAGCGATTGCTCTATCTACCCAGGTTGCAACTGTATCGACCATTATTGCGATCTTTCTCGGAACTTTGGCAACTCTTGCTGTTTACCGCAGTCAATTTTTTGGCAAAGAAGTTGTCTCTTTTTTAGTGATCCTCCCCATCGCTCTTCCTGGAATTGTAACTGGTATCTCTCTGCGTTCTGCCATGTCCCTTTTTGGAATTCCTTTTAGTACTTGGACCATCGTCATCGCACACGCTACTTTTTGTATTGTAACAGTATACAATAATGTTCTTGCGAGGCTTCGCCGTAGTTCCCATTCCATGGTGGAAGCTTCTATGGATCTCGGTGCAAACCCGTGGCAAACGTTTCGATATATTGTATTACCAAATATTGCCACTGCCCTTCTTGCTGGCGGGATGTTGTCTTTTGCTTTGTCCTTTGATGAAGTCATTGTAACAACCTTCACTGCTGGGAACCAATCTACAGTACCAGTTTGGATGTTGACAGAATTTATTCGTCCCCGCCAAAGACCTGTTACAAATGTTGTTGCAGTTTTTGTTATCCTTGTAACAACGATACCAATTCTTGTTGCATACTATCTAACCAAAGAGGACGAGATTAAAAAGTAAGTCTGCCTGCTACCAAGTTTTTCATCTCGGAAGGGTGATACGCAGAATTTTATTCATCTCCCAAGTTTCTTTTTCGTAATTTTGAAACGTATTGTTTTTTAATTGAAATTCAAAATTTTGAATATTTTCTCTTGGTGTAATAATCCTAAACTCATTTTTCCCTTCTTGTTTTGTGGAAGTATCAAAAATTAGCAAATTCCGATAGCACATTATATAATCATATCCAGTACTTTCGATTTCTTGATGGTTTGGATATTTTTTATGAACAAGAAATGGCCGTAGCAATTTTAATTTTAAACCGATTTTTTTGTAACTATAAGGATATTGATAGACTAATTTATATTTTTCTGAATGACCATTGAGAAAGAAAAAATATGAATTTAAGTCTGTGTCAAAGTCTATATCTTTTTCTTTATTGTAACAGAATTCATAAAGAATCACAATATCATTTAAGTTTCGATTCAAAACAAAAGATTCTACCTGATAGGTTTCTAAAAAATTGTTTGGATCGTTGAGGACATCGATGACATTCTCAGGAAGGATAAAATACGCAAAAAAATTATAATGATACGATCCATAAAAAGACATATCTAACATTTTTGCAAAAGATTTGTTATCCAGTCTGTGATTAGAATTGATTCCAGGAGAAATTAAATTTAAAGCACAGGAGTAATTGAGAGATATTAAAAAAAGAACCAAAACTTTTGCTTTTGTACGTTTTGAAAAAAAAAGCATACCAGAAAGAAAACTATAAACAATATGTGTGCGCATGATTTGATCCAGAATTTTCTCTTTTAGAATCACCTTCTAAATGGAATTATATGATTTTCTTCCGATAGTTTTAGAACAAGTTCGTCCATAGCATTTTGAAAGCCTTCTAAAAATAGTATTGAGAATAAATGATTTTCGGTTGTATGTTGAGCCCCAAGTTCTATGTCGAATCTCGTTGGAACAAACAAATATATAGGGCTCAAGCTTTGTTGGCTTTCCGACCTAAATTTACTTTCCGCAATCCATTTGTTTTTATAATAATACTGTATGGAAGTATCGAGTTTGATTTCGAATTTGCAAGGGAATAGACAGAAAGAGAGAAGTTGGACTACCTGATAAAAATTATTATAAATCCGTTCGTCTTCCGGAGGATTGACCGAAATTAACAAGACATGATCTGTTTTTACTTTTGAAAATTCAAAATCCTTGTCGTGAATATTATAAATATCTGCGTATTTCCATTTGTAGCGTGTTTCTCCAATTTCTCTTTGTTTTTTAGGAAAGTATGTATGGGGATCTTCTCCGAATGGTGGGAGATATTCTACATACGAATGAAACCCTTTTTGGTAAAACATGCGATTGTCATTGAGAAGAGTTATTGATTTTCCCACTAAAAATCCTGCCTTTTCTTTTGAAAATGCATTCGGTTTGTGGTGGAAATCTGCAAAGACACAACCCATAAAAGACAGACCAAGTGAGAATCCTAAAATTCTAATTAGATACATTACTTTTCCCTGAATCCAAAACTTCCTCGATACAGGGATAGAGTATTTCTGTTTTTTCCTCTTCGTTTAAGGGCCCCAAGTCACCTCCCTTTCGCATGGATTTTGTATAGTCGGCGTAGTTGACAACAAATGCCATTTCATACAATTCGATATTTGCTCCTTTATTCTCCACTACCGCCGTACAGGCGATATGAGAACCGTTGGGCCTTAGGCTTTGGCGGACATAGGTAAATTTGTATTTGTTCTCATCTATAGACTTCCACCAAAACCGTTTCGGGTTTTTTTCTTTGATACTTTCTAACCATTGTTTGGTTTGTTTTCCTTTGGGTAGTGGGACTGGGTTTTTGGGAAAGATTCGCTCCTCTGGAGGCAAAAGGGTAGCACATTGAACCAATAGAAATGGCAAAAAAATCAATACTTTGAAATTAAAGATTAAAAATTGAATCTCCTTTCGTGTATCTTTAAAAGACAGGAAGGCTGAAGTAAAAAAAATAAAAAGTATTGAAGATGCTTTCATGCTCCTAAGGTTAGCATCCAATCCATCCTAAACAAATAGGAGTTCTCCACAAATGCGGTAATTAACTAAAGATGATATAAATCAATAGAATAGTACTTTGGTATTTTTTAGAACGTGGTAGTATAAATATATGGAAAAACTAATACAGAAAATCATTATACCGATAGACGGCTCAAAGAGCTCTGCAAAAGCGATTGAATTTGGCTTGGGAATTGCCAAAGCAAGCAATGCAAAATGCATTCTTTTGGAAGTCATTGAAGATTTTGGTCCTTTGCCTGGTTATTATGATGCTGCACCCACAGGAGAGGATCGAGTAAAATGGATTTCCGAGCAGCGATTTGAGAAAATCCACCCCATTTTGAATGATACAAAAGTGGTTTGGGAGCGCAGAGTTGTGGAAGGATACCCTGCTGAAGAAATTTGCAATTTAGCTGAAAAAGAAAAGGCAGATTTGATCGTTATAGGGAGCAGAGGTCACGGTATTTTGGGCCGTTTTGTAATGGGAAGCGTTTCTGACCGAGTTGTACATTATGCACCTTGTTCGGTCACGGTAGTTCGATAGGGACTTTAAAAAAAATAGTATAAGTACTTATTTTTCTTGTCTTATTGAAATAGTACGCATCATACCAACTAATTATCTTTAGTGATTAAAGAATGTTAGTATGAGTGCGACTATTTTTAACCAAATCCCCGACGTAATTCCTTTAAATAAAAAATTCACTAGAACCTATTTTCAAGAAGATAGTTTTGTCTCCAATATTCGAAGGGTATTGCCTCGTCAGATTACAAAATCACAATATGATACTCTTTGTTCTTCCATTTCGGAAGAAGAAAAAACCTTTCTTCAGAACTATTATGAGCTTAAAATCGAAGAGTTTGAGTCATTTTACGTACTAAAAACCATACCGCCAAGAATCAGTTTTTCCACGGCAAATACACTACTTGAATCAGCCGAACTTACCAATGATCAAATGGAGTATCTAAAGTCCTTTTACCATTTTGATCACTCAATTGGTAAATACATTTTAAATGAAAGCATTACCGAAGCTGATGAAATTAAAATCCTCCAAATGTTCAAACGAAAGGATTATTTTATTGGCAATGTTGAAAAAACTCTAATATCCGATATTTTAGAGAAAAGTGAAATTATTCCTAAAAGAAATGTTTTTTTTGCAAATCTATACATCCCACCAACACATAAATTTTTTTCACCACCTAACCTCAAGCATATATCTGGCATGCAAATTTTAGAGGCTGCTAGGCAATTTGGAATCGCAGTTAACCACATTTATGGAAAAGTTCCATTTGAAGATGTAACATTTTTACTCCTTTATTTGAACGCCGAATTCCTTCAGTATGCAAAAATCAATATGCCAATCAAAATGCGAACCATTACGAAAGAATTTAAGATGAGTAAATCTGGACATTGGAACTATTCCAAGTTGGATATCACCGTCTACCAAGAGAATGAAGAAATCGCAAAAATTCAAATGGCCGCAAGTATTTTGCCATTAAAAGTTTATAAACGCTTAAAAAACACCCAAGAAGAAGTGTATGAAATAGATCCGAGATTTCGAGTTCTGGATAGATTTAAAAATAATATATCAATTCGTTATGCTGATAACAAATATGTATGTACGATTGAAAATATTTCTCTTACAGGTTTTATGATAAAGACAGATTCCTTTTATCCGGGCGATTTAAGTGGTAAAAATGATTTAGAATTTTTTATGCATTTTGATATAGCTGGATTTATACATGGTAAATGCCAGCTTCTATGGGTGAAAGAAGATGACCATAACGAAGACTGTTATTATGCAGGATTTAAATATGACACTTTAACTCCATTGGATTTAGGAAACGTTAAGGAAGCAATCAATCGGTTTGGTCGTTTGATAGAAGATAGGGAAATTATATGAAAGAGAAAAAAGTAGTAATTGTAACGGGTGGAACTTCAGGCCTTGGGAGAACAATTGTATTAGAATATGCAAAGTTAGGTTATAGCATTGGTTTTTGTGGAAGGCGAAGGGACGAAGGTGAGGAAACCGTAAAAAAAATAAACGATTTAGGCGGGATAGGTCTCTTTATTCCTTGCGATGTTAGTCAGTCCGAAGCAATGGAAAACTTTGTTGCCTCGGTAACTGAAAAATTCGGTCCATTGGATATAGCAATCAACAATGCAGGCGCAGCTGGAACTATGAAACCTTTGGCAGAATATCCGCTAGATATCTTTGATACTGTAGTTGATACAAATTTGAAAGGCACGTTTCTTGCGATGAAATTTGAATTGGATGTGTTGTTAAAATTCAAAAAAGCAGGATCCATTGTAAATATTTCTTCCGCCCTTGGACTTCGAGGCCGAGAAAATCTTTCAGTCTACTCTATGACAAAACATGGAATCATTGGTCTAACAAAATCAGCTGCTCTAGAATATGGTAAGTTTAATATTCGAATCAACGCTCTATGTCCTGGCGCAATTGAAACCGAAATGGACCAATTATTCTATCAAAATGCACCGAACCCGGAAGAGATCAAAAAAGAAAGAATGAAATCCTATACCTTAGGTCGAATGGCGAGTTCCCTAGAAATTGCAAAATCCTGTCTCTGGCTTGCAGGTGAGGATGCGAGTTTCATAACCGGGGCGGCAATCCCTGTCGATGGTGGCAAAACTGCAAAATAATCTAGTTTTTAATTGAAAATCCTACGTTCTTTTTTAATCTATGGTGGGATTTCACTGTGTTAAAAATTGGAAAATACAATATTACAAGTGAGGTGCATTTAGGGAAACGCAGTAGCGTTTATAGGGGAGTTGCTGAAGTTGACAAACCTGTTATCATCAAATTACTCAATCGTGAATACCCGGATCAAATCGAAATCAACCGCTTCAATAACGAATTTGAGATTTTAAATTCTATCGAGTCTGATTATGTGATCAAACCTATTGATCTTATTAAACACTTCAATTCGATCGCGGTAGTTTTTCCTGATCTTGGGGGAGAATCGCTTACAAAGATTTTAGGATATGCAAAACCAAGTCCTCTAAAACTTTTTTTTAATCTATCCAAACAAATTGTGTCTGCCCTTTCTGATGTACATAAGGCAAATGTTGTTCATAATGATATCAAAGCGCAAAATATTATTTATATCCAACAAACGAATCAAATTAAACTCATCGACTTTGGTTCTGCGACGCATCTTCTAAACCGAAACTTCTTTCTACCTGTTAATAGTACTTTGTATGGAACTTTAGGTCATATTTCACCAGAGCAAACTGGGCGAATGAACCGAACAGTAGACTATAGAACAGATTTTTATTCTTTAGGTGTTACTCTTTATCAAATATTAACTGGAGAGTTGCCGTTTATTTTTACGGATCCATTGGAGATGATCCACTCGCATCTCGCAAAAACACCTGTGTCTCCAAAAAATAGGACTGGGTCACCTAAAATAGTTTCTGATATTATAATGAAGCTTTTGGAGAAAAATCCAGAGGCAAGATACCAAACTAGTACAGCACTACTCAGAGATTTGGAAAGATGTGAAAAGGAACTTTTGGAGATAGGGCAAATTTCACTTGAGAAACTCAATTTTCCTCTCGCGGAAAATGATATTTCTGCCAAATTCCAAATCTCAAAAAAGTTATACGGTCGCGAAACTGAAGTGCATATTTTTGAAGAAAAGCTCAAGAGTGTTGCCGAAGGAAACCTTGAACTTTTACTCATCTCTGGAAGGTCTGGTATAGGAAAATCCGCACTGATAAACGAAATTCAAAAACCAATTAGCACTTCTCGTGGAATATTTACTTCAGGTAAATTTGATTTACACAAAAAGGCAATTCCGTATCGAGCATTTGCAATCAGTTTACAGAAGTTAGTCCGAAATATTCTATCTGAGACAGAAGGATCCGTTGAAGTCTGGAAACAACAGATTCAAGAATCCTTAGGGCAGAATGCTCAAGTAGTAATTGATATTATTCCAGAGATTGAAACTCTTTTGGGAAAACAAGAAACACCGCCAGAACTAAATATCCAAGAGACCGAAAATCGATTTCATGGAACAGTACTCAGTTTACTTCGAACAATCTGTACCAAAGAACATCCCTTTGTATTATTTTTGGATGATTTGCAATGGGCCGATTTGTCCAGTATAAGATTACTTCGATCTATTTTGTTTGATTCTGGTTTATCTTATTTGTTTTTAGTTCTTTCCTATAGGGACAATGAAATCAATTCCACAGATATGTTCTCTAAACTGTTAGAAGATATCTCTGAAAAATCCATTTTTGCCACTCATATAAATCTAAATCCTCTACCTACTCTTGAGATTGCAAACTTAGTCTCTGATAGTTTAAGATTACCCATAAAGGTAGTTCATCCAATTGCTGAAGTTATCTACTCTAAAACGAAAGGCAATCCTTTCCACGTAGGAGAGGTCTTAAAGAATTTTTATGACAAAGAGTATATCAGGTTCAATGGGACAAATTGGGAGTTTGATTTACAAAAAATAGGATCGATATCTATCTCGGACAATGTAATTGATATTCTCATTGAACGAATTAAAACGTTATCCCCGCATTTGGTCGAGGGATTAAAGCTAATGGCTTGCATTGGGAATTGGTTTAGGCAGGATATTTATGCAACGATTGCGGATAAACCCTTATTCAAAGCAACCTTGGACTTAGTTGCTTTGGCTAATGAAGAGTTGTTGGTATTGGGTATGGAGGATGTGAACTTTATTCACGACAAAGTTCGTGAAGCCATTTATTCCCTCATCGACGAAGACGAAAGAGCCAAACTGCATTACAAAATCGGCAATACATATCTCTCAATACTTTATAAATATAAGTTAGATGATCATTTGTTCACAATTGTAAACCAACTAAATCTCGGCTTGTCTCAGGTTAAAACAGAAAAAGAGAAACAAGAGATTTGTGCGTTAAATGAAATGGCTGGTTTTAAGGCGCTTTCTTCATCCGCATTTGAGTCCGCCTTTGTTTTTTTTGCAAAGACAATTTCCTTACTTCCTGAGAACTACCACAGATTAAAATATCAAAAAGCAATTCAGATATACATCGGATATGCAAGGTCTGCCTATCTTTCGAAAAATTTCGATATAGCAAATCAGACCTTCGATTTTATACTTTCTATTTCCAATAACGACTTGGATAAAATCCAAGTTTTTGAGATGCAGTCCTCCATGTTAGTCACTCAAAATAAAATGAAGGAAGTAATTGAAACTCTCAAAAAAGCATTATCAATTCTTGGAGTAAACCTTCCTAAGAAAGCTAGTCAAATCTCTGTTATACCAGAAATTTTAAAATTTAAAATTAAATTTAGCAATAGAAAGGTTGTCGATCTTACAAACTTGCCAATATCAGAAGACGAAAAATTTCTTTCGATAATGAGATTGCTAAACGCTTGTGTTGCACCCTCATTTCTTGCTGAGCCGAATTTGTTTCCCGTGATCGTTTTAAAGATGGTTAATTATACTTTAAAGTACGGAATCTGTGAGATTAGTGCATTTGGGTTTGTTGCCTTTGGGATGATTCAAGGTTCAGCACTGGGAAATTTTCCGTTAGGTTATGAATTTGGTAAATTTGGAATAGATCTCTTTAATCAACATAATTGGAAGTCATTCAAATGCAGAACGCTATTTCTGTTCGCATGTATGGTAAATCATTGGAAAGAACATGCAAAACAAGGGAACAGTGTTTTTTGGGAATCATTTCATTCAGGCATTGAATCGGGAGATTTGCAATATGCCGCATATTCTTTAAACAATTTACATTTCCAAATGCTTTTGAGTAGAGAGACTCTTTCTGATGTGTTTTCAAGCATGATGAAGTATGACGCGTCTTTACTTTCTCTAAAACAGAATCATGCCTACCAAGTGCATCGTTTAAATATTCAGTTTATTCAGGCTCTCCGTGGAGAAACAGAATCAATGGTGATATTGGATGGTAATTATTTTGATGAATCTCAGATTGTGACAGAATGGATCGAGTCACAAAATGCCAACGCACTTTTTGACTATTATTTATGTAAGCTAAGACTCAATTATTTTTATGGAAATATATCTGAAGCGTACGAATTGTCCTTAAAAATAGATCCAATCGAAGGGGCAATGTTTGGTATGATGTTCATACCTGAATATGTATTTTTTAGTTCTTTGGTATGTTTTGAAGCATTAAAACGTGAAATTGAACCCAAGTTAAAGAATCAAACATTGAAGAAACTTCAAAAGAACAAAAAAAGATTGGAAGTTTGGGCGAAAGAAGCACCAGCTAACTACTCGCATAAATTCAAAATCGTTTGTGCACTCGATTTAATTTTGAAAGGTAGATCCCAAGATGCCATTTCAGAATTGAAAAAAGCTATTGTGGATTCAAAAAATTTTGGATACCAACTTGAGGAAGCATTGGCAAATGAAATGATTGCTAGTATCTGGAATGAACTCGGTGAGGAGCAATACAGGAATATTCATTTGGTCGAAGCTCACTATCGGTATGGAAAGTATGGGATGCTTCCTAAGGTTCGATTGCTGGAATCATCTTATATATCTCTAAAAAAATATGCGGGTAGGAATTTTAGATCTGAGTCTACGTATGGATTTGCATCAATGAATTCTACCAGTGATAATTTTGGAAGTTCTGGTTCCGTTCTGGATCTAAATTCTGTAATGAAAGCCTCTCAGACAATTGCGGGAGAAATCCAGTTAAAATCCCTACTCGAAAAAATGATGAAAATTTTGTTAGAGAATGCGGGAGCTGAGAAAGGATTTTTTATACTCAAATCAGGTTCTAAATGGAATTTGATAGCCGAAAGAGACGTCAATATCGATAAAACTTCTATTTATGCAGATCACCCCATAGAACTTCAATTCCATGAGAGTTGGAATTCTCCATTGAAAGATTTTCTTTCTCTACAAATCGTAGGTTACGTGGCTCGATCGAAGGATATTGTTCTTTTAGGTGATGCAAGGGAAGAGAGTAGATTTATCAGCGATAGCTATATACAGGAAAAGAAACCAACATCAATTCTTTGTTATCCCATTTTAAATCATGGAGAAGAAGTTGGGATTGTTTATTTAGAGAATAATCTAACGACCTATGCATTTACACCAAATAGAGTAGAAATTTTAAAACTGTTGTCTTCGCAGATTGCCATTTCCATTGAAAACTCTTTCTTATATGGAAGTATGGAATCGAAAGTGAGTGAAAGGACAAGAGAGTTGAATCTCGCCCTAACCGAAGCTAAAGGATTAAAAGAACAACAAGATGGCGACTATTTCCTCGCCTCTTTACTCATTGAGCCCCTAACGCAAAATAATTTAGAATCTCATTTTATTAAAATTCAATTTTTAACCGAACAAAAAAAGAAGTTCAAATACAAACAGTGGGAATCTGAAATAGGGGGAGATATCAGCATTAGTTCGTCTATTGTGTTAAAAGGTAAAAAGTATATTGTAATTTTAAACGGAGACGCAATGGGTAAGTCCATGCAAGGAGCGAGTGGAGCTCTTGTAATTGGTTCGGTTTTTGAAGCGATTGTCAAAAGAACAAATGATCAAGAATCAGAAAATACAATCTTCCCCGAAAAATGGCTGTACAATACGTATCTAAACCTCCACAATACTCTTCTCACTTTTGATGGCTCTATGTTAATTTCTATGTTTCTCTGCCTTATCGATGAAGAGACAGGGTTTGTTTACTTCCTGAATTGTGAACATCCAAGACCAGCGGTTTATAGAAATGAAGATACATTCTTTCTTCCGCATAAATATGTATGTGCCAAACTCGGTTTGACTGTTTCAAAAAAAGCACTCCAAATCAATACGTTCCAATTAGAAAGATCGGATATACTTCTCATTGGTTCTGATGGTAGGGATGATATTTTATTACATGAAAAACAACCTGAAGAAGTAATCAATGAAGATGAAAACTTATTTTTGTTAACTGCAAAAGAAGGCAAAGGGGAATTAGATTCGATACTTAACTCAATTAAAAAAAAGGGCGAATTGATTGATGATCTATCTCTCGTAAGGGTGGAATATCTGGGTGAGGGATCTGGTATACATTTACCAAAAACCAGTCCAGAACATCCAAATTATTCCAAAGCACTCCATCTCTATATGCGAAAAAATTGGCATGGAGTTTTGGAATGTTTGAATTTTACGGAAAAAGAATTTTTTACAAAGAATCTTGCTCTACAAAAATTATTTCTTTATACCAAATACAAACTCGGTGAATTCCCATTGGCAAAAGCCATTCTCTATTCCGAACAAAATCCATCGGATAGTCTAATTTTACTCTACATAGCTTTGGCTCTTTCAGAATTATCCGACCTGGAAAGGGCGATCGAGTATTCAGAAAGAGTTCGCCTGCGGATGCCTTACCAAAAGCAAAACAACGAATTATTTACTCGACTAGAAAACTCCCGCCTATCCTAATCAGAAACGATGATCTCCGTTGGAAATGATATAGTCGAAAATGAACGGATCCGTGATCTTTTTATCAAACATGGAAATCGTTTTTTAAACCGAGTGTTCACACCAGATGAGGTAACGTATTGCCAAAAGCATAAGGACCCAATCCCCTATCTTGCTGGGCGGTTTGCTTGCAAAGAAGCTGTGATTAAGGCCTTGCAGTTGGCGCCAGGTGAGGTTGTCGACATGAAAGAGATTGAACTGGCGGGTACGGATTTTGGGAAAAAAACGCTAGTCATCCATGGGAAAACTGAGAAATTTTTCCAAGCGAAGGGTTTTGTCGGCAGTTCTGTTTCTATCAGCCACTCCGATCATTATGCTACAGCCGTTGTGGTTTTTTTCAAGGAGTTTAGATAGATGGTTTCCGATACAATGATGATGGTTTTAAAGCACTACAACCAGGCTCTTTCACTTTATAAATCGCGTAAATTTCACGAGGCCAAAGAAGAGTTTAACAAGGCCTTAGCGTTGTCTCCAAATGATGGCCCAAGCAAGATGTACATCGAACGATGCGATGATTATATCGAAGAACCACCTCCAGAAGATTGGGACGGTGTTTATAATATGAAAACAAAATAGGATTTATGTCAAAAAAAGTTATGGTACCTACGATTACAGAACATGGTGTGATTGCTACTATCTTGGGAAAGGAGACAGCATTCAATGGCACACTCGCTTTTAAAAAACCCCTTCAGATCTCTGGGGATTTTACAGGGGAGATAATTTCCGAAGGCTACTTGGTCATAAGTGAAGGAGCACGGGTAAAGGCGAATATTAAAGCTGGAACCGTCGTCGTCGGTGGAACCATCATCGGGAACGTTACAGCCACGCAAAGACTTGAGATGTTATCTACGGGAAAGGTTCAAGGCAATATCCGCACATCAAAACTTCAAATAGCTGACGGTGTTGTTTTTGATGGGAATTGCGAAATGCTAAGTAACGAAGAGACTTAGTTGTTTGTGGCAATTTCATCCCTATAGTCTTTTACTCCTTCTCTCTTTTGGTTTAAATGGTTTGTTGGGACTTTTGGTCCTAACAAGCTTTCGCCTAAATCTTGTTAAATACTTACTGATTCTTGTATTAGGTTCTCTTTTATGGACTGGCGCTTACGCTATAGATTTTGCATATATTGATGCCGGATTACACCGACTTTTTATATCAATTCTTTACATAGGCATTTCTATCGCAAGTGTAGGGAACATTCTACTTGCCATAGAATTTACAGGAAATCAAAAACTTTTAACCAGAAACTTTTGGATTTTGATCCTCTTCCAGCCTATTTTCACCTTGGGCGTTGTCGTCTTAGATCCAATTTTCAAAACTCTAATCTTAGATACATACATTCTAACCATCAACAATCGAATCCAATGGATCCAAGAGATAAACACTGGTGGTTTTTTTGCGAGTTTTGGAATTTCGGCCTTATGGACGATTTACGTAGCTTTTTTACTTTTTAGAGCTTATTTTACGACCAATTTACAATCGGAGAAAAACCGATATTTATTTTTTTTCTTCTCCTGCGTTACACTTTGGGTTTCCTCCACTTCTCACTATCTCGGATTTAGGCCCTTACAGGGAATAAATATTACACCTGTTATGCTGTCCGTTCAGGTGCTATTTATTTTTTTCGCCATAGGTTACTACCGTATGTTTGATTTGGTTCCTTTGGTTCGAAGTGAAATCGTCGATGAACTTTCTGAAGCTGTTGTGATACTAGATGGCGGAGAGCGCGTAGTAGATTGGAATCTATCTGCTGACCAATTATTTTCCGAAGGGAAAGTTCAAAATCGTTTTGTTAAATACAGTCATTTTTTTTCCAAATTTCCTGAGTTCAGTCAAAAGATTCAAAGCCTTTCCGAAAAGCGAATCACGACGAAATGGACATGGACAACTAACGATCAAATATTTGAAGTATCAGCCAAACAGATTCGAGACACAAACCGAAAAAAAATTGGTTTAGTACTCGTACTTCATGATGTAACGGAGCAAAAAAAGACAGAAAAACAACTAGCAGATATCAATCGGGAACTGATCGCATCAAATGGAACGAAGGATCGATTTCTTTCGATCATTTCGCATGATTTACGTGGTCCTCTTGCCGGAATCAAAATGCTACTCAAGATATTAAATGATGATGTGAAAAAGAATGATGAAAGTATAGCTCCGATGACGCAGGCACTTGTCGATGCAACCGAATCTGTTTTTTCGTTATTGGAAAATCTTTTGGAATGGGCGAAGATGCAGAGAGGTAAGGAAGAATTCCGCCCGCATTACTATCGACTAGAGAATATTGTTTATGAATGTATTGATCTTTTTGAATTGAATGCTTTCTCAAAATCCATTGTATTTGATATACAAATTCCTTCTCATGCGATGGTTTACTGTGATGACCGGATGATTGTAACTGTTCTAAGAAATTTACTTTCAAATGCCTTAAAATTCAGTCATAAAAACAGTCAGATCCAAATCCGCGCGGATGAATGGGAAGAGGAGTGGAAAGTTAATGTAATTGATTCTGGTGTCGGAATGACTAAAGAAAAGATCACAAAATTATTCCAATCGGGTGAGGACGTAAAGTCTATAGGAACAATGGGAGAGACAGGGAACGGTATTGGACTACTCCTCTCTCGCGAATTTTTAGTTATGAATCGTGGGAAAATTTCGGCGGAGAGTGATGGAAAAAATGGATCAACATTCTCTTTTACAATTCCCAAAAATCCAGAATTAGGTGGAGAATAGGAATGAAAAAGATAGTAATTACGGGCGCGACGGACGGAATCGGCAAGATATGTGCGATTGAAATTGGTAAGTTGGGTTACCATTTGATCTTGATTGGAAGGAACGAAGGAAAACTCAAAGACCTAAGAGAAAATACATTGAAAGATTTACCAAAAGTGGATTCCTTTACTTGCGATCTTTCGTCGGTTCAAGACACAATTTCCTTAGGCCAAACTCTCCTAAAAAAATACCCACACATAGATGTTCTGTTAAACAATGCTGGTGCGTTTTTTTCGGAACATGAGCTTACAAAGGAAGGAATTGAATCTACGTTTGCCTTAAACCATTTGAACTACTTTGTTTTGGCAACTACACTTTTACCCTCGCTTCGGGCATCGGAGGACGCGAGAATTGTGAATGTCGCTTCTCGTGCGCACATGGGTGTAGAACTGGAATTCCAAAATTTGTTGGGTGAAAGAAAATACTCAGGATGGAAGCATTACCAAAGATCTAAGCTTATGAATATTTACTTCACATATGAGTTGGCGGAACGATTGAAATCAAGCCACGTAGCAGTCAATTGTTTGCATCCAGGGTTTGTTAAAACTAAGTTTGGTCATAACAATAAAGGACTCGCAAAATCTCTCGTCCAATGGGGACAAAATCTATTTGCTATATCAGAAGAGGATGGTGCAAGGACTTCTATTTTTTTAGCAACAAGTTCTGAAGTAAAAAATGTTACTGGGAAGTACTACTCTAACCAAAAAGAGAAAAAAAGTTCAGATGTAAGCTATGATATAGCTATAAGACAGAAACTATGGCATTTTACAGAATCTACTCTGAAAGAAAAATTTAATTTCGCAGTGAGCATATGAAATACTACCACCAAACATCACCAATATCAATTCCCGTTCCTGGTGGGAAAACTATCGAAGAACATTTTGGTATTCCATCTACAAACACCTCAGATATTTCTATTGCACATATGGTGGCTCCACCTGGTTGGGGTGAACCCTTCCAAACTCCTGAATTTGATGAATGGACTTTAATGGTTTCGGGTAAAAAACAGATCGAGGTGGATGGAAAAGTTGTAGTACTAAAAGCAGGCGAATCGATTCAAATTCATAGGGGAACTAAGGTCCGTTATTCGAATCCCTTTGATGAACCAGCCGAATACTGGTCAGTATGTAAACCTGCCTTCCGAATTGAGACTGTCCATCGTGATGAATTCTGAGCAACCTGAGTTACAATTTCTCCTAGACAAAATGACAGAAGTCTCTGTCAAAAAAGGAGAATTGATCATTGAACAGTTTTCTCTTGGAGATACTTTTTATTATATAAAGTCTGGGTCAGTGCGAGTATGGAAGTATCTTGATTCCTCCAAGGAAGAGGTTCTAGATATTGGTGATTTAACTTCTGGAGAATATTTTGGCGAAATTGCACTCATTGATTCAGCTCCAAGAACTGTCAATATTACCGCACAAGAGGATTCTCTTCTTTTTGTACTCACAAGAACGTCTTTTTACGAGCTCATTGAAACAAATCCGAAAACTACTTTAACAATTTTAAAAATACTAACGGCGAGAATACGAAACTCGGAACAAAGAGAAAACTCGGTTCTAATCGAAAAAAACAAACATCTGATCACTAAAAACAGACAACTAGGCGACGCGCTTAAAGAACTCAAAAAAAATGAAGAAATTCGTTTGGGTCTTATGGAAGAGTTAAAAAAGCAGAATGAAACTTTGGAGGAAATGGTCAAAGAACGTACTGCAAAATTAATGAACTCTTTAAAGATAATACAGGAAGATTTAGAAACTGCAAAAACCATTCAGAGAAACATTTTACCATTGGGTATCAAAAGAATTGCACATCTAGATTTTAGTTCGGCTTTTGAACCAATGAGTGAAGTGGGTGGAGATGTTTTTGATGTTGTACGTCTTGGACCATCAAAAATTCGACTTTTTTTAGCCGACGCTATCGGACACGGTGTCCAAGCTGCGCTTATTACAATGGCAATCAAAGCAGAATTCGATCATTTAAAATTTGAAGCCCAAACTCCTGCTGATCTTTTATATTCTCTCAACCAAATTTTTATCGATCGTTATGGTAAAAAATCAAACCAGTTTACAGCCGTTGTTGTAGACGCAGAACTTTCAAAAAATGAACTTGAATACTCTTGCGCAGGACATAACGATCCGTATATTCTCAGTAAAAATAAAATTATCCCACTTACAGAGTCCGGTGTGATGTTAGGTTTGGAAAAAGATGTTGAGTATCTTAACTTCTCGTTACCCTTTCAGTTTGGAGACAGTCTATTTATGATATCGGATGGGTATTTAGAACAAGAAAATGATTCGGGTGAATTTTTAGGAGAACAGAATCTTTTACAAATTTTTAGAGATTCAATGGATCAGAATTTGAATTTAAATCAAACTGTAGAATATTTAATGGATCGGTTCCATAAGTTCCGAGGTAAAGAGCCAATGATGGACGATGTTACTATTTTAGGTATTGGAACGAGAGTAGAAGGTTAGGAGAATTACGTGGGACTTATTATTGCATATATACTTTTTATTCTGAATTTACTTTGGCTGATCCCGATAATCTATCCCGTGTATTTTTTAAAGCTGATTCCGATTGTATCGATACGCAAGTCAGTTGATGGGTTTTTAGTTTGGATTGGTGAAATTTGGATCCAAAACAACTATCGAATTTCACAAATCTTATTTGGCGTTCAATTTGAGGTTCATTCAGTGGATTGGGCACATTTGTCAACAAATGGACGTTATATGTTGGTCTGTAACCACCAGTCTTGGTCAGATATTTATATCATTCAGTCTGTTTTAAATAGAAAGATTCCCTTAATTCGATTTTTCATTAAGGAACAACTGAAGTATGTTCCTATTCTTGGAACAGCTTGGTTAGCGCTTGATTTTCCTTTTGTTAAACGGAGCTCTAAAAAAGACCTAATCAAAAATCCAGAACTAGCACACCAGGACCTTCAGAATGTAAGAAATGTTTGTAAAAAATTCATTGGGTATCCTTTCTCAATTCTCAATTTTGTGGAAGGAACCAGGCGAACTCCTGAAAAGGTGGCAAAACTTGCAAAAAAAAATCCTTACAATCACCTGTTACGTGCACACAGCAGTGGTATTTCCGTTGTTTCTACTGCTTTAAAGAGTGAGTTAGATGGGTATATTGATTTAACAATTGTTTATCCAAAAGAAAATCCAAGCTTTTTAGATCTAATGTCTGGCGAAATTAAAAAGGTAAAAGTATTCATCCATTTTATACCCTCAAAGGATATCCCCATGGAAGAGAATGAAAATTTAGCCCCTTTATCTAAGGCGATGAAACGTTGGATCGATGAGAGATGGAGGCAAAAAGATGAACTATTATCTAGGGAAAAACAAACAAACCATGTATCCTAGTTCCTGTTTTGAAGCTTCTAAATTTTTCATAGGAATCCTTGCACTGTTTCTTTCTGCAAATTGTAAGTCAATAGATCCACTTCCATTTAATCCAGTCGTAAAACCAGAATTTGCTGGTATATATGAGAAAAACACATATTTAAAAGATGCCAAGTTGGTTGCAAAAGGAAAAATTAATGGTCTAGAGTCTTTGGACTTGGATGAAGATGGAAATATTTATGGTGGTGATGCGGAAGGCAATATAATAAAAATCAACTCATTAGGAGAGATATTTTACATAGCGAACACGGGAGGAAGACCGCTTGGCGTTCAGTTTGATAAACAACAAAACCTCATCGTTGCAGACGCTTACAAAGGACTATTGTCTATTTCTAAAAAGGGTGAGATTCAAATCCTAGTAGACGAATTTCATGGGGAAAAATTGAAATTCACAGATGACTTGGATATTTCCTCCGATGGGAAAATTTATTTTTCGGATGCGAGCATTTACGAACAAAAAGATTATTTATATGATTTATTGGAAGCCCGCCCACACGGAAGAGTGTTTGTGTATGATCCGAAAACAAAAAATACAAGCTTACTTCTTGATGGTCTTTACTTTGCCAATGGAATCGCACTTTCTGAAAATGAAGATTTTTTATTGATAAACGAAACTTACAGGTATCGTATCACTAAACTTTGGTTAAAAGGTAAAAATTCTGGTAAATCTGAAATATTAATCGAAAATCTTCCTGGTTTTCCTGATAATATTACTAGAAACGAAAAAGGCGAGTTTTGGGTATCACTTTTCACTGTTCGTAATGATCGAATGGACAAAATGCACCCATCTGTTTGGACTAAATTACTAATTTCTAAATTGCCTAAGTTTTTGTGGCCTAAGCCGGAACCTTTTGGATTTGTTTTAAAACTGGATGAATCTGGTAATCCTATTAAAACTTTGATGGATCCTGAAGGTAAAAATCTAAAAGAAATAACAAGCGCTATAGAAAAGAAAGGAAAGTTATATATTGGTAGTCTGTATATGGACAGAATTGGTGTCTACGACTTAAGAGAGAGACAATGAGCCTCATTGATTGGGTTGGTTTGTTTGGCATTATGGTGTTTGCTATTTCGGGTGCATTGGCAGCGATGGAAAGAGAAAAACACCACCACGATCTTTTTAGCGTTTTTTTTACTGGTTTTATAACAGCTATCGGCGGAGGGACACTTAGGGATATAACACTCGGAAATTATCCAGTATCTTGGGTTCGAGATGTAAATATACTTTGGGCAATATTTACAGGATTTTTATTCATTGTGATATTTCCAAAAACTCTTGTTAAATTAAGAAAAGAACTATTTCTTTTTGATACTTTGGGTATTGGGATTTATACGATTCTTGGGACTAGAATTGCTTTGGATAATGGTGTAAACCTATTTGCGAGCGCAATTTTAGGTATGATTACTGCAATTTTTGGAGGTGTCATCAGGGATACCCTAATGAACGAAATTCCATTTATCTTCCGCAAAGAAATCTATGCCACTGCCTGTCTCGCTGGGGCTGTTTTGTACATTGCCCTCGATGCTTTTCCAATCCACCGTGACATAAATTTTATCCTGTCTGCATTGGTTGTTGTTTTGATCCGTGTTCTTGCCGTCCGATACAATCTCAGTCTTCCTAAAATTCCCAGTCCCAAAGATCTGCAAAAGTAACCTTACATCGATTACTTAGCATTGTAGTGTATTTCATGACTAGGATTGTCCACAAAGAAAATCCCTTAAACATAGTTTACCCGAGTACAAATAATATCTTGAAAGGATGTCGTTTTTAATTTTACTGTTGTTCTATAAGTTCTGTAATGAGATGAATTAGTACTTCTCCTAACAAGAAAATGGATGCAACTATATGTCAACGGCAAAAGCGATTAGTTTAGAATACAGACAAGAGTTAGGTTTACACACAAATATCAGTGATATCAATCAGCCGATAGAAGAGAATGCACCGTTTCATTTTAAATTTTATCAAGTATCTGATGAAGTAGAAAATACGCTGTTCCAGATACTCGATAGATTTTTATTGCAAATGGATTTAATATTTGTAAGAGAATCCGTGTTAGCCGCTATCAAAGAGACTATCACAAACGCGATAAAGGCGAACGCCAAAAGAGTATATTTTAAAAACAAAGCAAGTGATATCTTTAACAAAGATGATTATTCCAATGAAATCGCTGACTTTAAGCAAACGTATTTAGACAATCGTGAAGAAATTGAAGAATCTTTACAGAAACACAATTTTGGTGTATTTGTTTCATTCATTCATAATAAAAATCTAATGCGTATTCGTATTATGAATAATGTGCAACTTACTGAAGAAGAAATAAGCCGTATCAAATTGAGAATTGAAAAAGCCAAGACTTACAATGATTTAGCGGAAGCATTTATGGATATGTCCAATGAAGAGGAAGGTGCAGGCCTTGGACTTATTATGACACTGATGATGTTAAAAAATGATGGTCTTGGCGAATCCGCTTTCAAATTCGAGTCTGGTGAAAATAAAACCATCTTTATGATTGATATCCCATCCAAGATTTCCAAAGAAAACGTTAATGTGGATAAAATCGATATCATGGTAGCACATATCGACAACTTGCCTACCTTTCCAAAGACCATCCAAGATATCCAAGCCGCTATTGACAAACCCAACTCAAGTATTGGATCAATAGCAGAAATGATCAAGAAGGACGTGGCTTTAGCTGCGAATATTCTAAAACTTTCCAACTCCGCGGCATTTCGGAGAGGTAGTAAAGTAGAGACACTAGACCGCGCCATTCAGTTGATTGGATTAAAAGAATTACAAAATCTTCTCTATAGTTTGGGCACCAAGCAGTTGTTAGAGGATAAATTCCCTGCATTCCAATCAATATGGGAAAAATCGAATGAATGTGCATATTACTGTAAGGCAATTGGCAACCGAATGGGTATGAATAAAAACAATGTGAGTAACTTACTTGCAGCGTCTTTGTTACATGATATCGGTGAAATTTTACTTATTTCTTTTGATCCTGAAAATATGAAACAAATACGTAACTATTCTACTTCAAAAGAAATAGCTTCAACGATCAGTATGGAAGAGGCAGCGATGGGAATCACCCATTCAAAACTCGGAGCCATGGTGAGTGAAAAATGGAATTTTCCTATTCTGTATACGAAGGCAATGGAATACCATCACAGGCCGCTTCTTGTCGATGAAGTATATCAAGATATAATTTTCCCAATTTATTTGGGAGATATGATGATTGCTATCAACCAAAAAGATGCAAAGTCTTCCGAGATACCGCAAGAAATTCTAAAGTATTGCAAGTTTTCGAGTAAGGCGGAATTTGATTCATTCCGTACGAATATCAAGGAGCAATACCAGGTAGATTAGTTTCCAAATTTGATCTACTGACTTTTGGATTTTCTATAATCCAAATATCTCTTTTGAAATTCGTAATATCTGGGAATAGATACATTTCGTACGTAAGATTGGTTTGGATTTCGTTTTATAAAGTCTTGGTGGTAGCCTTCTGCTTTTGTAAATCGTTTCAGTTCCAAGATTTCTGAAATAATAGGGTTTCGCCAAACATTTGCTACTGCAATTTCCTTTTGAATCTCGATAGCAATTTTTTTCTCTCTGTCCGTTTTGTAGAAGAGTATCGATCGATACGATGATCCTATATCGGGACCTTGCCGATCTTTTGTGGTTGGATCATGAGAAAGAAAAAAGATTCGGCACAACTCAGCGAACTGAATTTTGGATGGATCATAATACACGAGGACAGTTTCAGCATGACCTGTTGTTTCAGTATTGACGGAGTCGTATGTCGGATTCTCTGTATGGCCACCTGCATACCCCGACACCACTTCCTTTACCCCAGGAATGGACTCAAATATATGCTCCGAACACCAAAAACATCCTTCGGCAAAAGCGGCAATGGAGGTTCCAGGAGGGCTTGTCAGAGGGAGTTCTTCAATTTTGGAGCTAGATAGAGAGAGAGGAGAACAGGCAATGGAATCGAGTAAAATGAAAACGCTAAAAAGTTTAAACCCCCATTCCATTCTATTTTTTGGAGATCTTTCCTGTTTTGCCTGATTCATACTCCTTAGAGCGTAATGGAAGCACAAAGGATTAAAAATTTTAGCGCGGGGTTATATCTTTTTCTACTCTTTCTTCTTGGTTTTCTCTTCTTAGAACGGTGAATTGAAAACTGGATCGGTTTGTCTGGTTAAGAACTTTCGTTGCATAGACACCTAAAATCACAAAACCAAGGGCAAAATAGGGTAATAGAACGGGGGTCAGATCAATATACGCAAGTATGTAGCTACCAATCAATATTGATCCTTGAGATAGCAACCAAACAAGTATATGGCGAGTTAAAAAAATAAACCATCCAGATTCTTTTATTTTATTTTGGAAACCTTGCAGAACAATTCCGAGAAGGGGAATCTTTAGGAAGATACCAACCACTCCAAAAAGCAAAAACCCAAAAAGAAAAATCCAAACCGATGAAAAAATTAAATTCCACCAGAATAGAAAATGGGCAGGCCCCACAAGCCTTTCCGGCCACAAAAAGCCTTTTTGGATGCTGTTAAAAAAAATTTGACTTAAAAAAATAAAGAAACCAAACACAAATCCAATTCGATGGTAGGAGAGAAAGTTTGACTACAATTTTTTGCTGAGTATCGTTTTTCCCTTTCGAAAATCTTCTAAAATTTCTCGTTCTTTATCTGTGAAATTTTTCACAAAACAATCATTAGCTTTTTCTTTTGTGGATATGGTTGATAAGGGAAAGTTTCTTAGAGTATTTGCGGACCTACCTATTTTCCCTGGGACAGAAACCAAAAAAAGGTATTCTTCGAGACTTGCCAAACGTTCTCCTTCCGATAAAAGCAATCCTATTTCTTCACATGAATTGATTGTTTCGTATAAAAATTTAGAGTAGATTTCCATTTTTTCCGTTTCTGTTGTTGGTTTGAGATTTAAAATTTCAGAAGCAATTACTGATTCTAAACAATTCGTGTTCGAATCTGTGATTTTTCGGGCATCGGAAATTTGTTTGCTGATCTCGCCTTGGGAAAGAATTTTTTCTTCTACCGTACAAAGTCCTCTAGGTCGCCGATCACATGAAACATTTTCAGTTTCATTTTTAAATTCCTTAATTTTGCAATTCCCTTGGGATCGTAAAATTGCAATTGTAAACATCCAAGCGGATTGCTCCTCGTTTTCCTTTTTTTGCAGTTCGGTTCCCTCTCTACAAGAGAATAGAAAAAACAGGAAGATCAAGAATCGTTTCATTAGAATCGAGCCTCCATCCCAAGGTTGATTAAGGGAAGATTGATCATTGATCCATTTGGTCTTTGGGAGATGATGTAAGGAGAGTTTACCGTATCGTACTCTGGTTTGGGATTAACACCTCTTTGGTAGTTGCTTAAGTTATCAAATGTAAAACCAACTTGATTCATTCTTCCATAAACGTTTACAAATTCTAGATAAACATTGATGTAACCCCAACTATAGAAGTCGAATGAATCGATTCGAATATCAATTTGATGGAAAGGTATAAATCGATCACTATTAAAATTTTTTGAAAACTCTGGGATAAAAAAACTTATTCCTCCCGAACCTGCTTGTCCTGCCCTATTTGCTCCAATGATTGGAGTATATGGGTTTCCAGAAAAATAACGGAATCTTCCTCCGAATTGCCATTTAACATTGAATTTATATCCGAAAACTAAGTTGAGAATATGTCTTCTATCTAAATCATAGAGTTCTTTTTCGTCGTTATTGTAAATCAATTCAAATTGGTTGTCATCGTAGTAGTTTAGGTAATTGGTTCCAAGTTTGGTTTGGAGAAGTAGTCTTCTCGCACTATTTGAAATCGTCAAGTTTTGCCTTTCTTCATTGGAGAGGCGAGCTTGGTTGTTGATTCTTTTTGTAATAGAATTTGTGTAAGACAACCATCCGAACATACCAGAAGATTCTCGGGGGTCTTTCGTTTTTTTGATAAAAATCTCGACTCCCTCAGAGTGCCCATATCCAATATTAGAATAGTTTAAATTACGTGGGCGAAATGGATTTTGTAATTCAGTATTAGGGTTTCGTGCAAGCAATCTTAAATCTGAATTTGGACTATAGGGATCCGTGATAAATGCGTCTGCAACAATAATGTTTTGAAAAATATTTCTAAACCCTTCGACTTTGAACGACCATCCCTTCGGTAATTCTTGTTCAATGCCTATTGTATTGTGTTCTGCCCTTTCCATAAATAAGGAAGGATTTCCTGATCTACTGGAGAGTTGTTCGGGAGAAACGGGGCTATTGTAATGGATACCGTGTCCGGCTAAAATGGATGTTTTTGTAGTTTCAAAAGAATATCCACCGACAACTCGGGGAGAAAGATTGACCTCACCCGATCCACTATAGCTATCCAATCTAGCACCAGGGATAAAGCGAAAGCCCCTCCATTTGGTTTTGAATTCAAGAAATCCAGCTGCTTCACGATATCTTATTTTTTCACCATCAATAATAGATCTAAACTGTGCATTTGTTAATAAGAGGTTATCGAAAAAATCCAAAAACAATCGGTTGTTAGATGAAATATTCTCACCTTTTAGATTCAATTCTCGAAGCCTGGATTGAACTCCCGTTTCTAGTTTGATATGATCTTCTAATATTTCCCACTCCAAACGATTTTCAGCAAAATATAAAAAATCACTCACTCGGTTTTGGAGCCCAAAAATATTCTCCGCGGTAAGCGGGTTTGATATCCTGAGTTCAAAAAATTCATCAAATTCTGTTCGCGAATAGGATAGGGTATTTCTAAATTTTTTTCCCTTGGCTATATAGCGAATGCCATCCGTTCGAAACATCCTATCGAGTCCAGTTGGTGGGCGTGGATCATCACCATTTCGTTCCAAACTTGCTTGTTGTTTTGTATATGCTTGGCGATCTCTTGTTCCAAAAGTTTGAAGAGTAATTCTATGACTGTTATTAATATCCCATATTAATTTCCATTGGTAGTCATGATATTCAGCATATTTAGCATCTTCAGGAATACCTTGCGGATAGGTTCTTAAGAGAACTAAATTTGGATAGTTCTTCCGACCGGAAGTAACCATACTCAAGTTTGGTGAAAGAATAGTTTGGTTGTATGCATCCGCCAAAAAAAAGTTAACATTTAAAATGGTTTTGTTTTCTTCGACAACATCCGTGCCGTCAATGGCAATGACTCCGCCAGTTGCAAAACCATATTTAGAAGGGAAGACTCCACTAAAAAGATCAAAACCTTTGATGAGGTTGTTATTGATCACAGAGGATTGGTTCCCCAAGTGGAAAGGGTAAGGGAGAGGAAATCCATCAAAGAAATATATGTTTTGTTTGGTTCCTCCACCTCGGATGGAAAGGTCACCACGATCACTATTTGAATACGGCGAACCTGAGGTAAGCCCACCGCTTATATTCGTAAATACGGAGGGTAATACTCCAACAGGTGTACCAACAACAACCCCAGGAATTGTTTGTATTGCTCGGAGAGAATCACCGGCAACGCCAGGAATTCTTTTAATCTCTTCCTGTCCAAGCCCGTACCGCGAAAGGTTCAGTTTTTCTCGCTCACCACTTACAACTATACCTGATTTTTTTAATCCACTTAAGGAGATATATATTTCTTGGTTGTTATATCTAATTTCTTTATTTTGAATTTCGATGGAATCGTTACTTAGTATGCGAATTTCATAATATCCTGTTCCAGGAAATTTTAAGGATACTTTTCCCAATTTGTCTGTGACGCCGGTTGCAAGCGCCTTTTTTGAAAGGATCGTAGCTTCGGGAATTGGTTTTCCTGTGCTGGAATCGACTAGAAAAAAATGAACGGACAGAGATGACTGAGCCTTGAGCTCATTACTTAAAAGCGCTATTACAATAGAAATAGTCGCTAAAATCTGAATGATTTTCATTTTGGGATTACTTCAAAATCCCACAGTTTTCATTGGCAGGTAATGCCTCATGGATTTTTTTGGGGTAAGGTAAGTTTAAATTTTGCATGAATGAAACAAATTCGGCCTTTGATTTGTTTGCAACCCTGGGATTCAATTTTTTCTCTTCACCTATACTTGAATAAACGAAACCTTTGTAGTCGTGGCCAGGAAAGACAATGGTATCTTCTGGCAATTGGAATAACTTTTGAGTAATCGATTCATACAAAAGTTCCGCATTCCCACCTTGGAAATCTGTTCTACCGCAGCCTCGGATGAGAAGTGCATCACCCGTAAATACACATAGATTTTTTATATAGATAGAAATTGAATGTTCGGTATGACCTGGAGTTTCTAAAATCTCTAGTGCAGTATCACCCAATAGAATTTTGGATGAATCTTTCATAAAATTCGTTGCGCATTCAATTTTGGCTCCTTCTGGAACAAAGGTTTTACAATTTGTTAGCTGGCGCAAGCTCCCTGAGGAAGTGATGTGATCTGCGTGGATATGCGTTTCGATTGTAAACAGTAATTCTAAGTTGAGTTCGCGGATGAGGTTTATATCTCGATCCATTTTCTCCAAAATGGGGTCAATCAGACAACAAGTGTGAGTGGCATTATGGATGATTAAATAGGTCCAGGTTCCGGACTCTCCGTCATAGAGAGGGCGAATTTGGATATCAGAATTTGCAATGTGAGTCAATTCTTATGCCTCGTGAACTTTTTTCGTTCTTTCTTGTTAGATTTCGTTTTGATTTCATGTTTGGCAAGAGATTTCGAACCTGACTTCACTCTCTATCTGCGGAAGAAGAAAGAAATTCAATCAATGCCATAGCAAATTCGTTTAAGTATCGAAGATAACCTCGCTATCTCGGAGTATAAAGCCTTTTAAAATACAATTCGACAAATGCCTTTATTCCCAAAACCAACACTGGTCCAATCCTCGGTAATTTAATCATGATGATCAAAATGGAAAAATAAGAAAACAGGAATAGGAAGTAGAACAAAACTCCATACTCTTTAACATCAATTGGAGGATTTTGAGTCATTGACCTAAAAACCGATACCATTTTTTGAAATTCATTTTTTTCAGGAATTTTGGGAAGACCCATTACAGTCCACGCAAAATCTTCTTTATATTTTAGAAAAGGTTTCGTTCTAAAGAAATAAGAAATTTTTGGGATGTAACGAAAGCAAGCGAGCATAAACATTCCCCAAATAAAAAATATCTCTCCTTGGTTCAGTGATTTGTACAATTCGAAAAAATTAAAATTTTGACCGATGTTTCCAGTAAAGGCAACGGATAGAAACAACTCGATTAACATATAAAAGAAAAAATTAAAACCAATGAGCAGGAGAATCAAACAAATACATACAATGATTAGTATCGATCCAAAAAATCCCATAAAGAATACATAGAACAGTTTACCTATGAAAGGATCAGGAACATCCAAGTCTGCCAACCCCATATCTTTTCCGAGGTCCCAAGCTGCATATGTAGCAGTGGTCGCAAGTCGTAGAAGACCAAAGCCAAAAAGAAAGTACATTTCCATGTAGAAGGGGATAACAATTGTTTTTAAGTCGTTAGAAAAAAAGAAAATACCTATGAGCGGGGATAGATCCACAAACCATTCGGACCATTCCTGTCTAGACCAAGGGAGGAGGCTAATCATTTTATCTTTCACAGTATTTCCTTAGATGTAAAAAACGTAAAAAACCCAGGTACAAATTCGGAAAAATTTTCCCTCTGTTTATGAAAGAGAAAAAACTAAATGCCGAAAACCATTAAATTGTATCAAATTTTAGAAAAAGCAGAAATCGATACGAAAATATCGATTGAAATACAAGATTGGATTGTAGATACTATAGATGAAAAACGGGACCTTATGATGAGCCAGTTCCAAGAATCTAAACTCATTCCTTTGCAAGAACGGATAGATGTATTGCGGGAAGATATGAATTTAAGATTCCATTCTGTAGATGAAAAGTTTGATACACTGCGATCGGAGATGAATACAAGATTCCATGCCGTAGATGAAAAGTTTGATAACTTACGATCAGAGATGAATACAAGATTCCATGCTGTAGATGAAAAGTTTGATACACTGCGATCGGAAATGAATACGAAATTCCATGCTGTCGATGAAAAGTTCGATACGCTTCGATCAGAGATGAATACGAAATTCCAAGCAGTGGATGATAAGTTTGATCTGATGCGTCTTGAAATGAATTCTAGATTCACTGTAGTGGATGAAAAAGCGGATGCGTTTCGTAAAGAAGTGAATGCACGATTTGACTCATTGGAAAAAAGATTGGATACGACAAACTTTTCCATACGGATTTTGGGAGTCCCGATCGTGGGCGCAACGATAGGCGCATTAGGTGTCCTTGTCTTAGAATTTATCAAACAGGTGAAGACCTTACTTTAGAGGGAAAAAAAGGCAAAAATTTTACCTCACCCGCTCCCATCCCCCGCGCCAGGGATAGTAGCGGCATCGAAGCGCATGCGGAGATGGGAGCGGATAGCCCGGTCCCTGCTTTCGATTGGATTTTGGGTATCGCTCCGTTGGGAGGCGCCCTGAGATTCCCTTGACAGTCCGTCCGTTTCCCAAATCCTGGCAAGGAAGCTAAAGCAAGGTGCTTGTTTTATGAACAAATCCCAAATCGGGAACCTACTTCTCGTGCTGTTTTTGGGGCTGATGGCGGGAGCTGTGGCGGGGGTAGTCCTCGACCGCGTCCTTGGTACCAATTATCTCTCAAGGTTTTTGTTCGAATCACCGGTCTCGTTTGAGCTTTACATAATTAAGGTCGAGTTCCAGCTAACCCCTGCAAGTCTTGTTGGTCTTGTAGCATCTGGATATCTCGCACTAAAAAAGGGGTAACTATGTCTGTAATTTCCATGAAGAGTCTGCTTGAGGCAGGCGTACACTTCGGCCACCAAACACGTCGTTGGAATCCAAAAATGAGTCCTTATGTTTATACGGCTCGAAACGGAATCCATATCATTGACCTTCAAAAAACAGTTCAAAAAACAAAAGAGGCGTATGATGCCCTTCGTAAATTAACTGGACAAGGTAAAAAAGTTCTTTTTGTTGGAACCAAAAAACAAGCTCGAGGTGCGATTGAAAGGGCAGCTCAAGCATGTAACATGTATTATGTGTCTAACCGTTGGCTCGGTGGACTTCTCACTAACTGGAATACTGTAAAAAAATCCATTGCTCGTTTGAAAAAACTAGAGAGTATGGAAGAGTCTAACTCCTTCGAGTTGGAAGCACGTACTAAAAAAGAAGCTCTTTCACTGAAAAGAGAATTGGAAAAACTCCGCCAAACTCTTGGTGGGATTAAGGATATGGCTGTCATTCCTGAAATTCTTTTTGTAATTGATCCTAAAAAAGAGGAAATCGCTGTTAGCGAAGCTAAAAAATTGGGACTCAAGGTATTTGCTGTGATCGATACAAACTGCGATCCAGAGCCAATTGACTATCCAATTCCCGGTAACGACGATGCGATTCGTGCCATTTCATTATTTTTGGACACTATGGCTAATGCAGTTCTCGAAGGAACTGGTGGCGAAGTGATCCAAACAAATTTTGCTGAGGATATGGACGCAGAACAACTTGCATTGGAATACCAAGGTGAGTATGATGAGTCTGGAAAATTCATCATGGACGATGAACTTCCTCCCGTAGCGAAAGATATTCCTGTCGATCCAGAAGCTGTAAAAAAAGCAGAAGTGGAAGTAAAGGCAGAAGATTCAAATTCAGAAGGAAAATAATTAGAATGGCTGTTAGTTCAGAACAAATCAAAGACCTCCGCGAACGAACTGGTGCGGGGATGATGGACTGCAAAAAAGCCCTCGAAGAAAACGGGGGCGATATTGAAAAAGCAGTTACTTACTTACGGGAAAAGGGTCTAGCAAAGGCTGCAAAAAGAGCGGGAAGAGAAACCGGTGAAGGTAAAGTAATCGCTTATATCCATGGAAATGGCAAAACTGGCGTATTACTTGAGTTAAACTGTGAAACTGACTTTGTTGCCAACAACGAAGCTTTTGAAGCATTAGGAAAAGAAATTGCCCTTCAAATCACTGCGATGAATCCTCTCTATATCAATGAAGAGTCAATCCCTCAGGCTGAAATTGACTCCGAGATGTCTGTGCAAAAAGCTCTTCTTGAAAAAGAAGGAAAAAAGCCAGAACAGATCGAAAAGATTCTCCCAGGGAAAATGAAGAAGTATTACGAAGAGATTTGTTTGGTCCACCAAAAATCCATTCGTGACAATTCAAAAACCATCCATGACTTACTCCAAGAAGCAATCGCCAAGTTTGGTGAAAACATTACAGTTGGTAGGTTCTCGAGGTTCCAAGTAGGTGGGCAGTAATCCTCGTTTCAAACGAATTTTGATCAAACTCTCTGGCGAGGCACTTGCTGGAGAGGGTGAGCTTGGCATTGATACGAACAAAACGTTCTCTCTTGCAGGACAAATCAAAGAAGTCCACAATCTAGGTTTGCAAGTTGCAGTTGTTGTGGGTGGTGGAAACATGATCCGCGGCGAAACTCTTGCTAAATCGGGAATGGAACGTGCTACAGCAGACTATATGGGTATGCTTGGGACTATCATGAATGCTCTCGCATTACAAGATGCTTGTGAAAAGCAAGGTATGTTTACCCGGGTGCTTTCTGCTATTGAAATGAAATCTGTTGCCGAGCCGTATATCCGAAGACGAGCTGTAAGACACTTAGAAAAAAACCGTGTAATCATATTTGCTGGCGGAACAGGAAATCCGTATTTCACGACCGATACAACGGCTAGTCTACGCGCTGTCGAAGTGGGATGTGAAGTGATTTTAAAAGCAACCAAGGTTGATGGCGTATATACCGCCGATCCCAAAAAAGATCCTCAGGCAAAGCGTTACGTCCAAGTTTCCTTTATGGAGTCCATCAAACACCGCTTAAAGGTTATGGATTCTACGGCACTCAGTCTTTGTATGGATAACAATATGCCGATTATCGTATTTGATATTTTTAAACAAGGCAATCTTAAGAATTTAATCACTGGTGATCCAATAGGCACTTTGATTTCCAATTCTGAGGAAGTGGTGTTAGATGGTAGATGAAATTATAAAACAAATGCAATCCAAGATGGATAAAACGGTAGATGCTTTGAAAAAAGATTTTTCTACGATCCGAACAGGAAAAGCTAATCCAATGATGGTGGAAGATGTGCGTGTAGATTACTATGGTACGATGACGCCACTTAACCAGCTGGGAAAAATTGCCTGCCCAGAACCACGTATGATTCTTATCACACCTTTTGAAAAAGGGATGTTAAAGGATATTGAAAAGGCAATTTTTTCTGCATCTCTTGGACTCACACCAAATAATGACGGGTCGAGCATTCGGATCAATATTCCCGAGCTAACAGGGGAAAGGCGAAAAGAGTTGGCAAAGGTAGTAAAGCAAAAGGCCGAAGAAAAAAAAGTTGCTATTCGAAATATCCGTCGTGATGCGAACGATGATCTCAAAAAACACCAAGCCGAAATGTCTCAGGATGAAATGAAAGGACACCAAGACCGCATCCAAAAGGTTACGGATTCATACATTGCAAAGATTGGAGATCTGGAAAAGGAAAAAGAAAAAGAGATCACCACTCTTTAATTTTCTATGAACTTTAAAACCATCCCGGCCCACATTGCAGTCATTATGGACGGTAATGGAAGATGGGCCGAAAACCAAGGGAAAAAAAGGACAGACGGACATAGAGAGGGTGCAAAAGCCATCGACCGTTTGTTAGATGTAGCATTAAATTACAAAATCAATACGGTTTCCCTCTACGCGTTTTCGACAGAAAATTGGAAAAGACCCATCACCGAAATTCAAACGATATTTGGGCTATTAGTTGAGTTCATCGAAACGAGACTTGATGATATCCATAAAAAAGGAATCCGCATCCATCACAGTGGTTCTCGTAAAAAATTGTCGAAAACTGTCCTTTCAAAAATTGACACTGCTGTGGAGCTTACAAAGAAAAATAAAAACCTCCATGCAAACTTCTGTTTGAATTATGGTGGTCAAGAGGAGATTCTTAGTAGTTTTGATCGAGTCCTCGCCCATAGGAAATTAAAGAAAGAACCCTTGGACCGACCTATCTCTTCCAAAGAATTTCAAAAATATTTGTATACATCGGCTCTTCCACCCGTAGACTTATTGATCAGAACTGCAGGAGAGCAAAGGATCTCAAATTTTTTGCTCTGGCAAAGTGCTTATGCTGAAATTTTTTTTACAAATACTCTCTGGCCTGATTTTAACCAAAAGTCACTTGAGGAAGCACTTATGTTTTTTGAGACTCGAAAAAGAAAATTTGGTGGTTTGTTATGAGTGAAACAACACTTCGGATTCTATCTTCTATCGCGCTGGTCGCGGTTTATATCTTCATGATCTTCCATTCTGCATGGTATTATGTTGAATTTTATCTTTTTGGATCAGCGATTATTTTTCTTGGCATTAAAGAACTCTATGCCTTTTGCAAAAGGGAAGACTCGAAACCATTTGTGGGAACTGGCATTTTTTTCTCGATTCTCATCTTTACGGTTTATTACATCCAGTTTTTGGGTCTTCAGTTCAATGTAACTCCTCCGAGTTCTATATTAGAACTTTCTAAACTCTTTAGAGAAGGGTTCCATCCAGTTTCTTTTTTGTTGATTGCGCTTTTGATTGTGGTTTGGATTTTGCAAATCATCAAGCGACCGTTAGATGGTGCTTTGTTTTCTGCAAGTGCAACGATGCTTGGCCCATTGTATCTGGCCTTGCCTGTGGGGCATTTTTTACTTTTACTTGCTTTTCCTTTCGGGGAGTATTACATCTTTCTTGTATCAACGATTACATTTATCAGTGATGCAGGTGCATACTTTGGTGGTCGGTGGTTTGGAAAACATTCTGCAGGATTAAAGATTTCTCCTAAAAAAACATGGGAAGGCTATATCACAGGAAATCTTTCTGCGATCCTATCCGTATTACTTTTGAATTACCTTTGGGAACATTTTAGCGGCTTAAAACTCCCTATGGGAACACTTGAATCCATTTGCTTAGCTTTCGTCGTTTCCATCATTTCTGTGATGGGTGATCTTGCCGAATCTGCTATGAAGCGAGATGCAAAGATTAAGGACTCCTCGCAATTGATCCCAGGCCATGGAGGTCTTTTGGATTTGGCAGACGCACTTCTCTTTACTGTGCCTGTTGTATACTATTACATTCTTTTTAAAGGTTTCCTAGGGTTTTCTGTCTGAGGAAGCCAGTCTAAGTTCTGATGATTGGTGTTAGTGTTTTAGGTATATCTGGTTCTGTTGGTCAGTCTACCGTAAAAGTCCTACGCCAGTTCCCAGAACATTTTTCCCTCAAAACTTTTTCCGTCCACGGCAATGTGGAATATGCAAAATCACTTATCGGTGAATTTTCTCCCGAGCTAGTTTGTGTAACTGATCCTACAAAACGGGGGGCTCTTGGGGAATCTTATTTGAATACCAAGATTCTATACGGAGAAGAAGGTCTCTTGGATCTTGTTACAAATTCTTCTGTTAGAGTAGTTGTAACGGCAATTGTTGGGGCAAGGGGAGTTTTGCCAACGATATCCTCAATCAAAGCTGGCAAAAAAATTGCTATTGCAAACAAAGAAACACTTGTTACATTTGGACCTCTTATAAATCAGCTTTTAGAAAAACATAAAGTTTCACTTGTTCCCGTAGATTCCGAACACAATGCACTCTTCCAATTGATTAATAGGGAAGAGAGATCCAATATTCGAGCTATTACTCTGACTGCTTCCGGTGGAAGTTTTAGGAAAATGCCCCTGGAAGATTTACCAAATGTTACCATTAAACAAGCATTAAACCATCCAACTTGGTCGATGGGTCCAAAAATTACGGTGGATTCTGCGGGCCTCATCAACAAAGGTTTGGAGGTCATCGAAGCACATTTTCTCTTTGGATTTTCATATGACCAAATTGAGGTCGTTATACACCCTCAGTCTCTGACACATGGGATAATCGAAACTCTAGACGGGGCTTGTTTGCAGTATACAAGCCATCCTGATATGATATATCCGATCGCCCATTCCTTGTTTTATCCCGAACCCACACCAAAATTACTGATCGACCGAAAGCCCGTCACTTGGGGATCTATGGAATTTTTTCCTCCAGACTACAAACGATATCCCGGTTTGAAGTTGGCATTTGATGCAGGTAAAGCGGGCGGAGTTGCACCATGTATATTTAATGCTGCCAATGAAGAAGCCGTAACTTTGTTTCTAAATGAAGAGATTCGATTTATTGACATTCCGAAAATAATAGAATCTTGTCTTAGCCATATTCCCAATTCTTTCCCCGACGAATTGGAGGAATATCTTTCCGTAGATAAGGAAACTCGCAATTATGTTCTCAATCAATTTTCCAAAATGCAGGTAAAGGTATGATCCTATTGATATTTGGTGCCGTTTTTATGTTAGCTGTATCTATTTTTATCCATGAATTGGGTCATTTGTTGTGTGGTAAACTTGTCGGAGTCGAAGCTCGTATTTTTTCGTTAGGCTATGGAAAGGGAATTTGGAAAAAACGAATCGGCAAAACCATTTACCAGATAACGGCAATCCCAATTGGTGGATACGTGCTCTTTCGGGGAGATGAATATTCTAAAAACAAAAAACCTAAAAAGGGAGATTTGATGTCGGCACCTCCTTTGCGACGTATGATACCCGTCTTAGGTGGGCCATTTGCAAATTTGGTATTGGGCTTTGTGTTGTTGTTCGTTTTAGATCTCTCTGGGGATAGCCCTTCTTCCAATCGCATATTCATCGAAGATTCCAATCAAATTTTTAGCCCTGCCTACAATGCTGGTCTTCGAACAGGTGACCGTATAACTAAGGTAAATGGTAAGCCTACGGAAAATTTTGAAGAAATATTTACAAATGTTACGTTGACAACGGGGGACCCGATTTCAGTTGAATTTGAACGTGAGGGCAAACGTACCGAGGTTCAAGTAGTTCCAAATTTATTTTCCGCAGGTGGTCATCCAACAATTGGAGTTATGCCATTTGGAGAAAGACGAGTTGTTGCAACATTTACTTATTCGGAGCAATTGAGTCATTTTATTGGAAATCTTTTGGATAAAGATGATAAATCTTCAGAGTTTTTTCAGGAAAAATTGGAAGAAAGAAAATCTGAAATCCCCGAAGAGATTTTAAAAAGAAGAGAAATCCAAGAGCGAGAGAGATCCATCCGTAGAAGGGCACTTACTTATCTGAAGGATGGAGATGTTATCCTTAAAGTGAATGGAGTATCCGTACACACTGTTCCTGAGCTTCAGGCAGAATTGGGGAAATACCAAGGTAAATCAATCCCGATTTTAGTTGAAAGAAAAATCTATCCCCTGCTAACTCCATGGGCAACCCAGGAGGAAACAGTTGAAATTCCTGTCCTCGGGGCAAATGTCTTTGAATTCTATGATATTAGGCATCCAAAATTCATTGAATTGAATGTTCCTTATTTGCGTTTGGATAGCTACGATCCTGAGATAGAAAATCGTCTATCAAATCTTAAAATAGGGAATTCCAGTTTTGAATCACCTGATCAAATAACAGAATATCTCAAATTGAATTCAGGAAGAAAAGATATCTTAATCGGGAACATGAAGTATTCTGCGGAGCCAAAATTAAAGCCGATAGGTCTTCTTGGATTTAGAGCCAGTATGAAATTTGATCCTGAAAAAGTAGAAAGAGAGACATCTATAGTAATGGCTTTCGGAAATGCATCCAAGAAAGTTTATGAAAATGTGGCTACGACTCTCACCGGAATCAAAATGCTTTTTTCTGGATTACTTTCTCCGAAAGAAAATCTATCTGGGCCAATAGGTATAGTCCAAATAGCAGGTATTAGTTTAGAATATGGATGGGCTACCTATCTGGATTTTGTTGCAAAAATATCGCTTGCTTTGATGGTGATGAATCTTTTGCCAATTCCTATGGCAGATGGTGGACATATAGTACTTTACGCTTATGAAGCCATTGCTGGTAGACCACTTCCTAAAAAGGCTATCGAAGTCGTCTTTCGTTTGGGCTTTTTCTTCTTAATTGGCCTTGGTCTTTATGTTTCATTTAATGATGTGATGAGAATTTTTTAGTCCATTATTTCTTTTGTTAAAAAAATGAATGTTTAAGATCGTATTGATGAAAATTATTTTTAAATAAAAAGAGAAAAATATCTATGAGAGCTAGTTCTTACTTAATCCCTACAACTAAGGAAGACCCACAAGATGCTGTTGTAGCGTCACATAAGTTGATGATGCGGGCAGGTCTTGTAAGGAAAACATCTTCGGGTCTATACGCTTATCTTCCGTTGGGCCTTCGTGTTTTAAAAAAAATTGAAGCTATTGTCAGAGAAGAGATGGATTCTTCTGGAGCACTTGAGTTCCAACTGCCCATCTTAACTCCTAGTGAAATTTGGAAAGAGTCTGGTCGTTGGGATAAAATGGGAAAGGAAATGTTCCGGCTAAAAGACCGTCATGATAACGAAAGTTGTCTAGGGCCAACTCATGAAGAATCATTCTGCTTCCTGGTAAAACCAATGGTCCGTTCTTATAAGGATCTACCAATCAATGTCTACCAAATCCACACAAAATTTAGAGATGAAATCAGGCCCAGGTTTGGTGTGATTCGATCTCGCGAGTTTACCATGAAGGATGCTTATTCCTTCCATTTAGATGATGAATCTCTTGATCAAACGTATCAGTTGATGCGAAAGACTTACCGTAAAATCTTTGCTAGGTTAGGACTGACAACGATACCTGTCCAGGCGGATTCAGGGAATATGGGTGGATCTGCCTCGGAAGAGTTTATGGTTGTATCTCCGATTGGTGAAGAAACTCTAACCATCTGTAATTCTTGTGGTTACTCTGGCAATATTGAAAAAACCCCTGTGAATCGTGAGGGATCCAAAAGCAAAAATTCATTTACCTCGGCGAATCCAATATTAGAAACTCCAAATAAAAAAACGATCCAAGAAGTAGCAGAGTTTTTGAAAACTGAGGAATCTAATCTTTTGAAAGCAGTAGCTCTGAGTTATGATGGAAGATATGTGATTGTATTCCTAGAAGGTGACAGAGAACTCAATGAGAACAAACTCAAAAACTATCTTTCCGCAAATGAAATCCGTCCTATGGGCAATGCCGAAATGGGAAACTTCGGAATTGTACAAGGATATATAGGACCTCAGTTCGTAAAAAATGAAAAAATAAAGATCATCATTGATTCATTAGTCGATTGGGAGTATTCTTATATAACTGGTGGAAATTCAGTCGATACTCATGTATTGATTCCGTCCTTAAAGTCCTTGTTAGATCAAAAAGATATTGAGATCGTCGATATTTCGCAAGCGAAAGCTGGGGACCCCTGTCCCAATTGTAAAGCACCACTCAAATCGGAAAAGGGAATTGAGGTAGGTCATATTTTTAAACTTGGACAAAAATACTCTAAAGCATTTGATATTTCTGTTTTGAATGCAAATGGAAAAGCAACTATTACAACAATGGGATGTTATGGTATCGGAGTAAACCGTTGTATGGCAACTGTCATTGAACAATGCAACGATGATAAAGGAATCTACTGGCCTATAAGTATTGCACCGTTTCACGTTTGTTTGGTGAGTATCACAAAAAGTCCAGAGGATACCAAAAAGGTTGAGTCCATTTATAAGGATTTGGTTGCAGAAGGAATTGAATTGCTTTGGGATGATAGAGACTTAGGCCCTGGTTTTAAGTTTAAAGATTCTGAGCTCATCGGTTATCCCATTCGAATCACATTGGGTAAAGGGTTTTTAGAAAAGTCAGAAATTTCCATTCTGGATCGAAAGAGTATGGTTGAGGAGACTATCGTATACTCAGATTCACAATCCCTCGCAAAAATACTTAAGGAAAAAATCTCAGCGCTTTCCAAAGATTTGGTTTGAAAGCCTCTTAGAAATGCGAACAAAATTTGAAAAAATTTTGTCAATTTCGGAAAGCTCTCGCAGATTTTTGGGTGGTGTGGTAAACGGAAACCATTGGGTGGCGGGTCCAGAACCCCACCCATTCTCAGGGCGGGGTGAGTAGTTTCTCTTCCCAATGGTAAAGAAGCAGTTTCCTATTTCCCCACGCCTTCTAAACTAGGTCTATGGGAAAAAACCACAATGGATACTTTGGCGAATTCGGTGGCAGATACGCACCCGAAATTCTTACTGAGGCACTAGAAGAACTAGAGGCCACCTATCAAAAGTTAAAAAATAGCAAAAAATTCCAAAAAGAATATTCATATTATCTGAAAAATTATGTAGGACGACCAAGTCCACTTACTTACGCTGAAAGGCTCACCAAAAATTGGGGTGGAGCAAAGGTTTGGTTAAAACGAGAAGACCTAAATCATACGGGCGCGCACAAAATTAATAATGCAATTGGTCAGGCGCTTATTGCCCGTTATATGGGAAAAAAAAGGATTATCGCTGAGACTGGTGCAGGTCAACATGGACTCGCAACGGCGACCGTTGGTGCAATGTTTGGATTAGAAACTGTGATCTATATGGGAGCAGTGGATGTCAAAAGACAAAACCTAAACGCAAAAAAAATAGAAATGTTAGGTGCAAAAATTCTCCCTGTTACGGCAGGAGAAGCAACTCTCAAAGAAGCGACAAGCGAAGCAATGAGAGACTGGGCATTAAACGTCTCCACTACCCATTACATCGTCGGTTCTGCAATTGGTCCGCACCCTTTTCCCACCATCGTGCGAGATTTACAATCAGTCATTGGAGCGGAGGCTAGGTCTCAATTCAAAAAAGCAACCAAGTCTTTGCCAGATGCTGTGATTGCTTGTGTGGGAGGTGGCTCTAATGCAATTGGTATGTTCCATGCCTTCCTCAAAGATAAAAATGTAAAAATCTTTGGCGCAGAGGCTGGTGGACTTGGTCCTAAACCAGGAGAACACTCTGCAACCATCACGTATGGCCAAACAGGCTTCCTGCACGGTACAAAGACTTTGATTATCCAAGACAAATCGGGACAAATCGTACCTGCTCACTCTGTGTCCGCAGGATTGGACTATCCGGGAGTTGGACCCGAACATGCCTATCTTTCCAAGTCTGGTAGGGTTGATTACCGCATGGTAACAGATGAAGAGGCTCTCGATTCTTTTTTAGAAGTTAGTCGTATAGAAGGAATCATTCCTGCTTTGGAAACTGCACATGCATTTTTTATTGCGAAAGATATTGCAAAGAAGCTCGGAAAAAAGAAACAAATAGTAATTTGCCTATCTGGTCGCGGAGATAAAGATGTAACAGAAGTATTACGACTTCTCGGTGAAAAAAAATAATGAGTAAAATCAAAGATCTATTCGAAAGTAAAAAATTTAAGTCAGCTTTTATACCATATTTTACTTTAGGTGATCCGAATTATAAGAACTCTGTTGAGTATGGGAAAACTATATTGGAAAGGGGAGCTGATATTTTAGAGTTAGGGATCCCTTTTTCAGACCCAGTTGCGGACGGTCCGGTCATCCAAAGGGCGGTGGCTCGTTCTTTAAAAAATGGATTTAACTTTGAAACGATTTTTGCAGTTACTCGCGAGATACATAACCATCGACCTGAAGTTCCACTTGTTTACTTAACCTACTTCAACCCAATTTTTAGATGCGGGATAGAAGTGTTCTTAAATAAAGCAAAGGAAGCAGGAGTAGTTGGACTTGTTATTCCTGACTTACCCTTTGATACTAAGGAAAGCACTGACCTCTTCCAAGCATTAAAAAAACGAGATATGGATTTAATCCATCTTGTAACTCCAGCAACTTCAAAGAAAAGAATGGTAGATATCGCCATAACATCATCGGGCTTTATCTACTATGTAACAAGTTTTGGGGTAACAGGTGAAAGGCGAGAATTTTCTGTGGATCTTAGAGATCGTGTTAACCAACTGAGGAAGGTTATGAAACTTCCTATTTGTGCAGGCTTTGGAATCTCCACACCGGAACAGGCCAATCAGATTTCTCAATTTTCTGATGGAATCATCATTGGTTCAGCAATACAAAGGATCATTGAAGAATCCAGCAAGGAAGAGGCTGGGACACCCAATTTGGCTCCATTGGCAGAGTATATCACGAGCATACGTCTTTCGATCCAATGATATCTGATGGCTGATTTGTAATTTTTTTCATAAAATTTCCAAAAACATTTGAGTCTTTCCAAAAAAGCCAGGAGAATGGTCGGAAATTCCTGATTTTTTAAAAGAGGCTCTATGTCCGAAAAAGACTCAAAATCGCTTACGATTTTGGACTATATTAGTTTAACTTTAGCTGTCATCGGTTCGGCAGGTGTTGTTGTTTCCGTGTTTATGACAGGCTGGGAATACGAATATTCTTGTTTGTTACTTGGACTTCTGTTACTTTTAATCTCCTCATTTTTTGTCTACAAAACCATTGAAAAGGTATCTTCCGACAAACAAAAATCAGGTGCATTATGGCTTTCTTATGTAATTGCAATTTTTATGTATACGATGGTGAATACCTTTCAACCTTTGAAAGATTTGGAAGAAGATTCAATCTCAACGCGGTTTCAATTCTTACGAGGTTCTAACACTCGTTTAGAAAATGAAGGTGAATCGGGAAGAATCGAGTTTGTTCAATCTCAGATTCCTGCCAAAGCCAGGCGAGATATAAAGATTATCGGTATTACTACTGAGTCTCTCGAAAAACTCCAAGGAACATGGCCACTGCCTTGGAAGTATTATGCCGATATCATTACGACTTTCAAAGATACAAATAATATTCTAATGTTCGATATTTTCTTCGTAGATTATAAGCCCGGGCAAACCGAAGAGATGGTGGAAGCTTTAAAAAACAATCGCAATGTTCTCTTTGACTACCCTATGGAAACCAGTGCCGAATCTAAAGAAGCAGTCTTAAATCTAGAAAAGCGAATCGATGTTCTACGACGTTTTCAAATTAAGAATGTGATTGATGAGAACGATAATGGAATCTCTTGGGTAAAGTTTCCTCAGCCACCTATTGAACCGATTGGCGAACTTTCAGCTGGCCTTGGTTTTGCGAACGTAAAAAAAGACGAATCTGGATTGAATCGAAAAATGCCTCTTGTTGTTAAAGTATATAACTCAGGCGAAAATCGTGAAACAGAGTATTTTCCATCCATAGACCTTTTGATCGTCTGTCAGTATTACGGTGTTGATGTATCCAAAGATGTTGAAGTCAATATGGGAAAGTATCTTAAGATATCCAACATCCCTAATAAGATTATCAAAGAGTTTAATATCAAAACTAGAAAATTTGAAGAACGGGACATCATGCATATCCCGAATGAAAATCGTGAAATTATCATACCCATCGATTACGAAGGTCAAATGGAAATCAATTTTGTGGGAGGGAGGTATTCTTTCAAACACGAAGAGATCTTTGAAGTCACGAGCGATTGGACTCCAGAAGTATTGGAAGAAAACAGAATCGATCATAATATCTTTCTCGTAGCGATGTACTATGCTACAGGTAGAGGCGCATCAAAAGACTCGCACCTTTCTCCGTTTGGTGATATGTCCGGAATTGAACACCACGCACATGCGGTGAATACTATTCTCAACCAAGAATTTTTATCGACTGTACCCAATTGGGGGATGTTTTTAATCTACTTAGGATTAGGATTAATGATTGGATTTTTGCAGCCTCGTGTAAAGACACATATTGGATTTGCAATTATGTTAACACAGCTATTAGTTTATGGTGTTGTTTGTCTTTACATCTTCCAAGAATTCAACCTAATATCAGTGCTTCCGTCCGTAACCATTGAACAGATCGTTGTTTTTGTCGCCATCATTGGATTTCGAATTTTAACGGAGGAGGCAAACGTTAAATACATTCGCCAAACCTTCTCAAAATTCGTTTCCAAAGATGTCGTAGATGAATTGCTAAAGCATCCCGACAATTTAGCATTAGGTGGATCCAAAAGAGAAATCACAATTTTCTTCTCTGATGTGCGTGGTTTTACCACAATTTCCGAGCAATTGGGACCAGAAGACCTAGTAAAGCTTCTAAACGAGTATCTTTCCGCTATGACCGATATCATCATCGAATACAAGGGAACTATCGATAAGTATATGGGTGATGCGATTATGGCATTCTGGGGAGCTCCCGTTCCTCTCGAAGACCATGCCTACTATGCCTGTGTTGCGGCTCTCGCTCAGTTGGAACACTTAAAGGTTCTCCAACAAAAATGGGCTGAGCGAAATGTTCCAGTTATCGATATTGGATGTGGTCTCAACTCAGGCCCAGCCGTCGTCGGAAACATGGGTTCCTCCCACCGGATGGAATATACCTGTATGGGTGATACTATCAATCTAGGGTCAAGGCTCGAGGGTTCCAACAAAATGTACGGAACAAATATCATCATTTCTGAATATACCTACGAAAAAGTGAAGGACAGAGTCGTGGCTCGGGAGCTTGATTTGGTTCGAGTAAAGGGAAAAACGCAGCCTGTTCGTATTTACGAATTGATTGGAATCACGAACCCAGAAGATATGGAGAAAATGAAGCGGCCTCTCCAAAAGGCGGTATCATGAAGTTTCCATGCCATCATATCCATACCTCGACAAAATCCAATTTCCGGAAGACCTAAGAAAGCTAAAGGAAGCGGAACTCCCTATGGTCTGCAGAGACCTTAGGGAGTACATCATCGACACCCTCGCCCATGTGGGCGGTCATTTTGCAAGTAACCTGGGTGTCGTTGAGCTGACCGTTGCTCTCCATTACGTCTTCGAAACCCCAGCCGACCGTCTGATTTGGGATGTTGGTCATCAGACCTATCCGCACAAAATTCTTACGGGGCGAAAGAAAGAGCTCCCTACAGTTCGAAAATGGGGTGGTCTTTCTGGTTTCCCAAAACGCGAAGAATCTAAATTTGATCTATATAACACGGGTCATGCGGGGACTTCAATTTCGCAAGCTCTCGGTGAAGCTTGTGCCAGAGATTTGATTGGACAGGACTATAAGGTAGTTGCTGTTATAGGCGATGCCTCCATTGCAACAGGAATGGCACTCGAAGCCATGAACCATGGTGGTCATGTAAAACCTAACATGATCGTGATTCTAAATGACAATTATATGTCGATCTCAAAGAACGTTGGTTCTATTTCGAATTATTTGAATAAGATTATTTCTTCTCAGATTTACAACAAAGGGAAGGCGTTAGTATATAGATTTTTAAAGTGGATCCCACTCATTGGACCAGCGCTAGAAACTATGGCGCATAACATGGAATCTTCGTTCAAACACTTTATGCTTAGACCCGGTGGTCTTTTCGAAGACTTGGGATTTACATACTTCGGACCTATTGACGGCCACGATGTGGAAAGAGTAGTAAGTATGTTAAAAAATCTTTCGCATATAAAAGGACCTATCCTACTTCACGTACTCACTCAGAAAGGGAAAGGTTATAAACCTGCGGAAGCTGATCCCATTAAATACCATGGTGTGACCCCGTTCAACAAAGAAGATGGTAAGATGGCTTCGAGTGACTCTAATAAAATTGGTCTCTCGAAAATTGTTGGCAAAACTCTGATGGACCTTACCAAAAAAGACCCTCGGATAGCGGTCATTACACCAGCAATGATAGAAGGGAGTGGACTTCGTGAGTATCAAGAAGCTTATCCAAAACATACGTTTGACGTTGGTATCGCAGAACAGCACTCAGTCGCCTTTGCTGGCGCAATGACCAATGGGGGAGTAATCCCTTATATGTGTATTTATTCCACTTTTTTAACGCGGGGTATGGACCAACTCGTCGAAGACGTCTCACTTATGAATCTACCCGTACGATTTGTAATCGATAGGGCAGGAATTGTTGGACCAGATGGCGAAACCCACCAAGGACTGTCGGATCTTGGATATCTTGCAGGGCTTCCCAACATGGATATCATTGTTCCAAGTTCGGCTCAGGATATCATTGATTCCTTACACTTTTTACATTCCTATGAAGAGCATCCGATAGCGATTCGATTCCCAAAAGATACCGGAAATCTTTCTGAATTGAATTTCGATTCTCCAAATTCAATATCAAAAGGTAAAGGAAGGGTGGTGCAGGAAGGAAAGCAGGTTTTACTTGTTTCCATTGGTTTCATGCTACCGATAGCAAAGCAGGTTACGAAGCTACTGGAAGAAAAGGGGATTTCCGTATTTTTGCTTGATCTTTTTTGGTTACGGCCCTTAGACAAAGACTTGCTAGTTCGAGCCATCGAGGCAACGGAACGTTTTGCTATCTTGGATGAGAGTTATATCCATGCTGGCGCCTCTGGTTTTTTACTGAATGAAATTCCACCAAAATTATTAAACAAATTCCTAAAAACTTTCGCACTTCCTTCGGAGCCCATCCACCACGGAGAAAGGAATCAGATATTGGCTCATTACCAGTTAGATGCAGAGGGAATTTCGGAAGAAATAAATCAGCTGTATCAAAATTAGTTTTCAAGGAGAAATTTCTACCTTCCGAAAATAGAATAAAATAGGTAGGGATTTTTTTGTCCACAGCAGATCAAAGCATTTCTTTCGAACTAGCAAAAGAGTTATTTAGAATCGGCGATTTCGACCGAGCCGAATTTCAGCTAAGAAGTTTTTTAGAATTAGAAGAATCAGAAGATGGTTACTTCTATTTGGGACTTGTTCAAAATGCACAAGGAAAACCAAACGATGCACTGAATTCCTACTACAAGTCTGTAACCCTCAATCATGAGTATGGTAATCCTTGTAATGAGATTGGAGTTTTGTTACTTCGAATGGGTAAGGATAAAGAAGCCGTATATTGGTTAAAAAAATCAATTCGCTGCGCAAAAAACGATGCACCACATATTTCTTATTTCAATCTTGCAACTCTCTATAAACTTTGGAACCGTCCAGAGCGTTCGCTCCAATATCTCCACAAAGCATTGAGTCTAAAAAAAGATTTTTTAGAAGCAAACCTTCTATGGGAAGAATTAAAGTCGGACGAAGCACCATCGAGTTAACTCTCAAAATTCACGGGAAGCGGGACTGTTATCTCTCCTTCCCATTTTGGGATCGAAATCTTTGCACCATTTAACTCTAGATAAATGTCCATTTCATCTTCAATTAAAAATTTGGACAAATCTTTTGCAGCATTCCAGTTAAAACGATACTTAATTTTCTCTTGGGATGGATCCATTGCAATAATTCCAAATGCATCTGATTCATAGATTTCCAAAACTCCAAAAGGAAGTTCCTTCCCATCATCGGTAAAAAAAACCAGTTGTTCCTCTTTCCATTCCACGTGTAGTATATGACATGGGAATCCATAGATTTGAACGTATCCATGTTCACTCAAGGTTCCGAAAGTATTGTAAATATAAACTCCTTTATCATTGGAAACCAAATTGGATCTAAAATAAAGCAGGATCTCTTCTTTTGTGATTTCATTACCCCGAAAGATCCATTTGTCATGTTTATCGATATAGATTTCAGAATCAAAAATTCTAGTCATAATTACTTATAGCGAAACGCAAATCCTTTCCATACGGGAACAGTCGATCTTGATTCATAGGTATTTGTAGATCTACCCCTTGAATCCATTGTGTGTACTGACATGTTGTCTACGACCGAAGTTCTTTTTTCTACCATCCAAACTCCATCCAATTTCCTCTCAAACAAATCCTTTTTGATGCTAGGGACGAAATCCGAAAATGGAAGTCCTTCTGGGTTTCGAATTACAATATCACCCAAAATTTGGAAAGGTTTTGTGGGTCTTTCCCTCAGAATTTCGATTTCCTCCCAATCTTTTTTTTGGTACCTCGAATGGTAACGGGTATATTCTGGTTCTGGAATGAAGTCGATCGATGAACAACCGATGAATGACAAAAGAATGAAAAACTTTGAAAATTTAATACGCATCCTATCCAATTAGACAAAATTTGCTATACATTGTGCTAAAAGCCATAGGATAAGCAAAGAGAGATAAAGGCCCCAAGCTTTCATGGAAGAAACAGATATCGGGAAACGAAAACGGGAAAATGTACTCAAAATCGGCTATTCAACACTAGACGAAATTGAGGAAAAGGTAAAGGCGTTTCGCGTTATGAACCAAAACGCGGTAAAGAAGCGGTATTTGATCACCCGTGACCCGATTCTCGACCCACAGGGGAAGATTCTAATCGCTAAGGCGCAAGAGATCGACGTATCTGCTGCAAAACTCCTAAGACGACATTTTAAAGGTGGAGATTCCTTTAAGGTATTCCAGCCGGATGAGGGCCTTGTCATCATTTCTGATATGTCAACTATGGAGGGTGTTTCATTTTCCATGGATATTGTAACTCAGATTATGAATTTGGGAGGCGGTGCCTACGAAGGGTTTATAGATCGAGTCGATAGTTTCGAAGACTTTATTGAACTTTTGAAGAAAAACCTCTTCCCTAGGATGATTATCGTTGGATTTCTCCCAAAAGAAAAGATCCAAAATGAAATCATCAATTTTGTTAAAGTCAAACGCCTAGACAATTATCTAAGAGCTCTTGAGCTAACCCACTCGGTATTCAAACCGAGTGCATACTTTCCAAAAATAAAACAAGTGAATATCTCCCAAGAAGATCCCAAATCTTGGGGACGATTTGTTGTAGAAATTGTTCGCGAATATACCAGACCTTATTTTGTAGAAGAGGTATAGAGGACTATTCCATCCCAGCCGTAATGCTCCTAACCTTAGAAATGCCTAAGGTCAGGTTTCTTTCCAAATAAATATCGATTTACACTTCGTAGAAAATCAGATTTTCATAGAGTTCTTTTGGCAGATTGCCACTTGCATCCATGTATTTTTTGTATTTGTTCTCGTGTTCTTTGTGCTGTCTAGTTCGAATATTCTTGAACCTGTTGTGCAGTTCGGTAAATGCCGGTTGGGCAGAAACTTTTTCCCTTATGGTTTTGTGGAACGGAATATGTCGATAAAATATAGAACGTACCACACGGTTGACTCTCTGCACACCTTCTGACTCGTAACGTATCCACATTGCATAATCGTATGCAAATTTATCTCTATCAGTGCGGAATCGTTTGAACTCGGCTGTAATCTTTTCTTTAAGTTCAGGCGATAGGTCCTTACTTTTTTTGTAAAATTGCACATAATCTGTGTAATCTGCTGTTATAGATGGAATTCCTACGTTGTTCCAATCGGGACCTAGAATATTTTTGCAAAGTTCCCAACGGAAGGCAGCGATTGCCTCTAACATAAAAGTTTTTAGGTCACCCGTTACAAAATGAGGGATACAGATTCTCCCTCTAGACTCTTTTGATCCACTGCCTCTGAAGATGGAAAGATCTTGCCACATCATAATTTTAGGACCAATGGATGGCACTAAAATAAAATCTGGGATGACTGATCTTTGAATGAATTCGTTTTTAATCCCGATTTCCTCATTTCGGTAAAGAACCTCTCGATTGAATGCAGTGTAATCAATACTTAAAATGTATTGGAGCGCTTTTTCAACATCATCCTTTGAAACAAAACATTTATCCAGCGGTAAAGTTATATGATATCTTGTAAGAATAGGGAAGTGACTGGCAATATTTCCTGATGTGAGTCGGACATTCGGTTCATACATCGCGGAAATTTCGTATCCAAGCCTCGCTTCTCCTGTGTCATAATCTGGTGGAATATCTTTATCAGACTTGATTGCAGAGTCTTTTAAATCCAATTTTAACTTTTCAAAGAAAGTTTGTCCGAGTTCGTCCACGGATGTTGGAATGGAGCGACTATATATCTTTTCTAACCAATCTGTTCCGTGGTGGATAGGTGCACTTGGATTTCCACCTGGCTGGTATAGTCTACTTGTTAGCTCGACTATGTGACCCTCATCTAGAAGAGATTCATCAAAAAAACCATAGCGTAACATTAGTTCAACGGCTTTCGGTGCTTTCTTTCCATCCCTGAGCCATTTTTCAAAGGACTTTTTGTAAACATCCCAATAGGTTTTTGCAATCGTTCTACGAATTTTTCGATTTTCGGGCTCTGGATCTAGTGGGTTTTTGAACGATTTGAGTTTTACCATAAGAGTGGAAAACTCTTTCACCGCATCAGGGTCTGCTTGGGCATAATTGAGAATTTGACTTGCTGAATTGAGAAGTTCTACTTTTAGCGCGGCTGTGTCGATTCCCGCTTTGATGCTATCTCCTCCCGCTGCAATGATAGCATCAGAATCTTTTTTCGCAGAAAGCTCATGTGCATATTTTTTTGAAAGTTCGTTTTGTTTGGATTCCAATTTATCAAGGGAGTTACCCACATTCGCAAACTGGGATCCAAAGATCTGTTTGTATTCTTCAAGCAGCATCAATGATTTTTTGAGAGCCCATTCTGAAATTGGAAGTAAAGTAGTAGATGGTATTGTCGAGTAACCAGTACTAAATAGATCAAGAGTTAAATTAAACTTTTCTATAAGCGAGTTTTCACCATTGAAGAGCATTAAAAATTCTTCTGATAGATCGTAGGTTTCTTTTTGTAAAATTTCAAATAACTCGCGATATGTCTTAACATAACTTTCAGAGGCACTTTGAAGCAAACTTGGATCTGCTTCAAATAAAGCCTGCGAAATTTTTGGATTCACCGCTAAAATCTTTCGAATGAAATGAAATTCTGCATCGTTCCACTCAACAGTTTCTGCATAATCTTTTTCAAAGAATTCGCCATGATCGTCCTCAAGGAAGCCAATATTTGGTTTATCGGGCAATATACCCCCATGCTCCTGGAACCCTGCAAGGTTATTTCGAATAGCTCGCATAACGGGATCTATTATGTTCTCGTCTCTTGTAATTAAACCGCCTGGTTGGATGTCAGGGAATATGGCTGGATTTAAAATATAGTATACAGCGCCTAAATTATCGATTGTTTGTGTAACTTTTGAAGAAAGACCTTTGATAGCTAAAATTCTCTTATAAAGTTCTCCAATCTCTTTTAATAAGGTTCTAACAGCCATTACCCCAACGGAAATTTTAGAAGTTAGAGTTTTTTTTGCGTTTGTTTGATTCATAGCATAAGTGGAGATCAAACATGAGGTTTTTGCCCGGATGGTATAGGGATAGGCACTACCTTCTAACAAAGCAAAGATGCCAGGCGTAAGATTTGCACCTTCCAAAGAGTAGAGTATTAAACTGGTATCACCCAGATTTGCTTCCACTCTCACAGATCCTTCGTGGATGATGTTTAGGGAAGTGGCGGTTTTCCCTGCGATGAAAAGGACTTCACCCGGATTGACTTGGATCTTTTGGTTATTTTTAGTGGTATCTAGAGGCATCTTTTTTCCGATTGGGAATCTAAGGTTTCCAACAAAACCTATTAAAGAATCGCCAAATTGCAAAATACTTTTTAGAAAAAACCGTAATGTTAGAGCCCCAAATCACAATTCCTTCAAAAAAAGAGATCCCAGTACCTGGCGACAAATCGATTTCGCACAGAACCGTTCTATTTTCTGCACTTTCGGAAGGGAAATCCCAAATCCAAGGTTTTTTAGAGGGTGAAGATCCGCTAAGAACCATGGCCTGCTTTGCAAAAATGGGAGTGGGTTTTGAAAAACTGGCACCTGGGAAGTATCTCGTTTCGGCACCAGGAAAGCAGAATTTGAAAAATCCAGAAGGTGAGTTGGATTTTGGAAATGCTGGAACGGGAATTCGCCTTTCTGCAGGTCTACTCGCAGGACTACCCAATCGGATTGCTGTACTCACCGGTGATGAGTCACTTTGCAAACGTCCCATGGCTCGAATTATGGATCCAATTTCACATATGGGAGGAAAGATCTCATCCGTGAATGGAAATGGGAGAGCACCTTTACGAGTGGAAGGAAGTCAACTCAAGAGTTTTACCTATAAAAGTCCAATAGCATCTGCACAAATCAAAAGTGCCCTACTCCTCGGAGCTATGGCATCAGATGTGTACTTAGAATATGAAGAAGATGAATTGTCACGGGATCATACGGAAAATATGATTCGGTTCCTAGGTGGACGGATTGTACACAAATCTCCAATTCATTTCTTTGTTGAGCCACCTTATGATTTTAAAGGGACAAGTTTTATCGTTCCAGGAGACCTTTCCAGTGCAGCTTTTTTTATTGTATTCGCCTTACTTGCAAAAGGTGAGCCAATTCAAATCAATAATATCGGTCTCAATCCTTCTCGAATAGGGATTCTCACCGTACTTAGAAAAATGGGTGGTAGGATTGAAGTTTTGAACCCAAGGAAGGAGTGTGGAGAAGAGATAGGTGATTTGTTGGTTTTTCCATCCAAGTTAAAACGTATTTCTATCTCTGAAGATTTAATTCCTTCCATAATTGATGAGATACCGATTCTGACGATCGCAGGTCTATTTTCAGAAGGTGGTTTTCGGATTGATCACGCGAAAGAACTTAGAGCAAAAGAATCTGACAGAATCAAGTCGATGGTATCCAACTTGCAAAAATTAGGTGTGGATGTCATTGAATTTGAAGATGGATATGAGTTTTATGAAGTTTCTGAAATCCATCAATCGAAGATTGAAACTTATATGGACCATCGCATCGCCATGAGTTTTTCTATTCTCGCCAAACTTACCAATTTAAATCTCACGATGGATGATACTTCTTGGGTGGATACGAGTTTTCCAGGTTTTTTTGAAATTTTAAAGGACATTGCTTAAAGCATAAAAGGAACAAGAAAGGAAGTTAGAGAAAAAACTGGATATGGAATTTTGTGCCTTTGTCGGTCCCGGTTTCGATATTTAATTTTCCTTTCAATTGTTTTGTAAGCATTCTAACGAGAGTTAATCCAAATCCTTCGTTTTCAAAACCATTTTCTTTTTTTGGAATTCCTCGGCCATTGTCTTCGATGATGAGTGTAAAAATTTTGTCATCAGAGAATGCTTGGATTTGTATTTTGCCATTCGTTCCTTTAGAGAACGCATATTTCATCGTATTGGTCAAAATTTCATTAGTAATTATTCCCAAAGGCTGGAGTCGTTCCTGTCTTAGCGAGATTGGTTCTACTTTGCATACCAATTCGATCTTTTCCGATCCCGGAAAATGCGATAGGATTTCTTCGGCAAGTGTCGGAAGGTATTTATCTAAAGAAAGTACATGAAAATCACGACCAAGATACAACTTATCATAAAGTAGTGCCATACTTTTGATGCGACTTGCTGCATCCTTTAAGATACGGATCGCATTTTCATCTAATATCGCATCCGTTTGTAATTCCAAAAGATTGTACATAACACTCATGTTATTTTTGATTCTATGATGTACTTCCCGTAATATGAGCTCTTTTTCAGACAATAGGGTCGCAACTTTTTCTTCTGCAATTTTTCGTTCCGTAATATCATGAATGATAGAGAAAAGTACCTTTTGACCATTTGTTTCAATTGGCGTAGTATGAACCTCTACTTGTCTGATTTCGCCAGATGCAAGTTTATGCGGGAATTGGAAGTAATTTCTTTTTTCTTCTGAAGCTAGCTTTCGTTCCTCGGTAATTTTCTCTTCTGGTAAAATGTTAATATTCTGAATTTTTAATTGTAGGATTTCTTCTCTAGTATACTCATAATACTTACAAGCAGTCATATTTGCATCAATGATCTGACCAGTGGTAGGCTCTATAAGCAACATCACGGATGAATTTTTTTCAAAAAAATTTCGAAACCGAAGTTCACTTTCCTCAAGACGTCGCCTGGATATAGTCCTTTCAATTGCGATACTAGCAAGATTTGCAGCAGACTCGATGATTTCTATATCTCTTTTTGTTGGAGATGTGATTTCCCTGCGATAGATCGCAAAGGTTCCGATTACTTTTTTTTCAGAGGAAAAAATTGGTTCAGACCAGCAAGCGGCTAAGCCTGCTTCTTTCGCAATTTCCTTGTACTTTTGCCAATACGGATGTGTTTGGATGTCTTCAACGATAACTCTTTTTCCAATGGCAGCTGCCGTTCCACAAGACCCTTGACCCTCTCCAATCTGGACTCCATAGATTTTTTCATTGTAAGAATTGGGCAGATTTGGAGCGGAACCCTGTGCCAGTTTTTGGTTTTCGATTAAAAGAATTGAACAGATGTTTTCTGGGCTGAATGCCTCTATTCCTAAAACTAAATAGTCTAACAAATCACTTAAGTTGGAATTGGAAACAATTAACTCTAAAACAGAACTTCGAAAGAATTCGAATGTCTGCGGAATCCTTCCCGTAGATTGTTTTTCTTCTTCATTCATGATTGCAATTGAAACCTAAAACTAACGGATACTAAAGCAAGTGTCAAGGCAATTGCTACAAAATCGATAACAAACAGTTCTATCAAAATTATCAGTCGACTTAGGAAAAACTTTCCTTAACTTGGAGGGATTGGGAGTGAATCCATGTATACTGATCATGTAATTGCAATCGATGGTCCAGCAGGCTCTGGGAAGAGCACAATCGCAAGACTCGTCGCAAAAAAACTTGGGATTTTATATCTCGACTCAGGCGCCTTTTACCGTGGCCTTACACTTTATCTTTTTGAGACATTCTCCAAATCCAACTCAGATGAATCACGCTTTCCCTATTACACAGAAAAGTTGGCGGATGCAGCACTCTTAGAGTCGGAGGAAAAAGAATTTGGATTTAAGCTTTCAGACATTCCATTACACTGTGAACTTTCTCCTACAGAAGAGAATTTGATCTTTCTTGGTGACCGAGACATTTCGAAAGAGATCCGAGACCCAGAGATCACGAAAAAGATCAAATATATCGCTCCCAAAAGAGCTTTCCGCGAATTCATCAACCAAAAGATCCGAGATTTTGCCAAAACCCACAAACTCGTTATGGACGGACGTGATATTGGCACGGAAGTTTTTCCCAAATCTAAATTTAAATTCTTTTTGACAGCTTCTGTGGAAGTTCGTGCCAAACGTCGGTATGAAGAATTGGTCGAAAAGGGGTTCAAAGCAGATCTAAATCATATCCATGAGGAGATCGTCGCTCGGGACGAAAGTGACACCTCAAGGATCGTAGCACCTCTCAAACAGGCTCCTGACGCAATCCGTATTGACACCAGCACCCTCGATAGGGAAACTGTCCTAAATACTATCCTGTCCAAAGTTTCACCTTCTGGGCAAATCTAAGTTTTGTATCCTGGTAACCATTGAATTCAACCAACCCATCCTCCCCCAAAAATGAGACCGCTTCTTTCGGAGAACTTCTAGAAAAGTGGGAATCGCAATCGCAGTCACAAGAACAAGAAAACACAGCAGGCAAAGGAGTCCTTATTGAAGGAACTGTTGTCGATGTAATCGGCGATACAGTTTTTCTCGATATCGGCGAAAAACTAGAAGCTCGTGTTCCTCGTGAAGACTTTTCTGAAAACCCAAAACGTGGTGAGAAAGTAAGTGCGATCATAAAAAGAAGGGTAGATGGTTATTGTGTCCTTTCGAAAAAGGAAGCGGACCAAAGAGTCGGCTGGGAAACCATAAAAGATGCAAATGCTAACAACTATCCACTCTCAGGGAAACTGGCTGGAGAGGTGAAGAACAAAGGTTATTTGGTCGAAAGTGAAGGAATCCAATTATTCCTACCTGCATCCCATGTCGGCGTTCGCTTTAAAGAAGCAACGGACGGAGGCAAAGAATTCCAATTTAAAATCATTGAACTCAACGAAAAGACAAGAACAGGAGTTGTGTCCAGGAAAAATCTTTTGGATGAAATCAATGGAGAAAAATGGGAAGAATTACTTGGTAAAGTAAAAGTTGGCGATAAAGTAACTGGTAAGGTTGTTAAGATTGCAAACTTTGGAGTGTTCTTATCTGTTCACGAAGTGGTTGGACTCCTCAGACAAAATGATATTTCATATAAAAAATTCGCACCATTCAAACAGTACTTCCAAATCGGTGCAGAAGTAGAATCAATCGTTCTCGAAATCGATAAAGAAAACAACAAACTATCCCTTGGCATCAAACAGCTGTATGAAGATCCCTGGGGTTGGGCAAAAAAAGAACTCGAAAAAGGTATGGTCGTTCGAGGAATCGTAACTTCTCTTACCAACTTCGGTGCGTTTGTTGAATTGAAAGAAGGTTTAGAAGGACTTATTCATACTACAGAACTTTCTTGGGCAAAAAAACCACCGCATCCAAAAGATGTATTAAAAAAAGGACAAGAAGTAGATTCCGAAATTTTGGACATTGATTTCGAAGCGCGTAGGCTTTCTCTCGGCCTCAAACAACTTCTACCCAACCCGTGGGATTCTCTCTCTGCGAATGTTAGAGCGGGGAATGTATTGGAAGGCAAAATCACTGGCATTACAAAATACGGTGCCTTTGTGGAAGTGGAAGCTGGAATCGAAGGTCTAATTCACATATCAGACATTACATGGGATGAAAAAGAAAAGAATCCTTTGAATCTTTTGAAAAAAGGCCAATCGGTTCAATATAAAATTCTTGATGTCAACCTAGATGCACAGAGGATTTCTTGTGGCCTCAAACAATTGTCTGAGCATCCTTACGAAGCCCTTCGCAAAAAATACCCGCCAGGCACATTAGTTGAAGGAAAAGTAAAATCCATCGTTAGTTTTGGAGTGTTCGTTGAAGTGGAACCAGGTTACGAAGGTTTGGTTCATATTTCTGAGATACCGGATGGTAGAAATATCAAATTGGAAGAGCTCTATAAAGTTGGAGAACAAGTTCGAACGGTTGTAGTGAAAATTGAACCCAATAATAAAAAGATCTCTCTTTCCATTAAAGACTTTGATAAGGCTGTAGAAAGAGAAGAAATGGCAAAATACATGAAGGAAGACAACCAACCTTCACGTGAATCCATTGGCTCATTTATGAATCTCAATCAGAACAAGTAGTTTTATGGATAAGTTTCACAAAAAAAACATTATCGATAAAAAAAGAGAAGAAGAACTCATCCAAAAGGATGAGTTCGCTGATTTTGAGGGTTCAAAAGCAGAATTACTTTTTCTAAAGTTTACAAAATTTTTAGCAAAAAATCGTAAGACCGTATTTATTTCATTAGGTGCGGTTGTTTTGGTTTTGGCTTCTGTGATTGGATTTTTTGAATACCGAGACTATCTCTTCCAGAAGGAGACTGTTACTCTAGAAGATCTGAATGCCAAAAATCAAAAGTCCAATTCCAGCCTTGATTTAAAGATCCAAGGTCTAGAAACCTTTTTGAAGGACCAAAGCACGGGTAAGATGGAGCTTCGGGTTTGGAAAGACTTATCCAAACTATATGCCGAAAAAGGTGAATTTGGAAAGGCAGCTGAATATCTTGAGAATGCTGGTAAAAAAATTGATACTCCGAAAGAAATGAAAGGTTTCTATTTTTACATCGCAGGCAATTATCGAGAAAAAGAAAACAACCTACCAAAGTCGTTAGAGAATTATAAAATTGCATCTACTGTTTTGGAAACTGCACGTGAGTTAAATGGATTTAAGGCTTGGTCTTTTTACCAAACTGGCAGACTTGCATCTCTTACTGGAGATAAAGCACAAGCAAAACAATATTTAGAAAAAGCTTTAAAACTAGAAGGTGGAGAGACACTAGAAGAAGTAAAACTCCTTTCTTCCTATCTCTTACTCAAACTCGGGAAAACTTAGATTATGCTAACGCTTGCGCTTCCCAAAGGCAGGCTAGCAGAAGAGAGTGCTGACCTCCTAATGAAAAAGGGTTGGCTCTCCTCGATTCCACAAGAAAATTCTAAAGAACTAACATTTACATCGAGTGATGGGAAACTTCGGCTTTTGTTTGTAAGGTCCCAAGATGTATGCACCTATGTGGAAGAAGCGGCTGCCGATGCAGGTATCGTTGGATGGGACATAATTAGAGAAGGGAAGTATGATCTAATTACTCCCGTGGATCTGAAATTAGGTGCCTGCAGGCTCTCTCTGGCGAGTTTCCCTGATTTTGACCTCTTTGCTAAGAGATCCAAGGTAAAGGTCGCAACTAAGTATCCCGTTCTCACTCGGGAGTATTTTTTTTCCAAAGGGATCTCTTGTGAGATTATCAAATTGTACGGATCGATAGAGCTAGCTCCCATAGTTGGTCTTTCTGACTGTATCGTGGATCTTGTTTCTACAGGAGGCACTCTCAAGGCCAATGGTCTCAAAGAAATCGAAGCAATTCTACACAGCACAGCAAGACTCGTTTGCAACCGATCCTCATACTACAACAACCACTCGGAACTACGTGCTTTAATTGAGAGTCTGGAAAATTAAATATTGTTTTCCAAGTGCTTACCGAAATCATAGTAAAAATCAGTTAGAATTCCATAGAGGATAGCCATGGCAGTCCCCAAGAGACGTAAATCAAAATCGAAAGTTAGAACCAAAAGAGCCCATCATGCGATTGGTAAACCTAACTTGAATCCTTGTTCCAATTGTGGGTCGTTTATTCTTTCCCACCGTGTTTGCCCTTATTGCGGTTTTTATAAGGGAAAACTAGTTGTCGCACAAAAAGTTAAAAAAACAGCTGAAGAAAACTAAAGACTATGTGGGTCGCCGTGGACGCCATGAGCGGAGATTACGGCCCTGAAGGTATTGTCGAAGGGGCAGTGCTTGCTGTACGTGAGCTTGGCCTCTCTGTATCTCTTGTCGGCGACGAACAAGAATTATTAGATATCCTCCTCAAATTTGACTATGACACGGAAAAAATTCGGGTCATACATTCCTCAGAAATTATCGGTATGAATGATTCTCCTTCTATTGCCGTCAGAGCAATGGAAGACTCATCGATTGTAAAAGCAGTTCGTCTCGTGGCTGATAAAGAATGTATTGGTGTATTTTCACCAGGTAACACAGGTGCTACGATGGCCGCTGCCCTTTTACATTTGGGCCGCTTGCCAGGAGTGCTTCGCCCTCCAATTGCCGCACCGATTCCTAGAGAAGAAGGACCACCTGTTTTATTGTTAGATGCAGGTGCTAACGTAGATTGTAAACCTGAATATTTGGCGCAGTTTGCTGTGATGGGAGAAATTTATTCCAAGGAATTATTTGGTTTGGAATCTCCAAAGGTAGGAATTCTTTCGAATGGAGAAGAGGACAAAAAAGGCAATGCAGTTACAATCAAGGCTTTCGAACTATTAAAAAAAATCCCCTTTCAATTTATTGGGAACGTAGAAGGTCGAGACCTCTATGGCAGCGGGCGCGATGTAGACGTTGTAGTCTGTGATGGTTTTACAGGGAATATCGTTTTAAAAGCAACGGAAGGATTGGCAAAATCTATTTTTAATGTTTTACGAAATTCGATTCGACAATCTAGTCTTGCGCAAACAGGCGCTCTACTTTTAAAATCAACCTTTACTGCCGTTAAAAAAAGATTGGATTACGCTGAATATGGCGGTGCACTTTTGTTAGGTGTCGAGGGGATATGTATGATTGGACATGGTTCGTCCAATGCGTTGGCCGTCAAAAATGCAGTACGAGTCATCGCCGATTGTGCCAAATACAAAATTAATGAAAGAATTAAGTCAAGACTTGCGGAACACAAGTTAGTATTAGGTGAGGCCTAGTACTCGTTAAGTTCATTGAGGAATCATAAGATTTGAAGTAAGGTATCATAGAAAAAAGAGGACAAAAAATGATCAATTTATCTGGGAAAACAGCCATCGTAACCGGTGGAGCAAGAGGAATCGGAAAGGCAACATGCCTTAAATTGGCATCGCTTGGTGCAAATATCGTTGTTGCGGATATGAATCCCGAAACGACCAATGCAACAGCAGAAGAATTGAAATCAAAAGGGTACAAGGCGATTGCTGTTATTGCAAACGTTTCAGTTGAAGAAGATGCACAAAAGTTAATCGACACCGCTAAAAAAGAATTTGGATCGGTTGATATTCTTGTAAACAACGCCGGTATTACTCGAGATACACTCCTTATGCGTATGAAAAAAGAACAGTGGGACTCTGTTATTGCAGTAAATTTAACTGGCACGTATCTTTGTACACAAGCGGCAATCAAAGTGATGATGAAACAAGAGAATGGTGGATCTATCATCAATCTTTCTTCCATTTCTGGTGAAAATGGAAACATAGGTCAGACAAACTATTCCGCATCCAAAGCAGGTGTAATTGGGTTTACGAAAGCTGTAGCATTAGAGCTTGCTTCCAGAAAAGTTAGATGTAATGCGATCGCTCCAGGTTTTATTGCAACAGAAATGACTGAGGCAATACCAGAAAACATCAAACAAGGAATGGTAAATGCAATTCCACTCAAACGAGCAGGCCTTCCTGAAGATATCGCAAATGGAATTGCCTTCCTGGCTTCCGATGCATCTTCATTTATCACGGGACATGTGTTGGATATCAATGGTGGTGGTTTCTTGCCAGGCGGGGGACACTAAGAGTTCGATCTCACTGATTCCACCTGAATGGTCCAAATTTCAGGTGGAAGAGATTTTTTTTCTAAGTTTTTTGGTCTGAAATTTCTACCAAATCAAGGACCAAATCCCTTATTTTTCCTCTCTACCTATGAGAGGATAACATGGCTAAACATCCAAAGCTCTACCAGATTCTAGAAAAAGCACATATTGATACGAAAATCGCGGTTGAAATCCAAGACTGGATTGTGGAAACTATGGAAGAGAAACGAGATCTAGGTATGAACCATTTCCATGAAACTAAAATTCTTCCGATGCACCAAGAGATGCGAACGGGATTTGAGTCTATGCGAATGGAAATGATCCAAAGATTTGAGTCCATGCAAACAACCATGGATGCTCGGTTTGAATCCATGCAAACAACCATGGATGCTCGGTTTGAGTCCATGCAAACAACTATGGATGCTCGGTTTGAGTCCATGCAAACAACCATGGATGCTCGGTTTGAATCCATACAAACATCCATGGACGTTCGATTTGCTTCACTAGAGAAGAGACTCGATGCAACCAATTTTTCTATCCGTCTTTTGGGTGTTCCCATTGTTGGAGCGACAATAGGTGGGCTAGGAGTTGTGTTTTTGCAAATCTATGAAAGGTTAGTTGGGTAGCTGGACCAATCTCTCCATCAAACATATCCTTGTAGAAAGTCCTTTTCGTTTACACATCCAAAAGAATAGATCCGACAGTTATTCTCTAACAGAAATCTACGGATAGAATCATCTTTGTTTCGATTGATACGAAAAGGCGCGAGGTATATCAGTAATTTGGACCATCCCTTCAAAATCTCTTCCATAAAAGTGAATCTCCTCCAAAAGAGTTACAACTTCCGATAAACTTGATTTGGGAATGAGGAGGTCTGCAGAATCTCTCGCAGGTGAATACTGGAGGTCTTTTTTGAGTCCTTCTTCAGCAAGTTCTAGAATTTTATTTTTTGAGATCGTCGAACTACCAACGCCAGCTTTTCGTAGAATTGCTAAAACAGATTCTATCGTTCCTTCACTGCAATTTAAGTGTATATTGACTCCATCGAAATAATTTCGAAATCTCGCACTTTGGCGGAACTGGTTTGATTTTTTCCTCCATTCCATATTTCCATGTAGGTGATCCAGGGCAGAAATAATTTGATCGATACTTGCAGTTTGTTTAAGACCCTCTAGACTAAGTTTGGTGTTGAGTAATCCTCTTTTAACAGGATATTCAAAAATAAATCCCCGTCCAGGTAGGTCCAATTTTCCGATATCAATAATATAATCTAAAACGAACTCTGAATCAGAAGAATGTACACAGAGCTTCAGGATTTCTTTTTCTTTCGGTATTGTGATTCGGAGTAGCCCGAGTCGATCTCGAATTCCCGTTCCCGTTCCATAACTAATGGCAGGTACACCAATTCCATTTTGCAAAAGAGAACGAGAAATAGTTTCGGCGCTCCCTCTTGGTAAAATGCAGAATATGCCTGTTAGATTAGCGAATCCAAAAGGTTTTATTTTTTTTCTCGGTGCTTGTTCCTGTTTATAGACATACTCAGAAAAAATCGGATGAATGAGAGTGATTTCTTCTGAGTAGATAGAACCATGGCCAGGTAAATTCAGCTCACTTGCCTCTTTTATTACATTCATGAGCCAATCTTCAGAATGTTTATCCACCAAAATTTCGAGGATGGAAACAGGTGTATCAAGGATAGGGTGGTTTGAGTAGAGGTCTAAAAAAAATCGGCCTCGTTTTTTGAGGATAGGATACCGACCTGCTTCCAAACGAACATATTGTACACCATTCAAGGACAATGCAGACAAGGTTCGGTCGACTAGGTCTCTATGGATGATTGCTGTAATTCTTAAAACAGATTCACTTTTCATATTTGCCTGAGTTCCGGCTCGTTTTCTTTGAGAGATAGACTTCTAGATCTTTCAATCCAAAGCCCCATTGTAAGGACCGTAAGAATAGGGAAAATCGAAGCGGATGCCAAAATCCCAAAACCGTCCACGATTCCTAACTGTGTTCCAATACCAAGACCCATTGCAATCACAAGAGGGACTGTGATTGGACCTGTAGTTACTCCAGCACTGTCCCATGCAATATCAATAAATTCAGGTTTACTAATAGATGTTAGTAGTAGCAATGTTGCATAGGACGGAACAATAATCCAAACCATCGGAATCTCCAAAATTACCTTAGTCATTCCAAGAAGGGTTCCGACACCTACACCTAATGCAACAGTTTGGATCAGCCGAGATTTTTTAAAGGTTCCTACAGTTGTACCTTCCACTGTTGTTCCGAGAGCGGATAAGGCTGGCTCTGCCAATGTCGCACTAAATCCGAGAAAAAAAGCAAAAACCAAGACAACAAAATATCCAAGTAAATTGTCTTCCTTTCCAAAAAGTGGTCCGTGAATGGGAGTGTATTCATATAGGTTTTTTTCTTTTTGATAGTTTTCTTTTTGGAAGGGAATTGCTGTATAGGTTTTTCTTTCTTTTAAGTAGAAGAATTCTTCTTCTTTCCCATCTTCGTTCACGGCTTTGAGTACAGTTTTTGGATTAAAATTATATATATAACGAGTAGAATCATTCAATTCGATCGATCGAAACGAGGAGGGGAGTTTATACCCAACTTGGTTTCCCAATTTATTTAATCCTAAAAAGATACCAAAATTGAAAATGGTGAGCCCTACTATTGCGAATAGAATTCCAAGTAGAACCTCTGAAAAACTGGGAATTTTATCTCTTAGGATAAGAATCAAAAATAGAAATAGAAATAAACTAAGAGGCAATATAGCTCTAACTGCAAGTAAGAAACCATCCTGGATTTTGTTTGTAGTTTCTATAATTTTGGAACCAGAGTTTGTTTGTAAGCCGAGGTCCTTGTCTTGAATTTCCATTGAATTATTTTTATTTGAAAGAAAGTATTTTTTGTAAATGGGATGATTTTGGAATTCAGTTCCAAAAAGAAGTTTTGATTCGTTTCTCGAAATTTTGTAGGACGAGAATTCTTTTTCACTCATCGGCTTTGGAAGTTTTGGATTGAAATAGATACCCACAACAAACACGGCTAAGATGGGATAAAGCGAAGCCAAAGTAACAACACCATATCCACTACTCGTTTCATTGTCTTTCGCAACCTTTGATACCCCCAAACCTAGTGCCACTACGAGGGGAACGGTTACTGGACCCGTCGTTACCGCCCCCGAATCCCAAGCAAGTCCTGAGATGTATTTTAAGTTTTCATCGAAGGAGGCATAGATCGTAACAAGAAGCAAAAGAATCATAGTTGGGAAAAGTATTTTGGAAAGGGTAAATCCTCGCAAAAAGCGGAACACACCAAGTAAGACTGCAATGCCGACACCTGTTGCGATGGAGAGAAAAAGAAAGTCGGATCCTTCACCCAGTAGAAAGTAAAGTAGAGGTGCATCCCATGGAAAAACGGAGGAGCCACAAGCTTTTAACACGGATATGGCGGGTTCCGCAAGAGTTGCTCCAATACCAAGAAGGAATGAAAAAAGCATAATTCCGAGGACCCCTAATTTTTGTGGGAGTTTAAGGCCGATGATCTCACCGAGTGGCATAAGCCCCAAAAACAATCCTTCTAAAAAGAAAGTAAGACCCATTATGACTGCAATGATTCCGAAACTGATCACAGCTGCTTCTCGGATGGGTATCCGAAGAACAAAAAGTTGGAAGAGAACTAAGTAGAGAACAATCCAGACAACCGATTTGGTTTGCTCCCAAGTTTTTTTTTGGAAGTAAGGGAGGATTAAGGTGAGGGCGTCCCTGAGTCCAATTCGAATCTCTTCTTCTTTTTCGTTTCTTGCCATAGGGACAAGATCATTCTGTTTTTGCTAAGAGACAAGGGAATTTCAAAAGAAATCCCCTGGATGGGAGCCATCCAGGGTAGAAGGAAAAATGTTGGAAGAGAAGTTATTTATACGCCTTATCTTGTTGGATAAAGAGTTTTGTTGTGGTGGCATTTGGGTCAACTTCAGCAGCTTTCACTCTGGCAATTGCGCCGCCAGTAGCACCAGCAGTAGTTGTCTGTGGATTGTAATCAAATACACTAACCGAAGCCAAGTCTGTTCTCCATTTGAAGTCAGTAGGAACTCGATTCAATGCAGACGAAGGGTGCCCTGCGACTAACGAAGTCCACTCAACTAAAGAGCCATCGTAATAAGTAGTTGGGTATCCTAAAATATTGATTGCCGCAAAACCATTGACCTGTGCTTCAAAATTAGTTCGACACTGGCTTACGACAGTTGCTCCGGAAGTATATCCCCTATTCGCAAAGATAGTTTTAAGGGCTGCCTTAGACTTGTAACGATAGCCTATGTTAAATGCCGCTTCCGCCGCCGCATCGTCAGCTACAGTGCCAGTGTCAGTGAATCCTTCAAAGAGAGCAAGCCAAGGGAATGTGACTGCACCTTTGATATTCCCCTCAAAAGGCACAAAGGTTTTTCCTGCTGTCCCTGCGATGTTTGCATCCCCAGCATTACCCCACTGTATGGGGGCACCGCTTGAGTCCCAACCAGTAGTAATGTAGGTAGTCGCACTTCCATTGGCCACAACGCCCGCATTTCTGCCTGCACCGAATTGGCTACTTGGTCTTGCATCAATTAAGAACTGTTTCGTGGTAAGTCCTGGGATTTGGGCCTCTAGGTTATTTTTTGCTACCTCATACACATCTTCTAAACCAGAAGTAATGATCGTGTTGTCCACACGGATGCTTTTTACACTAAAATTTCCTCGTGCAGGGAGCGGACTTTTTGAAGAACTTGTCTGCGCAGTGTAGATCTGAGCAAAGTTACTTCTTAGATTACCATTGAGAATTGCCAAATGTTTGATATCGACTCCCCAATAGCGTAGCCAGTAAACTCCTCGGGTAATATCCTGTATAGCGCCTGCCAATCCTGCTCCAGATGCAACAACAGCTGTCGCAGGAATAGTGCCATTGCCAGTTCCCGCTGCAAATACGATAAGGTCACGAGTTGGGTTGATTGCAAACGTATTCAGCCAATCATCCACAAATTCCCCATTTGCTTGGTAACGGACGGAATTTTTGAAAAGTCCAGCGTCTCTTGTTTGGTTGAAACGAAAACCTCCGCTCGGTAGACCTGCAGGTGTGTAATCGTTAAGAGCATAGACAAAGACACCTTTGGCTGGGTCAGACTTCACAAAACCATTCCAACCATCTCCAGTTCGACGATTGGCTGCATCCGTCTGTAAAATGATTAAATTCCCAGTGATATGACTCGGCTTGTTGGCAGTCCAATCCGAGACAAACCGATTTAGAGTTTGTCCGGTAATCAAACCCCAGTTGTTATCATTGTAATTCTCTGCCGACTCATTGACTAGGTCAGTTGCAGAATTGACTTTGATTTGGTTGGACAAAAAGAGCAATAGTCCAGCGAGAAGGACTTTGTCGTCTTTTGCTTCTTTTTTGCAATTGGAACTAAAAAGAGAGGCGAATATAAGTAATGAGCTGATCCAAATTTTCATGGGCTCCTCCGAAGAATGATTCTAAATCCAGGAAAAGGACGGGCTTCCGTTATGAAAATAGATAATCTGCTATATTAGAATAAAAATCTGCTTAATTGGAATAATGAAATGGAAATTGGTTCAATATACTGACAGCAGGTTAGGATCAGGGGAAATCTACAGAGCAAACCTGATGGTAAAGTACCTCAACGGTTCATTCTGAACAAGGACGGTAAAGTATCCTTAATTTATATTCGGATAACATATATTATGTGAAGATTTCTAGAATTAAAACAAATCTCTGAAAGAAAATTTGCGTAAATAGGCTTGCCAAAAAATTCGACAATTTCATTTTAAAAAAACACTAGGCGTACATAAGCACCTGGTGGAAAACGATTTAACACTTGCCCCACTGTTTGCAGTGGCCTGGAGGAACAAATGGCAGATTTCGAAAAAATAAAGTCAATCATCGTTGAACAACTTGGTGTTGATGAGTCTGAAGTTACACCTGAAGCTCATTTCATCAATGATCTCGGTGCTGACTCTTTGGATACAGTGGAGTTAGTTATGGCTCTTGAAGAAGAGTTTGGTGTGGAAATTTCTGATGAAGACGCAGAAAAAATCCAGACTGTAGGCGATGTAATTAAATTCATCGATAAACTAAAGGGTTAATACCCAATCCGTAAACCGGGTCCCTTGCAAAGGGGACTCGGATTTTTTTTCACCTTGATTCCCAAAATAAAACTCTCTCCCGAAAGGGAATCGTCTCTCAAATCTTTACAATCAATAACAAAAACAAAATTTAAAAATCCTGTCCTCCTCCACCTAGCTTTTGTTCATCGCTCTTATTCCAATGAAAATGATTTGGGAAGGCTTGGTGATAATGAACGGTTGGAATTTTTAGGGGACTCCATTTTGGGGCTTGTTGCAGCAGAGTTCCTCTATACGAGTATGCCAAAAGGTGCAGAAGGCAAATTGGCAAAACTCAAAAGCAAACTTGTCTCGACTCCAGTGATTGCTAAGCTTTCGAGGCAATACAAATTTCCCGAATACCTACTTGTGGGCAGAGGGGAGGCAAATAAAGCAAAAGAGAATACAAACCTCCAAGCAGATTGTTTTGAATCCTTCTTAGGAGCATTGTTCTTGGACCAGGGAATTGAGTCCTGTCGTAGTTTTTTAATCCCCCACTTCCAAGAGATGCATTCCATTTTTGAAGAAGTCGAAGAGGCAAAGGACTACAAAACAATCCTCCAAGAATACTGTCAAAAGAAGTGGAAAACCATACCGATTTACACTGTTTTAACGGAAGAAGGTCCCGACCATGATAAGGAGTTTCTTGTCCAAGTTTCCCTCGAAAATCATTTCCAAAACAAAGGGAAGGGAAAAAATAAACGTAAGGCAGAGCAGAATGCTGCAAAAGCTGCCTTGGGAACTCTAAAACTATGATGGAATCTTTGTTTCGAAATAAATCCTTACGAGTCCGTGTGGCTGCTCTCATCAAAGATAAAAAAGGAAAGATTCTACTTGTACAACAGACAAAAAAAAATTCCAGCTATTGGCTCCTTCCTGGTGGTGGTATCGAATTTGGAGAAACGGCAGAAGAGGCTTTACAAAGGGAACTTAAAGAGGAACTCTCCTTACAAGTGGTTCAATCCGAATTTTTACTTTTAAATGAATCTATTGACCCTTTGAAAAAAAAACACTTGGTGCAGCTGGTTTTCCAAACCAAAGTAAAGGAATTGGTACCTACTTTGAGTCCGAAAGAGAAAGCAATATCTGGATTTGGATATTTTACACCCAAAGAGATTTTGGATATGGACCTTCGCCCCAATATTAAAAAGTTTTTTAGCAAAAAAGCAAATACGCAAATACGTTATCTTTCTAGTGAATGGGTGAAAGAGACATGAGTTTGCGCACTCGGAAGATTGTTGGAGAAGGGTTTGAGTATCCAGTCGAACTCCATGAAGATTTTTCTGCGATTCCGGAGAAACTGCAAAGCCTCGGAAAAATATCCAAGATCTTTGTGTGTACAAATCGAGAGATTGCGGGGATCTATGAAAAGTATTTGGTTAAAGAACTAAAAAAACTGGGTATTCCCTTCCATTTTATCTATCTCAAACCAGGTGAAAAAAATAAACATATCGACCGTGTCAAAAAAGTGTACCACGAACTCATCAAAGAAGAAGCGGATCGAAATTCTCTACTCATCGCATTTGGAGGTGGAGTAATTGGTGATTTTGTTGGTTTTATTGCTGCCACCTTCTTACGTGGAGTACGTTTTGTACAAATTCCAACAACCTTACTTGCTTGTGTTGACTCATCTGTGGGAGGAAAAGTTGCGGTCAATGTAGATCTTGGTAAAAACATGGTGGGAGCTTTTTACCAACCTCAATTTGTTTATGCACCCATTTTTACACTTCGCACCTTGCCTGAAAGGGAATGGAGTTGTGGATTGGCGGAGATTGTAAAACATAGCTTCCTGAAAGGCGGAGACTACTTTCAAAAAATTTCCCAGTCCAAACGAAATGAATACCTACCCGGTTCCGATCTTCTTTTGGACGCAATTGACGGTTCTGTTCAGATAAAATCGGAAGTTGTTTCTCAGGATGAAAAGGAAGGTGGGATTCGTGCAATTTTGAACCTCGGTCACACTACGGGTCATGCTATAGAATCGCTGACTCAATACAAAAAATACTCCCATGGTGAAGCAGTGGCTATCGGAATCGTGACAGCCCTTCTACTTTCAAAAGAGATTTTAAATTTTTCTAAGGATTATTTTTTACAGGCAATTTCGATTATGAAATCTTTGGAGTTGCCTACCGACCTCTCTGAAAAACCAGAAAACATTCTAAAGCATATGGAACACGACAAAAAGAAAGATGGATCGGAAATTAAGTTTGTACTGCTTTCCGATTTTGGAGCTAGTAAGTATGGAGTTCCTATTTCACGAGATCGGATACTAAAAACGTTGATGGAACATAAATCAGGTGCTTTTTATGGGCAATGAACTACGAGAATTCTATTTAGATTTAAATCCATTAAATTTACTAAGTCAAGCTAGCAGAAATTTTGCGGAAACTATGGTCCTTTTTGGCTACATGGTGTTATTCGCTATGTTGGTGTATAAAATTGTTTTGTTCTTAGTCGAACGAATCAAACCTGCAACAGATCCAGCCCACGAATACAACCGCAGAAAAATGGTTCGAATTGGGCTAACATTAGTATTCGGAATCATCTATTTGCCCGTTTTTTTCTCGAGCCTATCTTTTTTACCGACGGTTCTTGGTCTGGCCGCTGCTGGTATTGTCATTTCTCTTAAGGAAGTTTGGCTCAATATGGTCGGATGGTTTATGATTATGGGCTCTAATGGATTTAAGGTGGGAGACCGAATCGAAATTGATTCCATAAAAGGTGATGTCGTAAATATCGGTTTTTTAAAATTTACCCTTTTAGAAATTGCTCAGGATGCCCGCTTTGAGCAGTCCACCAACCGCCTCATTCATTTTCCAAATTATAACGTGGTTCTGCATCGATATTTTGTAGTTTCTGAGACTATGGATTTTGTATGGGATGAGTTTAGAATTTTTTTGACTTTAGAATCTAACTGGGAAAAGGCGGAGAAAATTTGTAGCCAAATTCTAAATGAAGAACTTGTCCTCGTACCTGAGCTTGTGGATGCAAAGATAAGAGAAATGTCAAAAAACTATCTTGTGCGATTGGGAAAAACGACTCCCATCGTTTATACATCTCTCGAGCCAGAAGGTTTGGTTTTACTTAGTTTGCGATACCTTACACCAATTCGGTCGAAACGAGTGAACCGCATTTTAATCTCAAAAGAAATCCTCAAAAAGTTTAAAGAGCATGATGATATCCATATCTACTCACATTAAAAAATTTCTTACTCCTGCTACCTTGATGATTTTTGTGGTCATTCTTGGATCGTATGCTCTGTCTCTATGCAACGGCGAAATGTTAAGGCCAAATACAGTACCAAGTGATGCGAGCTATAACAAAAAAACAAATGTCTACAGTAAAACAGCAAATGGAGAAATGAAAGAATGGTTTGAGAATGGTACATTAGTCTCTCAAGCCAAAACCAATGAGTTTGGAATCTTAGATGGAAAGTTTGATAGATTTGATTATTTAACAGGCTCTATTGTGTCCTTCGGTGAATTCCAAATGGGTGAAAGAAAAGGCAAGTGGGTATGGAATTTTTCAGATGGATTGCCTTATATGGAAATCCATTTCCAACCAGGAAATCGCAAACGGCAACTTTGGATTCCCGTAATTGATATAGGAAATGAAACGGGAGCATATATTCGTTACTTTCGAAATGGCCGCGTCAATGAAAAGGGATCGTATGATGGAGGGAATCGTGTAGGAGATTGGGTTCGATACTATCCTGATACTAGACCCGAATCTAAGGGTTCCTACCTAGATGACAAAAAAATTGGTGAATGGTTGTATTACTATCCAAGTGGTTCAAAGGAAGCATTTGAACTCTATTCCAATACTGGTGAATTTTTAAAACGCATTACATACTATCCAAATGGTTCCATCTGGTGTGTTACGGAAGGTGAAAAGACGCCCGTATGCAACTCAAACAATCCGTAAATGTTAATACCTATCTTACGTTCAATTATTTGATCTATTGCCTAAAATTCTGTAGCCTTTCCGAAAAGACCCAAATTGGTTTGGATTAGATCAATGTTGAACAAAAGTAAGCTGAAGAGAAAGGTTACAAAAAACACAACAAAAATGAGTCCAAATAAACCCACAAAACTATTGCGTAGGAATCGAAACTGTAAATAAGCAAAACTAACTAGAATGTTTTGCCATGATTTCAAACTGCCCTCTCCACCTACCTTTTTATAATTGAAAATATAAAAGATACTCAAAAGGGCTAAAACAGAAAAAAGAAAGTAACTAAACTCGGTTACGTAGTGCTTCTGAAGTAGAAATAGGGGTATGTAAACCAAATTTCCGATTAGGATTCCGATAAGGATAATCAATAAAAAATGGAATATGGGCGAAAAGAAACTGCCTGTCTTAGTGGAGGAGGGCGACCGACCTTCCTCTTCCAGGGAGGATGAAAACTGAAGTGCTTTAAAATTTTCGAGTTGTTGCTTCTTTCCGATCAAATGAATGGAAACAATAGAAAGAATATAGGATAACACAAAGACCAAAAGATAAACAATGGAGATAAAATCTCCATTTATCATCATTTGAACTTGGTAGAAAAATTTTGGAATCGTAACTAGAATTGAGACAGGATAAAATACATAAGCAAGGTGTTTGTAAAACCATGCGGAAAAAAGATAGGTGAATAAAACGGATAGGGCAAAGAACAAATAAAAAACTAGTAGAGAGAGGTAAATCCTCTGTCCAACTAGCACACGTCTAATGGCATCTTTTGTTTCTTCCAGATCGGTATCTACTGTCACCTTTGTTTCTTCTAAGTTCTTTAAAAAATCTTCTAAGTATGTAATCCGAGAAATCACTCCCGACTCACGATTTATTTTTGGAACGGATTTTGTGGGCTGTAGGTCTTCGCCTGTTTCGATATAAGTTTCTTCGAATTTTACAGAATATTCATTTGTTAGAGAATGAAACACAAAAAACAAAACAAAGATGGGAGCAAGAATCGGAGCAAATTTAATAAGTATATTTTTCATAAATTTTATAAAATTACAAATATCGCCATCATTCCTACCACAAGTGCTACGAGCATAATGATATAAGGAAGTAAATGCGCACTTTCTTCGTCTGGTTTGACTTTCGAAAGATTGGACTTTGAAGTTTTTGCACTGGGGCTCGCTACAGAGGTTAGAATATCAGCTTTACCCATTTTTGCATCTGTCATTTTGATTTTTACAGAGTTTTCTTCCTCTATGATCTTTCCATAAATCTGTTCATTGAGTTTGATCACAACTTCCGAAAACGTTTTATGGTTTGAGATATTTACAATTTTTGCAGGAACTTGTTTGATTTGCCCAGATTCTTCTTTGAGCTCTAGGTTCGATATGATAGCGTCCGTGGTACTATCCCCAGGCACCAATCTAACATATACATTGTCCCCAGCTTTGAGGTCCGCGAGTGGAATACCATTTACAGGAGATAGCTGGAAACGAAACTGCACAATTTGTTTGTCAGGTGGAATTAAAAAGCCAGACGATTCGGGAACTGGTGTGGGAGGAGGTGCTTCTTTTTTAGCGATTTCTTCCTCATCAACTGTGGTCCTATTTATATCTTTTGAGTCTATCAGTTCGTAATGAATTTCGAGTTTTGGATTTGAATTTCCAGCAGTTCTGTTGTGCATTTCTTGGAAAACAAACTCAATTCTATCATTTAGATTGTGGTCTAGGTAGTGAAGGAGTTCTTCCAGAAAACTTTCTGAACCAAATTTCGTTTTTGTAAGTTCACCTAAAGACTTTGTGATATTCTTTAACTGTTCGCCTTTGTAAATAACTCTTTGGATTCGGTTGTAAAAATCCTGAAATGTGCAGTGGATGGGCAACAAGGAAAGAGGACTACCACTCGCCACACTCTCATATTTGAGAGTTTTAATTTCTACAGGGTCAACCAGAGCCGAAATCATGGTATAAACCATATTGGCATCGTCACGAATATTGACCTTAATCGAATAATAATTTGGAGTCTCTGGCATATGGTTCTTTTTTGACAGTATCCATCTAAGGAAGAAAGCTGTCAAAAAGATTAGGTTTGTATGGGAATTGTATCATTAATCACTATCCGCTATATCCGAGGATCCCGAGTTTTGGGATTTCTGTCGATCAAGTCCCGACTTTCCTTCATTGTGATGGCAACAGGAGTCAGTTTGCTTGTGGTTGTTCTTTCCATATTCAATGGGTTTCAAAAACAAGTGAAAGAATCCCTTTGGCAGGGTGGACCCCATATTACGATTGAAAACTCCTATGGGTCTGGTGCAATCTACGACTATTCCAAAGTGATAGAGCAACTCCAATCCGATCCTAAACTTGGCGAATCCATTGTTTCGATTGAAGGAAATATCACGAGTCATGGTCTGATACAGAGTAATAACAATTTTACTCCTATTATGATCCGAGCTGTACCCATCGATTCTGTGGAAAAACTCCTGTTGAATGGCCTACCCAACTTTCCTCGGATTTTACAATACAACCGAGAAGAGATACAAAACATCAATACCAAAAAACTGGTAGTGGTTGGGAAAGAGATGAGTGCTATTTATGGCTACGGAATGGGTCGAGAAATCACTATGGCAGTTCCTGGCGGTCGGTTTACAGTTGAGAGAGGAGTTCAGGTAAATGTTCAAACTTTTCGTCTAACGGGCGTTTTTAAGACCGGCTATTATAATTATGATTCTAAATTTGTTTTTCTTTCACTCCCACAAGCTCAAGAGTTTTTAAAAATGAAGGGTGCTGTGAACCAGATTGCGGTGAAGGTAAAAAGTCTAGATGATCTCAAACTTACAAAAAATAGGATCTTGTCCAGGTTGAATGAGGAAAATTGGAACCCTAGTATTCAGAATAATTCTTCTTGGTCTGTTAGAACCATCGCGGAAGAACAGGAAAATTTTTTAGCAGCACTGAAACTGGAAAAGACGATCATCTCCATCATCGTCTTCCTTTTTATAGTTCTTGCTGCTCTGGGAATGGTTGCCACAGTTCACTCACTTGTCCGCGCCAAACGAAAGTCTATCGGAACCTTAAAAGCTCTTGGCCTTGCGTCTAACGATATTTTGTTGATTTTTACCTTAAATGCGATGATCGTCGGTATTCTCGCATCAGTCGTTGGTGGTGTGATTGGAATTTTTATCGCCAACAAATTGGAAGTGATCATCAATATCATTTCCGAAATTATCAACGGGGTCGGATCTACTTTGAGACCAGGAGACTGGGATCCTGTGGAACTTGTCCCAAAGGATATCTATTATTTTGATCATATTCCTGTTGATATCGATATTTCTTTCATCTTTATGGTGACAACCGCTGCCACCATTCTTTCAGGCCTTGCCGGGTATTTCCCTGCACGTATGGCAGCAAATCTAAACCCAGTGGATACCATTCGAAATGACTAATACTGAATTATTAACAACCGTATCGGTTCGAAACCTACACAAGTACTACCAAGTCGTTGATAAAAAATACAATATCATCTCGGGACTAAACTTTGAAGTCAAACAAGGAGATATCGTTTCTGTGGAAGGTGCTTCTGGTGTTGGTAAATCTACTCTCCTAAATATCTTGGGGGCTATGGACTCGTTTGACGAAGGTTCGGTGGAGGTGTGTGGGGTATCTCTTGGAAATTTAAATGAAAGGCAAAGAGAGGTGTTTCGAGCTGAAAGAATTTCTTTTATCTTCCAACAACACCTTCTGTTGCCAGATTTTACAGCCATCGAAAATGTGATGATGCCTCTTTTGATTAGTAAAATGAATCCTGCTTTGGCCAGGGAGAGTGCGAAGGAGATTCTCGGTCTTGTCGGTCTTGGGGAAAGACTAGAAAGTTTTCCATCTCAATTATCCGGCGGGGAAAGTGCGAGAGTTGGTGTTGCGAGAGCACTTGTTGGCAAAAAACAATTGATTCTTGCGGACGAACCCACTGGAAACTTAGACCGTGAAAATTCCAGACATTTAATGGATCTGATAAAAGACTTACAATCTGAGTTCAAATTTTCTTTGATCCTTGTGACACATGATATGGAACTTGCTTCCATGGCTCACAAACGAAATCGGATTGAATCTGGAAAGCTAACACCAGTGAACTGATGGATTTTTGTGGGCATTGTGGTTTAAAATTCTCCACATTCTTAAAACATGGAAAATGTGGCTGCGTGCACTGTGTCCCCTTGGTTCAAAGCTGGCTCTTTCAAAAAAAACAAACCTATCCAATTACATTTAAAAAGATTCCGAATTTCTTTTATGAAAATTTAAGGTCTTTGACCCAGGCCAAGGATTTTGAAGTTGTGAGCTTGCGATACAGAATTTCTCGAAATCTAAAATCTGGCTTTTTTCCCTTTTACGACTCCCAACTCCCTGCGATTCAAAAAATCTTTAATAAAACCGATGTTACAAAAAACAGTGGAACAGCGATTTTCTCTTTTGGGAGAGAAACCTTTCGAACCTATTCGGAATCAGAAGATCATTTAAGGATGGAATGGATCTATGATTCCTTTTCGGAACAAGCTATCACAAATTTTGACAGTTGCCTGTGGGAGCTCCAAACCAGGATTCAAAATCTAAATCCGGAAGGACTGTCTCTTTTATCTTCCAAGGACCTTTGGGCCTACAAACCAAAAATTGGGTGGATCAATTCTTGTCCCACGAATTGGGGGAGGGGAGATCGACTCTCCGTCATTTTGAGATTACACGGGAACGCACAGGCAACCATTTTGACAAAATTGTCAAAACTATCTGATTTTGGTATAGAATTTGCTCTGCTATCCGATGGTACAACCATTGGGGGAGGTGCAAAGTCACTAGGAGTTCTCACAAAAATTTCCGTTAAGAACGTTGGTGCCGTTCAAAAACGTGAGTTTTTCAAAATTCTTAGTTTACTCACGCTTCCAAAAACGAGTACGGTTTAGATAGGGACAAGGACGTTCGTCTAAGTTTATAAAGGCAGGGTGCGCATGTTGGAATTCACCAAAAGAGCAAAAAGAGTCATCAACGAAATCGCCCAAGATGAGGCAAAACGTTTGGGTTCCGACTTTATTGGTCCGGAACATATTTTACTTGGTCTTCTTCGGGAAGAGGACTCTGTCGCGATTAAAATCCTGACCAATCTGAATATCAATTTGAATGAGCTCAGAAAAGAAGTCGAAAAGCGGACCCGAGAAGGTTCAGGAGCTTTATTACTCGATGTTTCCCAAGGCCAAGACAAATACCAAAAAATGATTGAAGTGTCTAAGGAAGAGGCAAAACGACTCAAACACAACTATGTTGGTACAGAGCACATCCTTCTTGCCCTCTTACGAGATAATAATAACATAGCAGGCGGATCCCTCAGTTCTTTCAGCGTAAACTACAATGTAATCAAATCGGAAATTCTGAGACTTCTCGGAGCACCGCCTGCAAGTTCCGTTGGTGGAAGTGGAACACAAGGACAGACCCAAAGCTCCACTGCCCAAGCGCAACCCAGACAAGAAAAGAGCAAAACACCCATTTTGGATGAGTTTGCCAGGGATCTTACCCAACTTGCTCGTGAGAAAAAATTGGATCCAGTGATTGGACGATCCAAAGAAATTGAAAGGGTGATACAGATCCTTTCTAGAAAAACCAAGAACAATCCAGTTTTAGTTGGCGAATCTGGTGTTGGTAAAACTGCAATTGTTGAGGGTCTTGCCCAAGCAGTCATAGACAAATTGGTTCCTGATTTACTTTTCGACAAACGCGTATTATCTTTAGATCTTGCAAGTCTAATTGCAGGAACCAAATACCGTGGTGAATTCGAAGAACGTCTCAAAAAAATTATGAAAGAGATTGTGTCTTCCCAGAATATCATCATCTTTATTGATGAACTTCATACGTTGATAGGTGCTGGTGCTGCGGAAGGCGCTGTTGATGCAGCCAATATCTTAAAGCCTGCACTTGCTCGTGGAGAATTACAGTGTATCGGTGCTACAACAAACAACGAATACCGAAAGTACATTGAAAAAGATAGCGCACTTGAGAGACGATTCCAGATGGTCAAGGTAGCAGAGCCGAATGTGGATGATGCAATCCTGATTCTTGATGGGCTAAAAAAAGCATATGAAGCCCACCATAAGGTTCGTTATTCGGCAAAAGCTCTCGAACAAGCAGTTAAACTTTCTCACCGTTATATCAATGATCGATTTTTACCGGACAAGGCAATCGACATCATAGATGAAGCGGGAGCTAAGGCTCGTTTGGCTAATTGCCAAAGACCAAACGAAATCAAAGAAATCGAAGAAGAGATTAAGACACTTTCTGTCAAAAAAGAAGATTTGGTAAGAAGCCAAGAGTATGAAAAGGCGGCGGCAGTTCGTGATGAAGTGAACCGCAAAAAACAGGCTTTGGAAGATAAAATCAAACAGTGGCAAGAACGTATGGATGGATATGCCGTCTCCATTGAAGAAGAAGATATCCTCTCTGTTGTGAGTTTATGGACGGGAATTCCTCTTCGTAAGATGGAACAAACCGAAAATCAAAAACTATTGAACCTCGAGGGAGATATCAAATCTAGGATCGTTGGCCAGACTGACGCCATTGAAAAAGTGGCGAAGGCAGTACGTAGATCCCGAACAGGACTTAAGAGTGAAAAAAGGCCAACCGGTTCTTTTATTTTTCTTGGACCTACCGGAGTTGGTAAAACGGAACTTGCAAAAGCACTCGCTGAACAGCTATTTGGTTCTGAGGATGCTATGCTACGGATAGATATGTCCGAGTATATGGAACCACATGCTGTTTCCAGACTAATCGGAGCACCTCCCGGTTATGTCGGCTATGATGATGGTGGACAGTTAACAGAGTTTGTACGTAGAAAACCTTACAGTTTGGTTCTACTAGATGAAATCGAAAAGGCACACCATGATCTATTTAACATCCTCCTGCAAATCATGGAAGAGGGGAATCTCACCGACACCAAAGGCAGAAAGGTGAATTTCCGAGATACGATCATTATCATGACTTCCAATATTGCTGCGAAAGAAATTTCGAAAGGCGGAAGGCTTGGTTTTGAGGACTTTGCGGACGAAAGAGAGTCCTACAAGGCGGACCAAGCTCGGGAACAGTTGAAAAAACATTTTAATCCTGAATTCCTGAACAGAGTAGATGAAATCGTTTACTTTGCTCCACTCAAAAAAGAAGAGATCGTAAAGATCGTGGATATCATGTTAAAGGATTTCAACAAACGCCTAACTGAGAAAAAGGTCTTAGTGAGTCTCACAACTGCTGCAAAGGAACATTTCGCAACCATCGGATACGACCAGAATTATGGTGCGAGACCACTTCGACGGGTGTTCCAAAGAGAGTTAGAAGACTATATGGCAGTGCAGTCTTTGAAAGGAGTTTATGATTCTCCGACAAAGATCCTAGTCGACCTAGCTGAGGGAAAACTCGTCTATTCTGAGTCATCCTGGGAAGATTACAAAGAACCTCCCAAGGGTGATGGTGGGTCTTCTGCAAGTGAACCAGAAAAAGACTTAGCGCTCGTATAAGGAGTAGGGGGACTTAAGTGGCAATCTTAATCCCCCTTGTCTTTCTATTTTCCTATTTTTTTATTCGTAAAATCTGGTTCCAGCTCCGTAAAATTCGAACGATTGCTACCATTGAGCGCATTGAACTTGGGGTAATTCGCCCCAATTTGATTTTGCCTGAAGTAAAGGTGAAATACAAATACTACTTCCAACAAGGTCTTTACTATGGTTTTGGCTATTTGAACGTAGTCGATTTTTTGCCAGGTAGAGACTATCATATGCATTTGGGACCGGGTGACGTTCCTATCCTTTTTGTGGATGGTGAGGAAATACTCACGGAGGAACATATTGAACATTACTTGCTTTCCCAAGGGGGAAGCGTTTTCGTATACCTAGACCCCATCGAACCCTACCATTCACGGATTGATTCGGTCAATTTGAACTCCATTACGGTTCCCCAAGATCTATGAAACAAATTATATACTCTGGCTACTTTGCCTTCTTTTTAAGCTGTCTTGTATCTTCACCGATACTTGGACAAACCACGGAAGGTGGATCTACCTATTTTTCCGCGGTAGACGAATATAAAGTTAAAAACTACAACAAGTCCATAGAATTACTCAAATCCTTGTTAGCTGAAGGTAAATCCTCCTATGAATTTTACGCATTGCTTGCGTTGAATTATAATAAACTCAATGATTTTGACAACGCTTATAAGAATATGTTAGAGGCTCGCAAACGGAAACCAGATGATGAAGATTTACTTTTGCAATCACTGGGAATCCTAACTAAGTTTAAAAAGTGGAAACCTGCTATTGAACTCTCTGAGAGAGTCATTCCGATGTATCCCACCAATCCCGAAATCCGTTACTATTATGCATTGGCTCTGAGTGAACGAGGTGCCTCAAAAACAGCACTTTCTCAAATCGAAAAAGCTAAGGCTGGTAGCCCCAATGATTTTCGTATGTTGGAATTGGAAGGGAAAATCTATTACAATCTGAAGAACTATGACAAAGCGGATGTTAGTTTAAGATGGGCTTCTTCCTTGAACGGAAATTCTCCAGAAGTTTGGAACAATCTTGCTTTAGTGCAAGAGGCTCTATATCGTACAAACAAAAAACTTGGGAAAAAGACTCAGGCAAACTCTTATCTATCGGAAGCAAAGGATTGTGTTGATAAGGCTGTTTCATTAGCAAAAGAAAATCCATCCATTCAAGAAAATAAAAAAAGGATCCAAGAACTCGCTACGCTGTGAAAGTTAAGTTTCATACTCTTGGATGCCGGCTCAATTTTTTTGAAACGGATGGTATCTACTCAGTACTAAAAGAAAAGGGTTTCAGTCTTGTAAATACGAATGAATCTGCGGATTATATTGTTGTTAATACTTGTACGGTAACTAATAAAGCGGATGTCAAAAATCGAAATATTATACGCAATGCAATTCGATCAAATCCTGGTGCGAAAGTCTATGTAACTGGATGTTATGCGGAAACAGACAAAGAAATACTCTTGAACATCCCAGGTGTTTATGGAGTATTCGGGAATTCGGAAAAAAGTTCCCTACCTTATAAGATTCTATCAGACTATGAAGGGCGGGAAATTCAGAATCAAAAACCAAATAATCGATTTTCTTATTCAGATGTTTTGCCTGAGGGTCACACACGCGCTTATTTAAAAATCCAAGATGGTTGCAATCGCAAATGTTCTTATTGTAAAATTCCAAGCGCACGTGGACAAGGTGTTAGTCGAGACTATAATGATGTTTTAGACCAAGTACGTTATTTACAAGATAATGGTGTTGGAGAAATACAACTCACAGGAGTCAATCTAGGCTGGTATCGACTTGAAAATGGGGAAAAGGGTTTTTTAAATCTGCTTGAAGATGTTTTAAAAATATTAGAATATTCTAGGTTACGACTTTCTTCTATTGAGCCACCAGATGTAAGCCATGGTCTCGTAGATCTGATGAGTCACCCTCGGTTTTGTAAATTTCTTCATGTTCCGATTCAAAGCGGGAGTCGGGATGTGCTCAAAGATATGAGGAGAACCTATCATCCAGATAGCTTTCGAAAACGGATTGAACTTGTAAAAGAAAAGATCCCCAATATTTTTTTGGGAACTGATGTTATTGTAGGTTTCCCAACAGAAACAGAGACCCATCTGCAGGAGACTAAAGATTTAATCAGCGAACTTGGTTTTGCCAAACTGCATGTATTTCCCTATTCGGTTCGTAAAGGAACGAGTGCAGAGAGTTTCGGTGATCCGATCCCTGGTGATGAGAAAAAGAGGCGTGTTTGGGATCTCATTCATTTTGGTTCCAATCTCCATACAAAGTATGCAGAAACAACGATAGGAAAAAACTTTGAAGGGATTTTGGAAGAAGACGGACGAATTGTAACGGATAACTATTTAAAAGGACGTCTCAAAGAGAAAAAATTATACGAAACAATGATTCGAGGCCAATTTCTCGACATAAAACCCGTTGTTTACTTTCCATCAAAGGAAAAAGAGGGTGAGTTCCAGTTTGAACTTTGCCTTCAGTAAATAAGTCTTTACCAAAAATCAGTTCTGGACTTAGTGTGAGGTAATGGATCTAAAGAAAAAAATCCTTATCTCTATCGGTCTTATAATCATTCTAATTCTAATTTTTTACTCTTTTGGAAAGAGTGGTAATTCAAAACTTTCGGTTACACAGGGGCCACTTGTCGAAGCTGTTTATGCTTTAGGGCGAGTTAAGTCATACGAAACATTTAATTTGAAATTTGGTATAACTTCATCTATTCGCGAAATTTGGGTGGAAGAAGGACAGTCTGTCGTAAAGGGTCAGAAGCTGTTACAAAATGATTCAGGAATTGTATTTTCTTCGCCTATTCAGGGTACGGTGACAAAATTGACCGTATTTAAGAATGAAACAACTATGCCAGGTATTCCAATACTTGAAATCCAAAATCTTAAATCAGTTTACATATCTGTTTCTTTAGATCAGGAATCCGCTATCCGCGTTAAAAGGGGTCAAAAAGTTCAGTTGAGTTTTGAATCAATGCGTACAAATGTTTACGAAGCCGAGGTGGAAAGAGTGTATCCTTCGAATGGCCAATTTCTCGTACGAATTGAACCAAAAAATCTACCAGATGGAATACTTCCTGATATGACAACTGATGTAGCGATCCAAGTTTCGGAAAAAGAAAATGTGATTTTAGTTCCCTTGGTTGCAGTAAACCGGGGAAAGGTAATAAGACTTAGAGATGGTAAAAAAGATAAAATTGAAGTAAAGATTGGTGCTATTAATTCTGAATATGGCGAACTACTTAATGGTGATCTTTTACCTGGCGATGAAGTTCTATTAAAGAATTAGAATGTACTTTTTAGCAATCCGTCAAATTTTAGCTAGACCCCAACAATCCATTCTTACTCTTCTTGGATTTCTGTTGGGAACCGCTGGTTACATAATGTTTTCGGGAATTATGTTGGGTTTCCAAGTTGTAATGACAGATCAACTCGTTAATTCTGATGGGCAAATCAAAATTTCACCAAAGGATGAAATCATAACAGAGGCTAACTTCGAAGATATATTTTTTTCAGAGAAGACCGTAAAATGGCTCTCGCCTCCGTCTGGTCGAACAGATAATACACGTTTAACTAATGTTCACGGGTGGATGGAAAAGTTATCGAACGATCCTCGTGTAGTAGATTATGCTGAACAACTTACTCGTGAAGTTATTTTTGTAAATGGTAAGACTACCGCACCAATAAGACTTGTTGGAATCAATCCTGCTAAACAACCCAACGTTACAAACATTGGCAATTATATTTTTGATGCTAAAGTTTCTGACCTCTCAAAAGGAGGGGCATTGGTTATTTTGGGTGAGGGTTTAATTTCAAAATTAGGAACGAAGGTCGGAGATTCTATTTCCATTTTTATTCCTGGTAGGGAACTAGTCCCCGTAAAAATAATTGGTACTCTTCGAACTGGGAATAGAATGGTGGATGATATAATTGTTTATTCGTCAATCTCAACAGTACAGAATGTGACAAATTCTAGCGGTGAAGTTTCGCAGATAATAGTGAAAATAAAAAATATTCGTGATGCTAAGGAGATTGCAAACGAATGGGCATACTTTAGTAAAGATAAAGTCGAAAGTTGGGATGAAGCAAATGAAAGTATTCTTTCTGTATTTAAAACTCAGGATATTGTTAGAAATACGACTACACTAACTATTGTTTTAGTTGTTTCATTTGGGATTTACAATATACTTAATATGGTAGTCATTCAAAAAAAGAAAGAAATTGCAATCCTTCGTTCGATAGGATTTACTGAATTTGATACAATTAAATTATTTTTGTTCCAAGGTTTGATTCTCGGAATATTCGGTGCCTTTTTAGGAATCGCCTTTGGTGCTTTAGGTTGTTATTATATTGATGGATTACCCCTCGGTTCTTCGAAAGATACAAATTTTAAATCCGTAGTTAGGACTATGCAAATTTCATGGGATCTATGGATATACGTTCGTGGATTTCTCATATCTGTTGTAAGTGCTTGCATTGCTAGTTTTATTCCCGCAAAAACAGCAAGCTCACTTTCACCAGTCGATATCATTCGAGGTGCAACGTAGTATATGGATGGATTTGGAAAAATAAAATCTATCTCTATACAAAAATCCTTTGGCGATCCACCCCAGAAAATTTTAAAAGGAATTGATTTGGAAATTGAGGAAGGAGGATTTGTTGCACTTACAGGAAAGTCAGGATCTGGCAAGTCAACCCTCTTATATATATTAAGCGGGTTGGACTATCCAACTAGTGGACAAATTTTTTACGGAGATATCAATATCCATCAATTGGATAGTGAAGCAATACACAAACTTAGAAATTTGAGTGTTGGTTTTGTTTTCCAGTCTCATTATCTTCTGCCTGAGCTGACAGGATTAGAGAATGTAACTATGCCGACAAGAAAGAATGGTTTGCACAAAGAAAATGAAGCTTACGCCTTACATCTTTTAGAAAGTTTTTCTGTCCTCCATTGTAAAGGCAAACTCCCAAGTCAAATGTCTGGAGGTGAAGGACAGAGGATTGCAATTGCAAGAGCATTGATACAAAAACCCAAATATCTTTTTGCAGACGAACCCACAGGCAATTTGGATTCTATTAACGGAGATAAGGTGATGCAAATCTTTCAAAAAATCAATATGGAGGAAAAGACCACGGTAGTCTTTGTTACCCATGATCCAGATTACGCTGCCGCTGCAAAACGGCGGATCCATTTAGTTGATGGAAAAATTGCCGATTCCTAGGGGTTTATCCGTTATATTAGTCTAATTTGATCATCATTGCAGAATCTTTCCAAAAAAATTGATGAATTTGTCGATTCTAGCCTGAGTTTGGTCATAGTATGTCCCGACAGTTTGAAACAGATGCGATCCGAACACAAATCACCCGAACCAATGAACGAGAACACTCAGCACCCGTTTTTTTAACATCTAGTTTTGTTTTTGATGATGCCGAACATGCAAGAGCGCTTTTTGCAGAGGAAGTAGCAGGAAATCAATATACTCGTTTTTCAAACCCAAATACATCAGAACTCATTGAAAAGCTTTGTATCTTAGAAAAAACTGAAGATGGGATTGCAACAGCGTCAGGAATGAGCGCAGTTTTCACAGCTATCTTTGGTTTGGTGAAATCGGGAGATCATATTTTATCCGCGAGAGCCATTTTTGGTTCAACACATCAGATTTTTGCGAATATTCTACCTCGTTTTGGTGTAACGACAACGTATGTTGATATTGACAAACCAGACACCTGGGAATCGAAAATTTTATCAAACACTAAGATCGTTTATATTGAAACACCATCAAACCCAGGTTTGGAGATTGTCGACTTAGAATGGTTGGGCAATCTCTGTAAAAAGAATAATCTTATTCTCATTGTAGACAATTGTTTTTGTACGCCTTATATTCAAAGACCAAGTGAATTTGGTGCCGATATAGTAATTCACTCTGCGACTAAGTACCTGGATGGACAAGGTCGAGTGATTGCGGGAATGATCCTTGGTAAAAAAGAGTTCATTCAGCCAATCCGATACATGGCAAGGAATACGGGTCCAGCACTCTCCCCTATGAATGCTTGGATTATATCAAAGAGTTTAGAGACTCTAGCCATTCGAATGGAAAAACACTCAGAAAACGCGTTGAAACTTGCAGAATTTTTAGAGAAATCAAGCTTTGTAGAAGAAGTTAAGTATCCTTTTTTACCTTCTAATCCTAGTCTAAAAATTGCTAAAAAGCAGATGTCACTTGGTGGCGGGATTGTTTCTTTTGTAATCAAAGGTGGTCTAGCAAAAGCTCAAAGTTTTCTAAATGCTCTTACTTGGTTTTCACTAACAGCTAACTTAGGCGATACGAGAACGACGGTCACACATCCAACCTCAACCACTCATTCTAAACTTACTGAGGATGAAAGGTTAGCAGTAGGAATCAAACCTGGTTTGATTCGAATTTCTGTTGGTCTTGAACATATTGACGATATTCTTAAAGAAGTGGAACAGGCTTTAGGGAAGTAAAGAGATTGTATTTGGAAGATTTTTTTTCTCGAATCGCCGATCTAAGACTCCTTCTTGCTGCACTGGAAAGTTCTTTCTGATCTATTAAATTTTCTTCAAATGTTCGTACGTAGAGTTCGTCTGGGTCTACATCCACTTGAAATCCTAAAGTTAACTCTCCCGAATTTGGTAATGGAAATTCAGAGATCAGAACCAGTTTTTCTCCAGGCTTTAATCTAGTATCATAATATTCTTGCGTTAGGTTTGAATCTACCAATCTTCCGATTGATGCTTGTTTAATGGAGATTTTTTTTCCATTTTGAATAACAAATAACTCCAAATGGATTTGAGGTATAGTATACGTCGGGAAAGAATGTCCAATCTTCCTTGATTCAATGGAACCGATAACTTCTATGGTCGATTTCTGTTTTTTAAATGAAAATTGGACATCTAGGGCATTCCGAACAAATTCTTTGTCATGGATTCCTTTCCAAGTATGAGAACGGCTTTCCATATGGCAACTTTGACAAGAAATCTTTTTTTGTGCAAAATCCGATTGTTCCCACTCTGAGTAAGTTTCCATAAGTTGTTTTCCATTCAAAAGTACACCTGTTGGTTTACTTTGGTGGCAGTTTTTACAAAATTGAGAATTTTCAAATTCCTTTTTAGGGATAAATCCATTGTGTGGTAGGGGTGAATTCAAATAGAAATCTGAATCTGGTTTATTTGAACCCGGCTTTGTGGAAGTAATCGTAGAAGGAGGAGGACCATACCTTGTATGTTCCCGAACATGACAGCTTGCGCATATGAGACCCGGATTCTCAAGACCTTTTGAAAAACTTTCGAACTTTGGTCTCATGTGTTGGTCAGTTTCCTCTTTTAAAATACCATTCCCATCTAAGAAGGATTCCAAAGTGTCGAAAGACTCTGACAGAGGACCATGGCAACTATAACATGTTTTCCTTTTTTCGAAAGGCATTGTCTCCAATTGCCACAAAAATCCATCACTCACAGTTCTACTGTGAAAGGAAGTGCTCCACTCCTGAAATTGTTTGGAATGGCATTTTCCACAGTCTGAAGGGTTAAGCTCTTTTTCGAGTGATGAAAAGCTGTTTGGTGGAGAACCCTGGTATGGTATTGGAGACTTCCAATGTGAATCCAAAAAATCATTCTTACAGTTCCCTATAAAAATGACCATCAAAAGGATCGAGCTCACTTTCAACCAAACCAAGGTCATGAGTTTTAATAATTATTAACTATCTAACCCCCACAAGCATTTCCCCCTCCTCCCGAAGGACCAGAGGCACCACCTCCCCCACCACCTGTTGATTGACTCTTTAGGGAAGAACGAATGTATTCTTTATCTGTTTTCCGAATACCATTTGTATTCCGTGTGAACTGACGCACAGTTGTGAAACCAAAGTTCGCAACATTTGCAGTTACATTAGTTGTTAGATTGTCTGTAAAATTGCTGAGATCTGTTCTCCAAAGAGCAGCAGGTTGCGTTAAAGCCTGCGGATCCCTTAGGCCAAGCGCTCCCCATTGTACAAATCCTCCCTCATACAAACGACTGGGTTTACCTAATACGTTTTGCGTGATAAATTGGTTTATACTGCCAGTAACTCCATCTCTATGGAAGTTGATGATCACTTTTCCATCCGAATACGGAAGGGCATTCAAAAGGGACCTAAGCGTTGCCTTTGAGTGAAAGCTAAGTGACGTACTGTTGTAGAGACTCGTATTGTCTAAATTGGAAGAACCTTTTATTGTTCCCTCATGGTTAACCCTACAACTTCCACCTAACTGAGTAGTGCAGGTTTGGTGCAGTGACGAACTATTTGTAGAAGATTGCGTTCCATTGAACGAAGTAGCCGATCTTCCATCCAAAAAGAATGCACCTAAGGTAGGTAAACTAGAAGGCTCTTCCACTTGAGAATTTCCTCCTCTCAAAATGTGGAAAATATCTCCTAACGTTATTTGGAGGATTGTATTGTCTGTTAATAAGCGTCGGGTTGTGTTGGAACGTCCCGAAGTCCTAGCAGAAGGTGAGTTTAAGGTAAAAAAACTGTTCAAACCATTTTTACCGTAGTGTTGGACGGATCCATTTAAAAGTCCAACTCTCTCTTTTGGGAAACCCCAATATCTGAGAGTATAATATGCTTTAGTTGCCGATGCAAGGTTTGCTGGGGAAGAGGAATCTGGGGCAAACAAAACAAAATCACTTAGCGGATCAATCGCATAAACCGCTAAAAAGTTATCTATTTTTTGACCCGTAGTTACAACTTGATTCAACAAAAGAACGTTGTCATCTCTCGAATCATTGAAAACAGAATCTGGAGATTGTATTAAATATGTAAAAACATCTCTACCGTTATGATTTATAAAGTCCCCACTTGGAGCACTATTGGTCAGCTGGATGATTACCAAGTTACCATTTACCCCTGAAGGCTTTTGGTTTTGCCAATTAAAGCTCCACCTCGAAATTGTAGAAGGTGAGATAAGACCAAACAAATTATCATTGTAGTTCTCATTGGATTCAAATGCGAGCGACTCTGCAGAATTTGTGACTACCAAAAAAGGTGTGATGTCAAATTTTGCAAATGGAGGCACAAATTGATATTCGCCTGCCCCTTTGCAGGAGAAGAGCAAGCCTGTTGTGAAAAAAGTATATAACCAAAATTTGTTAAATGTAATTCTAAGATTTTTCATATTTTTACCTTCGTTTAGCACACATTAAAGATTATAAGGAAAATTTGCAGAAAAACCAATCGTATGAAGTCTCGCAGTATTAAATCCAGAATAAGTTTCCGAATAAAAAATTGAGTAAAAGTTGCCAAAACTGTCCATATAACTCAGTGCCACTTCCGCGTTGTGAAAGGTTTCTTTTCTCCCCCAGGGAGGTCTATAGTCCCTCACATATACATCGTAAGGATTTATTCCGTTGATCGTAACTTCGGGATAGGTGATATAATTGTAGGGAGGCGCCTGTCTCGGATCGGCAAATGCATATCCTCCTTGGCCAATCTGGCCACGACCACCAAACGTAAGGAACCAAGATTCAAATAGTTTTTTGTAAATTGCTCCGTAGTAGATAATATCGTCTGGTACAGGTTTTTCTCTCTTTCGGTATCCTATATCTCCTAGAGTTCCGAATCCAAAAAAATTGAAATCTTTTGCAAAGTACAAATTGACTTCACCACCGCTTGCCCCATCTCCTAGTGATTGTGGGTTGCGATCGTAATCTCCTTTTTTGATTCCTCCTGCGCGTATAGAAATGGTAGGAACCCATTTGTATTTGGAATCAAATTCATCTAAAATCTTATAGCGTAGCCCAGCTCTAGTATCTAAGAAACCATACTTGTCGGGAGCTTCAGGGGTTTGGAATAAACCCAAATACCGATCAAAAATTTTATGTCTGCCTAACTTTCCAAAACCTAAAGTGATGTCAAAAGTAAGTCTATCTGTAATACCATACTCCAGTGCAAGGTTACCAGTAGTAATTCTTACGTTATCATCATACTTGGCTTTTTCGGATGCTAAGAAAGCACTGTTGTATTCAGAATGTGTTGCAAATGGCCTGACCCACAGCTGACGTTCATAAGGCGCCCATGCTTGTTGTCCCATTAATCCTTTTTCTAATACAGGAAAAAGGGAAAATAAGATAGGCAAAAATAATAATACATTTTTCTGTTTCATTGTTTTTCTTTTTTATCAATTTTGATGTTGAATCGAACGGATAGGAAGTATTCAAGAGCTTCCAGTTGTTCTTTTGTTATTTTTCCACTTAACTCTGTTAAGTCGGTTCGTCTCTTCTCTGTATTCGGAAGGCTACCCTGCAAAAATTCCAATCGATCCTCATTCTCCTTAATTTGCGAAGGTGGGATCGTTTCTTTGAAGTCCAATTCCTTCTGAAAGACTGCCTTACCTAAATGGTATTTCTCTCTGTCCTTCCCCTGTGGAATGTTGACTACGCCCCCTCCACTCACTCCTCCAGACGGGAAAAGCTCAAACTGGCTCAATGTAAAAAATATTAGGCAAACGGATAGTATTTTGTTCATTATATTGTCCTTTAAATCTTATATAATGGATATAATTCTTAATAATTCTGTTTAGGCGACCAAAAAATTTAATATAACGGAAAAAGGTCGGGTTAAACCGACCTTTTTCTTTCGATTCCTAGACTCGATAGAATGCAGAGTTAGAACTTATAGGCTTTGTCATCTAAGATAATTTGCCTAGATGTCTTTGCGTTGGTATTCAGACCTGTCGGAAGATTCGCGTCAACATCGCCCGCGACATTGTATGTGATCACTTCCGAAAGTTCCGGTATATCTGTTC